>SUWH01000015.1 GCA_015061605.1 Lentisphaerota bacterium | reverse complement strand
TGCCGGAAATTCAAGTTTTCCCATCTGAAAACTTAAAAAAATCCCGAATTTTTCATCTTCACCCCTGCGATTGCAGCCATGATGGTCTTATGTTATTGACAAATCACACTTCTTGTGATATATTCAGTATGTCGGAGCGGGTGTTGCGGCAACGGTTATTTCCATCCGGATACCGACTGTTTTAAGGATAAAATAAATGAAAAAACTTTTACTTATATCTGCGGTCTTGGGGGCATTGCTCCTGACCGGGTGCATGGCGATGGAAGGAATAGTGCTGCTGCCGGTCATGTTCGTTGCCGGAGTGAGCAATTCGATCAAAGCGGAAGTGGGCGAATGCATTGATGCAAACAGTGATACGCGTCCCCGGACCATTTTTTCGCTGGAAATTCCCAAAGGTGAACCTTTTGAAAAGATTTGTGTTGATGGTGAATATAAACACGTTAAGTCGGATTGCCGTTTTGCTGTTTTATACCGGAGAAATGGCGAATTACTCTGGCCAACGGAATTCTATATCGTTACTGAAAAAATCGGTGGTGAATTTACCGGAGCATTCCGTTATGTCCCAAAATATGAAAACCATCCGGTCAACCCCGGGGGTGCCTGTCTGCTTTCTCCGGAAGCTGGAGATGAGCTGCTCATCATTGCCGGAGATCCGGAAACATCGGAACTGCGCTTCTTTTCACTGCCATTTTCCGCGCTTGACGATTACAAAGGAGATTACGAAAAAGGTAGTATTTATTCCACCCGCTTTTTCAGTGATTTTTTCGGCAAACGCTTTCCTCATAAGGTGATAAAAGTTCCGCAATGGAATAAACTTACCCCTCTGGACGGCGAAAGCAAAAAATATTATCAAGCCAAATTCTTTCCCAAAAGAGTCATCCAGCCAAATGAATATCCGGTCGAGGAGATAGAATGAAAAACATGTATGAAATTACACCCCGTGGAGATGAATATATCTACGGTAAGATTTTATTAGATAACTTCAACGTTTGTCATTCGTGTCGGCAATTTTATCCCATCGACCGTTGTCCAGATGCTGTTCTGGCAGATCCGAAATTATTGAGCAAAAAGAGTGTGTATGATTTAATCATATCCGATATGGTATATAATCATCATTTTTCTGTGAAAATCGCAAAAAAAAGTTTTCTCGAACAATTGGGATGGGATGATGTACTGAAAAACTTTTCTATGGGCAATCTGTATTATCCTCATGAAAAGATAAATTGCGAAGAAAACTATTTTGACACCAACCTTTTGCAGCCTGGAGAGCTTTGTGATGAATGGGTGACCATTCGCCATCTAATCTCTATTCAACCCCGCGGAAAGTGTATTGATACCACAACCCGCTACCTTTGTTCTGAATGTAACCGCTTGCGTTATAGCTCATCATCTTTCTTTTATGTAGACGGGACATTTGATTATGACACTATGTACGAGTATGGTGGATTGATTGTCCCTGAAAGAATCTTTGAACGAATCAAGGATATGGATTGGAAGAAAAACAATTTATATAAACCCGCAAAAATAAAAATCATTAAAAAGCCGATAGACGGTTTCCCATTGGATTTACGAGAAGATTGCCCTCACAAATGGGAAAATGCCGAGGCATATCAAAAGAAACAGCAATCTGCCGCCCGGCGGTTGAAAATAAAAAATGCCATAAAAGCAATTTTTATTACCGGCAAAGAGGAGAATAAATGAAAAAACTTTTACTTATATCTGCGGTCTTGGGGGCATTGTTCCTGAGTGGTTGTATCAGCGGGGAGCGGCTGGCTCGCAATACTCCCTTTGCTTCCGGAAACAACTCTTTTTACCGGGACGGGGTCAACCTTTTTCCGTTGTATTATCAGGAGGGGGTGAACCGTTCCATACTGTTTCCGCTGATCGACATTGATGACCGGGGCTTTGCGGTGCGGCCGTTTTATCACAAAGACAAGGACGAACACGGCATCTTGTGGCCGTTGGCGGCATTCAATAAAACCGGGGGCTGGGCTGGACCGGTCGTGTGGGGGCAGGAAACTTACGGATTTTTTCCATTGTTTATAAGCGGCAAACATACCTTGTGGGTGTTCCCGGCTTCATGGTATGATAATGAGAATGATTTCGGAGTATTGCCCTTTTTTGTCAAAAATTACGATCTCTTGTGGGTGTTCCCGGCTTCATGGTATCGCGATGAGAAAAGTTTCGGAGTATTGCCGCTTTTTTGCAGATATAAGGATTTTTTCTGGGCAGGCAACGTTTTCAAAACGGATGATATGTTTCTGATTTTTCCGATTTACGGGCGTGGAAAAGGTTGGTTCTATTTTTTGAACTATATTCAGGGCGAAACCAGAGCAATTAAATATTATGCATTTTTCCCGCTGGCATATTACAGCCGTTCTCTTGAAAGACCGCAAAGCGAATTTTATTCTCCGCTTTTTTCATTTGAATTTGATCGCGGAGAGTTGGATATGTTGAATATCGGTATGCTGCTGTATCATTATTATTATGGCAAGCATCATGTTTTCTATCCGATCGCTGAAGTCGATTTTGAAAAAGATGCGCAGCAATTCTGGTTGTGGCCATTGTTTAAGTACAGCAAACACTACGATAGCTCTTTTCCGGTTTTCCTCTTTGACTGTGAGTCGATGCCGGACGGTTCGCTGGTTCATGTCAAGTTGCTGTATCCGTTTTTGTTTGAATACAAGTATATCAAAAATTTGTCCTGTCATAAAACCGAGATCCTGCCGTGGGGGGCATTGTGGTATTCGGATATCACCGCCAAAGATGCCGAATGTCGACTGCTGTGCGGCGCGTTGTGGTCATCCAAGGTCGCAGAGAACGCGTATGATTTCCGGGTGCTGTGGGGAGCAGTCTGCCTTAACAGCAAGGATGCCGATAGCCGCCGCTTTTCTCTGCTGTATAAATTCTTTTCCTATCACCGTTTCAAGGATGAGGTAAAGTGGGAATTCTTCCCCTTTATCAAGATCATGGAAACTTCCAAGGGGAACAGCTGGTCATTCTGCTGGCGTTTGCTTGAAAAACACGATGGCGGCGGACACATCTTCTTCATCCCGTGGGGAAAACGCGAGGATGAAAAATGAAAAATAATGATACTTCAGAGCATTTGCTATCTCCGCACGGCGGATACAGCAAACTTGTTACGTACAAGCTCGGACTTCTGATTTATGATGCAACTGCCGCTTTTTGCGAACATTATTTTGACCGCAAAGACCGGACTTTTGATCAGATGGTTCAAGCGGCACGTTCAGGTGTGGCAAACATTGTGGAAGGCTCCGAAGCCAGTGCCGCCAGTAAAAAAACTGAACTCAAATTGACCAATGTTGCCAAAGCGTCGCAGGAAGAATTGCTCGAAGATTACCGCTCTTTTTTGCGGCAAAGAACTTTGCCGATCTGGGAACCGGAGTCAGAAACGGCAAAAATCATCCGGCAAGCCCGCCCTGAAAACTTGCTCCAACTCCGGCAGCTTATGGCATTTCTGGTGTCCGACCTGTCCGACAAGTCTGACTCGTCCGACAAAAACGCCATCAAGCAAGAAGTTGCCGCCAATACGATGATTTGTCTCATTAATCAGGAAACATTTCTGCTGGCAAGACAACTCACCCGCCTCGCCGCCGATTTTGAAAAAGATGGCGGATTTACCGAACGACTTTACCGCATCCGTTCTGAAAAAAGAAAACAACAGGAGCAAAAATGAAAAAATGTATTAAATTGCTTTTGATGATCTTGCTTGGCATAGGTGGAATATGCTTTGCCGGAGCGGCGATTTATGGAGCGTTATACCGGGAGCCATCAGTTATTCCCGGTAAATATTGGTGGCAAGCGTGTATATCTTCCGGAGTGTTATCTGTTTGGTGCTTTATCGGAATAAAAAAAGTGTATGATAGTTGGTATGAGTGAGACAATGGAAAAGTTTACTCTGAAAATTGGCAAAGAACTTCGTTGTTACGAACTGGATGAAGACAAAAAGCAACTTCATATCACAGTTCAAAAGCGGCAGAAAATTACTTGGAAACAAAATGTCGATTTGCAGAATGTTTATGCCAATTTTTACGAATCTGCTCCCGAAAAAACGCCGGTATTCAAATTGATCCTTGCCTGCACCACGCTGATATTTGATCTCCTTCTGATTGCAACTGCCGTTTATTTCGGGGTAAAAGAGGGCAAATTTTTCAGTTGGATGTTTGTCGGAGCATTATTGGTTCCGCTGGGGTTCGCGGGGATGTGTTGGGAGCTGATTTGTGAATGGCGTCACAACCATACCGGAGAATTTTATTTTAATTCTGATTCTGATGAAGACGAGTTTGAAATATATTATCTTCCGGATAATCGGAATTCTGCTTATGAATTTGTCTGTAAGGTAAGTCAATACTGCGTTATGAACAAAGTACGCACTCAAGTTATTGCAGAACATGAGTTTGAAAATTTTTATGTAAAACTGTTTGAAGATGATCTTGCTTTGTGCGATAAAAATGGAAATGAAGAGATGGCGATCCGCTATCTTGATATAGAGGAAAATGTGGAGTTGATCGACAAAAAGCATACTGTAAACAACATCATTTTCGGTACATTGGCGGCGGTGTTTTTCGGTGCGGCACTTTTCCTTTTCGGCTTTGCAGCGGTATTTCCAATTTATATGGCGGTAAAAGACTCTCTGGATTTGGCAATTATCCTGACCGGCATCGGATTTGTCAATTTCGGTTGTCTGCCCTTGGCTATGGGCAAATGGTTTGCGGGATTTTGCTGCCGCAACGAGAAATATTATTTTCTCGCAGACCGTGAGCCGGACAGTTGGAACAACAATGCGGCATTGCACATCGGCAAAGAAACTGCCGATGCAAGCAATTTTATTGAAACTCTGCAAAAGCTCATTCACACGGCACACCGGAAACAACAGGAGGAAAAATGAAAAAATTTATTTTAACTTTTATTGCAGTTTGCGGTTGTTTGTTGTTGACGGGCTGTAAAAATAAAACGAATGATATAGCAATAATAAAGTTTTATACGTATAATCATATGGCATATTTGGTGCTGAATGAGCATTTTCTGGGTAAAGATACCGATCGTAAGGATAATTTTAAAACTATTCTTTTTGTATTTGAACATTTTTATGATTATTCAGAATGTCCAAAATATTTTTCAAGCTCAGCAAAAGACTATCTTTCATCTTTTCGCAACTTGGATTGGGATATGGAGATTGCTTATCAAAAAAGCAAAAAACTTGAAAAAGAAATGGAAAAGTATTCGCCTTCGATATATCCCATTTACTTAACCTTGTATCACGATTTTTTTATGTTTCGCGAGGTGCCGAAAATTCTTCCGTTGGGAGATGATATGGAAATGCAGAACAGGTTTTCAAAATTGGATAGTCATATCCTGAATTGTTTGGAATATAGTTTTAAAGACCGCCAAATAAATTATTCTTTTCTCAAGCAAATCAATGATAATATTCCTGAATGTATAAGTGCGTTCAATAAAATTGTTTCCCTGGAATATCGCAGAACCGGGAGCATGGTATTGTCTCCATGTTTTCTATATTCGGTTGCAATCTTCGCCAGTTCTTATGACCTGCCCAAGGACTTCTTGAGTTATTTCAGAGGTCAAATCGTGAAAATGATCAGAACACAAGATGTTAAACATCAAAAGAATATTTTGGAAGAAATTAATTGCTGTAATCAGTTGTCCGGAAAGAAAAAATGAAAAATTTTATTTTAACTTTTATTGCAGTTTGCTGCTGTTTGTTTATGATGGGGTGCGTTTCTGTTCCGGAAAAAACAGTTACGTTTACTGTACCGGATGAAAATGTAAAAATTTTTACTCCTGAAAATCTTGATGCATTTTTCGCCCGGTATCATTTTTCAGCGGCACACACACCCAATAGGAGTTGGTACGATATTTACAGCGGGGTCACTTATAAGTTGCCATGGCACTACGTTTGGGAGCGCGGCAAACTCAAGTGGTATATTAAAGCACACATTCATGGAATGATGCCAAACGAACTGACTTTTACCGGTTATGAGTTTGATGGTTCGCAATTCAATGAGATCATAAGTGATTTTTCTTCTTTTTTGTCTTCAGAAAAGGTGAAGTTCCAAATTGGTATTCAAAGCAGAAATTTAAAAGAAATATCAATTTCTTTGCGAAATCAATGGGCCAGAGAACAAAAAGCAAGTGAAGTAAAATACTTCAAAAGAGAGAAAACAGGCGGCGAAAAATGAAATATTTTTCACTTGCATTTGCCGCAATTTACGGTTGTCTGCTGCTGTTCGGCTGTGCTGTTTTCGAGGAAGAAGAGTGTATTACTGCGGCAAACCCGGTCAAACTTGTCCGCAGTCTGACAACCTCACCGGAGAATTAAAAATTTTGTAAACCGGCAGTTCCCCGATTTGAAAATTACTCCATCACCAGTTATATTATCAGTAATGATGGAGTAATGATGGAGTAATGATGGAGTAAAATGATGGAGTAAAATGATGGACAAAACCGCTTTGTGCGATGCTCTGAAAAGTAAACTGGATAATTTCCGGCCTTTTCCACCGGAAACGTTGACTTCTTTGCGCAACTACTACCGGGTCGGTTTGACCTGGTCAAGCAATGCACTTGAAGGCAACAGCCTTACTGAATCGGAAACCAAAGTAATTATTGAAGATGGGCTGACGGTTCAAGGCAGACCTTTGCACGATGTTTATGAAGCACTTGGTCACGCCGAAGCATACGACTATATCCATGCTGTGGCGGTAGATAAAGATTTGAGCGTTGCCGATATTCTTAAGCTGCATGAGCTTTTTTATAAGCGGATAAATCCGGAACAGGCAGGAAAGTTCCGCCGTGTGAAAGTCTTTATCAGCGGCAGTCGTTATCCATTGCCGCCCCCGGAAAAAACAGCAGTTTTAATGGATGAATTTATCAGGTGGCTGAATGAAAATGAAAAAAATATTCATCCGGTAAAACTTGCGGCAGAAGTACACAAGCGATTTGTTTTCATCCATCCTTTTGTTGACGGCAACGGCAGAGTTGCACGGCTGTTAATGAATTTGATATTGATCCGGCACGGTTATCCGGTGGCGATTATCCCGCCGATTTTGCGTCCGGAATATATCACGCTTCTGGAGGCGGCACACCGGACTCCGGCAAAGTTTATTGACTTTATTATTGACCGCGAAATCGATACTTTGCGGGATTTGCTCCGTTTGTTGGACAATGAAACTGCATCTGTTCAGACAACTGCATTAACTCCTGATTGTGAAAAACTTTTACTGGTTCTGAAAAGTCAGCCCGGTCTGCGGGTACCTGATTTGATGAAGCAAATGCAAAAGAGCCGTCCGACAATAGAACGTTATTTGCGGCAGTTGCGGCAGAGCGGCTTGATAGAATTCCGTGGAGCCCCTAAAAATGGGGGATACTTTGCCAAATGAAAAAACTCTATCTTACATTTGCCGCAATTTACGGTTGTCTGCTGCTGTTTGGTTGTGCTGTTTTCGAGGAAGAAGAGTGTATTCCAACCGCAACGGTGGAACAGACTGCGGCGGTATTCAATGAAGTTGTTGCCCGGGATAATTGCGATGTCGTTATGTGTCATCTGGTAAAGAGTGAACACGCCACTTGCAGAACCGCAATAAGGAATGTGGTTATGCGTTATGACTGGTATGAAGTGATTTATTCCGTTAAAAACTTTTTGATGACCGGAGATAAATTTGTCATTTGCCAGCACATTGACTCGCCTTTGGAAACATACACTCCGGATTACCGGACATATAATAACTCGGAAGTGGTTTACTTTGAAATAGATAAAGATTATGCTTCAATATCCGATCCGGTAACTGCACTGACAGGTAACCGATATTATATCTGGATGACCGGAGGACCAATTGGAGATTTACTCAATTCCGCCGTGATCGGACAGGAATATGATTATACACCGAATGCCCGTGAAGCATTTTTCAAGGTAAAAAGAGCCTATTGGCAAAAACGCAATGTCAAAACCCGCTGGCATCAAGGTCCGCGCCAAACGCCCATGCAAAGCGAAAAAAATGGAGAAAACAAATGAAAAAACTTTTACTTATTCCGGCAGTTGCGCTGATATTACTCTGCTTGGCACTTGCGGCGATTGCCTTTTGCGGTTATCACGCCCCGCCGGAATTGGTCAAAGAGGTCATCTGGTCGCCGGGATTGCTTGAAATTGCACCTGACGGAGCGATTTACGGCAATGAAACGGCACAGAAATTCTTTGAAAAACAATCATTTTCGCCACCGCAAAATATTTTTTACGGAAAAAATCAATGGAACCCTTTGATCTTGCGGGGCAAAAAGATCAAAAAACTTTCCGGAAACTGCTTTGACACCAATGATGTGTATTTGGAGTTTTCTCCCGGCAATCCAGATACTCTCTACTGTTACTTTGTAAGCGAGAGGTTCAACAACTTTTTATCCGGGATGTTCCAGTTACCGGGCAAAATAGACTAAAAGCGGCATACTTCCGGTGCTGTGGATGGTTACAGTGCTTTCACTCACCGTATTGAGCGTGGCTTCATACCACCAGTGCAGCTCCCGGTCGCAAAGCGGATACTTAACCCCGGTCGCCGTAACCCGGCTGTGAGGATCAAAGCTGAAAAAAGATATTTGCGTGCCAACATTCAATCCGGTAAATTCCGCCTGTTCCGTTACGGCGGCGAAGTGTCCGTGATCGGTGACCAGCAGCATCCCCGGAAAATCTTTGGAAAATTCCGCAAACTGCGCCAGATTCCCCAGCAGATGATCTTCTCTTTTGCCGGATGCCCCGAGCAAGTGGGTAATGACAAAACCCTTTTCCCTGGCAAACCGGAAACATTTGGCAAGGTCGTTGGTCTCCTGTTCACTTACTTTCACCAGTTTTTCGGGGAAACGCACCAGTACATCATTGGAAACGCTGTCCAGATCACCGACCACAAAATCCGGGATCATCCCGTGAGCAAGCAGCGAATCCGCCGCCCCGTCACAGCAGATGATGATCTTTGCCCGTTTCAAAATATCCAGCACCGCGCCGTTTTCCGGGAACGCTCCATCCGCCAGAATAACGGTTTCACAATCACGATTGATCATTATTCAATATCCTCCGGGCATTAAGGTAAAATATCTGTTCATTTTCTTTTTCAGTAAGTTTCATCGCCAACACATCGGAAATCGCCTGTTCCGGGCGTACTGCCGGATAATCGCTGGCAAACAGTATCTTTTCAACGCCGTGAGCGCGGACGATCTTTGCCGCGTTGTCTGCGCCGAGTTTGAAAATACTGCTGGAAGTATCAAAATAAACCTCCCTGCCGATAAGATGTTTCCACACCTGATCCCATTCGCTGTATCCGCCGAAGTGAGCGGCGATTATTTTCAGCTGCGGAAACTTTTCCAGCACCCGCGCCAAACGGTACGGACTGGAAAAATCGGTCCGTGTGTCCCCCATGTGGATCATCAGCGGCAGAGTGCCGTCCAACTGCTCATAGATCCTCATCATCGCCGGTTCGTCGATATAAATTTGCTGAAAATCCGGATGCAGTTTTATCCCCTGCAAATTACTTTCCCGGATCGATTTGAGCATTCCCAGCACATCCGGATGGTCGGGGTGGATGGTTCCGAAAGCATAAAATTTTTCCGGGTACGCCGCTTTGACAACTTTGAGGAACTCATTGGCAGGAGCGACCTGTTCAGGTTTGGTCGCACAGGAAAAGACCACCGCTTTTTCAACGTTGGCACTTTCCATGCCGGCAAGCAGATCGCTTACCGTACCATTGCCCTGCCAGGAGAAGTTGTAGTACTCTTCCAGCGTGGTTATAACCTTTTCCGCGATCTTATCCGGGAAAATATGTGCGTGAACATCGATGTATTTCAATTTTCAAATCCTCATTTTGTATAATATACCATTTATACCGGATTAACTCAAGCTGAAAAGTGGAATTTTATTACTTTGTGTGCTATATTTAACAAAATATGTAATTTGCATCATTATCAGGATTTTTGTCATGCAGAATTTTTCGTTCAATAAAGTTACCAATTATCTGATGTTTCTGACCTTGAGCCTGTTTGCCGCAGCGTGTCTTTACATCTTTTCTGTAATGCTCATCTCCCGCTTGCAGGGAGACACTCCCAACCCGGTCATACCGTGGACCACGCTTCAGGTAGGCTTCGTACTGCTGGTCATCCCCTTTATCGGCAAAAGGATCTATGCAAAAGTGGTCGCCGTCCCTGAAGAGGTTACTTTGCCCCGTCCGGCGGCGCTTTTCGTGGGGTTGCTCAACGGATTGCTTTACGGCGGCGCGCTGCTCATCATCCTTACGGCAGTGATTTTCTGCACCGATCCCCTCCGGCTGCTGGCGGATAACGTGGCAAAATATGCTGGAATCATCCTTGCGTTTTTTGCGCTTGCCGGGATGGCACTTGCTCCGCAGCGGGTATCCCGCAAAGCTCGTTTATGGCTGCTTCTGGCGTTGATCTGTCAATTTGTCATGTTGAGCACCGTCCGGCAGCTACTCGGACTTTATCCATTCAAATATGACTACAATGTGGAAGTGGTCGATTTCAAAAAAATGCCGCTGGTCGAAAAACAGATCATCGAATGGCTCGTCCCCGAAGGCGCAAAAAATATCCACATCTACGGCACCCGTGCCAGCCACTCCCGCGCCGAATGCAATGCCACGATGGAACAGATCAGAAATTTTGCCGCCAAACACAAATTTGAACTGCCGGCAAATCCCGCCAATGAATTTGTTTTCGGCAACAATGAATTTCTTATTTTCATCTACAATCAGCAAACCGCTTCGCTTCTCGGATATTTCAAACGCGAAGGTCTGCCCCCCAGTTTGAAAAAACCCGATACCAAACCGGCACCGGTTGAGAAAAAAGAAAGTTTTATGAAAATAAGGTGAAAAAATGAACATCGCTATCAACACCGATTTTTTTGAGGATATCAACTCCCCCGAACTCTATTTGAAACTGGCTTCCGAAGCCGGTTTCCGCCGCATCATGTGGTGTCACCACTGGAACACCGACTTTATCTACACCAAACCGGAACTCGATCAGATCAAAGCATGGCTGAAATCATTCCAGCTTCAATTGCAGGATGTCCACGGTACCGACGGCAAAGAAAAATGCTGGTACGCCCTCGAAGAGTACCGCCGCAAAGCCGGTGTCGAATTGACTGTAAACCGCTTGCTCATGCTCAAAGAGCTTGAGGGTGACGGCACCCTTATCATGCACCCGCCCCGTATCCGGGTGGAAGATGATGCCGCCCGGGTCGGACTGGTTCGCAAACAGGGGGAAAGTGTCCGCCGTTCACTGGATGAACTGCTCCCGCTGCTGGAAAAATATGATGCAAAGATCGCTCTGGAAAACCTCCCCCACGGCAACTGGGAGATCCTTTCCGCGCTGTTGGATGAATACCCCGCTGACCGCATCGGCTTCTGCTTCGACTCCGGCCACTGCAACATTGTCAAACGCACCCACTATGAGGAAAGCGAAAAGTACGCTTCGCGCATCATCGCGCTCCACTTGCACGATAATGACGGTTCCGGCGATCTCCACCAGAACCCCTTTACCGGAAGTTTCGACTGGAAATGGCTGGCCGGCGTACTGAAAAAATCCTCCTACACCAATCCGCTGAATTTTGAACTCAACTGCCGCCGGACTCCTTTCTACGATCCGGAAAGCTCCGACCATACCGATGAAATACGCCGCTTCCTTGCCGATGCGATGGAGCGCGGTTGCCGTTTTGCCCAAATGTGTCAGGAATAAGTATGACAATAAAAGAACGTTTTCAATTCATCTACGATCAACTCTTTGCACTCTACGGCGAATGTGTCTGCCCGTTGAAGCATGAATCTCCGTTTCAGCTTCTGGCGGCGGTGATGCTTTCCGCCCAGTGCAAAGATGAACGGGTGAATATGGTAACGGAAAAACTTTTTGCCCTCGCTCCGACGGCAGAAAAAATGGCGGCTCTGCCGGTGGAAACCATTGAAGAAATGATCCATCCATGCGGATTATCCAATGCCAAAAGCCGCAATCTGCAGCTTGCCGCACAGCGCATCGTCGAAGCGTATGATCATATCGTGCCGCAGACGATGGAGGAGTTGACCACTTTACCCGGTATCGGCAGAAAAAGTGCCAATGTCATTCTGGGCAATGCATTCAACATCCCCGGCTTTCCGGTCGATACCCACGTCAAACGTCTGCTCAACCGCATCGGGATGGTAAAAAGCGATTCACCGGAAGCAATAGAAAAAGCCGTCTGCGCCAAAGTTCCACCGGAATTATGGTGCAATTTCTCGCATTTGCTTATCACTCACGGCCGCAAGATCTGTCCGGCACGTTCACCGCGCTGTACACAATGTCCGTTGAGTCAAATCTGTAAATATGCCCTTAAAACGAGGTAAAAATGGGTACGTTAAAAAAGAAATTCCGCGAAATAAAGAAACTTCCCGACTGGATATACATTCTGCCGGCGCTGTTGGTAAAATTCATATTCAAATGTTTTTTCCGCTTTGAATTGATCGATAAACATGATGCCGTCAACACCGCCCGCGGCGTTATCGGACTGGCATGGCACAACCGGCTGCTCTTTTTCGCCCCCGCTGTGCCGCGCCCGATAAGAGAATGCACCATGGCGGTGGTCAGTGCATCGCGGGACGGTCAATATATTGCCGATTTTATCAGGCAGTTCGGTATCGGAAGTTTGCGCGGTTCATCCAGCAAACGCGGAGCGAATGCGCTTTTAGGAGCGATCCACGCCATCAATGAAAAAAAGAATGTGGTCTTCACTCCGGACGGTCCGCGCGGACCGCGCTATGTTTTGAAGCCCGGTCCGGTCATGCTCGCCAGCAAGAGCGGCGCGCCGGTTCTGCCGGTCGCGCTCAATGCTTCACGCTACTGGCAATTCAAAAGCTGGGACGGTTTCCAGATCCCGAAACCGGGGGCGAAACTCACCATGATAATCGGCGAACCGATCTCCGTCCCCCCGGATCTGGATGCTGAAGGCATCGAAAAATGGCGCAAGACCATCGAAGATGCCCTCAATTCGATCACGGCCGATTAAAAAAATCATCGTGTTTTTTCGATTATCACCGTCGGACGTTTCGCTTTCAGATTTTCCTTGACCAGTTCCAGATGCTGGCGGCGGCGCTCCCAGAAACCTTTGCCGCGCAATCCGAGAAGCACAAATATGATCCGGTCGCGGCCGGTCACGATGGTGACTTCACAACCGGCGCCGAAACGCAACGGATACTGTTCATCTGACAGAACGATCCGTACCGGATAATAATTTGCCCCGTTCTGCTTCACCGGCAGCTGATAAATATCGGTCACCCGGCCGCTGAAAAATCCGTAATCCAGATAGTTGTACTGCTGACAGTAAATGCGCACCGGCTGCCCGGGAATGACCTTGAATATCTGCTTCTCATCGATAAGCGCAATAACTTTTTTATTCTGGTTGGCAGAAAATTTCACCACCACTTCGCCGCGCTCATAGAAGCCGCCCGGGCGGGGCGGGATATCGGTCAGAACGCCGTGATCGGGAGCAAAGAGTTTGAAGTCCTCCAACTGTTTGGTCGCAACAGTTATCTCTTTACGTTTACCTTCAATGCGTTTTTTGAGCAGTTCAAGTTCTTTGACTGCCTTATTCAAAATATCCTTTGCCATACCGGATTGAAGTTTTTTCCAGTCTTCACTCAACCGTTTCAATGTCATATTGCTGTTGAGGTGGTCGAGTTCCACTTTGAGATATTCTCTGCGGGTGATTGCCTTGCGGGCAAAAAGATCGGCATACACCTTTAGTTCGTGTTCATTACGGGCGAAGCGCTCTTTAGCCTCTTCCAACTGCAATTTGGTATGACGGAAATAATCCGGCAGCGGGTCTTTGCGCAGGATTTTGAGCGCTTGTTCTTTTACCTCCTGCTCATGAAGCAGTTCTTCCAATTCATGTTTGAGCATGGCGATTTTATCCATCTGATCCCGGGAATCAAATTCGACCAGCAGATCGCCCTGTTTGACCTCTTCGCCCTCATGGTGATAGATTTTCACCGTTTTGGCACTGACCAGAGTTTTTAAATCATATTCGCGGATACCGACCACGGTACCGTTTCCTTCGACCGTATCATTCATGCTTCCGAAACACATTATCAGCACAATGATCACTACGAGAGTAAGTATTGCGGCGATGATACGCCGGAAAACCTTGAACCGGTTACGCACCGAAGAGTGTCCTGACAGCAGATTTTTCTTTACACTTTTCACGGTCAATGCCCCCTGTTCATTTTAGTCTGGGTCTGATAAAGTTCCCGGTAAGTTCCCGGTTGTGACATCAGGTCATCATGCCGTCCCTGCTGGACGATCTTTCCTTTATCCAGCACAACTATAACATCGGCATTTTTGATGGTTGACAGGCGGTGGGCAATGATAATGGTGGTCTTGTCGCGCATAAGTTTATCCAGAGCATCCTGTACCAGATATTCAGAAACGGTATCCAACGCGCTGGTGGCTTCATCGAGGATCAGGATCGACGGATTTTTCAGCACGGCACGGGCGATGGCAAGGCGCTGTTTCTGACCGCCGGAAAGACTCGCACCGTTTTCGCCGATAACAGTATCGTAACCGTCGGGCAGCTGGGAAACGAACTCTTCCACATTTGCCATTTTGGCGGCGGCGAAAATTTCATCATCGGAAACCTCCCGTTTGACTGCATAGGCAATATTGTCCCGTATGGTTCCGGAAAAGAGAAACGGTTCCTGCAAAACAATACCTATGTTGTCGCGGTAGGTATTCAAATTCAGTCTGCGTATATCGTAATCATCGACCCGGATCGAACCGCCGCAGACATCATAAAAGCGCAGCAGAAGATTACTGATGGTGGATTTTCCCGAACCGCTGGGGCCGACCAGTGCGACCTTCTGCCCGGGACGGATGCTGAGAGAAAAGTTGTCAATAGTGGCACCTTTTTCCTGTTCATAGCTGAATGTGACATTTTTAAAGTCGATCTTACCGCTCAACAGTCCCACATGAGTTGCATTCGGCACTTCGCGGATCTCCGGAATGGTATTGAGCAGTTTGATGATCCTGCTGGCACCGACCATGCCTTGAGCAAAGGTTATCGACATACCGGAAAGCGCATTGATCGGATTGAGCATCATACCGACATAGGTGTAAAAGGCGACAAATTCACCGATAGTGATCGTATTGTCCTTGATAAAAAGGATACCGGTTCCGATTATTGACAGATAGGTAAAAAGCGTGATGGTATCAAACACCGCCCACAATCCGACCGAATCTACGGTCAACCGCATCTGCATATCGGCAAGCGGGCGCAGATTCTGGAAAAATTTACGGCATTCGCTATGCTCTTTGGCAAAAGATTTAACCACTTTCACCCCGCTCAAAGTTTCGGACAGATTGGCGGAGATCTCTGACATTTTCTCCTGGATAACCATGGAATCTTTTTTCATCTCCTTGCGGAAATAGTGAAAGTTGATATAATGTATCGGGATGGTAAGAAAAACCATAAGTCCGAGTTTCCAGTTGATAAGCAGCAGCAGTCCGGCGATCAGGCAGAGTTGGAAAAGCTGTTCGCCAAGAGTCGTGAGTGTCCGCAGCAGCATCTGAAGCATTGCGACATCGCTGATAACGTTGCTGATGAGTTTACCGGTACGGTACTCTTCGTAGAAACGCAGTGAAAGACTCTGCAGATGGCTGAAAACTTTCTGCCGCAAATCTATCATCACCCGCACTCCCATATAGTCGATGGTATAACAGGCGATGTAGCGCAGCATGGAACGCATCAGATAAAATATGAGCATCACACCGGCGACCACCCAGTAAAGTATGAAATCAGCGTTGGGAAGAATGCGGTCGATAGCAAGTTTCAACATCCACGGCATGGTAAGACCAACCATGTTGAAAAGAATGAGAGTTGCCATCGAGCCGAAGAGCATCGACCGGTAAGGACGCAGCAGCGCCCAGACTTTGTCGAACGATTGTTTTTCGTAACCGTCGAGAACCTTATCCCGATCCGGTTCACTGTTGAATCGTTGCATTTTTCTGCAATTGCCTTTTTGAAAAATTTTTATTTAAGGTTTTTATTGCTTGCTGTAAAATATAGCACCGGGCAGAGGCATTTCAAGGCAGAAAAATAATTTTTCAGCGATTTTTTGCATAAAAAAAACAGCGCTGTCTTGTGCAGACAACGCCGTCGATGTTTTCCGGAGATCAGATTTCGGAATAGTTGCCGAGGAAGACAAATTTCTCGGTTTCATTGCGCAGTTCGCCCAGAAGTTCAGCGATCCCCGGATCGGCGACCGAAGCTTCAAAATCGAAGTAGAACATATATTCAAACTTTCTGCCGGGAATGGGACGGCTTTCCAGTTTGGTGAGGTTCAGCCCGAGGGCGGAGAACTTGGACAGCACCGAATGCAGCGCACCGGGACGGTGGGAAAGTACCGCAATCAAACTGATCTTGTTCGCACCGGGGAAAATCTGCGGGATGCGGGAAATGCAGACGAAGCGGGTGTAGTTGTAGTCGCTGTTCTGGATGTTGTCGGAAATGATTTCCAGATTGCAGAGATCACGGCAGTTGCGTGAAGCGATCGCCGCCACATCATTTCTGCCGCTGTCAGCAGCCATAGCGGCGGCAGTGGCTGTACTGTCCGCCACAGTCAATTTGACCCCTTCGAGGTTTTTGAGAAATTCCGAACACTGTTTGAATGGCTGGGGATGGGAATAAATTTCTTTCACATCTTTGAGCTTCACGCCGCGCGGTGCAAGCAGAACGCTTGAAACCTGCTGATTGATACTGCGGACAATGTGGAAGTTTCCCTGCTGCATAAGTTCATAAACACCATCGACCGTACCGCTGGTGGTGTTGTCGACCGGCAGCACACCATATTCGCACAGACCGTCGGAAACCGCCTTGCATACTCCGGCAAAGTTTTTGAAATAGATGATGTTGGCAACTTTGAAAAGTCTGTCGCAGGCGATCTGACCATAGGTTCCTTCCATTCCCATGCAGGCGACAACCGCACTTTCGGGGAACCGGGCGGGAGTGTTGGCGCGGATGACATCCAGTTCATCGCGCATTCCGCGGTCTGGAGAGTTCTGTTCACGCTGATACGCCCGGGAAAGCTCCATCAGAGTGGTGAAAAGGTTGACCGAATATTTGCCGAGCTTGTTTTCACTGTTGTTGAAAACCCGGTGCAAAATCTCCCGTTCCCGCGCCCGGTTCAATACGGAAGCGTGGGAAGCTTTTTTCAATTTGGCGATCTCTGAAACCACTCCCATACGCTGATGGAATAGTTCCAGGATTTCACTGTCGATACGATCGATCTCATTGCGGCATTTTTCGATACTCATAGTATTTTTCCAAATATGTTATATATGTTGTTTATCTTATTTCATTTTGCACTCTTTTGCCAGCTCGTGGAAGCGGGTAAGATCTTTCATCAGATGGTCAAACGCCTCCATCGTCAGCGACTGCGGCCCGTCACAGCGGGCGCGCGCCGGGTCGTTGTGGACTTCGATGATCAGACCGTCGGTCCCGGCGGCGACTGCGGCACGGGAAAGCGGCGCAACAAATCGCGCCATACCGGCGGCATGACTGGGGTCGATGATGACCGGCAGATGTGAAAGCTCTTTCATTGCCGGGATCATGGAAATATCCAGCGTGTTGCGGGTGTAGTCTTCAAAAGTGCGGATGCCGCGTTCGCAGAGGATAACTTTATCATTGCCGTTGGCAAGGATGTACTCGGCACTCATCAGCAACTCCTGAAATGTGGCGCACAAGCCGCGCTTGAGCAGAATCGGTTTATTGCAATGTCCAAGCTCTTTGAGCAGTTCAAAGTTCTGCATATTGCGCGCTCCGACCTGAATCACATCGACTTCAGCAAAGAGATTGAGCTGGGAAATATCCATGACTTCCGTCACCACCGGCAGACCGGTCTCTTTGCCTGCCTGCAGCAGCAGTTTGATACCTTCATCGCGCATTCCCTGAAAGCTGTACGGAGAGGTACGGGGTTTGAATGCTCCGCCGCGAAGCATGGAGGCTCCGGATTTTTTCACACTGCGCGCCACAGTCATGATCTGGGTTTCACTTTCAATGGAACACGGACCGGCAATGACGCAGAGATTGCCGTCACCGACCAAATGGCCGTTGACATCGATCACCGTATCCAGCGGATGAAATTTGCGGTTGGCACTTTTGAACGGCTCCTGAATGCGGCGGACATCTTCGACGATCTCCAGCTGTTTGATCATGTCGATATCGATGTGGACAGTGTCACCGACCAGACCGAGGATGGTCTGATGGGACCCCTGACTCTGATGGACATGGACATTTTGAGTTTCGACCCATTTTTTGAGGGCCTCGAGCTGCCGGGGATCGGCATTGTCTTTCAGGATGATTACCATTTTTTCTTTACTCCTATATAAAAATCAAATTATTGTCAAAAAAAAACTCCGCAACGTGAATTTTCGTTACGGAGTTTGCTGTTCAAAATCATCAAAAGCATCAAATCATTGCACGGCAAACCCCGCCTCTAAAGTAATAATAGAAGCTGATAAAGTTAAAAAATTTGCCGGTAAACAAAGACATATTGAATCCTTTTATTTTGTTGTTTGCATCTAATATAATGCAAAAAAATGATTTTTCAAGGGTACTTTGAAAAATTTTTCAGTGTTTGCAGCCGTGACTGCCGCAAGTGTGCCCATCTTCATGGGAGTGACTGCCGCAAGTGTGCCCATCTTCATGGGAGTGACTGCCGCAAGTGTGTTCACCGTGATGGTGGTTGCAGTGGAAATCGGCTCTGACTTGAAGCGTCCCGTTGACAAAAGCTTCAGCGACTTCCCGGACATTGCCGGAAGCTCCGCCGATTACTTTGATCCCGGCATTACCGAGCGCGTTGATCGCGCCGCCGCCGATACCGCCGCAAATGAGGACTTCGACCTGTTCAAAGGCGAGCAGCGTGGCGAGCGCGCCGTGTCCGGAATTACCGCTGGGAAGCATTTTTTCCGAAGTTATTTTCCCGTCAACAGCTTCAAATACC
Source organism: Lentisphaerota bacterium (assembly GCA_015061605.1). Classification (GTDB taxonomy): domain Bacteria; phylum Verrucomicrobiota; class Lentisphaeria; order Victivallales; family Victivallaceae; genus UBA1784. The sequence continues at coordinate 53,569 of SUWH01000015.1, read as the reverse complement.
GCAAATCCCGGCGTATGACCGAAATGCTGAAAGACCTGATCATTTTCACAAGTAACTGCAATTTTCATATTTCACCTCTCTGTAACAACTGTCATGAACTCACTTGAAATATAGCACACAAAGTTGATTTGTCAACTTCTTCCCCGAAAAATAACCATATTGAGTCACAGATATCCCGTAAAACCACAGACATCTCACAAAAAACAACGGACGGCGGCGCATTGCGGGCAATCTCGCGCCTTGCTTCGCTCGCCGCTCGGGTCGAGTACAATCGTACACTCCCCTCGCTTCTCGCTTGCAAAACCCGACCTTGCCTCGCACTGCATCCGCCGACTGGAAACAGGCAGTTTCGAGCGCAACTGCTTCGGGCAGGAAAATCTGCCAAAATCACTTTTTCAAAATTCAATTTTCTTTCGCTGAAAAACTTGAGAGAGCAGATGTTTTTCTTATTTTATGGGACAGCTGTGCGTGAAATATGTCAACACGCTGGAAAAAGTTGAAGAAAAACCGGTCATCCTCGGCAGTCTCTACGCTGAATACGCTTCAAAAGAGATGATGCAGTTGCAGCCGGATTCAATCATGCCGGTACTGCCGGTGCAAAATGACACTTTCAACATTATAAAAGCTTTGGATAAAACCGGCACACTCCCGGCATCTGAAATCACGGAGGTGAAACATCCGGATTATCTGTATGACGGAAGCCGCGGATTGTTTTACTTCAAAGAGATGCCGCAGGTGGTAAGTTACGACATCTATCTGAGTTTGAATAAAGACGGTTCTCAGGCAATATGTCTGGGAAAAAACATCCGTAAATCCGGAACTCTGGTCACCGGATTCCTTGCCGATACCGACTTCTATGCCTTTATCATCTACCGCGACAAATCAGGAAAACAGTCGAAAGTATCCCAACCGTTTCATTTGAAACTGAAAGATAACTTCAGCAACAAGTAAAAATTTGTCGGCACATTTTCTGCCGGAGCTTGACAAATCAGGGAACTTGCGGTATTTTAAGTATCATAAAAGAGATTCATACTATGGACGATTATATTGTAAGCAGGAATTTTCCGCTGCACCATATCCAGGACGGAGCAGTTTTAGGCAACAGCTATCTTGGAGTGCTGGTCTGGGGCGGCAAAAACACGCTGAACATTTCTCTGGGAAGTTCAGCATTGTGGGATCACCGGGGCGGTGTAACATGGACCACGGAACACAGCTTACACAATATTCGCAACACCGTGCTTTCAAAAGATATTGAAAAAATGCACCGGCTTTTTCACAATCCGCACAAGCGCCGTCAAGGTTTGGAATCTCCCCCCGTGATCGTACCTGCCGGACGTATCGAGGTGAAGTTGAAAAGGAATTGTCGGTTAAGCGATTTTCAACTCAATTTATCCAACGCCCGTCTGGAAATAAATTACCTCTGCGGTAAAGAAAAACGTTCCGGAACGATCATTCTGGATATGATACGCAAAGGCAGTTTGGGCATGCGCTGCTCTGACATTGCTTCATTCAAAGTTCTGGACTCGGTTTCATTAAGTTGCGGAAAACTTACTGAAGCCGGGATCCCGGCGCCGCAAAGATTCAAAAATGACCGAAGATCCGGTTTTATCAACGAACTCCCCGCCGACCCGGCATACGGAATAGCCGCCGGATACCGCAATGATCTGCTTTCAATTTACTTTGACCGGGATAAAAAAACGGAATTTTTGAAAGAACGGTTGCTCAACATGCCGGATTTCAAATGGAAGACCGTGGAAAAAAGCAACCGGCTCTGGTGGAAAAAATATTGGCAGAATATACCGGAAACCCGCCTCGACAACCCGGTATTGGAAGAACTTTACCGCTATGGACTCTATAAATTCGGTTCAATGACCGACGCATCCGGACATCCGGCAGGACTTCAGGGCCCGTGGATCGAAGACAACGACTTCCCGCCGTGGTCGGGAGATTATCATTTCAATATCAATGTTGAAATGTGTTACTGGCCCGCATTCCGTGCAAATTGTCCGGAAAATTTAAAGCCGCTGTTCAAAATGATTTCCAACATGCTCCCGGAGTTGCGCCGGAATGCCGAATATTTCGTCGGGATCAGCGATGGTATAATGCTGCCGCACGCCACCGATGACCGGGGACGCTGCCGGGGCGGATTCTGGACCGGAACCGTCGATCATGCCTGCGCGGCATGGGTGGCACAAATGATGTATGACTACTGCGATTACTTCAGCGACATGGAATATCTGCGCGACACCGTCTTTGAATTTATGGACGGAGTGATGAATGTCTTTGAAAAAATGATCAAATTCAATGCTGACGGTACAATGCAGCTGCCGTTCAGCATCTCGCCGGAATACCGGGGCGGAGCGATGGATGCCTGGGGAGTCAATGCAAGTTTTCAGTTGGCAGCGATCCACCGGCTGGCGGAAAATCTGCTCAGTGCCGCAGCCATACTTGGCAAACCGGTCAAGACTTTCTGGCAGGAAGTTCTGGAAAAACTTCCCAAAGCGAGCATCATGCAAAAAGAAGATGCCCCGGATGCTCCTCATGAACTCTGGCAGAAATCCGGCGGAGAAATCGCACTGTGGGACGGATTGATCCTCAAAGAAAGTCACCGCCACCATTCCCATCTTGCCGCGTTAGTTCCTTTTGATACCATCGACATTGAAGCTCCGCAGTGGCGGCAGATCATTTACAACACCAAACAGCGGTGGATCGTCAACGGCATGGGACAATGGGCAGGATGGAGCATGCCATGGGCGGCAATGCTTCACACCCGGTTCAATGGCGGAAAAGCGGCAGAACTGATGCTGGAACTTTTCAATCGCAACTTCACCAATCCAGGCGGCAACTCCCGCCACAACACCAGTTTTGCCGCATTTTCTCTGATGGGTTCATACAGCCATGATGAAATCATGCAGATGGATGCCGCAATGGGAGCGGTCACTGCAATACAGGATATGCTTGTACATGCCAGACGGGGAACACTTTATGTCGGTTCCGGGATTCCGGAAACCTGGAAAATCTGTAAAGTTAAAGATATGCCCGCTCCCGGCGGTTTCCGGGTCAGTTTCAGCTTCGCGGCAGGTAAATGCTCCAGAATTGATATCCGCGCCACCAGAGATAATCTGTTGAAATTGCAGCTGCCGCCTCCGGTAAAAAAATGGCACCTGCCGGACCATGCCAAAGCGATTGCCTCAAACAGAATTCTCATACCGCTGCAAAAAGATGAAAAAATTATTCTGAAAAGCTTATAAAAACTCTTGACAAGCCTTTTTTTTATGCTATATTTACTGTCATAAAAAGAAAAAAGTGTCATATCTGCAAAAAAGATACTATCATGAAAAAGTTGAATTATCAACAACTTGCCCTGAAAATGATCACCAGGATCCGTAATGGTGAATATCCGGAAAGCGGCAAACTTGAGAGCATCCGTGAACTGGCAGCAAAATACGGTGTCGGACGGCAGGTCGTCGCTTCTGCATTGCAAATCCTCGCCAAAAGCAACTATATTTACTCCGTCCACGGCAGCGGTACATATGTCAATTTGCATCAGGAAAGCGGCTTGTTTCACCGCATCGGGATATTCATTTCAGAAAGCAATCCGCTGATATCCACCCAACCGTTGGGTTTACTCCGGGACATTGCCATGAAAAACGGTTTCAATCTCATCCTCGGCAGTAATTTTGAAGAGGATTTCACCTTGAAAGAGTGGTATGAAAGGCACAATAATTTCGATGGTATCATCATCACCGGAAAAATCCAAAGTCCGGACTTGAACTATCTTAAACGGCACCGCATCCCCTATGTGGTCAAAGGAAATTACGATATTCCGGAGGAACACCCGCGGGCAGAAATCAATTTGCGGGAAGTAACCGCCCGGCGCTATGCCGATTTCTTCCGGAACCATCCGTGGCAGAAGATCGCCGTGGTGGCTGGCAGACCTGCGTTGCGCGCCAACCGGGAAGTTATAGATGGCGTACAGGATGCGGCAGCTCAGAATGGTTTATCCTGCCGGATACTTCATGATGATGCCGACGGCTTTCAGGCATTGAACAGCTGTTTTTCAAAGGAAATCCCGGATGCAGTGATTCTGGTTTGCGATTACTGGAAAGGTTTTCAAAAGTATTGCCAGCTGAATCCGGATTTCAAGCGTCCGGATGTGGTCGTTCCCGCCGCCATAGCCATGCGCATCCCCGGCGAGTTGTACGACTACTGCGTGGACACCAGCAGCAATGATATTGAAAAGGAATTGTCGGAAAAATCAATGACTGTTTTATTACAGCAAATATACAACAAAAAACAGAAAGGAACGGCGAAATGAAATTTTTCAAGCAACAATTATTTACGTTGATCGAACTGCTTGTGGTAATTGCCATCATCGCTATTCTCGCAGCCATACTGCTTCCGGCACTGCAGAGCGCCAGAGAACGCGGCAAAATAGCCAACTGCATCGTCCGCCAAAAACAAATATATCAGGCAGTCTACCAATATTCCAACGACAATAAACGCTGGGTGCCGCCGGGCTATTCTCTCAACAACTATCCGACTGCCATACATTTTGACTGGAGCAAATGGAACGGTACCGGTCTGGGCCCCGGACTGGGACTTCTGGTGACATTGAAATATTGCCCGGTCATTGACCCGCTGCAAAAAGGAGCTTTTCTCAACTGTCCAGCCAATGTCTCATGGGCAGAAGGAACAACCAGTTACTTCCAGAAACATATTGGCAGGATCGGCGATTACCGTTCGCTTCAGCGTTTTCCCAAAGACAAATATACGCTTCATTTGTTTGGAGATATAGCGAGCAACAAAAAAAGCGATAAATGGGTATCTCTGCGCAGTCATGGTAATACGACCAACTGGTGCCGTCCGGATGGAGCGATCCAGAATTACATCATTTCAGCATTGGATTCAGTACACGCCGGAAGTGAAGGTTACGAATACCGGTTCCCGGGAAAATTATGATTGCTCAAGAGAAGTGCAAAATGGAGAAAACTTCTTTAAAATTCAAACTTCCTGATTGCGGGATGTGGTTCGGTCCGGCGCTGCATGACAATCAAAAGTTTCACCTGACCCGCTCCGGGCTTATCCATACCCGCTGGGAGCCGGAGAATTTCACCATGGATGAGGAATTCGATGACTTCGTAAAAGAGGAACTCGGTAACTTCGTCCTGCCGATCGGCAACTTTGCCAAAACTCCGCTGGCGATGTGGCGGAATTATCAGTTGGGCGAACTCGGTATCCCCGAACCGCAGCCGGACTGGAAGAATCTGAAAAACCTGAGCTTTGACAACGGTCCTGATTTTGCTGAATACAGATCCACCCGTTACGGTGCGTGGATGACTGCCCTGCTGGAGAAGATAAAAAAGACCGACGCCGGAGCAGTCATCCTCTACTCCGACGGCGTACTGGAGCACACAAAAAATTTGACCGCTTATCCCAACTACATGGGATATAACTTCGGTGAAAGAAATGTGATGAATGTCCCCCAAGCGAAAAATTTGCAGGAAATCGCCGAAACCTTCATCCGGAAAGTACGCGAAGCTGTCGAATACCGCCGCCGCAACGGTTGGGGCAGAACCCTTACCACCAGTGCTTCATTTTATGTTGACTATGAGATCGCGGCTGGAGTTGATGTGCCGGTATGTGAAGATTTTGCCTTCCGGAATCTGACCGTCTCTTCAGCCTTGAGCCGGGGTCTGATGCGGCAGTACGATCTGGAATTCTGGGGTTCACACGTCGCCCATGAACACTATTCCTGGATATCCTTTGCCAATCCGCGCAAGTTCCCGCTGCTCAAAGCGGCATTCTTCCTCAAATACATGCACGGAGCCAAAATGATCATCAACGAAAGCGGCCACGGCACCGCCCGTTCACAGATGGCTCCCGACGCGCCGATGCTTTCCACTCCCCGGGTGATCGCCCCCGGAGGCATCCGCGAAACCTCTCCGGAACTCTACACAGACCTCATACCGACTCTGGATGAGAAACTTGCCAATATCAAACGTTCTTCACCCGTGGTGCAGAACTACCGCAAAGTGTTGAAAGAGTTCTACGCCTTTTTGAAAGAAAATCCCGCCCCCGCCGGTCAACCGGAGGCAAAAATCGCCATTTTCAAAGGCAGATATGATCTTGCTGCCGCCCCGCGCGCCATGACCGCCGTTCCGCTGGGCGGCGCAGTTGAAGCCGCAGCAGAGAATCCGGAGTATTACTGCGGCGTTCCGGAAAGATCGTGGGAGATGATACAGAATATTTTCACCCCCTTCCCCGACGTGCTGGGCGGAGAAAAAAACCAATTCCTCTCCGCCTCCCCCTACGGTAACTTTGATATCATAAGTTTTGCCGGCGCCCTGCCCGATGCGGGAAAATTGAAGCAGTATCAGCTGATGATCTTCCCCGGCTGGAACAGTGCCGTTCCCGAACACTATCAGCTGATGATCGAATATGTCCGCAACGGCGGAACATTGATCATCGGACTGCCGCAGCTCTGCACCGGAATTGACCGGAAAATCCATGAACTCTGCCCTGATGATCTGATCAATAACGGTGATATTTCCGAATTGTGCGGCGTAAAGGTCAACGCCGTCTACCCGCGCAATGTCTACTGGTCGATCAATGCCAATACGAGCGGCAGCGGTTTTGCACTTTCCCGCCGCCGCGGAATATTCAACATCAAGCTCGGTGAAATCGAAATCACCGATCCAAAGGTAAAAGCCCTGGTCACAGAAGATGAATGCAGCCACCCCGTCATCCTTGAACGTCCTCTGGGCAAAGGAAAGGTCATATTCATCAACTGTTGGAACTTCCCTTCTGAAATGGATATTGACGAGGGCCCCGGCGCAATGACCGTTCCGGAAGGCATGATAACCGAGCTTTACCGCTATTTTGCGTCACAGACCACCCCGACGGTGAAAGTGACAGAAAACGGCGAACTCCCGCAATATACCTGCTGTTCCTTTTTCCCGGAAGATAAGAGCGTCTGCCTGTTGAATATTGACTTCGACCGCCCGCATCAGGTGGAAGTGCATTACAGCGGCAAAACTGAAATCAGGACACTGGCTCCGGCAGAATTTGTAAAATTCAAACTCTAATCAAGGATATTTTATCATGAGCAAAACCGCACTTGAAAAAGCGATGCACTTTATCGAAAATGAAAAACAGTTCCATCTGGGCTTTCTCCCCACTGAACAATCTTCTCCGCTGACCGTAAATATGGATAAGGAATTTGCCTCCTCCGTCCCCGGCGGTGTCCGTAACCTCCAGAGCGTTGACCGCAATGTTGAAGCGATGGCAAAAAAGATGTTTGCTTCAAACGAATACGACAGATTGGTCAAAACCGGAGAAAACACCATACGCAACGGAGGCAGGATCGTCTTTTCCGGCTGCGGTGCGACCGGGCGTTTGAGTATTCTTCTGGAATCGATGTGGCGCAAGTGCTGTGACGAAAATCCTGCTTCAAAACCATATTACGATCAGGTTTTCAGCATCATGACCGGCGGCGACTTCGCACTGGTGAAATCGGTCGAATTCTTTGAAGATTATCAGATTTTCGGACGGCGTCAGGTGCAGGAACTTGAGATGAATGAAAATGATATGCTGGTCGCCATCACCGAAGGCGGCGAAACCTCCTCCGTACTCGGAACGGTTTTTGAAGCTCTTGACCGCAACTGTCAGGTCTTTCTGATGTTCAACAATCCCGCCAATCTTCTTGCCGAACACCTCGAACGTTCGCGCAAAGCGATCCGCGATCCGCGCGTCTGCGTGCTTGACCTTTCCTGCGGCCCGATGGCACTGGCAGGTTCCACCCGGATGCAGGCAACCACTTCTGAACAATTGATCGCCGGTGCCGCACTGGAAACGATCATGTGCCGCCTCACCGGAACTGACATCCCTGATTACGCTCCGGCATTTGAAAAACTTCTTGATCAACTGGAAACTCCGGATAACGTTCAGGCGATGGCAGATTACATCGTCTATGAAACAACTCTTTATAAGAAAAAGGCTCTGGTCACCTACTTCGCCGATGATTATATGCTGGATATATTCACCGACACCACCGAGCGTTCCCCGACTTTTATGCTGCCCCCCTTCCGGCGCAATGATGATGCCGTTTCTCCGCGCCCGTGGGCATTTGTAAAAAATCCCGGATTTTCAACTGCGGAGACCTGGTACCGCGTAATGCACCGCAATTTGCGCTGTCTGAATTGGCAGAAAGCCGATTACGAGGCGATGGATTGCCCGGATTCCATCTGCAATGCTCCCCCGCGTATTGCAAATGATGATCTGCTGCGTTTTGAGATCGGTAACGAATCCCCCGGTGACCGGACCGCTTCCGGAAATGACGGCGCAGTACTTATCACCATCGGCAGCGGTAAAAATCCGGCTCTGGAAGCGGCATTCCGGAATATTTCCGGAAACTTCGCCGACCGGCGCCATCTGGCGTTCAGCAGAGAACCGGCAGGCGACTTCAATATCATCTGCGATATTGCAGATTCACCCTTGCAGTTGATGTGGCACATGGCAGTAAAATTGACTCTCAACACCATCTCCACCGGCAGTATGGCGGTCATGGGCAGAGTGACCGGCAACTGGATGAGCTGGGTGAATCTTTCCAATAAAAAACTTATGGATCGCGGCACCCGGCTGGTGAGCGAGATCGGCAAAGTCGATTACAATACCGCCTGCATAAAAATCCACGAAGCTCTGGAAGAATTGGAAAAGATCCAGGAGCGCTCTCAAGAAGCTGTTTCCGCTGTACAATATGTACTGAATAAATTAAACCAACACAAGGAGATAATATGAAAAAATTCTTCACACTCTTTCTGCTGCTGAACGCAGTAACGGCGCTTTACGCCGCACCCGCGCTCTATTCCGAAAAGTTTGAACTGCCGCTGAAACGTTCCTGGTGGATAAGTTCCACCGGAGAAGCGGCGTGGAACTATGACCAATTGCACGAAGTATGCGGCAAGCGTTTGCGTATCCGTTTTGCCGGCGACACGTCGCGCTTAGCTGAAATAAAGGTGTTCCAAGCCGAAAAAGCCGTATTTTCGCTCAACAAATTCAATAAGAATCATCCGCTGATGCTCCCCGCTCCCGGAACTTACCGTTTCACCGCAAAAGGTAATCCCGGAGCTAAAGCCGGTCATGCCATCTTTGACACCATCAACGCACAGGGAACCAAAATGCTCTCCTGGACTATTGTAGATGTGAATGCGGCAAAGAATGCCGATGGCAATACCACAATAACCCCCATCGGCAAAAAAGGCAGTATTTATGCCCGGTACAGCGGACTTACCGCCGGACAATGGTACAAAGTCGATATCAGATGTTCCGCGAGCAAAGATACTGCCGTAATTGTGAGCTGTTCCCAGCGGGTCGGCAAAAAGCGTCCGCGCGTTGAACGCAAAGTAACCGTCACCCCCGGAACGGAACAGACCATAAGCTGTGAATTTCTGGCCGAAAGCAGCAGCGTTTCCATCGCCATTGGAACCGTTGGAACATTGGAACTCAAATCGCTCCATCTGGATAAGCAGACACCGCCGGCAGCAGAAAAGACCAGAAAAATCGGTTCCCGAACCGTCGTATTTGAACCCCGAAATCCGCTTCCCGAACCGAAGCGGATTTTCAGTTTTCCGGTTGCCTTCAAGCGCCCGCCGCGAAAAATCTATCAGGAAAGTATCCCGCAACCGTTTGAAGAGATAAAAAGTGTGGAAACATTCTCCACCCCCGGTGATTATGCAGTCTGGCACTTTGCTGTACACAACACCGTAGATACCACCGGAAATATTAAAATAACCGATTTGAAACACGGTAAAAATATCATTCCGGCAGCGGCAGTAAAACTCTCTTTCGTGGAATTTCACGACTATCCGATGGGGACGAGCAACTACACCAATATGCCGGAAAAAATTCTGGAACTTACTGCTTCAACTCCCCGCGCTTCCGGCAACCGCATTTTCTGGCTTCAGACCCGCCTCGCCAAAAATTGCACTCCCGGTCTTTACACCGGAAAAATCGAAGTCGATTGCGGTAAAAATAAACTGTTCATGCCGCTGAAATTGAAAGTCCTCCCTTTCACGCTGCCCACCCCGGAAAACATGAGCTGGTCGATGTACAGCGGTATCCACTACGGTCAGCGCCGTCATTACCCCCTGGAATCCAAGGTCGCCTACTTGAAAGATATGCGGGACTACGGCATAACCGGACTTCACCATCATCTTTCCGGCGGCGATGAAGACAATATCGCCCATATCCAGAAATTGCGCAAACTTGCCAAAATGGACGGACCGCTGATCATTTACGGTTCAATGTCCGAAATGAAAGCGGCAAAAAAACTCGGTATAACCTTGAAAAAAGATGATCCGTGGTTTGAGAATCCCGCCATCTGTGCCGGTTTCACCCAGCGGCTCAAAGATATTGACCACTGGGTGAAAAAACATGGCGGTGACAACTACAACAACTGGTATTTCATGGGACATGACGAACCCCATTTGCGCCCGCAGCTTTTCAAATCTGCCATCGCCCAGCACAAACTTGCCAAAGCTGCCGGATTCAAAAGCATCTCAAACGTCTATGCGCCCAACTATGTTGATGCGATGTCAGAAGTTATAGACATTTCCAGCAATATTTTCATTGGCGACAACGCCGATACCTGCAGTAAACTTGCCGCCATCGGCAAAAAACGCAACATAAAATACTGGTATCTGGGCGGCGGATGTTACAACGGTCAGGAAGGCGGTTTGATGCCCAACCGGCTGCAGGCGGGATTTCTGAGTTTCAAACTCGGGGTTACCGGACACCTTTCCTACACCTACCAGATCGGTGACTATCCGGTCGATCACTTTAAATCGGGCAAAGTCTACCTTATGACCTACCCCAGCGCCGCCAAACCAGCCCCCGGTCAGTGCCCAAGTATTTTCACTCTGATGTATGAGGGTATCCGCGAAGGCATAACCGATTACAAATATATGTACGCCCTCAAATGCGCCATTGAACGCGCCCGGAAAAACGGCAACATTTCCGGAGCAGACGAAGCGCAGAAAACCATGCAGGCGATACTTGACCGTATTCCGTTCCTTGATCAGGTCAACAACGGCAAAGACGGGCTGCTGCAAAAAAAGAATTTTGACAATGACACTGCCGATCAGCTGCGCCGTGCCGCTGCTGCCGCCATACTGAAACTGGAAGGAAAGGAGTTTTGACTATGAATAAATATCTGCATTTTGCCGCATTGTCTCTTATGGTATTTTCCCTTTGCGCCGCCGAAACTTTACCGCGAATTGACGGCAGTTCCGCCGCATGGGAAAAAATTCCGGCACGCGATTTCATCCGCTGGCAGACCAATGAAAAGCCGGATATTCCGACTTCAGCAAAACTCGGCTGCGATGACTCCAGACTCTATGTCAAAGTCGATTGTGCCGAACCCAATATGACCGAAGCCAAACAGGCGGTACGCTACACCCGCCACGATGCACCGGTCTGGGGCAATGAATGTGTGGAACTTTTCATCTCTTCAAGCAAAATGGCTCCGGCATATTTCCATCTGGTCGTGGATATTCACAATCAGACAGCGGATATGTGCAGCAATAATCCGGCATTTCCACGTCCATCGGAGTGGAACGTCTATTGGAACCATTCCGTAGAATACCGCGAAAACGGCTACACCGTCAACTTCGCCATCCCGTGGAAAAGCCTCGGCATCACCCCCGGAAACGAGCGTGATGTAAAGATCAATATTTCCCGGATGCGCTTTATCTCTCCTGCCGGACGTTTCGTCCTTTCTCCCCGAACCACCAAGCAGCTGCACAAGGTGGAAAATTATCTGGATTTCACCAACTTGAATATTGCTGCACCGATGTTGAGTGCAGCTGCAATAAACTCCACACCGCAGGAAGGAAAAAACCGGATAAGTCTGAAAATTTCCTCGATTTCAGATAAAGAGCTTTCCGGGAAACTGGAACTCCGCACCGCAAACTCCGCCGGAGTGGAATGCATCCGCAAAGTTGTCCCGGTGAAAATTCCGGCAAAAGCGACCGTCGAAACTATCTTTGACTGGCTCCAGCCGGAAGCCGGTTTTTTCCCGCTCCGGGTAATCTTCCGGGGTGACGGCAATACAGTATGTGACCTTTACGAAACGACTCTGCGTTTCAACCGCCCGCTGGAACTCAACGAAACTCATCCGGTCATCACTGCCGGAGAAAGTTACGCCATCTATTCCAGAATTTTCACTCCGGGCAACAAACACCGACTGGATATAAAAATAATTGATGCCGATAAAAAAATCGCAGCAGAAAGTACGATTTTCCATCAGGGCATTGGCGAAGGTTTCCTTCCGCTGCCATGTCAGAAACTGAATCCGGGACATTATGAGGTGGAGATAACTCTGGATAAAAATTTCACCGAAAAAATAAAATTATGGATAAATCCGGAAATTATCCGGTAATTACCGGCAAAATAACTTGCATAATCGCCCCGCAGGTATTATTTTAAGCTGAAACCATCAAAAAAAAAGAGAAAATATTTATGAAACTGATTTGGCAACGCAATAACACCCCGGAAGAGTTGTTTCCTTTGCTGGAAACTTTGAGCAGTGAATACCCGATTTCTGAAAGCGGTAACGGCACAATATTGTCGTTTAAAAAAGTCGAAAGCGACACTTTGTATGTCAATGTCGCAAGTAAAGATGGAAAAGCGCTCATTTCCTACTCTTCCGTCGCCGCCGCCGCCCGCGGTATCGGTATGGTTCTGTCCGGATTGCAGGGCGAAAACAAGGCAACATTTGAAACCGTGGGTATCATGGTCGATGTTTCACGCAACATGGTAATGACTGTTGAACACTTCAAAAAATGGCTGCGCCGTCTGGCACTTTCCGGCGGAAATATCGTCTTCATCTACGCCGAAGATACCTACAAGATGGAGGATGAACCGTTTTTCGGTTTCGGACGCGGCGGCTACACCATGGCTGAATTGCAGGAACTCGACCGTTATGCGATTTCTCTGGGCATCGAACTTGTCGGCTGTATCCAGACCCTTGCCCACATGGCACAGGTGCTGCAGTGGCCCGCATACAATAAGGTAAAAGATACAGAAAACTGTCTTTTAGTCGGCGCAGATGCGACTTATAAACTCATTGAAAAAATGTTTGATTTCTGGAGTCAGGCTCTTTCCAGCCGCCGCATCCACATCGGTATGGATGAAGCCCACGACCTCGGAAGAGGCAAATATCTTACCCTGAACGGCAGAAAACCAACCTGGGAAATCATGACCGCACACCTTAAAAAAGTGGAGGTACTCGCTGCTGAAAGAGGTCTCAAGCCGATGATCTGGTCGGATATGTTCTTCACCCACGCCGGCGGCGGATACTACAACCCGAATGCAGAATTCCCCATAGATACCGCTGATGAGATCCCGGAATCCGTTTCACTGGTCTACTGGGATTACTACAACCGTGATGCGGAATTTTACGCAAAAATGATCCGGTGTCACCGGAAACTCGGCAGAAATATCCTTATGGGTTCCGGCCTCTGGACCTGGTACCGCTGGTGGTACGATCCGTGGCAGAGTGAACGCACCATCCGCCCCTGCATTGCCGCCTGTCAGCAGGAAAAGGTCAGAGAGATCTTTTTCACCATGTGGAAGGACAACGGCGCTTACTGCTGTTATGATTCAGGTCTGGCGGGTATCGTCCTGGCGTGCGACCTCTGCTACGGTGTCGATGATAAGAAGCTTACTTCCAAGCGTTTTGCCGCCGTGTGTCATGCCGATTACGATGCCGTTATTCTGGCGGGCAGAATGACCATTCCCATGGGATATGAACTGGTTCAGGAGGCTTCACCGGTGATAAATCCGGTAACATTGCTCTGGGATGATCCGCTTTCCGGTATCGGATACGGAACCTGTATCCAGATGGTTCCGGACTTCGTCAGCAGGACTTTGAGGCAATATGATGAACTTCTTGAAAAACTGCCGGAATTCTGTGACAGCAATGAAGCCGGGAGTTTCAGTTTTGCCATTTCTCTGATCAACGCCGTCCGGCAGAAACTCGCCATCCGGGAAGCGCTGCTTGCCGCCTATGCCGTCAAAGATCGCACAAAACTGCATAATATTGCCTATGCAGCCATCCCGGCGGCAGTTGCCGCATTACACACCTTTGAAGCCGAATTCCGCAAACAATGGCTTGCCGCCGCCCGGCCGCAGGGGATGGAGTGCATCCAGATCCGCAACGCCGGTGTTGCCGTCCGGTTGGAAGAAACCGCCTTGCGGATAAAAGAGTTTCTTGACGGCACCATCGACTCCATCGCCGAACTGGAAGAACCCCTGCCCGACATCAACGGCTTCCTCTCGGTCGGCAGATACGACCGGGTCGCTATGGCAACTGCCAATCATTAAGTATAATTGAAAGCTGATGTCCCGGATTTTGTGAAAAGTTGATAACTTTTGTTAAAAGTTATTCAGACTGTTGATAAAACCGTGTATTTTTTGAAACACATCAAAATACGCGGTTTTATCTTTTTACGAAAAGCAGATTTTATCTGTGATTCTCTGGAAAATTTAAAAAATTTTGTCGTAAACCACAGATATCCCATAATTTTTCAAAAAGCGGGTATTCCCTCTGCATTCAAGCGAGAGAATTTTGATTTTTGAAAAAGTGATTTTGGCAGATTTTCCTGCCCGAAGCAGTTGCGCTCGAAACTGCCTGTTTCCAGTCGGCGGATGCAGTGCGAGGCAAGGTCGGGTTTTGCAAGCGAGAAGCGAGAGGAGTGTACGATTGTACTCGACCCGAGCGGCGAGCGAAGCAAGGCGCGAGATTGCCCGCAATGCGCCGCCGTCGGTTGTTTTTTATGAGACAGCTGTGGTCGTAAACCGTTAAAATGTGATCAAAAAATGAGAAAAAAGCACTCTTATGCCACTGCAAAAACGATTTTCTTGAGATTTTGACACGCTGCCGCCAAGAGGCATTGTCCGGTGACTCTTTTTAATCCTCTGAATCTTGCGTATCGGTGTCTGTGCAGCTGTTTTGCATCGGCAAAACTTCGCTCAACTGTTTCTTTTCGCCGGGCGTATATCTTTTTACCTTGTTCCAAATATCGGTTTCGGGTTATCTGTTCCTTGTGTTTTTCCCAAATATGACGGGTTACAACTTTTGTATAATTTCTGCTTTTGGTACATTGATTCCGGAATTCACAATTTTTACAGATTTCCGGATTGGAAACATATTTCTGACAGCCTCTCTCCACCGGATGAATTCAGCCTCTCTTTGAAACGTGACGGCAGCTTCGCTCCCGGCATATTGAATACCGCTCCCACCGGAAATATGCTCTGGGGCACTCCGGTTTCTAAATCAAAGATATGCCGATGCATCGACCGGACGGAACTGGACTTTTTTCCAGATGCCGGATGCACCTTTGAGGTTGTGTATCCTTACCACGATGACATTTTCTTTGCCAGGTCGCAGATATTCCGCTTTGACTTTGACGATGAACGGTTCATCCCAGAGGACACCGAAATCGACCTTTTCGGATTTTTCTGAATGTTCGCCCACCTGTTTGCCGTTGACATATACCCACGCCTGTTCATCGACCGCATGGAAGAGGAAGTGAACATCACGCGCTGCCCAGTCTGCCGGGATGGTAAATTTTGATCCGTAGAAACCATAACCGCAGTATTGACCGATGGGGGTGGCATCCAACCGTGAGGGGACGGGCACTTTGATCCATTTGGCAATATCGAAAGTTTCCGGCATCATATCAGTCTTGGATAGACCTTTTTCAAAGATGTCTTTGCGGAATCCCCATTGCGGATTGAAATCCCGCCAGTCTCCACTCATATCGACCTTGGGGCGTGCTTTCTGCTCTTCCGGGTTGGCGAGGGCATAATTCAAGCTGTAAGTCGTCATCGTCATCGGAGAGGTTTTGATATCAGATCCGGGAGTCCTTTCGGCATCAAACCGCAAATAGAAGAGATTTTTTCCCTTGATATATTTGGTGATGTTGAAAGTCTTATTGGCGACATTCGTACCGAGCAGAATATATTCTCTGTCATCGAAAGAGATGGATACTTTGTTGGTAACTTTGTTCAGTTTTGCTTTGACAGTAAAGTGACCTTCGACAAAGTGGTTGTTGTTTCCGGAAAAATATTTCCGCACTGCAGTACCGCTTTTTTTGCCTTTGCTGATGGAAAGAGCCCACTTGCTGGGGCGGAGCGTAAGCTTATGGAAACTCTTTTTATCAACTTTTTTTGCGGTAAGTCCGGGGTTGTCCAGATGAAGGAACTTTCCTTTCATAAAGTTGCCGATGGTTTTGTAGCCGCGGGCTTCAGTCATTGTGATATTTACCAGATCGACGAACCCGGTTTTACCGTACTGTTTACGGAAAGCGATGATCTCATTGAGTTTCTCGCGGGCCGGGGTGAATTTGTTGTTCTTGAAAAGATGACTGAATTCAACACAGAGCTTGCCGTGACGGAGTCCGAGCTGAATGAATTTGACCCGTTCCGCGTAGATTTTGTCAGAAGATTTCTCCGCGATTTTGAGAGCTTCTTCCAGAATTCGGGCAGGTTTGTTGAAAACTTCCGGGGTATAGTATTCTGCTGCGGTGTGCGCCGCCATAAAACCGACCCCGCCGCCTTTGATCACATTTGCGGTATAGTCGATCCAGTAATTGAAATATTCTTCGATCAGCTTTGCCGCCGGACCGAATGCGCTGTAATATTCTTTCATGATCTGCGCGATGCTCATATCCGGATCAGTTCCCAGACGCAAATGCATATAAAGCATCGGACCTTTGGTCGCCCAGTTGCCGCGCAGAGAATCGTAGTCAAAACCGCACATTCCGTTGGCGGCAGCGTGCCGGAGCATTTCTCCACTCTGGCGGATGTCGAGGGCAGGAATGGCATAGCCGGTCAGGAGATAGTTCGGACGGTAGTTCATTTTGATGCCGGTTTTGCCCCAGTTGTCCCAGGTTTGCATGATAAGTTTGTGGCTGGATTCTTTCATCGGGTAGTTGCAGTCCATTCCGGAACCGTAGGGCACGAATTTGCCGTACATCCATGAAAGGTCTGTTGCATTGGTCGGCGGCATGATGTAGTCCATATACATCAGGATCGCGATTTTTACATCCGGATTGCGTTTCAAGGCTTTTTCACGCACGCGCCGGGCGAGATCGATGTAACGGTTGGTCGTGGAATAACCGGCGAAACCTTTGGGTTGCGGTTTGTCCAGAGCCATACAGCGTTTGCAGCGGCAGTACCCGCGGGTATCACCTTCGCCGATACCGATCCATTCGCCTCCGTCCCAGGTATCAAGATAATATTTTTCCACATCAGGAGACGAGGGGCACCAGCGGATGCGGCTCTGACCGTGGAAATAGGTACGTTTACCGTCTTCACGCATAGCGAACATCGCCGGATTTTTCTTGAGCAGTTTCCGTGAAACTCCATCGATGTGCGATGCCGCGGCGGGGACGGCACGGGAATCACCTTCCTGATGAATGAGCAGGAAACGGGTCAGGTCAGTATAATAGCTCTTGAGGGCCTCATCGGTGAAAGAAAGCGTTTTTATGTCGTCGGAAAATTTGTAATAGTTCCGCAGATAGCCATTGACAACGCCGCCGATGCGGTATTGGCGGTAAAGGAAAGCGGGGGCGCCGGCAAGAGAATAGTTTTCCGGGATGGTGATGGTGGATTTTTTGGGGATAACGGTTCCGAGCTTTCCGGGCCAAAGCCAGCGGACACCGAGTTCTTTATCCAAAAATTTGACGACGGCATAGATCGGACCGCGGCGGGTCAGACGGTAGAAGCCGTTATTGTTCCAGGCAACTTGAGATTTTTTTACCGGAACATTTTTTGCATATTTTGAATAGAAAATTTTACCGTTGTTTTCACCGCCGGCAATAAAAAGATTGCCGTTGACGGCTTTGATCTGCCAAGCTTCTTCAAGGAATTTGTCCGGGCTTAATCCGGCAGCGGCGGCGGCTTTTGTCGCCCCGACATAGATTTTGGTTCCGGCGGGATTTTTGGATTCAGTTACGATCGGGAGTTCGGCTCCGGAAATCTGTTCCAGATGTTTTGCCAGTTCTGCGGCGGCAGTTTTTGCAACTTCACTTGCATCGTCTGCGATGACGATGGTGCTTGTTGCTTTACCGTTTTTGACCAGAGTAAGCGGTTTTGCGCTCAAAGTCACCGACAGAATCAGCAGCAGGGTGAAAAAAAGTGATTTCAATTTCATAAAAAACCTCCAAATTACTGTTACACGATTATAATATATACAGTAAAGTGGAGATATACAATCTGAATGTGTACGTTATTTTATCAAAGATGTATGTTATTTTATCAAAATTAGTTTTGCTTTGACAGAAGTAAGTTTCTCCCTGCCGGACAGGAACCCCCACAGGGAGTAGCTGATTACCATTCAGAATGATATAATTCAAAATATGCGCGGTCATGAGCGCACGCCGGACAGGCGCCCGGAGCATCGGTTCCGGTATGCAGATAACCGCAGTTGCGGCACTTCCAGACGACCGGTTTTGGCCGGGTGAAAACGGTGTTTGCTTCGACATTTTTCAGAAATTCACGGTAACGTCTTTCGTGGTGACGTTCGGAAACGCAGATCGCATCAAAGACATCGGCGATGGCGGAATAGCCCTCCTGCCGGGCGATTTCGGCAAATCCGGGATAAAGGCGGTGCCATTCATCGTATTCACCGTCGGCAGCGGCGGCGAGGTTGGCGGCGGTAGTGCCGATGACCCCGGCGGGAAATTCGGCATTGACGGTCAACATTCCGCCTTCAAGGAATTTGAAAAATCGTTCGGCGTGTTCTTTTTCCTGATCGGCGGTTTCAGAAAAGATGGCGGAAATCTGCATAAAACCCTCTTTCCTGGCGCGCGAAGCAAAATAGGTGTAACGGTTTCTGGCCTGGGATTCACCGGCAAAACTCTGCAGAAGATTTCGTTCGGTACAACTGCCACGAAGTGATTGCATAAGTTGTTTTCTCCATGTTGATTCAATTTGCCGGCGGCGATACAGCAGTACATAAAATATACCGTCGCCGGGACATTGAAATATTATTTTACCTTGCGGACAGAGGCGGTGGTCCGGGGTTGACTTTCCTGACCATCTTTGTTTTCCTTGCCGCATTCGCCGCAGTTTGCGGTTTCAGCTTTGGTGGTGGTGTCACCATCTTTGTTTTCCTTGCCGCATTCGCCGCAGTTTGCGGTTTCAGCTTTGGTGGCAGAAGCATCTTTGTTGTCACTCTGGTCACAGCATGCAGTTGTATTTTTGCATTCTTTAGTGTGGGTGTGATGTTTCTTGCATTTGATTTTCTGTTTGCAAGCCGGACAGGTGATGACTTCCATGGCTTCGACTTCCATCACTTCGTCGCAGTTACTGCAGCTGCCGCAGTTGGCGCATCCGGTGATACCTCCGGCAATGGCGAGAGTCAATGCCGACAACATGAGAGTTTTTTTCATAGCAAAATCTCCTCTTTTTTGCTGGTGACGGCACCATGCCATCACTTCTCACAAATAATTATAGGCGATTTTGATAAAAACTCAAGATGAAGTTGACTCAAAAAAGATAAGAGTATCGTAAGAAATCGTTTTTCCGCTGAAGTCAGTAAGTAACGTTTTCTCCGGTCTGCCTTTTGGTTATGGACATTTTTGGGATTCTGAAGCAGATCCGCCTTTTGCCGGATTGCTCATCAGCAGGGCCATTCCAAACAGGATCAAGACGATGGAAACAATAAACAGGACAGAAAATTTTTCTTTCAGCACGATCAGCGAGAGGGTGAATGTAATGGCGGCAGAAAGGTAGCCGAATGCACCGAGAACATTGGGTTTCAAATAGCGCAGCGCGGCGTACCAGCAGGCGTTTGCCCACGCCAGAGTGATTACTCCGGTGTAAATCGTTCCCGCCCATAATTGCGGTCTGAATTCCTGCCAGTCAGCAATGCTGACAGTGAAAAACAAAAGCGGCACCATCAGAAGCGTTCCAAAAAGAAAACTGATGAACATGCAAACCGGTCCTCCGTATTTTTGGGAAACATTTGCTCCGTAAACGGTGAAAAACGCCCAGCAGAAGCCAGACCCGAGCGCCATCCCGTCTCCGAGCAGAGAATACAAGCCGGTATCGGCATAAATGTCTCCGCCGGGAGCAAAACCGGCCAGCACAATGCCGCTGAATCCAATGATCATTCCCAGAATCCCCAGACCGGGAGTTTTCTGTTTCAGCAGCAGATATGACAGGATCACGGTGGCGATGGGAGAACAGTTTGCCATCAACGAACTCCGGGCAGCAGTGGTATAATTCAACGAGCCGAATATCAAGATGCTTTCCATAACTATTCCGACCAATGAGATCAGCAGAAAACTTTTCCAGTCTGAATGCAACGCTTTTTTTATCAGTTGACGGTTGCCGGGAAACAGCAGCAGCGGAGAAAGAGCCGCCGTCGCCATCCCGAAGCGCAGAAAATTGAACAGCCAGGAATTTATTTCGCCTTCTTCCCCGAAGAGCCAGCGTCCTGCGATATAAAAACTTCCCCACGCTGCCGTGGCCAGAAATCCAAGAATAAATCCAGTTATGTTTTTCATGTTTTACTTCCTTAAATTGGTGATAAACGTTATTTTCAACGCAGAATTTTATTGCCGAGCAGAGACCGGGTCAAGGCTGCGGCATTTTTTTGTGCAGTTTCGTTATCGGGGATCTCGGTCAGAGCTGCACCGGTAAGTTTTCCGGAATCAGAGAGGATTTCCAACGCACAAAAACCTTCCCGCAAGGTAAGACCGCAGGGTGGAACATCTTGCGAAGTTGTGTATTCCGGATCAAGGACACTCATGGAAAAATCAACGACCAGAGAATTTACCCCATTCAAATATTTCAGCGCCCGTTCCATGATCTCTGATATACAGTAACGGTCGATCTCTTCCATGGTAAAGACCTGGATGTCGGAATGCTGAAGGCGTGATCTTTCCTGTGGTTCGATACTGCGGACTCCTATCAAAACCACATTCCTCTCCGGGATCGGGTGTTCCAGCGTTTCAGAAATTACTGTTTTGCCGCAAATGGCCGAAAGGGTCATGCCTTCCGGAGTGATCGCTCCGGATTCTCCGGTGTTAAAATCACTGTAAGCAGAAAACATTATCCATCCGCAGCGGTGCGCGCCGGACGGAAGTCCTCTCGCCAGCTCCAATGCGACCCGGTGAGAACCACCCCAGAGCAGCGGACGTATTTGCTGTTCCAGACAGTTTTTTACTTCAGGCGCAACCGAGGAAAGGGAATCACATGTGCCGCAGGGATGGGCAAAGGCTGAAAATAACGGGTCTGCCGGGAGACGGCAAAAAGAACTGAAAGCTTCATCTGATGAAAAAGGAGTCCGGAGGATCTTCCATCCCTTGAAATCCGGGGTCTCCTCCGGTGAAAGCCACCTCTTGCTGACATACGGAGAAATCATTCCGGACAGCAGACTGCTGTATTCCAAATCAAAATCCAGCGTATCTCCGACATTAAAATGCAAGGAGCAATCTTCGACATCTGCGATAAGATGATCTGAACTCGCCCCCAGAATACGGATACCTTCCCGGCGGGGAGTGATCCCGTCACAATTGACATCCGCTCTGCCTATACCCAGCAGCAGATGGTTGCGTATCCCCAAATCAGGTATCTGCGGCTTTTCTCCGAATGCATTCAACTGCATCGTTCCGGCGGGGAAAGAGGGCTTTACAGTGCTTTCAATTACTTCCGCAGTAAGTGTGAATGCGTCATAAAACATATTGGGGATCTTCCCGCCGTTGCAGGTTTCCCTGCCCAGTAGAAGTGATTCTCCGCAACGGAGATGATTCAAACCGGCCGGCAGTCTGCCTTCCAGCAGCATTTTCAAAGCACTGCTGTTGCCCGCTGACACATAGCGCAGTTTCCGCTTCAGATCCCGTTCCAGTTTCCGGGCAAGTTCGACCAGCAGTCCCATGTTTTCCTCATCCGGGATGATCCCTCCGTAGCAGGTCAGATTGGTACCGATCCCGGCGGGATAGATCCCGGGGAGTGATTCCGCATACCGGAATAAATTTTCCAGTTCGCCGGGTTGGACACCTTCCCGGCGGTCACCAAGATCAGTCATCAGCAGGACCTGATGTATTTTGCCGGCTTTTACCGCTGCTTGAGAAAGCAGTTCCAACACCTCTCCGGAAGAATTGAGACTCAAATCCGCATACCTTACAGTTTCTTCGGCTTCACTTGGCATCGGAATGCGCAGCAGCCATAGTGGACAATTGATCCCGCACTGCCGGAGGCGGCGCAAATTTTGAATGCGTGAGTCGGCGATTTGGAGACAACCTCCTGCGGTGAAAGCATGTGCAACTTCAGGAGCTCCGCAGCAGCACTTCACCACTCCGGCGATCTCCACTCCGCGATTGGCGGCAAGTTCAGTGAGGATTTCCGCGTTATGTCTCAGCTTCTCTGTATCTCCGGTTATTTCCGGATAAGGCGAAGTAAAATTCATAGTCAGTTCTCCGATTTGTTTTTCTGTTAATATATCAACTTGAAATTTATATTCAACAAAAAAACAAATTTTTGAAATAAACAACTGTAAAAGCGATATAAAAGAGAATAAAAAGTGAAAAAATTACATAAAAATCAGAATTTTATTCTGTATAGATATTGCAAAAATCCGGAGTCCGGATTATATTACATATTGAAAGGAGAATGAAAATGGATGAAATTGACCGTAAAATATTAAGCTGTCTGCAGAACAACGGACGGATCAGCAACAAGGAACTTGCTCAACGTATCAATCTGGTACCTTCGGCGGCGTTGAAACGCCTGAGACGATTGGAAGAAACCGGGGTCATCAGTGGGTATGCCTGCAGGATCGCTCACGGCAAAATCGGACTGAATATGAATGTGCTGATCTCAGTTACCACCGTCGAAAAGGCGGGCCACATTGAAATCGGCAGCAAGCTGGCAGAATTGCCCGATGTGCTGGATGTCTTTGATGTGGCGGGCAATACAAGTTACATTATCCGTGCGGTCGTAAAAGATACTTCCGGATTGAATAATCTTATCATTCGTCTGGGAAACATTCCCGGGGTGGTCAGAACCCAGACGACTCTTATCATGAACATGATAAAAAATGAACTTGCGTTCAATTTCAATCAGGACGAACCTCTGATGTAAGTCCCAGATGATCCAAATCTCCGCAGCACAAAAGACCGAACGGATAAAAATACGGCGGTATTTTCAAACTCCAATCCGCGATGAATCGCTGCATAGTTATGGGAATGTCGGAAAACTCTTTTTCCACTTCCAGCGGGGCACACAATGCGGCAACCGCGGCAGGGATACACGCCATGCCGGAGGCTTTGAGAATGACCTTTTCGGCTCCGTGTTTTTTCAACAGCAGGAGCGCGGAAAGAATATCTTTGCTCCGGGCAGAGACGACACTGCCGCCGAACATCAGTTCCCATGAACCGTAAAGTCCCGGCAAAATGATATTCAGGTCATTTTCCATGCGGCAGGGGCGGGATTCCCCGGTTCCTCTGGGTTCAATTATGAAAGCTTTCTGCTGCTCATTGGAACAGAGTTCCGGATATTCGGTCAAGCCGTCATCCTGTGCTACTGCCGCCACCACTTCTTTTGTACAGACAAGCCGGGTATTCGGTGCCGGTCCGATCTCTTTTAACGTGATGGTGATTCCCGGTCCGGTATTCAGCTGGAAACGGCTGCCGTAAAGTTTGCGGGGAGCAATATACTGTTTGAATCCCGTTCTGAACTCCGGCTCCCGGCGCGGTGTTTCCGGTATGATCATTTTGCAGAACTGTTCCACTGACGGCCGGATTTTTTGAGCGGACAACTGCTGAAGTATTTCTCCGGCAGAAAGAGCCCCGTCCAAATCCCAGACCCGCCCGCCCGGAGTACAGAATAGAGCGTCCTGTTCCTGAATTTCGATATCATCATCGCTGCCGATGGGAGATGCTCCGGTCATTTCGGAGAAAAATTCTCCTACTTTCTGCTGATGGTAAACCGGGTATCCATGGGCTCCCTCTCCCAAAGCAAACCGCACCTGATCAGCTTTCCCGAAAACAGAATAGAATTTTTTCAGTTCCCGGTACATGGCACCGGTCGCCTCCGGATTGAAAAAGTCATTATCCTGTACTCCGAAAAACCGGGGTGCCGGAGCACCGGCGATAAGCAGATCGTTTTCATCCAGTCCCAACTCTCTGAAGCGGGGCGGATTCTGTTCGTTATCGGCACAAATCTCCCCTTCCAGATTGGCATGGTGACGGGTCATCGAACAAACCGGAGCGGCAATCAGCGGATCTTTGGCAAAAGCGGCGGTGAATGCCGTGAGAGTACCGCCGCCGGAACATCCGGTGACACAAAGGCGACGGGAATCGATTTCCGTTCGGCTTTTCAGATATTCCAGAGCTGTCAGCGCATCATGTACCCGCCATGCACCCAAATATTCCCCCAGCAGCCCCAACCGGAAACCGAAAGCATTGTGAGCCGCAGTACATTCGAGCTCCCCTTCCTGCCTTTCGCCCTGACCATAGGGATCGACCACTAAAACGCCCATTCCCCGGAGTGCCAGACTCTGGGGAATACGCTGATAAGTCGGATGATGTTTGCCTTCGGTGTTGTGGCCGCAGAGAAAAAGCACTCCCGGGACGGGGGCAGCGACATTTTTGCCATGATAGAAAAGTGCTGTTACGAAGAAACCGGGACGACTTTGAAAAACAATTTTTTCAATGCGCAGTTTACCCGTTTCAACAGTTCCCGTCACCATGGGTAAAATCGGTTGGACCGGCGGCATTTCACCGAAAGAGAGACGAAGTTTGTCTTTGATTTCTGCGATATACGCCTGTGCATCTTTCACAGTTTTGATACCGGCGAGTTTCCGGGCACGCTTTCTGTCTGCGGCAGCACTCCGTCGCAGATAATGATCGTAGAGCATTGAACCGCGAATGGCGATCAATTCATTGGGGAAAGAGAAAACCGGGGTGTCGTTCATGATATTTTGCTTTTCATTAATTCATTGATCTTTAAATCAAAAAAATATCTTTGGCGGCTTGATTTTTTAAGATCACATTATTTTTAAAAGAGGTCTCGCCTGCGGCTTGGATATAACTCTTATCCTGAATATATTCACAACGTTTGATCGTTCCGGCGTGACCGTCTCCATAGCAAAGCACCCATCCGCCATTGTGATTGAGCGACAGATTGTTCCAGTAAGTGGCTCCGGCAGCACCATAATCATAGCTGGTTGTATTCATGGCATCGCCGAAAACCATAAATTTTGAACTTGTGTAAGCGCCTCTTTTGAGTTTGGCATATTTTTCTTTGTAGCTGTCGTACTCCAATCCCTGTGCGGCCCCCCATGCCGTATTGATTCCCACCGTCATATAAAATGCTCCTTCCGGTTTATGGAAAGATGGACAGGCATACGGACTTCTTGTTCCGCCTTTCAATATAGCCCCCAGAGGCAATTTCACAGGCTTTTCCGGGATGTTGATATACTTTGCCATTGCATGCGTTGGTCCGCCGAAAGAGCCTCCGTCGCCTGTCCAGTACGCCATAAAGTAACCATCGTTATCCTGCTGATACATGGAATTTGCAGCACCAAAGGTCTTATGATTGTTGAGACACTGTGTAGTTCTGCCTCTTTCACGGGCACTTTGCAGCGCAGGAAGCAGAATTGCCGCCAGAATGGCAATGATCGCAATTACAACCAGAAGTTCGATAAGCGTAAAATTACGTTTCTTTATGATTTTATCCAAATCAGCCATCTTTTCCTCCTTATAATACTCTTAACAACAACTTTTTTAACAGACGTTCAACCGTAAAAATTGATCCGGACGCAAAGCCGATTCTGTTCACTGTTTTTGTTTATCAGTTGATACTCCTTTATTGCGACATTCAGAGCCCCGGATCGAACCAGCGTCCCTGAATGTAATTATCCAGCAGTTCCTGCGACAGTTCACCACGTGCATTCGGTATTTTTCCGGAGCCGAAACGGAACCGGGAAAAGATTTCCGCATCTTTTACGCCGCACATCGGGGTATAATCCAGATAATCCATCCGTTCCGGAAACGGAACCATGGAAATGTGGCAGCGGATCAAGTCAAATTGCTTCTGACGGTAGCCGCTGATGTCGATAAATGAATCCCACTGGATATGATTGCGCAAAAAGAAAGAACTCTCGCAAACCTCATTGATGAAGAAAAGATCACCGGCATATCCCCGTTTTACGGCCTGAGCGTATCCTTTGGCAGCGAGAAGTGCCGTGGCGTAATGTTCCGGAGAGTCACTGAAATAGCTGTGAGTGAAAATCACTTCCGGATCCCGTTCGAGGATCAGATCCGCTACTTTGGTGACCTCTTCCTTGTATTCATGGGCGATCATGATATTAGGCAGAGAACAATCGACACCTTGCGGTGCCGGCATCCCGTAACCGATGGAAATCTTCTTTTTCTGTTCGCCGTCAGCATAGTAGTGACGCTGCGGGTAATCCAGATGCAGCGGGACGCTGCCCAGACATGCCGCACCGGCAGCAGCTTCCTGCTTCCGGATGGGTTCCATTTTCTGCGGGCAATAGGGTATCCGGGAAATGGAACCGTCGTTTTCGACTTTATGGTACACTCCGGACATGTTATTGGTGGACATGATATAATCCACCTTGTAGCCTTTTTCCACATATTTAAGACAGGTTCCGCCGATTGCGAACTCTATATCGTCGGCATGGGCGAAAAACCCCATCAATGATTGGTTGGACATTTTTATAAAAATTCCTTTCTGCGGTTTACTGTGCAAATATGTTGCCCATCATTTCGTAGTGATCACTGAACCGGGAGCCGGTGGGGGAAAGCATGTAGAACTCCGGTTTGTTTCCAGCCATGCGTTGTCGCGAAATCTGGACCCCGCAAGGCGTGGAGCGGTTGGGACGGGTACAGCCCAGTTCAGCGAAATCAATGGCGATCTCGACGCACCAGCGGTCTTTCAGCTTTTTGACGGCACATTTTTTTACTTTGTAAAAATGGGGCAGATCAGCTGCATCGGGCATATTGGGATCACGGTCGAATACGTGACCGTCAGGGTCCACATTGATCGTCGGCCGTCGGCCGTTGACGGTCTCAAGAGCGATCTCCAGCATATCACCGGCCCAGATCGACTGACTGTCATCTTCCCGGGCAACGATTTTGAGATTCTGCATTTTAGGTTCCAGACACTCGATGGCGATATAGAGGACATCACCTTTGTAACGGAAATCGGCGAATGTGGCGATATGTTCAGGATATTTTGCTGTGTGCATATCCCGCAGTTCCTGACGTACGGGCGGCTTGCGGGAACGCCACTTCCAGAAGGGTTTTTCCAGGTCGCCGTTCACTTCGGGCTGAGCATCATCAGTGAATATCGTTGCCCGCACCAGAGGACCTTTTCTTTCCATTTGCTTGAAAACATCCTTCAAAGGCAGCATTTCCTGTTCCAGTTTGCCGATGCGGCGGGCGAAAATGGAGTCTTTTGCGACCTTGGCTTTTGCTTTTTCAAGCAGAGCGAAGAATCGGGGAACGTCATCCTTTTTGATGTAGCCGGAGTTCATTGTGACGGCACGGGCAACGGGACGCATCCAAACCTTTTCGGCTTCGGTGTAAAGTTCCATCATCTCTTTGGCACCAGGACCGTAGTAGCGGCGGCACATATCCTCAAGTTCCTTTACCGGATCACAGTTGCGATCCCAGCTCATACGGTTCCGCAGATAGAACATGGGTGAATTGATAGCAGGACGGTAGAAACCGTCAAAACCATTTTTCGTGCGGTTGGCGACCATTCCTTCCAGCAGCCAGCCATCGCATTTGCCGTAAAGTTCTGCAAATTCCTGTTTGAGAAGTCCGGTGAAAATATAGGGGACCGGAGGTCTTTCACCTTTGTATCTGGTATGCTCATAGTAATAGTCGTAGGCGATAAGCTGGCGGGGAGATTTTATCCGTGCCTGCCACTCTCTGAACTGAGGACGGTAATCCATGCCTGGAAGGTGCATCTTGTCGGAAGCATAGCAGAAGAATACAGTGAAATCATCCGGAACCATGGCGCCTTTTTTCTCCAGAATTTCCGGTATGCGGCGGGTTCCGGTATAGGCGTAGACGTGCTTACGCTGGGAGGAGCCGAAAGGATATTTACTGTTGTAGCGTTTTCTGATATCCAGCAGAAAATCCCAGTAGTAGTCGCTGAAGCGTCCGTAGGCGCCGCGGTGTTTGCGATCCCAGCGGGCAACATCCCGGTCATCTATATTTCCCCAACCGTCCGGAGAACCGAAGGAGGTGAAGTCAAACCGGACCGGATAGAAGCGGTTGAAACAGTCGAGGTAGTGCATGAATTCACTGCGGAATTTTTCTCCGGAAAGACGCGGCGCGGTCCAATCGACTTTACCGCCGACGATTCCGGCAAGTTCGGGGTCTTCCCGGTAATCGAGCATACGTCCGGTAAGATGGATGGGCGCAAAGAGTTCCGCCTGACCGACTCCCATGGATTTTACCCACAGAGAATTTTCACTGTCAGAGGTGTAGTAGGGGAAAATACGCTGCGCGAAAAGCGGTTCCCTTTTGATTTCCATATCTTTCAGTGTCATATTTTTGAGCTGCGGGATGACCTTGCCCAGATCACGGTCGGCACCGGTAAAGGAGAAATACCATCTGAATCCGAAAAGTTCAAGGAAGTGATAGATACCATAGAGAGTTCCTGTGCCATCCTGACGGTGAAATTCCAGCTTTGGCTTGGACCGGACCATCTCTTCAATACAGTACATGAACATGGGAGAACGCCATTTGCGTCCGGTAAATTTGAACCATTTTTTTTCCACTCCATCAAGAACACCGCGGTGCAGCTTGTATTTGCCATACCAGTTGATGTCATTACCGGCGATGATGATATCGTTGCCGCGGACACTGATGCGGAATCCGTCATGCTTCACATCTTTGAGCGAAAATCCCAATTTACCGGTTGCGGGGCTTTCTCCGACAAAGATCCGGGTGACCGCTTTACCGCTGGGTTCGGAAAGAATGGGGAGTTTTGCTCCGGTCATCATCTGAATATACTTTTGAAGTTCAGCTGCTGCAGTTGACACGCTTTTGTCCTGCGTCCGGGCAAGGATGATTTCGGCAACGGCTTTACCATTATCAACGATACGGGCATCAGCAAATGCCAAAATACTTGACAAACAAAGTAAAATTACCCCGAATAATTTTTTCATTGTACTGTTCCTCTAAATTTTACGGTTTGTTGATCAGGATCGTGTTACTGAAGAGCCTTTATTGAACGTTCCAGCGACTTTGCCCACGGCGGATAGATTTTCTGCGCTTCCTGATAAAACTTCAAGGCACTTGCCTTATCGCCTTTCATGGCATAAAGATCACCAATGGTCTGCTTGATTCTGAAAATCCGGCTGGTGGCTTTATCTCCCTTGTATTCAGTCAGGATTTTGATGCCTTCATCAACTTTTCCGGTTTTTCCGAGCAAATAAGCATACCGGCAAACTATACGCTGACGGTAAAAATGTTCCACCGTCGAATATTGCGTATAAGGCATTACGACCTGGAGCAAGGCGATTTCAGCGGCATCATCATGGATGAATTCACTGTAAATATTGGAAAGTTTATGCGCCATCCGGTATTTGGGCGCCGGAGCGATCATGGAATTGAACGCGGTGTTGATATCTTTTTCCGCAGCAGTCCGGTTCTTCATAAAGGCGTAACTGTAGGCGCGCATATAAGCTGCTTCCGGGATCAGATCTTCCCGCCACTGTTCCAGTTGGAAGTCTTTGCTTTCTATGGTCAGTTGTTTGAACTGACGGCGGGCAAATCGCATTTCCATGGCTGCAAACGCCCGGAGGTCGGTATCGGTAATGAATGCGATGTAAGTTTCGGCATTTTCAAAGTTTTTCGCCTTGACCGCTTTTTGCGCGGCGGCATGGAATGCGGCATCTTTCTGAACCGCTTTTTTGACCGTTTTTGCCAGTTCCGCATAAGCCTTTTCCGCTTCAGCGGGATTCTTCATCCGTCCGATGCGTTGAAATGCTTCAGGAAAGAGTTCCGCCGCAGTCAGAAAAAGTGAACAAACTGCCGCAATTGCAACTGAAAATTTTTTCATATTTTTCCCTTTCTGTTTTGAACAGCAGATAGTATACTATACAACAGTTACTTTGAACATGGATAAAATCAATTTATCCATGCCAAAAAACCCATTCCCTTATTTTTCTTCTGACAGCTGCTTGGAAAGCCATATATCGATCATCGGCTGACATTCCGGAGGTCCGCCGGCATGCCCGTGCAAAATTTTATTGAAAATGATTTTAGGTCCTTTAAGTTCGTTGTAAATGGTATAGACCGCTGAAGGAGGACAGTAAATATCTGTAAAACCAACGCTGATCATAACCGGGATCCTGATGCGTCTGGCAGCATACGATGTGTCGAAGTAAAGCAAGGTATCCAAATTGCTGCGATATTCCGGTGAGTTGGAATCCGGGGTGTGCCGTCCGGTCAGGAAACCGCCCCGGTCGCCAAAGTTCGGCACGCCGCAGTATGCCGCCTTGATTTTGTCAGAAAAAGCTGCCAGTAACAAGCCCAGACCGCCACCATGACTGGAACCGCAATATCCGACCCGGTCCGGATCGACCCCCGGCTGTTTCAAAACTTCCTCCAGCAGTCTGCTCGCACCGGCAACGGCGCTTCGGGCATAGAAGCGATTGCGATCTTCGATCCCGAAATGCGGGTATCTTTTAAGACCGAGTTTTTTCATGAATTTTTCATGTCTTGCTTTGGCATCCGCCTGCTTTTTTACAGGTGGATACGGCGGAAGTTGGAAACAGAGTTTGGCACATTCAAAACCGGAATTTTCCTTTTCAGATACGGAAACCGCACTTTCACTTATGTAAGCATCTCCTCCGGCAAATCTCACCAGAAGCGGCATTTTTTTTGTACTGTCAACCGGCAGAGAAAGCATTGCATACGCTCTCTGTCCATTCAAATTTGCACAACTGATCCGGTAGTAGCGGAACTTTTTATCCGAACCGGTTGGGGTCATTTTGAAATCCGCCGGGATCTTTGCCAGTTCCTTTTTGGTGTCGGCCCAGAATTCGTCGAAATCTTCCGGTTCCGGAAGCAGAGGACGCAGTTGATCCGGATCTACTCCGACGCCGCACAATACCTCCGGGACAGCCGGATCATCTGAAGTGACCGAACAGCGGACAAATCCCGGATACGGCAAAGAAACGGTAACCGCAGCAGGAGGGGTCACGGTCAAATTCTTTAAGACAGCTTCGCCATCCTGTGAAATTATTACTTTTAATTTCTGTTTCCGGTTTGAATTGATGATGAATTCAAAGGGTTCATTGACACGAACCAAATGTGATTTGCAACTGGATTCAACGGATATCCACGCCGGTTTTTCGCGGTTCATAATACGGGCATCTCCAAAAACGAAAGCACTTGACAGGCAAAGCAAAAGGATCCAAAATGATTTTTTCATCGTATTGTTTTACACGTTTTGAATGTGTTGAGCCGAACTCTCTTATTGAAGTGCCTTGATCGACCGTTCAAGCGATTTTGCCCACGGCGGATAGATTTTCTGCGCTTCCTGATAAAACTTCAAGGCACTTGCCTTATCGCCTTTCATGGCATAAAGATCACCGAGGGTCTGTTTGATTCTGAAAATCCGGCTGGTAGCTTTATCCCCTTTGTATTCTGTCATGAACTTGATGCCCTCATCAACTTTTCCGGTTTTTCCGAGCAAATAAGCATAGCGGCAAACTATACGCTGACGGTAAAAATGTTCCACCGCCGGTAATTTGGTATTGGGCAGTACGACCTGAAGCAAAGCGATTTCAGCGGCATCGTCATGGATTAAATCACTGTAAATACTGGAAAGTTTATGCGCCATCCGGTATTTCGCTGCCGGATCGGTTATGGAATTGAAAGCGGTGTTGATATCTTTTTCCGCAGCGGTCCGGTTTTTCATCAAGGCGTAACTGTAGGCGCGCATATAAGCTGCTTCCGGGATCAAGTCTTTACGCCACTGTTCCAGTTGGAAGTCTTTGCTTTCTGTAACCAGCTGTTTGAACTGACGGCGGGCAAAGCGCATTTCCATAGTTGCAAAAGCCCGGAGCCCGGTGTCGGTAATGGATGCGATGTAAGTTTCGGCATTTTCAAAGTTTTTAGCTTTGACCGCCTTTTGTGCGGCGGCATGGAATGCGGCATCTTTCTGAACCGCTTCACCGGCTGTGTTTGCCAATTCCGCATAAGCTTTTTCAGCTTCAGCGGGATTCTTCATCCGTCCGATGCGCTGAAATGCTTCAGGAAAGAGTTCAGCAGCGGTCAAAAAGAATGAACAAACTGTCATGATTGCAATTGCAAAATTTTTCATGATATTTTCCCCTTTCTGTTATTGGAACTGTTGATATTATACTATATAACAGTTCCTTTGAACATGGATAAAATCAATTTATCCATGCCAAAAAAACATACCTTTATTTTTTAACTGCTGAAGTGTACCGCATAGTGTAATATCTGTGAAAAACTGACTTGACTTATGAACCCCCTGCAAGTATAGTATAGACATCGCAACTCCGGAGAGAAAATAAATGACATCAAAAACACGAATCTACCGTTTCCCGCGTCGGGACTTCAGCGCAGAAGAACTCGCCTATGGGTTGTGGATCGGCATGGCTTTTTCCACAAACAAGCCGCATTTCAATGCTTTTGATACGATGAAAGAACGGAGTTTCGATTTTTATTCCATCTCACACCTCTACCGCGGCAGCGGGAAAATCAAATTTGAAAATCAGAAAGAACAGCTTCTCCGTCCCGGAAGTTGCATCGTTGTGACTCCCGGTGTGGTCAATCGTTACGGCAGTTACGGTGACTATATGTTTTTTGAGGATTCCGTGAAGTTTTCCGGTCCGGTTGCGGATATGTTTTTCAAAGCGGGAATCATCAGAAGCGGAGTTTTCAATCTGGGAACGACCCGGGTGTTGCGTCCCATTGTCGAACTTATGCAGATGCCTTCGATAAAAAAACGGCTGCATGCCAATTTCCTGCTGCAGGAAGTGCTGATGAAGCTTTATCTGGAAGAGGATGAAAATAAGTCCGGCAGTTCACTTGACAATCTGTTGAAATTGATCGGAGAGACCCCGACCAAAAATTGGACACTCAATGAGATGGCTGAAATATGCCAATGCAGCAAAAATCAATTACGGTTGAATTTTCTGCGGGATACCGGAACCACTCCAAAAAAATATGTGGATGCCATGAAAATCCGTTATGCAGCAGAACTGTTGAAAAGTTCAGATATGTCAGTTGTCGCCATCGCCGCCCGTCTCGGATACGAAGACCCTTATCATTTTTCCAGGCGTTTCAAACAACTGGTCGGCATTGCACCGGAATATTACCGCAAACAATCAAATGTCTCTGACTTGAAAGAGTGACGGATGCCGGACAGATCAGCGCGTATGGCAGGATGGTGCGCCGTACTGAATATCTGAAAAATCTCCGGACATCCGGTTTCATTCAGAGCTCATATTTACGGAAGAAATTCCTTGTTTGCCTCAAGAAGTTCGTTCCCCATGGCAATGATTTTTTCCGGCTTCAGAAATGCACAGACCGGATCGTGAAGCAGGGCCTCAAGCAGCATTTTCCTGTTCCCGGTGACCAGAGCATCCACCGTGAGTTTCTGAACCACGCAATGCGGCGCAGTCAGTGCCGCCAGATCGTCCGGCAATGCGCCGTAGGCAATCGGTTCAGGCACACCGTCCCGGATGCACCCCATGGTTTCCACGACAGCCCCCATGGGCAGGTTGGAGACCTGTCCGATATTCTCCAAATTCATAATATCGGTAAAGGTTTCACCGCAGGCGGCGGCGCGGATGATATCGACCGCAGTCTCTCTGCTCCGCTTGAAAAGTCCTCTTTCTCCCGAAATCATTTTTAATGTGTAAGCCCGGTTTTTTTTCACCTTTTCATAGCGGGTTTCGATGGTGGTACGGATCAGCTGCAAGCGCTGCATCTCCTCTTGATTATTGAGAATCCCGGGCAGATATTCGCTGGTATGTCTGTCTTCAAAGTAGGTGAGAGCTCCATATTTTTTGAAGAGTTCCTCCACCAGCAGATGTTTTTCACCTTTGTGATCGGGAACGATATCGTTTCCGTTTGTGATCAATTCATCCAGAGATCGGTTCTGCATTTTTTCCCGGAGCATCGCAAGACCGTCTTTGCCACAGATATTCATGCCGGTGACCCAGAAAAAATGATTGACTCCGGCGAAGTTCACCCGTATATCTTTTTCCTCACAGCCGAAAATCCGCTGCATCGCCCAGTAAACACTGAAAAGTCCGTGACAGAGCCCCACATTCCGCAGACCGCAGTGGCGGGAGATGACTCCGGTCAACCCTGCCATCGGATTGGTGTAGTTGAGGATCATGGCATTGGGAGAAAGTCTTTCGATCTTTTCGACCATATCCCGGAATACCTTGTAGTTGCGGATCGTCCGTGACCAGCCGCCGGGCCCTGCTGAATCACCTACGGTTTGGAATATTCCATACTTTTCGGGTATGGCAATATCATACCTCATAGCTTCAAGTCCGCCGGTGGAAATGGTAATGACCACAAAGTCGGCATCCTTGAATGCCTCATCTTCTTTGGCGGTTACAATAAACCGGTAGTCAGGAGAGTTGTTATTGGCTTTTTCAATAGCAGCTTTCAATTCATTGGCGGCATCTGTCAACGGATCGAGAAGCCATATTTCGCTGTTACGCAGTTCCGGAGTCTGAACCAGATCTCCCAATAATGTCGGCAGCCAGTTGTAACTGCCGCCGCCTACCATGACGATTTTTAAAAAAGGCATTGTAAAATTCCTTTATGGTTATTTTATACAGCTTCACCGTTCGAGCTTTTGCCAGACGGGCTCCATATCGATGACCGTTTCCTCTTCGGCAGCCTGATCGATCGCGAGAGCCGTAACTGCGCTCTCCAATCCTTCGGAGCCGCTGGAAAACGGTTCTTTCCCCCCGACTGCACATTCCATGAATTCTTTCATGATGTAATTATCGCCGCCGCCGTGGGCATCGGCGCCGAAATAGAGCGTATGCCGCTCTTCTCCGATGCGCTGCCATGTGACAACAGAGGAATAAAGTTCCACCAGAACAGTTCCTTCAGTACAGGAGAAATATATTTTTCTTTCCGGGATCTCGTTGGATATGGTCGCCTGAAACTGTGCCTTGATGCCATTGCGGAATTTTAAAATGGAAACATAAGTATCTTTGATATCCTTGGGGGAAACAAAGGGATTGCCCTCCCGGTCGGTATAACCGTCCCAGTGAGTGAAAGTATCCGCAGGCAGGCTCTTCATAAGCCCGGCGTTTCCGGGAACGAAAAAGTCCAGTGAAGCAAATGCCGCAACTTTGGAAGGCAGTGCTCCGGCATACCAGATCAACAGATCCAGATCATGGCAGCACTTTTCCAGAATGTAAGGACCGCCCAATGCCTTTTTGCCGCGCCAGCTGTTCACGATGTAGGCACCGTGTGAAGGGCGGATATTTTCATTGGCATCCATACTGACAAGTCTGCCAACAGTATTGTTATCAAGCAGCTCTTTCACTTTGCGGTAAAGTTTGGAATAACGCAGTACAAAACCGGTCATAAAATGACAGCCGGAACTCCGCCAGGTCTTGTAGATCTCCTGGCAATCATCCAAGGTGGTAGCAAGAGGCTTTTCAGCAAAAACATGCTTGCCGGCTTTGAATGCAGCGAGGATGGCTTCTTTATGACAGGCATTGGGAGTGAATATCATGACCCACTCCACGCCGGGAACGTTGATACATGAATTGACATCGGTACAAACAACGGCATGACCGGCGTTCCAACTCTTTTGCGCCTGAACGAGATTCTGACGGTCAGTGTCGAACAATGCAGTGATCCGTACTTTTTCTCCGCCGCACTCCAGCAGATGTCCCACTACGTTTCTTGCGCGCCGGCCGCAGCCGATGACAGCGACATTGATCATCCGGTCATTCATAAGAGAATTCCTTGTTTTTCCGCTTCGATCTGTTCACGGCAGGAAGCCAGCAATTTCTCAAACCGTCTGGCAAAACCGATATAAGTTTTATAGCGTTTTTCTGCCCAGGCCTTCTTCTCCGCTTCGCCAAGTTCCACCTTGGGCGGCATGATCATGTGCGGTTCCATGCAGAAACCGCCATCGTAGTTCCGCCGCAGCAGATCGAGCAGAATGGCTCTTACATCACCTTCGCCGTCGCCCGGGAAGCAATATTCAGGGGGCTGTACCGTGCCGTCAGGCAGCACAAATGCAGTTCCATCCTTGATATGGACATAAGAGACGAAATCACGGATATTCCGGTAAAATTCCCATGAGGACTGCCGCCGGCTGTAGTCGCACCCCCGCCGGTCCATGGCACCTACGGTATTGCCGGTATCAAAAATAAGAGTGAACGCTTCTTTGTGCCGGATATTATCCAGCAGACGCAAAGTGTGTTCAAAGGAACAACCGCCGTAGTTGCAGCAGTTTTCATGTGCGTAAATAATACCGTTGTCGGCACAGATATCTACGAATTCGTTCACTTTTTCAAAGACATATTTCCGTATTTCCGGAGTGTCCGGATCTCCTTTTGCCCGGCGGAAACTCATTCCGCGGAGCATCGGGATACCCAGTTTTTTCATCCGGGGAATCGCCTGAATAAGATCCTGCCGTGATCTTTCGTAATGCTCCCGGGAAAAAAGCAATGTCTCTCCGTTGGCGATGCTGCTGCCGTAACAATTGACGGTAATATTGTTTTCAGACAGCCGGGCACAGAGATGTTCAAATTCAGCTTCCGGAAGCATGCCGAAAAAGGTGTCTCCGATGAGTCTGATATCGATATGGTTCCACTTGAGTTCAAGAGTTGCTCTGATCTGACTTTCCAGATCTCTGCCTGCTTCATCTGCAAATCCGGTCAAAAACATAAGAGTCTCCTTTTTTTGCTGTTGATGATTTTAATTTATCTTTCTGAAAATCGATACTTTGATCATAGAGCCATCTTCCTCATGAAAAAGATGCGTTCAAATCTGCTGCTGTTCCGGAGGTTTCGTTGATTTTTTTCTTGACATAACGCGAATTGGCGACAAGATCTGAAAGCATCTCTGCATAGGCATCTGAATCCAACGGCAGCGTTACTGTTTTATCCTTTAAACCGGAATAAAGCATGGCGTTGCCCAATTCCAGACCGTTGACGGCCTCGTGCAGCGGAGCGACCAGTTTTTCTCCGTTGAGAATGGCATTGACAAAATTCTGAATGAGCAGAAAATGTCTTGCTCCGGTGATCCCGTTGATTTCGGGCAGCTGTACATCCTCGCTTTTGGGAACTCCGAAAATATTTTTGACATTTTTCAAAAACTTATCGCTTGGGACTTCGTTGCGGGTGAATTTGATTTCCTTGTTTTCATAGATGAGCCGACCTTTGGTTCCTGCGATCTCCAAACGGTTGGTCCCCGGCGCCTCGGCTGTGGAAGTAACGAATATCCCCGTCGCTCCATTGGGGAACTCCATATAAGCATTGACCTCATCTTCCACTTCGATATCGTGATATTTGCCGATCGCGACCGCAGCTTTGACTTTTGAAGGCAGACCGAAAAGCCATTGGAGCAAATCGAGCTGATGGGGGCACTGATTGGTCAGCACACCGCCACCCTCTCCGCGCCAGGAGGCGCGCCAGTCTCCCGAATCATAGTAATATTGAGAACGGAACCAGGTGGTAACGATCCAGTTGATCCGCATGAGACGTCCCAGTTCACCGGATGCAAGAAGTTCCCGGATTTTACAGAAAGCTTCCATCGTACGGAGTTGAAGCATGGCACTTTGAACAAGGTGCGGATATTTTTTTCCCTCCTCAATAAGCATTCTGGCCATACCGATGGCAGGAGCGATGGGTTTCTCCACCAGAATATGCTTTCCGGCACGCAGAGCCTGTATTGCCAGAGGAACATGGTCGTAATGCGGTACCGAAATAATGACGGCATCCACCGGAGCCTGGGCAAAGAAGAGTTCGGGCGAAGTGTATTTGCAGACCTTATCCCTCACTTCCGCCGGGATATTAGCGAATTTTTTTTTGTCGATATCGCAGACAGCGGTCAGCTCGGCATTTTCAGTTGTACAAACGCTTTGGCAGTGTGCACTGCCCATATTGCCTGTTCCGATCACTCCGATCCTGACTTTTTTGGTTCCGTTTTCAGTCATCTTTCACTCCTTATGAAAAATCGTTGTCTACCGAAAGAATCTGCTGCATAATATACACTGCAGCGGATTAAAAGACATAGACAAAATATCTCTTTTGATGCCAAAAAAAAACAAAAGGAGATTTTATTGAAACTGTAGTTGAAATGTTTTATGACTTCATGGACAGCCGCTTAAATGTCCGGCGGCAACTGCTGTGGCCACAGCAGAAAAAATATTATTGTCTCATTTCTTGTGAAAATCTTTACTGCGGCAGCGCATTGCGGACAATCCCGCGCCTTGCTTTGCCCGCCTCGTCCGTTGTTTTTTTTATGAGACAGCTGTGTGATTTTTATGCAAATCTCCGGAACACGGCTTGACAAATAAAAAACTCCGTGCTATATTGGTAAAGGTCGCCGGAAATTTTGTTTTCATTTTTTTTGCTGAAAAATGTAACAAGTTTCATTTTGGTAATAAACCGGAAAGAAAACGGAGTAAAATCTGGAATGGCAAGTCTGACTTTTATAGCAAATAAACTTGGATTGTCCAAAGCGACGGTCTCACGCGCCTTTGATCCGCGTTTTTCCGATATGGTAAAAGCGGATACGAAAGAACGTATTTTCAACTTCTGCAAAGAACACAACTATCATCCGTCGATGATCGGCAGATCTTTTTCAACCGGCAAAACCTTTAAAATCGGATTCATTACCGCAAGGGCTCCGCACCGGTCATTCAGTTTGTTTGCGGCGGCTTTTTCCAATGCGATAGCTGATGCGGCGATGGTGCGCGGTTATACTCCGGTGATGCTCAATCCGGATAAAAACAGTGCTTCATTCATCGATCAAGTCAACTCTTCTGTGGCAGACGCCTATATAATCAACAACTCCAACCGCAATGAAGAATTCAAACAGCTTCTTTCCAGTAAGAATATTCCGGCAATACTCTATGATCCGTACGATACGCCCCCTCACGAACTTCCGGTGCTTTACCGGGATATAAAACCGGCGTACCGTGAATTGTGGCAGAACCTGCCGCAGAAATATTGGAATGATACCGCATTTATCTGGCGCGGATTTGTCCCGGGAAAATGGCGTGATCTGCGATCTGCCGCTCCTGAAGGGGTGACGATCGGAAATATTCAGATATCGGATAAAAAAGAAAATTTCCTCCTTCACCGCGACAGCGCAAGAGAGGGCGCGGAAAAGATCATCGACCAACTGGTAAAATACAAACTGCTCTGGTGCAGCTCCGATCTGGTGGCTCTGGGGATTTGCGATACCTTGAAAGCTCACGGAGTCGAACCGGGAAAAGATATTTATGTGGTCGGATTTGACAATCTGGCTCAAACGCTGGAAGATTTTCCGGATAACAGATTGACCACGATCGACCCGTGCTGGGAACAGGGAGGAAAAATGCTGGTGAATATGCTTCTGGATGCCATTGAATACGGAACTCCCATCGAACCGCGCACCCCGTGGATATCCGAAGTAATTTATAACGAAACCTTTAAAAAAAACAGATGAGTTTATTTGAACCAAGATAACTTTTCACATATTAAAATAAAGGAAAATCTGCAATGAAGAGTTTGATCTTGCATCACCGTAAAAAAAGTTTCACTATTACCAAATTGCTCATGGTAACAGCGATAATGGCAGCGTTCCCGCATTCCACTCAAGCAAAAGCTTCAGAAATCGTCAAAACAAACACTGTAAAAAAGGAAAATATTATGAAACAGGGAATTTTTCAATTTGAGTTTGCTCCGGGCACTCTGGAGAAACACGCATTGCGGATTTTTGAAGCCAGATTGAAAAAACGCAATATCACTGCCGATAAAGATTACGTGATCAAGGTTGTCCGCAATTCCCGCTGCAAACCGGAGGAGTTCCGCCTTTCCGGCTCATTCAATTCAAAAAACTTACAGCTTGACTGCGGCAACGGGGCGGCATTCCTTTATGCGGCGGGCAAACTTCTGCGTAACGGAAATTATGCCGATGGTATCTTCACTCCCGGCAACTGGCGCGGCAGCTGGAATCCCGCCAAGAGTTTCCGCTGTGTCTACATTGCCAGCCACTTCTACAACGTTTATGAAGTTTCCCCCGTTGAATTCATGGAAGAGTATCTTGAAGACCTCGCCCTGCTCGGTTACAATTACCTTAAACTCGGCCTCGGTTCCGCTGCAAAAATCGCCGGTTCTCCGGAACATACTGCCGCGCTCATCCGCCGCAAACGGCTGATCACCTATGCCTCTGAACTCGGCATGGATTTCTGTCACGGTGTCGGCAACTTCGGTTATGCCGACTCCCCGAAAGAACTCCGGGCGACCGACACCGGTCACAGTTTTTCCGGCACGGAGATCTGCACCAGCAATCCAGCCGGTCTGGATTATCTTGAAAAAAAATACCGGGCTGACTGTGAAAATCTTAAAGATGTCAAGGTCAAAACCGTTCAGTTCTGGTCTTACGATCAGGGCGGTTGCGGCTGCAAAAACTGCTTTCCGTACGGTGTGAACGGTATGTTCAAACTTGCCAAACGGCTCGTCCCCGTAATCAAAGAATACTGGCCCGATGCCAAAATCATGTGGGTCACCTGGGAATTCGACAAATATGACAATATCGGTGAATGGGAAACTCTCTATAAAAAGATCAATAACGGTGAAGCCGATTTCCTCGACAGCATTATGGCGGACAGCCACAGCAGTTTCCCGAAACACCCGCTCAATAATCCGCTTCCGGGAAAAGTCGAACTGGTCACTTTCCCCGAAATCAGCATGTGGGGCCGCGCCCCGTGGGGCGGCTTCGGAGCGACCCCGCTTTTAAAGCGTTTTTCGCGGCTTTACGGTGAAGTTTCTCATATTTCCTCCGGCGGCATCCTCTATTCGGAAGGTATCTTTGAAGATATCAACAAATTCCTCTATGCCGATATGTTTGCCACCGGCACCAACGAAATTGCAACCACCATTGAAGAGTATGCCAATTATGAACTCGGAGTGCCGGAAACATCCCTGCCCGACTTCAAACGCCTGCTCGATCTGCTCGAAGAAAACCACCCCGGCTTGGTCTGGGTCGAAAAAGTCAATGAAAAAATCAGCGATCTTTTTGAATTGCTGAAAGATAAACCGGTCTGGCGCAAAAAAGGCAAGGTCTGGGGCGATACCACGACCGCCTTTGCACTGGCGAAAAAACTTGATGCCGAACTTCCGGCATGGGCAAAAAACAGTTGGCGCTGGCGCCTGATCTACCTGCGCGCCCTGATCGATTTTGAATTGGCTCACAATAACAACAATACCAATGATGTCACCGAAAAAGCGATGCTGGAACTGGTAAAAATCTACAACGTCAGCCCCAAGACTGCCAGCCGCCGCGTTTCTCCCTATACTGACGAATGGATCAAGCATCACGTTAAAGAAGAGTACAAAATCAATCGCAAAACGATCGGTGTTGACTGATTTATAACGCAAGGAGCAGTTATTATGAAAATAAAACGTTTTGACTTCACATTGATCGAACTTCTCGTTGTCATCGCAATTATCGCCATATTGGCGGCGATACTTCTGCCCGCGCTGCAAAGTGCGCGGGAACGCGGCCGCAGTGCCAGCTGTCAGAGCAATCTTAAACAGTGGGGCACAGTTCTTGATTTATACAGCGATACTTTTGACGGTTACGCTTTGCCGCAAGCGACCGTCAACGTAGTTGAAGGAGCCGGGCGCGTTGAATGGCACGCCGACACCGCTTGGCCGCGCCGCGCCATCGGAACTGCTTCTGCAAAAACCTGGAAAGCCGGTTTGTCCTTCAACGGCTGTCCCTCCCGTCCGGACAACGGAAGACAAAAAGGGTTGAAAGATGGATATAATATCCGTTCCGTAAGCTACGCTCACAATGATGAACTTCTCGGGATGTGGCATCAGCCGACGGGATGGCTGAGTCCAAAACTTTCCAAATTGAAACATCCCTCTCATTATATTGCGTTTGCCGATTCGGAATCCTATTACATCTACCGCAGTAACTACTTCATCAACGCCGCCGCCGGAAAATCTTATGACGGTCTGGCGTTCCGTCACGGCAATAAAAGCAGCTTCAATGCTGTTCACCCGGACGGACACGTGGCAAGTTATCAGAATAAATATCAGTGGCAGGTCGCCAACGAAAGTGAATCCACCAAATTCACATATCTCCGCCGCAAAATAATTCCGACCGGCTACGGTGAAACCAAGCCCTGGGCAAAGTTATGAGAAATTTTAAAGAACTTGCAGTTGTTGCCGCCCTTTTGCTCTTGGTGGTATTCACCGGAGTAACTGCGGCATCCGGATCAAAGAGATTCAATGTTAAGTGCACCGACAATCTGAAAAGTCTGCGCCGTGCCGCTCAGCAGTATGAAAACGATCACGACGGAGTCATCCCCCCCGTGGTGCAATCGGTAAAAAAACATTCGATGTTCTGGCCGAACCGTCTGCTGCCCTACATCGGCAACAATACGCAGATATTCTACTGTCCGCAGGATGAGAAAAAAGGCGCAAAAATGCTCGATGTCCCCGATCTTCTGCCCATTGCGTACAGTTTGAAATCGGTCAGTTACGGCATGAACTACTTCCTCGGAGATGTCGGCAAGGCCCGGAAAAAGATGACCACCGGCGATTACCGCATTTCCAAAATCAGCAACCCCGCCTACGTCATCTATTTCGGCGACTCCAAGTTTGTCCGCCTGCGCCCGACCTCCGTCTGCTGGAAAGATGACTACGCGCCACGCCATAACAACGGCAGCAACTTTGTTTTTGTCGACGGTCACGTTGAGTGGCTGAACCACGATACGCTGGGACTCATCGGGCCACAGGAGGACAAAAGATGGAAAATCGACAAAAAACGGTGGATTTTGCAATAAATAAAACAGCAGGAGATATTGAAAATGAAATGGTTCAATCTTATTTTACTGTTGCTGACGACTGCAGCAGTACACGGTGCAGTACAGACCAATTCAGCAGCGCTGCACATCGAAAACAATAAATTGGTTTTGAAAAATGTTCAGGAGACTCCGGAATGGCAGAGTGCCGATCTTGATCTAACCTGTTTTGACGGTAAAAGCAAAAAATTTTTCAAAGCCGGAAAGGTTTCCTTTACCGAAAAAGATAATGTGATCACCGCAGAGTATGTTTATCCCAACTGCAAAATACTTCTGAATTTTTCCGCCAAAAACCGGGTGATACTCGGCAAAGGAAATTTTGTCAACACCGGCAAAAAACAGTTGTGGCCGGAAATCACTTTGAAAGCTCTCCTCTCTCAAGCTCCGGAAAAGTTCTGGGGTGGAGATAACGTTTCGCTTGATATCGGCAAAGAACCCATGATCCGCAGCGGCATCAAAGGGCGGCTGTTAAAACACATCGCCTCATCACGGCAACCGTTCCCGCTGGCGGCTGTCGCGGGTAAACGCCACACGATTTACCTCGGCCACGTCGTTTATGATCCGGTCAGCTTCAACTGTGCCGCCTATGATCCGCAGAAAAAAATCTTGAGTTTCGCCCAGCGTTTTGTCGCCGATCCCGGACAGAAGGTCGAATTTACTTTTACCGCAGGTGCCGCGCAGGCCAAATACGGCATCCCGGAAGGGATCATCCAGCAGTATTACGACTCATTCCCCGAATGCTGGGCTGTCAACGGCGGTCAGGAGAACCCTTACGTCTGGGGAAATCAGGCTCACTATCTGACCTGGTGGACAGAACCGGACTTTGAACTTGCCCGCCGCATGTATATCACTCTGGAATGGGCATACTGCCCCTACAAGCGCAGCGGCGATATCTACTGCCGTCCG
Organism: Lentisphaerota bacterium; assembly: GCA_015061605.1. Taxonomy (GTDB): domain Bacteria; phylum Verrucomicrobiota; class Lentisphaeria; order Victivallales; family Victivallaceae; genus UBA1784. Next base: position 9,547 of record SUWH01000015.1, on the reverse strand, counting down.
GAATTCTGGGATTACCGCCCGCTTATCGCATTCCAAAAGAGCGGTTCCCCCCGCATGGGCGGCATCAAGTTTTCCTTTGACAACATGTCCCGGGACGAATTTCTCAAACTGCGCAAAGAGCGCTTTCTCAAATACGGCCGCCGTGCCGGATGGATGTTCTACAACACCGGCGGCGGCGGATTTGCCGAATACGATCTTCTGACGAAAAATTACCCCGATGCCGTCAACAACTACGATCTCCAATCCGGTACCATCATCTGGAACGGCCGCTGGAGTACCCACCATGACAAGGAAATCCGCGCCTTTTCCTACAATACCAGTTTTGCCAAAGTTCTGCACGAAGATATGGCGAAACTCACGGAAGAACTCAAACTTCCCGGTTTTGCGCTGGATTGCGGCAGCGGTGGAGTATTCTACCGCGGTCCGGTGATCAAAAAGTCCGTTCCCGGCCGCGCCTGGGACGAAAAGGGCATCTTTATCGACCTGAGTGTTGCCATCAACGATGTGGTGGATAAAATCCATCAGATCAAATCGGATATTCCCATTACCTGCTGGGTGAACGGCACACTTAAAGGCGACTACACTCTGATGGAACGCAGTTACGTTGACCGCAGCGAACTTGCCAAAATGCTGCCCATCTACCGCTGGTGGATCGGTCCGCGCCCCGGTTCCGTACATAAACACGGCTACTTGTATCCCAATCTGGTTCCGGCGTGGAGAAATCAGACCAAAGCGCAGATGATGGACACCATGGGCAAACTCGGCGACTATGTGCTGCTCAATCAATTCAAATACGGCTTGAACAACACCCGTGCCGTTATGTACGGTGTGCCGAAAATCGTCTACGCCCAGCCCGAAGCGCACGAACTTGTCCGCGCCGGATGGCAGATCGAAATTCCGCTTTCACTTTCGACCGGGCTTTATTCTCCTTATCTTGCCTGTTATGGCAGAGATGAAAACAGCTTCCTCTTCTTCGGCAACAGTTCAGAAGAACCTTCCGGCGGTACAGTTACCGTCGACAGCCGTTCCCTTGCCGGAAACCGCAGCCACATTCAGCTGATGGTGCGCAAGATGCGTAATCGCGGTCAGACGGTCAATAAGATCAAAAACGGTTCCATGAGCTTTGACATCACGCTCCCGGCGCGTACTCCAGTGCTGTTTGAAACGGCGTGTTCGCTGTTGACTGCTCCGGCAGAATTTAAAGCGGAAGTATATTCCAATAAAGCTCTGGACAAACAGGAATTCACTGTGAAACTTGATGCGGACAACTCCTTTACCTCCGCGCTGGCAGTACGGAACATTTACGATTTTGTCCTGCAGGAAATTTCGGTCGACGGCAAAAAAATCGCTTTTACTCCCGCCGGCCGCGGCAACCGTACCGCTGAAGTAAAATTCGGCAAAAATTCTGTGATAAAAACCGTTTACGTTTCCAAGTATTTCAAACTCACCGATGCGCAGTTTGACAGCTTCAAATTCACCGGCAAAAATAAAAAATGTATCTTCAAGCTCTTCGCTCCCGGCAAAGCAGCGGAGTTCGCCTCCCGTTTCGATGAATATTTCACCTACTGCTCCAAAAACAAACTCATCGCTCCGGGATTTACCAAAGTCGATCGTGCAAATGCTTCCGGCAAAGGTGTAGTGACCGTACTTCTGGACAAAAAATATCCGGCGGAAATCACCATGGATAAAAACGGTTCTCTCACCGTCACCGCGCCAACTGCGACCGTGATGGATCAGCTGATCAAAAAGCTTTTCTACCGCATGGATAAACATTATCCCTCCGCGATTCCGATGGGCAAAAGCGGAACGATGGGCTTCTATAAAGAGCAGGTCAGACACTTTAAGGCCACCGGTATGCTGCTGCCCTACAAACCTTTTTTTGAGTGAGGATGCCGTTTATGAAAAAGTTATGGTTTATTCTTCCGGCGCTGCTGCTGGCGGTTACTGCCGCCGCAGAAAACCGGGTCAGCCGCACCTCCGGAGCTCCGGATACGGTGACGCTGGACAATGGTTTGATCAAACTATCTTTCGCTCCGGAACTCAACGGCTCTCTGATCAAATGGGAATATCCGGCGCAGAAACGTTCCCTCATCGGTCCCCTGAACTACCGGGTGGAAAAGGTCGATCTGCTTCCGACGCGGGTCTTTGCTTCGCGGAACGGCTTCCGGTGCCGGGTCTGGGAAAGCAACCGTAAAATCACCGATGCCATGCAGGTAAAAAGTTTGACTGCAACTCCGGATGACGGATGCAAGCTTACGATGTTCGCCCCCATTACCGGCGGTATGGAGCTTGCGCTGACCCAGAATTTGCATTTAAGGCAGGAAAGTACGGTACTGGACGGCGAAATCGTTCTCGTCAACAGCCAGAACTTCAGCGGCAATTATTCGCTGTGGTTCAATGCGGTACTGGCGTTGAGTGACAAAGTCGATCCGGTGCTGGTTCCGGCGCGTTCCAACGTTTCCCGTATCGGGAAATTGGGTATGGTCGAAGTCAAAGCCGACGGTATCCTCTCCGAACTTCATGAAGGCAACCGCAATATGTTTTTTGCCGCCTTGAGACCGTGGATAGCCAAAACCGCAGTCAACACTCCCGGCACGGCGGTTTTGAAAATCGACGAACCGAATACCGGAAAGATGGTTTTGTACACCCATAAATCCGCCACTCTGCACACTATGGAGATCCTTGCACCGGCGCAAAGACTCGATGCGAAAAAGAGTTTCTGCAGAAAATTTCAGTTATTCTTCTTCCCGTCGCTGACCTCGGTGCGGGAAATTTGCGGATATTACGGAGTCGATTTCAGAAACGGAGTTCTCGAAATCGAATCTGCTGTCCCCGCCGCTCAAACGGAGTGGAGCATCAACGGCAGAAAGTATACCGTTCCCGCATTGAAACCGGGTGAACTGCACAAAATCGCCCTGCCGGGAGTTTCCGGAAAAGATTTGAAACTTGGTATTGACGGCAGAGAATTCACCCTGCCGGGAATTCTCAATGATGATTTGAAACCTGCAGAATGAAATCAAAATAGACTTTCAATAAATAAGGAGACAGGTTTTATGAGTAAAAAATTAAAAAACCGGAACTTCACATTGATCGAACTGCCAGTTAATACTGCTGTCTCATCACTGTGTTTCTTCAAACGCTGCGACCAACGGGAGAAGCAAAATACTCCGCTTTTTTTGAAAGAGAAAGGGGGCGCGGGGGAAAGGGAAAACTTTTTTTCCCGTGAAAAAAAGTTTTCCTTGTCCCCCGCACACGCCCATTTCACTCTTATCGAACTGCTGGTTGTCATCGCCATCATCGCCATATTGGCGGCGATACTGCTTCCGGCATTGCAGAACGCCCGTTCCAGAGGTAAGGCGGCAGCGTGTTCCAACAACTTGAAACAGATTGGACTGGCGGCACAGGAATATCTTTCGGACAACGATGAATTCTTTCCGCACACCAATGTCCGCGATGGCGGCGAATGGAAAAGGCAAAATGGCCGTTGGCTCGTCCGCGAAGATCAGTTGTGCGGACTCGGTTACTTAAAAGTAAGCGGCATGGGCAGGACACGGCTTAACAAATCAGGCAATGTGGTTGCGGATGTGCTTAAATACAAACCGGCAGTTTTCTACTGCATGGAAGCTGAAACGATGTTCGGCGGCTGGGAAAAAAATTCCATGGCCACTAATTACTCCTGGGAAGGACGCACCAAGGATGATAGTTTGTACAGCACATACGTTTACAACAATCCCTATAATGCCCGGAGCAGTTACAAAGGATACAGTGACTCTGATAAGATCTACACTGATAAAATCATTCTCAACTCCGGAAAGTTGAAAGATGTCATCCGCTACAAATATCCGCTGGTTCATGAACTTTATCATGATACCAAGTTACCGTACGGTTTCCATAACCGCAATGTCAATCTGCTCTTTCCGGATGGTTCCGTCGTTTCGACCCGCTACGACCGTTCCATGAACAACCACGGAACCAAGAGTACCGCCGCCATCGCAGTATGGAAACATTGGAGCGGCCCCGGAGCAAAATTTTGATAGATAAGAAAGAGATGTTTATAATGAAAATGTTTTTTATATTGTTGTCTGCGGCACTCTGTCCGCTGATGAGTTTTGCCGCAGTTGAAAGTGTCAAGGCAAGCAGTTTCGGCTTCGATGCGGAAAATGCAACAGCGTGTTTGCAGAAAGCGATCGATTCCGGAGCCAAAAAGGTGATTGTGGACAACACCGGTAAACCGTGGATCATCGCCCCGGTCAAACTGCGTTCAAATCTGGAACTTATTTTTGCCGACGGCGTGGAGGTCAAGGCACTCCCCGGAAGCTACCGCCACAAAGCTGATTGTATGTTTTCCGGGGGGAATGTGGAAAATGTCACGCTGCGCGGCGAAGGAAAAGTTCTCCTTGAAATGCGCAAAAAAGATTATCAGAAACAGCCGGATTATCTTCACTCCGAATGGCGGCATTGTATCAGTTTCCGGGGCAGTCACAATATCGTCATCCGTGACCTGACCATCAAAAGTTCCGGCGGCGACGGCATTTATATTTCCAACAGCGGAAAAAATGGTCCGTGCCGTAAAGTTCTGATTGAAAATATCATTTCCGATGATCACCACCGGCAGGGTCTCAGCGTTATCAGCGCGGTCGATCTTATCATCCGCAACTGTAAATTCATCAACACTTCCGGCACCGCGCCCCAGTGCGGCATCGACCTCGAACCCAATAACGAAAATGATATGCTGGTCAACAATCTTATCGAAAATTGCGAATTCTACGGCAACTCCGCCGGCGGCATTTCCATTTTTTTGCCGTGGCTGAAAACTCCGGTCTCCATCGTTGTCCGCAACTGTAAAGTTTACGGAAACAGCTACGGCCTGCGTACCAATGCCAGAAGCAATGCCAAAGGAAATGTCCAGCTGGGCAGCATCCTGTTTGAAAACTGTTCCGTATACGGCAACCGGACTTCCCCGTTGACCATCTCCGGACAGCAGAAAGACGGTATGACCGTAACTTTGCGCAACTGCGTTTTCGACCACCGCAAAGGTAACGGAGCCGTGATGACCTTCAATAACGCCCGGGTCGCTTCCAACATGACCGGAGTGAACTTTGAAAATTGTACCGTTTATCCCGGTAAAAATCCGATGTTCAAGGTGGTGAAACGCACCGGATTCGGTGTGGATGAACTCAAAGGCGATGTCAAAGTCATTGCTGACGATGGAAACGTTTCCCAGATCGATTGGGCAAAATTGAGCAAACAGCATCCGGAAGACAAGGAAATGCAGAAGTTCGATTTCGCTGAAGTTGAATTTGAAAAACTGCGTCCGCAAAATGGCACCGTTTCCCAAAACAAGCCACAGATCTGGCGCTTCCGGGGGGCGGCGACCTGTTTGCTTTACACCGATAAAGCGGGAGAGTTTGATGTGAATTTCAAGGTCACCCCCCTGCGCCCCAACCGTAAATTCAACTATCAGGTGGTGGTCAAACTTGCCAACAACACTCTGGTGGAGAAATTCAATGTCGACAAGTTGAATTATACCCGCAAACTGAAATCCAACGGCAAAAAACTCTATATTCTGGAAATCAACCGGAGCAGTCAGACTATCGATGTCAGCTCCGACTGTGCCGGATTCGGATTTCTGGTGCAGAACCGGGTCGCGCTTTTCCGCGGCGGCATGAAAAAGATGTATTTTTATGTCCAGCCGGGCGTGAAGGAATTTAAAATTGAAGTCCTGGGTACCGGAACCGGCGAATGGGTCACTGCCCGACTGTGCAATGCTTCAGGAACCGTGGTTGACAAATGCAGCAAAAATCCGGGTGCGGTGATTTTGAAAGGAGTCCGCTCCGATGCTTCCAAAGGCGAAGTGTGGCAGCTCAAACTGTTGGGTAAAGAAGATCACAGCATCCGCTTCGGCGCGCCGCTCATTCCGATCGTTTCACCCGATCCGGGACAGGTATTCTCCTATTGACAGTTAAAAAGAATTTACAGATGAAAAAAATAAGTTTGGTGAGCGCAGTTATATTGACTGCAATTATCGGTATCAGCTCCGGCTGTTCAAGTGTAAAAGGAAATTCTGATATCAAAGGTTCAGCGATGAAAAATATTCTTGATTACGGTGCCGTCGGCGACGGTGTGACCGATAACACCGCTGCGATCCAGAAAGCGATCGATGACGGCGGCATAGTCCATATCCCTGCCGGGACCTTTGTCTCCGGCACGCTCTATCTGCGTTCCAACGGCGGACTTGAACTTGCTCCAGGCGCAGTATTGCTCGGTTCTCCGGATAAAACCAAATACAACGCTCCCGACTTCTGTCCGCAGAACGCCCCCAGTGTCAGTGAAAAGGCTTCCGGAGCGCATCTTATCGTCGCGCTGGAGGTCGAAAACGTGGTCATCCGCGGCGAAGGAACCATCGACGGCAACCGTCCGGCATTCTTCGATCCGGAAAAGTGCACCCGTAAAGAATTCACCGGCTGGCGGCCGTCTCAAATGCTGTTTTTCTGCGAAAGCAAAAATATACATATCAGCGGCGTGACGTTGAAAAATTCCCCCTATTGGGCGTGCTTTCTCCACGGCTGCCGCGATGTGAGCATCCGGGGCATACGCGTTTCCAATCTGCCCAGCACCGCATGGAACGGCGACGGCATCGATATTGACTGCTGTGCCAATGTTACAGTTTCCGATTGCATCATCCGTTCAGCGGACGATGTTATCGCGGTGCGGGCGGCAGGAACCAAACGGCTGAAAAATGCGCCGGGTATATGCGAAAATATCGTCATTACCAACTGTGTTCTCATGGGCGGTCATTGCGGCGTCCGCCTCGGAGTAGGTGACGGTATCATCCGCAATGTGGCGGTTTCCAATCTGGTGATAAATGAAACCCGGTTCGGTCTGGGTGTGCATTCCTCTTACCTTGCCGACAAAAATAAAACTCCGGGCTGTCAGGTGGAAAACATCACCTTTGACAATGTCGTTATGAATACGGGATTGCCGATCTATGTTTCGGCAACCTGCGGACGCGGGGTTCAGGAGAAGTCGGCGCGGCAGATCAGAAATATATCCTTTTCCAACATCCGGGCAAGAGGATATTGGAATGTCCTGCTGGAAGCAAATCTGGATAAAAACATCTCCGATGTGCAGTTCAATAATATCACTCTGGAAATCACCGATGACGATAAATATTGGGAAACGATCAAGCCGGAAGAACGGCCGTTCTGGTTGAAAGGCTTCCGTCATCCCTGTGCCATCTATGCCGCCAATATGAAAAACTGCCGGTTCCGCAATGTGACGGTGCGCTGGGATAAAGAAGCAGATTTCCGCGAAGCGGCATTGATCTTGAAAGATTGTGAAGATATGGATTTTGCCGACTGCCGTTTTGCCGCTCCCCGCAAAGGAGTGCCGGTCAAAGATGAAAACGGCGGAGCTGTTTTCCGCTGAAACCAAATATTCAGTATTGTCTCATTTTTTGCAAACATTCCGACGGTGGCGCATTGCGGACAATCCGGCTCTTGTCCTCCATAGCCATAAAGGCGAAGGAGGATCTCTCGCATTGCATCTATCGGTCTTCGCGTAAAGCTCCGCCCCGACAAGCCGATTGCAGCAGCGTTTTTCATTTCAGTTTTGACAAATCATTGCTTGCGCAGTATATTATGTTGCTGTAATGAGAGTTTTCTCAATTAAGGTTATCAACGTTTCACAAAATCCGGGATATTACCGCTGAATTTACTGAAATCGCAAATTTAAAAGTTTCAAAGAAAAAAAATATGCTCAATAAAAGAAAAATCATTTGGGTGACCGCGGTTATCGCCATTATCACGCGACTGGTATTTTATGCTCTGTTTGCCGGAACCATGTTCCGTTACTACCATCAGGTTTCCGGATTGGATATGCAAACATTGCTCCATTTTTCCGAATGGGGTAATAATCCGGATGTGCCGCCCTTTTTCACCATCCACCGGACAGTTATCTATCTTTTGTGGAAATTCAATAACGGTGTCCATGCTGTCGATGCACTGTTTCTGCTTCAGAGCATCTCCGGAATTCTGGGAGCGGTGGCGGTCGCCGATTTGATTCTGATGCTGACCGGACGGCGCAAAGCCGCGCTGGCAGGCGGAGTTTTGTATGCAGTATATCTGCCGTTTCTCATTTATGAATTTTCGGTTTTGCAGGAAACATTTGCCGTAAATGTCCTGCTTTTTGCGGTATGGTCACTGTTTTATGCCCGCAAAAGACATTTTGCACTTTTGCCGTCATTGAGTTCCGGCTTGCTGTGGGGATTATCGTTAACAGGACGCCCGGTGGCAGTCCCGGTGGTTCTGGCAGCAGTCACCGGAGTATTTCTCTGGTGCCGCCGCCGGAAAATCTTGAAAAATTGGGGAATCTTTCTTCTCGGCATACTGTTGACCGCCGGAGGAGCATCTGTATTCAATCACATTCACGGCTGGAAATATGGCCCTTTCTACAATGTGCTGCCATACACCGTACAGTATAACACCGGAAACACCGGCACAAGCGGAACAGTCAAATCTGTCAACATTCAGAATAGTTACGGCAGAAAACTTCTGACCACCGCCGGCAAAATGCTGATACGTACTCCACAGATGTTGAGCGTCCGGGAACTTCCGGAAAATCAGAACATCTATTTCTGGCGGCACAAGATGCCGGAAACCAGTCTGCTCCCGGGACCGGAGATTTTGATGACATTGACCGTTTTTTCGCTTTGCGTACTGCTCTTTTCCGGAGCATGGAAACACAAGGAAGGAGTGATATTATGGATACTGCTTATGGCCCCTGCCCTCTGCGGCAGAGAGGCTATCGGCCGTTACCGGTTGATGCTCTGTCCGTACTTCATCATCATCGCAGTAAGCGGGATCGCATACTTATACCGGATGAAAAAAGGCAGAACGAAACTGATATCCGGCATTGTTTCCGCAGTGATCGCACTTTCTGCAGCAGTATATGAAATGAATCAGAATCATGGTCTGCGTCTTTCTGATTTCCACTCCTGGGCGATCGCAACAGAATCTGTCCACGGTAATACCGAACAGACACTCGATGCCTACTATGATTACTGGCAGCGCAGCGCGATGCGCAATAACAGGGCATTTCAGGCGATGCAGGGGGCGGCGATGCGCGCTTCACGATTCGATATTGCGGCGAGAGTTATCCAGCAGGCAGAGCTGGCAGGCGGAGTAAACCGTTCACTTATCGCCTATTTTGTGGGGCTTATCCATGTCGGAAATAATGATCCGTACCGGGTGATGGCGGCATTTTCCAATATCAAACCGGAGGAACTGCCGCCTGATCTGCAACAGAATTATCACATGGTAAAACGCGATTCATTGAGAATTATTCAGCAACTGCAAAAAAATCAATTGAATAAACAGCCTTGACAGGTTATATTATAAGGCAAAAATATTTTTATAATTTATAGTTATTGTCCCAAATTTTGTGAAACTTTTATGTTAATTTGTAATGATAATCGTTATTGTACAAAAAATATACTGCAAAAACAGTAATTTGTCAAACAATAAAACGGTTTGATTGCAGTCGGCGG
>SUWH01000042.1 GCA_015061605.1 Lentisphaerota bacterium | reverse complement strand
TGTTGGAGATGTAGATGCCGTCGCCGCCGGAACTTTTGATGGTCAGGTCACGGATGACGATATTGTGACTGCCCCGGAAACTGATGCAGTGCCGCCACTCGGAGTGAAGATAATCCGGTTGTTTCTGATAATCTTTTTTGCGCATTTCCAAAAGTGCGCCCTTTTCGCCGCGAATAGTGACATTGTCCGCGTTGGATGCGGAGAACATGCAGGCATTTTTGTTTTTATAACTGCCCGGGAATGCTTTTACAACCACATTTTCAGCAAAGACCAGTTCCAGGTTTGAACGCAGTTTCACCGGGGTGATGAACCACGGTTTACCGGTGTTGTCCACGATCACTTTTTTCGCTCCGGAATCAATCGCCTTTTGCAGACACGCGGTTGCATCAGTCGGATCAAAACCGAAGCTGCTCGCCTTGACTTCAGCGGGAGTTGCCTTGCTCAACAGTGGACAAAGTGCCGCCAGCAGCAAAAAAAATTTTTTCATTATCAATTATTCCTTTTAATCAGTTGCTATTGTCAGGGATGTTGTGAAGCGGCATATTCACATGGTAAAAATAGTGTTTATTTGTTACCGTTTGTTGCCCCATGCTTTTTGCTGATGGTCTGAAATGCGGGTATCGAGAGCGGCATACCAGCCGTAATCGCCATATTTGAAATCAGAATCGTCCTCGCCGTCAGGCAGGTTGTTGTTGAGTTTTATGGCGCGGACACTGCAGTCAACAAAGCTGCAATTCATCATCGGAGTCGTTACGCTGCCGCCGGCATGGGTTGCGGGGGGACGGTTGCTTCTTGTCACCCAGTCAGAATGCAATCTTGCTTCTGAAGGAGTTTTCTGCAGTCCGTATTTTGGACTGCGGTCGGTTTTCCCGGGAACGTTGATTATGACATCGTTGCAGTAGTAATTGGTTCCGTAGTAACTGCTGGTGTTGGGATTTTTGCCGTCCTTGATTCCCTGCTGGACCGGATCCATGACTTTGGTCATATCCTGACAAACTGTGATTTTTTCCAGTCTGACGATCAGTTTTTTACTGCCGGCGCCGTCCATGTCTGTTCCTGTACCCGGAAGCAGATATTGCAACAGCGGATGGTTTACCGGTGCTTTGGTTCCTATCACCTTATAATCTTTGTGACCTTTTAACCAGAAGGCTTTTCCGCCCCACTGCGGAAAATAGTCCTGATTATCCTGTGAATAACTTTGATACGCCGAAGCAATCGCTTTCAAATTGTTCATGCAATTCACTGAGCGCCCCCTGGCACGTGCCTGTTGCAGAGCGGGCAGCAGTATTGCTGCCAATATTGCGATGATTGCAATTACAACAAGAAGCTCTATTAAGGTGAAGCAGCAAACCTGCTGCTTCACCTGCCCCGGGGCAGGTGAAAAAGACACTCTCTTTGTCTTTTTTATTTTCAGCATTCTCAACATCCAATCACAGCAGAGATGCGATGTGATCACCAGCAGCAGTGGCAAATGCGCAATAATCGACAATAAATTTTTCATCGTTCAAACTCCTTTTTTTGCTTGATAGAATTATTCTATCACATAATTAATATAACCTGTAAAAAGTTGTTTGTCAAGTGATTTTTTATAAAAATTCTATTTTTTACCACAGCTGTCCCATAAAATTGAACATCCGTTGATTTTTCCGGTTTTTCAGGTTGGATAAATTGACTTTTGAAACCCGGTTTTGTCAGATTTTGTTTTACGCGAAGCAAAACGCGCGTGCGCTCTGCGCCGCGCCACCAGTGACACTGCGTTCAAAATGGTTTGTCGCGACCGGCGGATGGATCGTGGGCAAGGTTGGGGGTAAATCAAGGCGAAGCTGAAGGAGTGGACTTCCGTCCTCGACTGAAGCTGAGTCCGCAGATTTGCCCCCAAGATTGCCCGCGAGGCGCCGCCGCAGTTTAGATTTCTCACCAAAAATGAGATTATTTTTCACTCATACTGCGCAACATGGTATTGCCGTAAATCACGTCCCACTTTATCTCATCGGAAAATGCTTCTTTGGAATAGGATTCCCGGATGAGTATATCCACCACTTTGCTGTACGGCAGTGCCGCCGTGATGATCGGAGCGGTCTGCATTCTCACACTCAAATCGGCGTTGAATCCGGCAACAAAAACATCCTTGCCGATGGTGAATCCGTGAGTACTCAAATATGCCGCCGCTCCCAGCGCCTGCGCATCGTTGGAAAAACAAAATCCCCGGATTTCCGGTTCTGCTTTCAACAGCTTTTCCACGGCAGTGTAGGCATTGGTAAACAGCATCGCCGCCAGATCGCCTTCCCAGCTTATCTTCGGCATATAGATAACTTTCTGCTGCCAAATATCTTCAATATCCGAGTCGGGATAGAGTTCCTGCAGTGCATTGGGGAAAAACGGTGAACGCGCCCCCTCCAACAGCAGAACTTTGAACTTCTCCCCCACCTTTTCCCGGAGAATGGAGATGATTTCTTTACGGGCGGCACTGGCATTGTGCCGCAAGTTGCGTTCAAAGCTGCTGCCGTCAAAACTCACCATGGTACGGTGAAATTTTTTCAACTCCTTCTGGATCTCCAGATGTCCGATGGGACAGCCGATAAAGATAAATGCTTCAACGCCGCGCCCGAGAAGTTCTCTTATATGCTTGAGGTTTTCTTCCGGAGATTGAGTCATCCGGTCAAAAAAATAGGTCGCGATCTGCATTTCGTGAAAACGCTCCATCAACAGCAGACTCAAGGTACGGTTGCGTTCTTCCTGCGCCATGAAAGGGGTGGATATTACGATCGCAGCGGTGTTGGTCGGCTTGTTGTGCATCAAATTGTAGCCGAAATTCCGCCGGTATCCGAGCCGGGCGGCGATCTCTCTGATCATTTCCCTTTTTTCCGGAGAGAGCCGGATACCCGGGGTATCATTCAGTGCCGCAGAAACCGCCTGAAACGAAACTCCGGCTTCTTTTGCTATATCTTTGATCGTTATTGCCATGATTTCATACTTCTCCTCTTTTAATAAAGCACAAAACTGCAAAAAAATCAAGTTTTTTCTCTGCGGCACTTGAGAAAAAACAGTTTTCAAGTTATTTTATAGAAAAGACATTTCCGGAGAAAAAAATTTATGTACGATCTGCTGATAAAAAACTGTCAACTTGATGGCGTCGCTGCTGATATTGCCATCGAAAACGGCAAAATTTCCGCCATCGGCAAAATCACTTCTGATGCTGCCGAAACTTTTGATGCTTCAAATCTGGCGGCTCTCCCGCCCTTTTACAACACCCATACTCACGCCGCGATGACTCTGCTCCGCAGTTACGCCGAAGATATGGAACTCTTTGACTGGTTGAGCAACCACATCTGGCCCATCGAAGCCAAACTTACCGAAGAGGACATCTATATCGGCACCCGGATGGCGACCATTGAAATGATCCGTTCCGGAACCGTCTACTTCAATGACTCCTACTGGATGCCGCAGGCAGCTTTGCGCGCTGTCCGCGAATCCGGAATGCGGGCAACGCTGGGACTGCTCTATTTGTGCAATCCTTCCGGAGAAGTCCCGGAAGCCGCCCAGCGCGCCAATGAAGCATTGAAAGCAGCTCACAACGCCGGAGACACCTTGATCAATATCTCCCACACGCCGCACGCAGTGTACACCGTTTCCGAAAAAGTTTTGCGCGATATTGCCAAACAGATGGAAAATGACGGGCTTTCCGTTCATATCCATGTTTCCGAAACCGCTAAAGAGGTGGCAGACTGCCGCAAAGAACACAACAATATGACCCCGGTCGAATATCTCGACAGTGTCGGCTTGATCAATGATCGCGCCATGCTCGCCCATTGCGTCCACCTCACCGACCGCGACCGTGAAATCATCGCCGCCCGCGGAGCATACATCGCCCACAACCCCGTTTCAAACTTGAAACTGTGCAGCGGAGTGTTTGATTTTGAACGCGCAAAAGCCGCCGGATGCCGGGTCACTCTGGGCACGGATGGCACTTCAAGCAATAACGCTTTGTCCATGATCGGTGAAATGAAGTTCGCCGCCTTGAGTGCCAAATTGACCGGCAATTCACCCAAAGCGGGCAAGGTCGGAGATATTTTCAACATTGCAAGTGCTGCCGGATGCGGCTTTGCCAAAGTTGACGGCGGAAAAATCGCCGTCGGCAAAGCGGCAGATATTATGTTCATTGATTTGAAACATCCCGTGTTGTGTGCCGGATACGATCTTATTTCCGATCTGGTCTACGCCGGAGAACCGGCCATGGTCGATTCTCTCATTTGCAACGGGAAATTCCTGATGAAAAATCACTTCATCCCCGGGGAAAAAGAGATCATTGAAGCTGCTGCAGAAGTTTGTAAAAAACTTAAAAACATATAAATACACAAGGAGAAAAAATCATGGAAAAAGTAAGGATCGGTTTGTGGGGCATCGGCCGCGCCGGTTGGACGATGCACAAAAAAGAGGTTGCCCGTTTTTCAGATATGCTGGAAATCGTCGGCTGCTGTGACCTCATCCCCGAACGCATGGAAAAATTCTGCGAAGAGGTTCCCGGTTGCAAAGCCTATCCCAATATCGACGATATGCTCAAAGCTGAAGATATCGATGTCATTTCCGTTGCCACCCGTTCACCCGACCACGTTGAACACGCGATCAAGGCTCTGGAATCGGGCAAATTCGTCTTCGCCGAAAAACCCATCGGCATCAATTACGCCGAAGTTTTGAAGCTCAAAGCCGCTTCTGAAAAATATCCCGGCAAACTTATGTGCCGACACAACCGCCGTTTTGAATCAGCGTTTCAGCACATTTCTGAAATCATCGCCTCCGGCAAACTGGGCGAAGTTTACATGATCAAATTGAGCCGCCACGCTTTCCAGCGCCGTTTCGACTGGCAGGCTCTGCGCAGTTTCGGCGGCGGTCAGCTCAACAACTGGGGACCGCACCTCATCGACCATGCGCTGCAGTTTATCAAAGCTCCGCTGAAATCAGTCTGGGCAGATCTGCGGACAGTGAATGCTTCCGGCGATGCCGAAGACCATGTCAAAGCGATCCTGACCGGCGAAAACGGCATGGTGGTCGATATCGAAATTTCCGGCGGCACCGCCCTCCCCTGTCCGGTCTATGCCGTCTACGGCAACAAAGGTGCGCTTATCGCCCAGACTGAAAAAGAGTTCAAACTCAAATATATGGATGTGGAAAAATGCACTCCCAAACCGCAAGTCTGTGCCGATACTCCGGCATGGGATGCCGGATTTTCCAGTACCAAAGGTATGGAGTGGATCGAAGAAACCATCGCCTGCGCGCCTGCTTCCAAACTGGATATGAAAGATATCTACAAATTTGTTTACGCAACTGTCCGCGAAGGCAAAGAGTTCCCGATCAAAAACGAGGAAGCCTTTGAAGTCGCCCGCGTGACCGAACTTATCCGCAAAGCCGCCGGTCAGGAATAAGCCACATAATCCGGCAGCATAAAAAAAGAAATGCTGCTCCATCGGTAATGAAAAAGCTCCGGGATTGCTGTAAAAATTTTTTGCAGCGATCCCGTTTTCTTTCTGCGGGAGGGACCTCTCCGGCGGCGGAATATCATAAAACGATCGCAACTGTATCATAAAAAAACAGTTTTTCTGCTTGTATTTTTCAATAAAAGTGTTATTTTATAGAACGAATATATTAAGCTTGTACGAAAGATATACCAATATGAAACGTTTATTCATTTTTGCGCTTTTAAGTGTTGCATTACCGCTTTTTGCCCTGCGCCCCGGGGACAAGATCGGAAATGTGCAATACAAACTGAAATGGATCGACTGTACGCCATTCAAAATCGGTGAATTGAGCAAAGAGGACAAAGCGGTCACTCCGCCATTGCGGGCACTGGTCTTTCTTTTCACCCGCAGTAAAAGCAGTTCCCGCATTATGAATATTCTGGAAGATACCCGCAAAACGTACCGCAATGATCTTCGTATTGCCGTCATAACCCCGGATACCGAACACGATGCGAAACTCTTTCACAGGAAACATCCCGATGTCCGTGTCCGGCTGGCAGTCGATTCCGAACGGAAAATCACTCCGCTTTTCATGGCGGGCAGCATGCTCTACCCGATGGCTTTTGTCTGTGATGCCGACGGCAGAATACTCTGGAACGGCGAAGCGGTCGATCTCCCTGAAGCAGTACAGAATATCCTGCAAAATAAAAACGATGTCGACAAACAGCGCAAAATATCCCTACTCCTCGATGATATGCAGCAGCGTATGCGCTCCGGTGAAACCCGGGCATTACAGCAGTCGGCGGAAAAGATATTCAAACTCGATCCTGCCAACGCTTCCGCCTTGCGGATGCTCCTCTTTATTCTGGAAAATTCAGGCAGGCACCTTGAAGCATGGAGTATTCTTGAAAAACGGATAAAAGCTGTCCCCTCTGCGTTACGACTCTATTACACCGCGTTGGAAATGGTACGCCGTTATCCCGATTTGCAGAAAAATCTTTCGTCTGTGATCAACGGCTTTTATGCCCATGCCGCAACTCCGAAACAACGGTTGTTTTTCACTGAAACGCTGCTTTACAACTTCCCCGGAAATTTCACTGCTCTGCAAGCCGCAGCAGAGGAACTCGGCAAAAGCAATGCCGGTTTTGAAAAACTTTCCCCATTGGAAAAATCCCGGCTTTTTGCCGCCTGCGCCCGCTTGCGTTATCTTTCCGGAGACCTGAATGGAGCGATAAAGTTCCAGCAGCGGGCGTGTGATATGTCGTCAGGAACCGGAGACAAATCAGTGAAAAACACATTTTCAAATCAACTTGATTTTTATTCAAAATTAAAAAAACTCAATAAAAAGGAGCTCACATTATGATAAAATGCGGAATCATCGGCTGCGGCGTCATCGCCCCCACCCATATCGAAGGAATCGAAGCTATTGCCAATGCCAAGGTGGAAGCCCTCTGCGACATTGATTCTGAACGGCTCAATGCCCGCGGCGATAAGTACAACATTGCCAAACGTTATACCGACTACCGCGATTTGCTCGCCGATAAAGAGATCGATCTCGTCCATGTCTGCACCGACCACGCCAGCCATTGCCAAATCGTGATCGATGCCCTCAATGCCGGAAAACATGTCATCTGCGAAAAATCAGCCGGCAGAGTCGATGCCGACCTTGAAGCGATGAGTGCCGCCGTCAAAGCGCACCCGGAACTGGTCACTTCCGGTATTTTTCAGCACCGTTTTGTCAAACAGAACTGCGCTCTGCGCGATCTGGTGCAAAACGGCAAATTCGGTCAGATGCTGATGGTCAACCTCGCGTTCTGCTGCCGGAGAACCAATGAATATTATCAGAAAGATGCCTGGCGCGGCACGATGGCAGGTGAAGGCGGCGGTATCCTCATCAATCAGGCTATCCACCACCTCGACCAGCTGCGCTTTGTGTTCGGCGACATCAAAAGCGTCACCGCCATCTCCGCCAACCAGACCCATCAGGGGATTATTGAAGTCGAAGATGCCGCCATGTTCACCATGGAATTTGAAAACGGCATCCTCGGCAGTGTCAGCGCCACCAACTCCAGCGCCACCCGCTGGCGCACTTCACTCATCTGTAGCGGAACTGCCGCGACTCTGGAATATGCCAACGAAAAACCGATTTTCGTCGATGCCGTTTCCGATGAGCTTAAAGGCGAACTCGAAACCGTCCTCGCCCCTCCGGCACAGGAAGAACGTATCGTCGGTAAAAGCTACTACGGTACCGGTCACACCGCCCAGATCGCCGATGTGATCGATGCCATCGAAAACAAACGCGCCCCCAAAGTGACCCTTATCGATGCCATCAACTCCAGCAGTCTCATTATGGCGGTCTATGAATCCGCCCGCAACAACGGCGCAAAAACCGCCGTCCGGAAATACTGAATGAATACCCTTGACAACATTGCCGCTCCGGCGACCGCAGTCGGCGGAGCGGTCAATATCATCCGGCTTTCCGGGCCCGGAGTGCTGGATGTTGCCAATAAAGTCTGGCAGGGAACACCCTTATCCGGGGAGAATGTCCGTAAAATGATACTCGGCAAAGTTGCCGGAGATCAGGCGCTGGCAGTCTATATGAAGTCTCCGGCAAGCTATACCGGAGACGATGTCGTTGAATTTCAGTGCCACGGCGGTGCGGCGGTCGCAGATGCGGTACTGCGTGCAGTTTTAAGTGCCGGATGCCGTCTGGCGGAGCCGGGGGAATTCACCTGCCGGGCCTTTATCAACGGTAAAATCGATCTGCTTCAAGCCGAAGCGGTTTCCGACATCATCACCTCCGGAAGCAATGCCGCATTAAAAATGGCGGAAAAACAGCTTGACGGCGTATTGAGCCGTAAGATAAATGATTTGTGCGCTGAACTGGATTCTCTGCGTTCCGAATGTGAAGCGCGACTGGACTTCCCCGATGAAGAATTGGATTTTGACGATAAGGCAGCCGTACGCATCGGAGAAGTCAAAGCACGGTTGGAAGAACTCCTTGCCACTCATCGATCCGGAGCCGTTCTGCGCGACGGGGTGCAAGTTGCTCTGGCGGGCCGCCCCAATGCCGGAAAATCCAGTTTGCTCAACAAATTGCTCGGATTTGAACGGGCGATCGTCAGTAATATCCCGGGAACAACGCGCGACACGGTGCAGGAACAGACCGTACTGCGGAATATTCCGGTACATCTGACCGACACCGCCGGCTTGCGCGACAGCATCGACCCGGTGGAAAAACTGGGCATCGAACGCTCATATAAAACGATTTCCAGTGCCGAAGTCACCTTCTGGCTGCTGGATGCTTCAGCAGAAGATTTAGCGGAAGAAGCTTCTTCTCTTGATATATCCGCGCCCGGAGTCATCCCGGTCTGGAACAAGTGCGATCTGGCAAAAGAGCGCGAACTGCCGGAGCTGCCGCTTGAAGCAGTGAAAATTTCCGCCTTGAAAGATGATGATTTTTCCGAACTCCTCGACGCTTTTGAGTGTAAAGTGCTTTCAGTAGCCCGCCACGCGCCGCCGGAAGTGGCGGTCAACGCCCGCAGTGCGGCGCAACTGGAAACTGCCATACCGCATTGCGAAGCGGCACAGCAGCTCTTTGAAGATGGCTGTTTTGAGCTGGCGGCGTATGAACTTGCTTCTGCCGCCCATGCCGCCGGAAAGATCGTCGGGCGCAACGCCGACCCGGATCTGCTGGATGCAGTATTTCACCGCTTCTGTCTGGGCAAATAACTTGAAACTTCCACTCCGGCATATTATATTACTAAATGAGGAAAAAACAGTAAATCTTTCAGGAGACAAATTCCATGG
Organism: Lentisphaerota bacterium; assembly: GCA_015061605.1. Lineage (GTDB taxonomy): Bacteria > Verrucomicrobiota > Lentisphaeria > Victivallales > Victivallaceae > UBA1784. The sequence continues at coordinate 2,944 of SUWH01000042.1, read as the reverse complement.
CTGGAAATTCGATAAATCCCACACCGCGTGTAAAACAGGTTCTGCTGCTGGCACGGCGCGAAGCGGAACGTTTCAATCATCCGCACATCGGAACCGAACATCTGCTGCTCGGACTGCTTGCCCTGAATGAGGGTGTGGCGGTCAATATCCTCAATTCGATGGGATTGAATCTGGCGGCACTCCGGCTGGAAGTGGAAAAATGCTGCGGAACCGGTGCTGAAACCGTCACCTCCGGCGAACTCCCTTTCACCCCGCGACTGCGCAAAGTCATGGCGATCGCCGCCGAAGAAGCACTGGCAATGCACTACAACTTCATCGGAACAGAGCATTTGCTTCTGGCGATTTTACGCGAAGGCAGCAGTCAGGCGGCACGCGTTATGCGCAATTTGAAAGTCGATCTGGAAGCGGTCCGGGAAGCGGTGATAAAAACTCTCGATTCAGAATATCTTCCTGAAGATACCGGAAATTCTGACAATGCCGAAAATCCCGGTACTGTTGAACCAGCCGGAGTCAACAGCCAATTCACCGCGCTGGATGCGTTCGGACGCAACCTCACCGCTCTGGCACGCAAAGGCGAACTCGATCCGGTCATCGGCAGAGCCGATGAGATCGAACGGGTCATCCAGATCCTCTGCCGCCGCACCAAAAACAATCCGGTTCTGATCGGTGAAGCCGGTGTCGGCAAAACCGCTATTTTGGAGGGGCTTGCCCAGGCGATCGTCGGCAACCGCGTTCCGGAACTGCTTGCAGACAAACAGATCTATGCTCTCGACCTGCCGCTGATGGTCGCCGGAACCAAGTACCGCGGACAATTTGAAGAACGCATCAAAGCGGTAATCGACGAAGTGCGCAACTCCGGCAAAATAATCCTCTTTATCGATGAACTCCACACCATCGTCGGTGCCGGCGGCGCCGAAGGCGCAATGGATGCCGCCAATATCATCAAGCCCGCCCTTTCCCGGGGTGAGCTGCAATGCGTCGGCGCAACCACCTTTGACGAATACCGCAAAGGTATTGAAAAAGATGCCGCACTGGAACGCCGTTTCCAGCCGGTCATGGTCAATCCCCCCTGCGTGGAGGATTCGATAAAAATCCTCGAAGGTCTGCGGGAAACCTACGAAAAGCATCATCATGTCCGCTACGCTGACGGCGCATTGGAGAGTGCCGTAAAACTTGCCGACCGTTACATCACCGGGCGTTTCCTGCCGGATAAAGCTATTGATGTCATGGATGAAGCCGGAGCTCGCACCCGTATCGGCAATGTGATCACTCCTCCTGATCTATCGGAATACAATTCCCGCCTTGAAGAGGCGAAAAATAGCAAAGAACAGGCGATAATGGATCAGAAATTTGAAGATGCCGCAAAGTTCCGCGATCAGGAGCGTTCGATAAAAAAGGAGATCGACGATCTGAATGCGAAGTGGAAAAAACAATGCAGTAAAAGTTTCGCTGAAGTCACTCCCGCCGATATCGCCAGCGTGGTTTCCAAACTCACCGGAGTTCCGCTTCAGCAGATGGCAGAGGGCGAAAGCGAACGCCTTCTCCGCATGGAGAGCGAACTCGGACGCACCGTGATCGGTCAATCCGCCGCCGTTGGAGCCATCTCCCGCGCGCTGCGCCGCAGTCGTGCCGACCTCAAAAATCCGGCACGTCCCATCGGTTCATTTATCTTCCTCGGTCCGACCGGTGTCGGTAAAACATTGCTTGCCAAAGCGCTGGCTGAATTCATTTTCGGCGATGCCGAAGCTCTTATCCAGATCGATATGTCTGAATATATGGAGAAATTCAACGTTTCCCGTCTGGTAGGTTCTCCTCCGGGCTATGTCGGCCATGAAGAGGGTGGAGAATTGAGCGAACGTGTCCGGCGTCATCCCTATTCAGTGGTATTGTTCGACGAAGTGGAAAAAGCTCACCCCGATGTGATGAATATGCTTCTGCAGATCCTCGAAGAGGGACACCTCACCGACTCACTGGGCAGAAAGATCGACTTCCGCAACACCATCGTCATCATGACCAGCAATGTGGGGGCAGCACAGTTGAGCAACTCCGCGCCGCTGGGCTTCGGCAATTCAGCAAGCGCAGACGATCTCCGGCAGAGCGAACGCATCCTCGCCGTAGCAAAGAAACACTTCAAACCGGAATTCATCAACCGGGTCGATGAGATAATCGTCTTCAACAAACTCTCTTCGGCTGATCTGGTGCAGATAATCGACCTTGAGCTGGACAAGCTCCGCGACCGCCTCGTCGGACGCGGCCTCACTCTCAATGTCACGGAAGATGCCAAAAAACTGCTCATTTCCGCCGACTATGATCCGGAATACGGCGCACGTCCGCTGCGCCGCGCCGTCGAACATCTCATTGAAGATCCGCTTGCCGATGCGCTGCTGCGCGGAGATTTCAATCACTCTTCCGGGGTCTGTGCCGATGCAGAAAACGGCAGGATCATACTCATTCCGGAATCCCCTGCCAAACGGAGAAAACGCAAATGAAGTGCCCCTTCTGTCGCGAAGAATCCTTTGCCAAAAAGAAAAATATCATGGACGGCTGGAAAGTCACCAAAGTTGTCCGGGTTTGCGCGCTTTGCGGTAAAGAACTGCCGGAGGAGGAAAAAGATAAAGCAGGTGATCCCGCCGCCGCCAGAAGTGCCGCCTTTGCCGCATTGCTCGGCGGTGAAGCTCCGGAAAAAATCACTTTGCAGGGTTCTGCCGATTGTGATTTCTGCCGGAATTGTGTCAATTTCATCGAACACCCGTTTCAACCGCTGTGCGCTCTGGACGGTTCCGCTGCCGATCCGATGGGCAGTTGTGCAAAATTCAAACACAGCTGTCCCATAAAATAAGAAAAACATCTGCTCTCTCAAGTTTTTCAGCGAAAGAAAATTGAATTTTGAAAAAGTGATTTTGGCAGATTTTGTTTTGCACGGGCAAAACGTGCGTGCCGTCAG
>SUWH01000014.1 GCA_015061605.1 Lentisphaerota bacterium | reverse complement strand
CTGACGGCACGCACGTTTTGCCTGGGCAAAACAGAATCTGCCAAAATCACTTTTTCAAAATTCAATTTTTCTTTTGCTGAAAAATTTGAGGGAACGGATGTTTTTCTTATTTTATGGGACAGCTGTGATATGGCTTCGCTCTTTTTTTTGATAATGCTTGAAAAAATCCGGTATCGGTGCTATATTAAACAGTATGTATATGTAATTTTTTAATATGAAAGGATGCCAGGGGTATACTCGATGAAAAGTCAGGCTAAAATGATCGGTGAACGCTTGCGGGAGATCCGCACTGTTATGGAAATTTCTACTGCGACAATGGCACAGGTAACCGGTGTAAGTGAAGCCGAATATATCGCTCACGAAAACGGCGAAGTCGACAGTCATATCTCTTTCCTTTATGATTGCGCCAAAAAGTTCGGTGTCGACTTGAGTGCCATTGTCCGCGGTGAAAGTGCCAAACTTTCCAGTTATGCGCTCACCCGTGCCGGTTCCGGAGTTTCCATTGAGCGATCCCATGAATTTGTCTATCAGCAGCTTGCTGCCGATTTCAAAAAACGGCTGACTGAACCGCTGCTGGTCAAGGCCAAGCCGGAGATCCCCGGACAGCCGATCCCGCTTTCAGTTCACCCCGGTCAAGAGTTTGACTACATCCTGCGCGGTAAACTCAAAGTGCAGCTGGAAGGCAAATGCGAGATCCTTTCCGAAGGGGACAGTATCTATTTCGACAGTAATCAGCCTCACGGTCTGGTCGCGTATGAATGTGACGAATGTGAATTTCTGGCGATCGTCATTCAGGGCGATGCCCGGGATATGACAAGACCGGTTCAGGTGTCGGAGAAAAAAGTTGAGGCCACTCCGGCTGAAGAACGTATCTATCAGAAATTTACCAACGAAGTTGTTGATGAAAAAGGACATCTGCAGGACATCAGCTTCCATTGGCCGGAAAACTTCAACTTCGCTTACGATGTCGTTGATGAACTCGCGCTCAAAAAGCCGGATAAACTGGCGATGGCATGGGTCAGCAAAGAGCATATCCGCCGGGATTTCAGCTTTTTCGATATTGCGGTCAACTCCTGTAAAGTTGCCAATTATCTTTCCAGTCTGGGGATCAAAAAAGGCGACCGGGTTATGCTGGTGCTTAAACGCCATTATCAGTACTGGTTTACTATCATCGCCTTGGAACGTATCGGTGCAATCGCCATCCCCGCGAGCAATCAGTTGTTGAAAAAGGATTACGTCTACCGCTTCAATGCTGCCGGAGTCAAAGCGATCATCGCTACTGCCGATGACAACGTTCCGGAATATATCGATGCCGCTGCTCCGGAGTCCCCGACACTTGAAACCAAAATCATTGTCAACGGTACCCGCGATGGATGGCAGGATTTTAATGCCGAATATGAAAAATTTGAAGATTCTTTCGCCCGTTTGCCTGATCAGAAAGCCACCGACCCGATGCTGATGTTTTTCAGCAGCGGCACCACCGGCTATCCCAAGATCGTCGAACACAGTTTCTCTTATCCGCTCGGTCATATCACTACTGCCCGTTGGTGGCAGTGCACCCGTCCGGACGGATTGCATCTGACCATTTCCGATACCGGATGGGCAAAGGCGGCCTGGGGTAAACTTTACGGTCAATGGCTCAATGAAAGTGCGGTGTTGGTTTACGATTTCGATCGTTTTGATGCGGCTGATATTATGAACGTGATTTCACAGAACAAAGTTACGACTTTCTGTGCGCCGCCGACGATGTATCGTTTCTTCATTAAAGAAGATCTCTCCAAGTATGATCTTTCCTGCATCAAATATGCCACCATCGCCGGAGAAGCTCTCAATCCGGAGGTGTTCCAGCAGTTCTACAACGCAACCGGCCTTAAAGTTATGGAAGGTTTCGGGCAGTCCGAGAGCCCGGTCATGCTCGCCAACTTCTACGGCATGGAGCCCAAACCCGGATCAATGGGCAAGCCGAGTCCGGCATTCCCCATCGAACTGGTCGATCCCGATGGCAATCCGGTCAAAACCGGTGAAACCGGTGAGATCGTGGTGCGCTGCAACCCCGATGAGATTTGCGGACTTTTCCGCTGCTACTATAACGCGCCGGACAAAACCGAAGAATCCTGGCACGACGGACTTTATCATACCGGTGACACCGCATGGCGCGATGAAGACGGTTATTTCTGGTATGTCGGACGTACTGACGATGTGATCAAATCTTCCGGTTACCGTATCGGACCGTTTGAAATCGAAAGCGTCATTATGGAGATGCCCTATGTTCTGGAATGTGCCGTCGTCGGCGCTCCGGATGAGATCCGCGGTCAGGTCGTCGAAGCCTTTATCGTCCTCACCAAAGGTACTGTCGGTACCGAGGAGATGAAAAAAGAGATCCAGAATTATGTAAAAACCCATACTGCGCCTTACAAATATCCGCGCCGTATTGAGTTCGTTACCGAGCTGCCCAAGACTACCAGCGGCAAAATCAAACGCAGTGATCTGCGCAAGCTCGCCGCCAACAAATAAGTTTCAATATCGGGAGAGGAGATGGTATCCTCTCTCTTTTTTTGTCTATGCCGAATAAATATCATCACCAAATCATTACCCGGCAGGCATTGAAAAGTGCCGGGATCACTGACGCTCCGTTGCTGGTTGAAGAATACAGCAGTTTCCCGGATAATTTTCACCGGGATTATGATAATATTGCTCCATATATGTTCATTATGGACAAGGTGGAATTTCATTATCCTCCGCACACTCCGGTTGATCAGTTTTACCGTTACTGGGAACATATTCCGCATCAGAGAACAGTCATGCTCGACCGGGAGGAAAATCATAACAGCACCTTCGCTGAAGCCGGTTTCCGGTTTTATTTTGAACATTGCATCGAAGCACTCCAAAATGGGAAACGGGAAGAAGCCTGGAAATTTCTCGGCTGTCTGCTGCACTTTCTTGAGGATTCCGCTTTCGGTATCCACACTCTTGAGGGGCCTGACGGCACAGATATTTATGTTCTTGACCGGATGTCCGGGAAACAATTTGCCAAATACATCTGTTCCATTCCGCTGGATGATGCTCTGACAGAGCTTGAAGTCGTTCCGCAAATTCTTGCTTCAAATATTGATGAAGCTGTTGCCAGACTTTATTTCCGTTATGTTGAGGCGACTGCCATTTCCCGTCAGGCGGCTTTTGATATTGCTCTGGAATATATCATCGGAAAAAGCCGGCACAAATTGCCGGAAAATCAGCGGACAATGTTTCTTTCTGCCGTTCAATTGGCTGCTGATACCGCCGCCACCATCCTTGCCATCGCAGAAAACCGTGCTCCGGAATTTTCACAGCGCAACTTGTGCGATTTTGCTCCGTTCCATTATCCCATCGGCGGGGGAGGGCGCTTTCAGCTCGCCCGTTATGAACTCAATGGCAACGATTTTACTTTCGGTGTAAATCTGGAAGCCCGTCTGCTCTTCAAAATTCCGGCGGTGTATAAATGCTTCTCCGGCAGAATAATCTCTTCCAATGTGGAAAACACCACCATTGAAATCATCAATAACGGAAACGTTTGTCAAACGTTACAATTGAACGGCGATATGGATATTCCCATCGAGCTTCATTCTCCCGGCGGTATCTTCGGACTCCGTTCCACCGCTCCCTCCGGTAAAGGCGAAATCACTCTTGCCGGTGGTGTTTTTTTGCGTTGACAGAAGTTTTTATTGGGGTGTCAGCCGAGGGCAATAAGCGCTACTCCGATCAGAATGAGCAGGAGCGCAGCGGCTTTGCTCTTGAGTTGGGAATCTTTGAAAAGTTTTGCTCCCACGGCAAAGGTGACTATGCAGTTGCAGCGGCGCACCAGTGAAACCATGGATATGGGAGCGTTGTCGGCGCTCAATGCATAAAAATAGGCGTAATCGGCAATTATGAGCAATATTCCGGTCAGGGGGATCGTCCACTTCCACTTGAATGGATGTTTCTGACCGAAACAGCTCCGCAGGGCAAGCGCGATGCCAAGAACTGCAACGAGGTTCACTGAAAAGTAAAATTGCAATACCTGCCGGTCTATTCGTACGACATGGAGCAGATATTTGTCAAACAATGCGGAAACTGCGCCAAGCAGAGTTCCGGCAACTATCAGGACGATACCTTTGCTTTTCCAGTTGAAGCCTTCGGTTTTTCCGATGAGATTGAAAAGCAGATATCCAATGAATATGATAAACATTCCTGCGGCTTGAACTCTGGTTGGTGTTTCGTGAAAAAGCAACAGCCCGCCGATCATCGTCCACATCGGAGCAGTAGCGCGAAGCGGGGAAGCCAGGGTTATCGGCAGTTCGCGCATGGCATAAAAAACACAGATCCAGCTGCCGCTGACGATCGCAGATTTCAACAGCGTTAAAAGATAATGGGAGACCGGACAGCAGACGGCGCGTGAAATCTCTCCGGATATGGCGGTCGCCAGTACAAAAAATATACTGCCGCTCAAGGTGGCAAAGAACAGTGCCGGCATAACGGAATTATCTTTGACGGCATCCTTTTTGCAGATGTCGTAAAATCCCAGTGTCAGCGCGGAAAAGATTATCGGCAGCAGCCACGCGGTGTTCATCTTTTATCCTTTCATCGCGGCGACAGCTTGAGCGATCATGTTTCCCGCCCCGGTGAAAATGATCTGTGCCGCCAGAGCAACGATATACATGCCGGTCAATTTGCTCAAAATGTTGAGACCTTTATCTTTGAGTATCTGTTTTAAATGGCGTCCGAAGTAGAGCATCACGCCGACCAGGACACTGGCGATGATGATCGCACAAACTTCAAAGATACAGCGCAGCGGATCTTCAAAAGCTCCCTGACCCATAACGAGAAGCGTACCGATGGTTCCCGGACCGACGGTGGTTGGAATGGCAAGGGGGACGACTGCCGGGTCGCTGGCAAATTCTCCGATATCGCGTGCCTTCGGAGGATCGCCGCCGCGCACCATATCGATCCCGCTCAACATGAGTACCAGTCCGGCGCCGATACGGAAAGCATCCAGCGAAATTCCGAGGTACTGAAAAATCAGCGCACCGAAAAGATATATCACCACCGTTGCCACGGTGACGGCAGTTGCGACCCGGAGCGCCAGTTTTTTCTGCGCCTTCGGTTCCAGACTGGCGCAGGTGGTGACAAAGACCGACAGAATAAAAAACGGGGTCAGCAAAAGAAAAAGTTTGATTATTACTGAAATTGTCGATGAAATGTTCATAATAGTTTCTCCTGTTAAAACAAAACACTCCGTTCTCCTTGAAACGTGGAAAACGGAATGCTGTTTAATATACTGCCGGAAAGAGTTTTTTTCAAGCGTTACTGCTGCGGTTGTACCGTAAATTGGATCGGTTTCCAGCTGGCGTTTGCGACCCGGAAGTTCTGGTAGCCGAAAACTTTGAGTTCCAGTATCCAGCATTGTCCGGTCAGAGTGTCAGCCCGTACCATGACCTGCCGGGTGTTGGATGGGGTGCCTTCTTCGTCTGAAGCAACGTTTATCTGCGCCGCCAGTAATGCAAAGCGGCTGGGGGTGTAGTTTTGAGTGGAATTGTCCGCTGCTCCGGCGCTGCTTACTCCGAAGTGGATCGCGGCGGCGGCAGCGGCGGCGATCGCCGCTGTGGCGACGACTTTGCATACATCTGTGAGCATGGTATGATCTCCTGTTTTTACATTTTCCGGCAAAATCCTCCGTTACCCCCAGATAGGAAATATAAACGAAAAATGAGAGTTCTCAAGCTTTTGCGATTGAAAAAGTTCAAAGTTGGTGATATATTATGCTGTGAATAGCACCGTGTGTAAAAAACGGCGTAATGGTTGTTGATTGTTTAATTGCGTAAAGGCGGATTTGTTTTATGGAAAATACCATTTTGGAGAAAATGACCGTGTGTAATGCGATGGGGCTTCATGCCCGTCCGGCGGCACAACTGGTTCATATTGCCGGTAAGTTCAAATCCGTCGTTTCCATGCGTAAACCCGGCAGTTCATCGTGGTCGGATTGCCGCAGTGTGCTGGCACTGCTGATGCTGGCGGCAACTTGCGGAACCGAACTTGAAGTTCAGGCATCCGGTTGCGATGCCCGTGAAGCACTTGATGCCATCGGTGCTTATTTTAAAGACAAGTTCGGGGAAAAATGATCCCCATTTGCGGAAGATAATTTTTTATGCTTATTCCAAGTTGTACTGTTCAGGCTATTGCTGTGGCTCCGGGGATCGCCATCGGCGGAGTGATGCGTTTCGGCGCGACCCCGCGCGAATTACCGGAACCGGTGGTGCTTTCTCCGGAAATGGCAGCTCCTGAATTGGCCCGTTTTAATACTGCATTGGAGAAGACGCGCGCTGAATTGACTGCATTGAGGACCCAGCTGCAGGAGAAATTGAATGATCAGGATGCCGGGATTTTTGATGCTCACATCCTTTTGCTTGAAGATCAGCTGCTTTTAGGAGAAGTTCTCAAAGGTATCCAGCAGGAACACTTCAGCGCCGAGTACGCCGTTTATGCGACCATAGAGAAGTTTTCAGAGGTGTTCAATACGGTAAATGACGAATACCTTAAAGAACGGGCAGCTGATCTGCGCGATGTCGGCAACCGGATACTGGATAATCTCTCCGGGGCTGATGTGGTGAAAATTGCGTACAATGAGCCGCGTATCATTATCGCTTCCAATCTCACTCCGTCTGAAACAGTTGATCTGGAGCGCGATCAGGTGTTGGGATTTGCCATTGAAACCGGCAGTGCCACCAGTCATACTGCTATTTTAGCGCGTTCACTGAAACTTCCGGCAGTGGTCGGTGTCCCCAGAGAGATTCTGGATAAACTCACCATCGCCGACCGGCTGATCGTGGATGGTTTCAGCGGCAAAGTTATAGTCAATCCGGATCACCGGACCGAAGAAAGCTACCGGCTCAAACAGCAGCAGGAGATGAAGTTTTATTCCGAATTGACCGGAGAACGTGACCTGCCGCCGGAAACGCTGGATGGTTTCCAGCTTCAGCTCGCCGCCAATCTCGATGCCGATCAGGATTACAAAGAGGTGCATGAGGCCGGAGCTTACGGAGTCGGGCTTTTCCGGACCGAATTTATTTTTATGGATTCGGAACAGCTGCCGGATGAGGAGAGACAGTATCAGATTTATAAAGATCTGCTGGTTGCCGCCGGAAATCAGCCGGTGACCATCCGCACTATTGATGTCGGCGGAGATAAATTCAGCAGCGCGATACTGCGTTCAACGGAACAGAATCCGTTTCTCGGTTTGCGCGGTATAAGGTTGTGTCTCCATGAGCAGAATGAACTTTTTGCCACGCAATTGCGCGCTCTGCTGCGGGCAGGGGTGCATGGCGATTTGAGGGTTATGCTGCCGATGGTCAGCAGTATTTTTGAATTGCGCGAAACCCGGGAAGTCATTTCAAAATTGCAGCAGCAGCTTGCCGGAGAGGGGATCCCGTATTCACAGAAACTCAAACTCGGCATCATGATCGAAACTCCGGTTGCGGCGATCATGGCGCAGAAGTTTGCCCCGGAAGTGGATTTTTTCAGTATCGGAACCAATGACCTTATCCAGTATACGATGGCGGTCGACCGGAGCAATGAACGGGTGGCGTACTTGTACCGTCCCTCTCACCCGGCGATACTGCACCTTATCCGCAATACCGTCGAAGCGGCAAAAGAACACAATCTTTATGTCAGCGTTTGCGGACAGATGGCTGAAAGCACCATGCTCACTCCGCTGCTGCTCGGACTGGGAGTCAATGAATTGAGCATGCCGGTGGCATCGATCCCCGTGCAGCGCCGTATGGTGCGCAGTCTGGAGTTGGCTGATTGTGAAAAACTGGTGGCAAAAGCGTTGTTGTGCAGTAATGCCGATGAGGTTATGGAATTGACAAAAGAGATGATCGGCAGATGTGCGCCGGAAATGCTCGATCACTGATATAAAGATGTTATTTAAAAAGAGTTCAATATGGGTCGTTTTATCTATAATTTATTGATGCCACCGGTGTTTCTGGCTTTTCTGCCGCGCCTTATAATCAAGTACCGTTCCCGCGGCGGGTGGAAAGATACCTACGGAGAACGTTTTGCCCGTTTCGGCAGCCGGGAAGCTGAATTGAAGAAATTTCACGGAGCGATCTGGATCCATGCGGTGAGTGTCGGCGAGACTATCGTTGCGCTGTCGATGATCCGCCGCTATCTGGAACGTTTCCCGGAGCGGAAATTTATTCTTTCAACCACGACTACGACCGGACAGGATGTGGCACGGGCGAATATTCCGGAAAACACGACCGTTATTTTCTGTCCGCTGGATTTCCCATGGATGATTGCCAAAACACTGGAACTGCTGCGCCCGTCACAGTTGGTTATTTTTGAAACCGAACTCTGGCCCAACCTCATTGCCATGAGTGCCAAACGCGGTATTCCGGTAACGCTTGTCAACGGCAGATTGTCTGACCACTCTGCCCGGGGCTATCGCAAATTGCGCGGATTTTTTGCGCCGCTGTTGAAAAAATTCACCATGATCCTGGCGCAGAGCGATGCTGATACTGCACGCTTCCTTTCGGTATCTCCCAAAGCGGCGGTTCAAACTTGCGGCAATATGAAGTTTGATCAGAAGATACCGGAACTGGGCAATGATGATATTTTGAGCGGATACTTCGGCGATGGCGGTGAAGTCATCCTTGCCGGAAGCACTCACCCCGGAGAGGAAGAGTTGATCGTCCGCTGTTTTAAAGAGCTTAAAACAGAGTTTCCGCAGTTGAAACTGGTTCTTGTTCCCCGTCACGCTGAACGCGGCAAAGATATCGCAGAGATTTTGAAAAAAGCAGAGTGTTCATTTGTCTGCCGCAGTTTGAAAACTTTTCCGGATGAAAAGGTCGATGTGCTGCTTGCCGATACCACCGGGGAAATGCTGCAGTTGATGAAAGATGCCGATGTGGTCATCATGGGTAAAAGTTTTGCCGGACATGATGAGGGACACAATCTGATCGAACCTGCACTGTTGTCCAAACCGGTAGTTACCGGGCGGGTGTTGCGCAACTTCCGCTATCTGCTCAAAGTCATGTCTGAACAGAAAGCGGTTCTGACTGCATCTGATGAAGAGTTGACTGCGGTTTTGCGCAAACTTCTGAGCGAAAGAGAATATCGCGAAGCTCTCGGAGCAAAAGCATACGAAGTTATCGGTTCCAACCGCGGAGCTGTCGACCGGACCATTGATGCGTTGGAAAATATCCGCGGAAATTGATAAAAAGGCGAGTAGGCGAGTTTTTTTCGTGTCATGCTTGACAAATCGGTTTGAAGAGTGTAGATTAAATCAGCAATCAAAAAAGGAGATGCCTGATTATGAGTTACATGTCAAACCGATCCCTGTACAGGGATTATGACAGACACGTCTGTCATAATCCCTGTACAGGGATTATGACAGACACGTCTGTCATAACAAATTTACTCTCATTGAATTGTTGGTAGTTATCGCCATTATTGCGATTCTGGCGGCAATCCTGCTTCCGGCATTGCAAAGCGCGCGCGAACGCGCCCGGACTGCCAACTGTTTGAGCAACTTGAAACAGGTTGGTTCATTGTTCAACACCTACAGCGACACCTTTGACGACATTGTTCCTCCATACGAATGGAAACGTCCCGCCGGCAGTAAAGGCAGCGGCAGTTCGGCGCATTGGCTCGATCCGACTGATTCCTGGTTTGTTCATCAGCTCAATGCCGGAGCTACAAATAAAAATTTTCCGCAAGCATTGACCTGTCCGTCTGTTGTCAAAACAACGATGAATTATAAGCAGTTTGCCATGCCTTACGGAGCGAGTTTTTCAGCATATTATGCAAATATTCCAGACGGAGTTGGTTGGTGCAAGAAGCGCGGTATGTTCAAGAATGTTTCCAAAGTGGTTCAGGCGATAGATGCCAGAGAAAATACCAGTTACAACTCTGCTGATGAAAGTTACTGGCGAAAAGACGGGAAGAATCTGCGTCTGGATTGGCGGCATAATAAACGGATCAATGCGATTGCAATGGATGGACACGCTGTAACAACGCAGGAGCTTGTCAAAACTGCTGATCGAAAATATCCGGACAAACAACGTCATTTGCCTTGATTTTTTTTCTAAAATCACCAAATATTTTTCAGGAGCAGTAAAATGAAGCGTACAGTTGGATTGTGCCTTTTTGCCGGAGTTATGGCATCTCTTTTTGCAGCCGGAATCCCCTTTGAGCGGCAATTTTATCAGAGTCCGATGAAGGTCGGTAAACGTCCCCGGCAGACCCCTCACACTTTGATCTATGCCCGGATCCAGCCTTATAATCTCTACGGTAATTATCTGGATAAATGGATCGATCGTCCGCTGTACCACAATGCGGCGTGGCGTACTGAAAAAGATGGCGCAGTAAAGGCTTTTCACCGGGATATGCAAGCCGCAATGGAGTATGAAATTGAGGGCTTCACCATGCTGGGCAACTCTTATGCAACCCGCTATAAAGATGCGTTGACTTTGATCAAACGCGGCGGCGGTGCGGCTCTGGGATTTACCTTCATGCCGGGTATGAGCTGGCGCACTGCTCCGGGAGAACGCGATTTCAATAACTTCAAATGGGCGTTTGAAAGCAAACTCACCCCGCGGATCAATGGTAAAGTACCCTTTTTCAGTTACGGCAACGCCACGAAAGCAGGCGTTGGTAATTACCGTGAATTTATGAAGAAAAACGGTTTTTCCGAATCACTTCTTTTCGGCGGTATCTGGCTCGATGTTTACAATAAACTGCGTAACGGTGTGCTGCCGGATGAACATCTTGCCAATGCCCGCAAAAGCCTGGAAAGCCGTCTCGGTTATCTTGACGGGGTGATCCTGACCAACAGCCACATGCACCGCAATCCGGCAAAGGATTATTTTCTCTCGGTGAAGTTTTATCCGCAGCTGGATGAAAAATACTTGGCTCCGATGTTTGAAAAAGTTTATTCCGATCCCCGTTTCAAAGGCAAACTGCTCGGCTTCAATGTCCGCCATTGTTATGTCGGACACATGAGCGGTGTGGTCGAAGCTGAACAGGGCACGCTGCAATTGCGCGAAGCTATCGACACGGCAATGCTTTACAATCCGGATATAATTTCGCTTGTTGAATGGAACGAAGCCAACGAAAATACCTCGTTCCAGCCCTCGGTGCTGAATGGCAAAGTTTTGCTGCGGCTTATCCGTTATTATGCCCGCTTTTTCAAGGGACAGAAACCTGTGCCGCTTGCCGGAGATGATACATCCATCCCGCCGCTTGCCGTGTCGGTGCGCCGGACGGTGAAATGGGGAGAAATGTACCGCATTGAACTGCTCAACATCCCCGATAGTGACATGAGTGAAAAATATCAGGTCAAAGCATGTCTGGTCAATAAAGCCGGTCATGTCGTGGTGGATTTTCCGGCAGAAACTTTTGACCGGAGCAAATTATCCAGCGTGACATTCAAAGTTCCGAGCGAAAAATTGGATACTCTGGATGCCGTTTCCCCGAAATTGGAGATCGTGTATCAGGGAAAGAATTTGAAATATGATAATTTGCGCTTCACCCGGCTGGAACCCGGTATCGGCTGGGATTATAAAGAAATCCGCACCGCGCTGCGCGACATTCCGAAGTTTCCCAAAGCGGAAGTGAAACTGGTCAACGGCAATATTTCCGCCTCGTTCGATGCCGGAAACGAAGTTTTGCAGTCCGTCGAACTGCTTCACAATGATAAAGAACTTTTTGCCTGTGACAATGATCCTCTCATTGATCCGGCAAAGTATGATACGGTTCTGGTGAAATTCGGTGCCCGCAAACAGGGGACTTTACCGGTGGCGATCTCGCTCAAAAATGCTGACAGTATGAAATTTCAGCCGTGGGGTGCGCCTTATGCCGGATTCGGTAATATGAAACAGAATGGATGCACTGTTCAGGGCGAATTGCTCTTCTGGCATGATGGTTCAGCGCTGCTGCTCGGTGTGCCCAAAGCTGCGGAAAATGTGGTGATCGACATTGACGTCAACGGTAAAAAAGCAAGTGTTCCCATGGCAAATATCCGCAAAAACGGCAACTGGGGCGCCGAAATGGGAACGCTCTGTCATGTCTATGTCGAAAAGCGCCGCTATCTTGCCGATCACCCCAAAGCGTTAAAAAGTTCCAAGGCTGAATTCACTTACCCGGTCGCCAATACCAGCGGGATTTATCATGTTCGTGCGGTGACTGAAAACGGCAAAGTTTTCCGTTCAGCCCCGATCGAAGTCGGACTTGAGTGTGGTGAAGGTGTCGCGCATCCGGTGTATTCTGTGTATGAAGGCAAACGGGTCGAATCCGGGTTGAAATTCAGTATTTACAAACATCTCAAGTACCGCTTTTCTCCGGAGCTTGGAACCGTCTTCAAGTGCAATTATCCGGAATTTGACGGTCGTTTGGGCGCCGGATTCCGCTATGTCTACCCGATGTGGCACGGTAGATTGCCCAAAGGCGCGGAAACTTGCGCACCGGAAATCGCCGGTGATGTGCTGAAATTTGACGGCAAGGGAAATTACATCGTTTTCCCGGTGGATGCCTTGCCTGCCGGAGCGTTTACGGTCAATTTCTGCATCAAACCGGCAAGCCAGGGCAATATGGTGCTGTTCAGGCACGCAAAATATATCCCGACCTCTATCGAAAGCTGGATCGAGGACGGCAAACTCAAACTCGGTTACACATCCATCGGATTGAATTACCGCAACTTCAGCCACGAATTTGAAACCGATCTTGAAGTCAAAGTCAATGAGTGGAACAATATTGAAATCAGTTACGATTATCAGCATTTGAAAGCCATGGTCAATGGTAAAGTCGCGATATTCCCCTTCAATAAACGCCCGGGGAATTACAGTACTGCCTGTTTCGGTGGCTTCAACGGATTGGATAAACCGGCGATCGGCAGAGATTTGAAGTTCTTCCACGGCGAACTGCGTTCATTGGAGATCCGCCATTCTGCGTTCCCGTTGAATGGATATGAAAAGGCGGCACTGGAAGCGCAGAAAGCTGCCGCCGCCCGCAAAATCAATATCAACGGCAAATTTATCGGCGGTAAAGTGCTGCCGAATAAATGGTATCTCAACCGCGGCATGAAGCCGCTCGGCAAAAGCGCGGTCAGAAAAGCCGCAGTCGGCAATGCAGTTATTCTCACTCCGCAAGCCGACGGTGCGGCGCAGGTTTACAGCACGACCTTCCCGGTGAAAACCGGCGAAAACATTACGGTCAAAGTCAATGTTAAAGGCAAATCCGGCGCGGTCGGCATCAATTTTTACGATGCAAAAACCCGCTATATCCGCTTGGGCTTCAGTAATAAATTTGTCGATCAAAATGGTGCCGTAGAACACAAATTTACGGTTCCGGCGCAGGGAAAAGGGGGAGTGCCTGCCTTTGCGCGTATCACGCTTACTGCCACTGACGGCAACGGTGCCGAATTCAGTAATATGGTGGTGGAACGCTGATCATTCCTGTCCTTGCGCATCTTTCGTGCCTTGAGTCTGTCAACGTGGCAGTAAAGCGCAGACCGGCTCCGTTTTTTGAAAAAAAGGGGGGGACGTTTTGCAAATCAATGTGAAGTGCAGGATAAATCTTGCGTGAAGCATTGCTTTTGCAATGTGAAGCGTTTGCCATTCGGCAAACATGAAGCGCTCGCTTGCGCGAGTAAGGATACGATAAGTTTACGGTACAGCCGCGACAATCCGCCGTCGCTCTGCGAGCTATGGCGGGACAGGCGGAGCGGCATAATACTCCGCTTTTTTTGAAAAAGGGCGATGCTCGAAGAGCGCGCGCTGCCGTTCCAAAATATTTTGAAAATTTAATTTGGATTCGGCTTGTTTTTTTTTGCTTGAGGAAATATATTAATGCCAGTCGTAATTCTGAACGGGGAGGTGTTTATGTTCTGCAAACTTTGTCACTATGGTCTCATAAAAAATTTTTCCTTGCGTTTTTTTGCCGGTGCATTGGCACTGCTTTCGATGTCGGCGGCCGCCGCGTACGCTCCTGAAAAGGAGAGTTCGCAGGTCGTTTCATCAACGGCATATTCAGCTGCGGGCAAACGGATTTTTGGTGATTTTGAATTGAGTGCCGATGGTACAGTATTGAAAAAATGTCTGAATAAAAATATTGTAAATGCGGTCATTCCGGACGGTGTGAAAATTATTGAAAATGAAGCATTCCTCGATTGCAGCAAATTGCAGAAATTAACGATTCCGAACTCTGTTACAAAGATCGGTAAAAAAGCTTTTTCAGGATGCCATTCATTAGAAGTAAATATTCCTGACAGCGTGGAAAATATCTGCGCAGGTGCATTTATCGGTGTAAAAAAAGTTGATTTTGTAAACGCCAACTATTGCTATAAGATGGATTCCAGCGGTGCAATATTAAAGAGAGATAGCATGGGATTGATCTATGTCCCTGGAAGTGTAAAGAATTATAAGATTCCGTACGGGGTGACTCATATCGATGCTTTTGCATTTTCAGATTGCTGCAAGTTAAAAAAATTAATTATTCCAAACACAGTTGGCAGCATCTATGCTTACGCATTTGAACGCAGCGGTTTATCGGAAGTGAAAATTCCTGACAGCGTGCGAGAAATTAGATACGGAGCATTCCGGGATTGTAAAAGTTTAAGTAAAATAACCATCCCGGAACATCTGAAATCCCGAAGTTCCAGCTGGGGTCTGTCAGCTTCGTGCAAAATAGTTGTAATTCCAACACAGAAAACGATTAAATCAGGAGATTATGTGTTGAGCGAAGACAGGAAAACCCTAATCAGATGTAGTAATAAAAAAGTCAAAAATGCAGTTGTTCCGAATGGAGTGAAAATCATCAAAGAGTATGCATTTGTTGGGTGCAGAGATTTGACTCATGTCACTTTGCCGCGAGGACTGCTTGAAATTCAACTAGCCGCGTTCGCCAGCTGTTCTTCATTGAAAAGGCTGACAATTCCCAATACGGTTACCGTTATCGGAGAATATGTATTTGCACATTGCATGCAGTTAACAGTAAGCGTTCCTGCCAATGTAAAAAGCATAGGAAGAGGTGCATTTATCGGTGTCCAACAGGTGATTTTGGCAAGTAGAAACAAGTATTACAAAAGGGATTCTTTCGGAGCAATATTAAAGAAAGACGGCACAGAGTTGCTCTATGTTCCGCCACATCTGCAGCGTTATAAGATTCCATATGGCGTAAAAATTATAAATGCCGAAGCGTTTAGTCCGGCAGCGTATGCTGAAAACAACTTGACCGAAGTAAAAATACCGGATACAGTGCAGGAGATAGGTGACGGAGCATTTTCCCGCTGCTACAAACTTAAAAATGTACAAGTACCGTTCAGTGTAAAAAATGTTGAGAACAATTCTTTCTCGTTACGATTCTTAGACGAAATTACCATTCCGGCGCATTTGAAGTCGCAATTTTCTAAACGGAAAGCGCATTTGAAGTCGCAATTTTCTGAACGCATAGGATGCAAAATCAAAATTGCCGAAAAAAACAACGATAATACAGGTAATTCAATTTCATCCAAGGCAACCAGGAGCGATTCTTACGGAGCAATACTCACCATAGATAATAAAAAGTTGATTCGGGTTCCAAAAAATATTAAATCTTACAGAATACCAAGTGGTGTAACAACGATTGGATACAGCGCATTCAGAGGTTGCGAAAAATTGACCAGTATAACGATCCCCAACAGCGTGACCAAGATTGGGACCTTTGCATTCATAGGTTGCCGGAGCCTAAAGAGTGTTACCATTCCGGCGCATTTGAAGTCGCAATTTTCTAAACTGAAATTGCCCAATGGATGCAAAATCAAAATTGCCGGAGAATAAACAGCAAATTGCAGCGAGCCACGATAACGCAAGTAAAGTGCGGATTTATATATTGGTTTCGACCATCGGAAGCAAACTTCCCCGGCTCCCGATTCCTGTCAGAACTTATAACCGGCTTCCTGCAGTAAGGCATAGCCTTCTTCAAAGTTGCGGCGGATGTGGTCGTGATGGAGTGTATCGACGGGGGTTCCATCGAACAGATTTCAGTTGACGGCCCGATGCTCGAATAGCGCGCGCTGCCGTTCCAAAATATTTTGAAAATTTAATTTGAATTCGGCTTGTTTTTTTTGCTTGAGGTAATATATTAATGCCAGTCGTAATTCTGAACGGGGTTCCTTATATAAAAGGCGGTATGAAAGCAAAATTTTTCAGCCATGATTCCGGCAAATGGTACGAGGCACAGGCTTTTGAATTTGACCCGCGCCCGGACGGCGGTTGGTGATGGTATCTGCCATCTGGTGAAGTTCAAAGTCACTTCCGATATTACCGAAGATATCCGGGGCGGCAAAAAAGGTGTTATCCGCATTGAAGGTGCAGTCACTGTAAAATTTGAAATTTAATAAAAACTGAAAAGCGCGTAAAAAATCATGCGCTTTTTTATCATTGAGGGGCAGGTATGCTTTGTAAATATTGTCATTATGAATTTTATGTTTCAGCCGATTCGCTCGGCAGCAAAGTCCGCTGTCCGAATTGTACCGGAACGGTAAATGTCGTTGACAAACAGATCATCTGTCCCTGTCCGGAGTGCGGCGGGATGCTGGATATTTCGATCTGGATGCTGGGTTCCTCAAGCAGTTGTCCGCATTGTCAGAAAAGCATCATACTTTCTCTGGGTGAAGATTCAGCGAAGTATCTGCCGGAATCCCCGAAGCATACCGAAATGCTCAAAACTGCCACTCATAAAGCCGGCGACATCATCGGTAAATACCGGGTGATCCGCTGTCTGGGTATCGGCGGCATGGGTGAAGTTTATCTGGTTGAACATACACTTTTAAATCACCGCTGCGCTTTGAAACTTTTGAAGAATGGTATTGCCAAAGATGATCCGGAAATGCGGGCGCGTCTGCTCCGTGAAGCGCGGCTGGCAAGTCAGATCCAGCATAAAAATCTGATTGCGGTACTGGATGCGGAGCTGGATGAGAAAACCGCGACCGGCTATATCGTGATGGAGTATATCGACGGGGTTTCCATCGAACAGATTTTAGTTGACGGCCCGATGCTCGAAGAGCGCGCACTGGAAATAATTTCTGAAGTTGCCGAAGCGTTGAAGGTCGCTTCTGAACACAAGATAACCCACCGCGACATCAAGCCAGCCAATATCATGTTGAGCCGCACCGGGGAGATCAAAGTTGCCGATCTGGGTATCGCCAAAGTTGAAAGCGACGGCAGGCAGAATATGACTTTGACCATGGACAATGCGGTCTTGGGTACACCTTATTATGCTTCACCGGAACAGTTGCGTTCCTCCCATCAGGTCGACTGCCGCGCCGACATTTACAGTCTGGGCGCAACGCTTTACCACATGCTTACCGGCAAACGTCCCTTTGAAGCGGAATCCCTTTTAGGTGTGATGTGCAATGTCTTGGAAAAAGATTTGCCGATGGCACACACCGTCAATCCGGAAATTTCGCTCAAAACCTCGGAACTCATTTCCCGGATGATGGCAAAAAAGCGTGAAGACCGTCCGGATGACTTCGGAAAACTGCTCGACGAGTTGAACAGCGGCAGAAAAGTTGGCTTTACTGCATTGCTCCGGAAAAAATTGAAAGCCGTTTTCTCATTTAAATATGTCTGGTTTGCGGTTTTTGCGCTCCTGCTTGTTTGCGGAGCATGGCTGACGGCAAAAGCTGTTTACGGAAACAAAAAGACAGCAGAATCTGAAGTAAAGATAGTCAAAGTTATTGAAAAAGTCCCCGCCGCTCCGCCCGTCGTTCTGAAGCCAGAACCAAAGCCAAAATCCAAATCAAGAACGCAAGTTGCTATAGAAGATGAAGTTTTTCAATTCAGCAGTGACCGTAAAACTTTAATCAAATGCATCAATAAAAAAATAATAGAAGCAGTAATTCCTCCCGGTGTGACCACGATCGGTGACAGGGCATTCTACGATTGCAACAGTTTGACCGGTATAACGATCCCCGACAGTGTGACCACGATCAGTGACATGGCATTCGACGGTTGCGAAAAATTGACCAGTGTAACGCTTCCTGACAGCGTGACCACGATTGGAATTGGTGCATTCTCCGATTGCCGGAGTTTGACCAGTATAACGATTTCGAGACATTTGAGGTCGCAAAGAGACATCCGGAACAGATGGGACTTACCAAAGGGATGCAAGATCAAAACTGCCGGAGAGAGCGATGATTTTACTTTAAACGATGACGGAGAAATATTGATCAAGTGTGCCAATAGAAGCGTAAAAAAAGCAGTAATTCCTCTCGGTGTAACTATAATTGAAAACGAGGCATTTGCTGATTGCCAGAGTTTGATCAGTGTAACGATTCCAGACAGCGTGACCACGATTAGAGACAGGGCATTCTTCGGTTGCAGCCGCTTAACCAGTATAACGCTTCCCAACAGCGTGACCACGATCGGAGACTACGCATTCAGAGGTTGCGAAAAATTGACCAGTATAACGATTCCGAACAGCGTAACCACGATCGGATACTACGCATTCTCTGGTTGCGACAGTTTGACCAGTATAACGATCCCGAGACATTTGAAGTCTCAAAGTTATCGTTGGAGCTTGCCCAAGGGATGCAAGATAAAAATTGCCGGAGAAAAGAACGATGATACGAATGATTCAATTTCATTCAAGACAACCAATTTTACTTTAAGCGGTGATGGCAAAGTATTGATCAAATGTACTGATAAAAAAATAATAGAAGCAGTAATTCCTCCCGGTGTAACCACGATTGGTGACAGGGCATTCGACGGTTGCGAAAAATTGACCAGTGTAACGCTTCCTGACAGCGTGACCACGATTGGTAACTTCGCATTCGCACATTGCAGAGGTCTGGCCAGTGTAACGATTCCCGACAGTGTGACCACGATCGGGGACAGCGCATTCTCCCTTTGCCTGAGTTTGACCAGTATAACGATTCCCAACAGCGTAACCAAGATTGGTAACTTCGCATTCGCCGGTTGCAACAGTTTGACCGGAATAACGATTCCCGACAGCGTGACCACGATCGGTGACAGCGCATTCAGAGATTGCGAAAAATTGACCAGTATAATGATCCCCGACAGTGTGACCACGATCAGTGACATGGCATTCGACGGTTGCGAAAAATTGACCAGTGTAACGCTTCCTGACAGAATAACCACGATCGGGAAGGAGGCATTCAACGGTTGCGAAAAATTGACCAGTATAACGATTCCAGACAGCGTGACCACGATCAGTGGCAGGGCATTTGCCGATTGCCTCAGTTTGACCAGTATAACGATTCCGAACAGCGTGACCACGATCGGTGACAGCGCATTCTCCCATTGCCGGAGATTGACCAGTGTAACGATTCCGAACAGCGTGACCACAATTGGTAACGGAGCATTTGCAGGTATCGATAAAGTAACGTTAGTCCCTGAAAACAGATTTTATAAAAACGATTCTTATGGGGCAATAATTACAAAAGATAATAAAAAGTTGATCTATGTTCCACAAAATATTAAATCTTATCAAATCCCATCCGGCGTAACCACGATCGGTGACTACGCATTCGACTTTTGCTACAATATGACCAGTGTAACGATTCCGAACAGCGTGACCATGATCGGTGACAGGGCATTCTCCGGTTGCCGCAGTTTGACCAGTGTAACGATTCCGAACAGCGTGACCACGATCAGTGTCGGGGCATTCTCCCCTTGCGACAGTTTGACCAGTGTAACGATCCCGAGCAGCGTGACCACGATCGAGAACTTTGCATTCTCCGGTTGCCGCAGTTTGACCAGTGTAACGATTCCGAACAGCGTGACCACGATCAGTGGCAGTGCATTCTCCGGTTGCATTAGATTGACCAGTATAACGATTCCGAACAGCGTGACCAAGATCGGTGACTACGCATTCTCCGGTTGCAGTAGTTTGACCAGTGTAACGATCCCCGACAGCGTGACCACGATCGGTGGCAGTACATTCTACAGTTGCCAGAGTTTAGAGAGAGTTACCATTCCGGCGCATTTGAAGTCTCAAAGTTCCAAATGGAGCTTGCCCAAGGGATGCAAGATAAAAATTGCCGGAGAAAAGAGCGATGATACGGATGATTCAACTTCATTCAATACAACCAAGCAAGTCGGTGACTTCACTTTAAGTGGTGACGGTAAAGTATTGATCGAGTGCAGAAATAAAAAAATCAGAAAAGCTGTTATTCCGCGCGGAGTGAAAATAATCAAAGACAGTGCTTTTAAGAATTGCAGCAGCATGACTCAGCTCACATTGCCTGCCGGATTGCTTGAAATACGGAGAAATGCCTTCTTTAATTGTTCCGCTCTGAAACAACTGCATATTCCGGATTCCGTTACTGATATAGGTGGTGGCGTATTTGTATTTTGCCGCCAGTTGAAAGTGAATATCCCCGCCGGAGTGACAAATATCGGAGGCGGTGCTTTCACTTCTGCAAAGCAGGTGACTCTGGACAAGGGTAACCGTCACTATAAAACCGACTCTTACGGGGCAATTGTCAGAAATGACAATACAGAATTGATCTTCGTTCCCAGAAATATTCGATATTATGAAATCCCGCGCGGTGTGAAGGTCGTCCACCTTGATGCTTTTTACGGATGTACCAACTTGACTGAAGTAAAGATACCGGATACCGTGCAGAAGATCAACAATTATGTATTTTACGGTTGTGTCAGACTTAAGAAGATACAAATTCCTGCCAGTGTAGATTTTATTGGTGCGGGAGCTTTCAGTTACTGCTTCGGTTTAAGCCGGGTAACGATTCCTGACAGTGTACAGAAAATCGGTCTCGAAGCATTTTACAAATGTGATAATTTGAAATATCTCAGTCTGCCGGCTCACTTGCGGAACCGGAAAGCTGAACTTGCGATACCTTACCAGGTGAAAGTCGTTTTCCGGTGATTGGCAATAAGTTTTTGCCGCAGCACGTTTTTTTTACATTTGAATACACGTTCTGTCAATTGAAGTGGTATCCTGCTTCGGCGAGCAATTGTTCTGCTTCATTGAAGTTTCGGCGGACGTGGTCGTGATGGTGGGCATCGGCGTTGACGACGACCGGAACTTTTCTTGCATTGGCAAGTTTGAGGATTTCCAAATCAGGGTAGGGGGCAGCGCAAGGCTTGAACCAGCCGGAGGTATTGAGTTCAATGGCTCCTCCATTTTGCTGCAGAATATCCAGTACCCGCGCAGCATGGGCGATGTAGCGGCTGTTATCGATCAGGGCGAATTTTTTCGGCAGATCAAGGTGTCCGAGAAAAAGGAACTCTTTCCGGGCGGCGGCACCTTCCACTTTTTTCCAGTACATTTCGCATATCGCATCGCGCTCTTCCATCGGAAGCGGCTCCCAATCGTAAGCGGCGTGATCGACCGGAAAAGTTCCGCAGCAGTGGACGGAACCGATGAGGTAGTCCAGCGGATATTTATTCAAATCGTCAATGATTTCATCCATATTTTCAAAAAAGAAATCAACTTCCAGACCGATTTTCAGAGTAAAGTTGTCGTCTTCAAGCTCTTTTTTTAGTTTCTGCAAAGTTTCGATATACTCCGCAAGGCGGTCATGCTTCATCCGCCAGCTTTCGGTGCCGGTACCTTCGTATGCGGGCACCACCCAGTGGTCGGACATTCCGAACAGTTTCAACCCGGAAGCCTTGGCGGCGCGGCACATCTCTTCGAGGGTGCTTGCTCCATCGCTGAAGTTGCTGTGATTGTGCATCGAATATCCGATCCCGGGACCGGGGAAGGTGAATTTTTCCATCATGCTCATTTTCCTGTCTGATTTTTTTGTTCCACATTTAATATATCACAAAAACAGATTTTTTCAAAAAAACGATCATTGAAGATGTTGAATTTTTACCTTTGCAATGATATTGTATGTCAGTTTATAAATCAGGAGGATCGAATATGAAAAAGTTATTGTTTGCTTTTGGTGCTGCCGCTGTTGTTATGCTTTCAATGTGTTCCTGTGAACCCGCTCCCGAAAAGAAGCCGGAGCCGGTCAAAAAATCTTCTCAAAGCACGCCGGGCGGCAAGTTCGTCAACAAAACAGTTGAAAAATTGCAGCTCGATAACGCCAAAAGAAATGCAGAATACGAAAAAGCCGCCCGTTGAATGAGTTTTCTTTGAAAAACTTTTGTTTTTTTGAGCTTTAAGCATTTGCAAAAGTTGTTTTGCAGATGTATATTATGTGAACTTTATGATGCTTGTGCGTGATCATATGGCCGATCCTCTGGGCCTGTCTGATCGCCGGAAGTTTCATCCGGGGGGCCCGTGCTGACGAAGACGGGATATAACGTAGCTGTTCCCCGCGTTGATACCAATGGACATAAAGGAAAAAATGAAGAAAAGAATTATAAAGAGGTAAAAAGTTCTATGGTAAGAGTCAGATTGAAACGTACCGGAACCCGTAACGCTGTTTGTTTCCGGGTTGTGGTGATGGATCAGCGTTCCGCCCGTGACGGAAGAGCAATCGAAGAGTTGGGTTTTTACAATCCCCGCAGCAAAGAGGAAAAAATCAAACTCGATCGCGTTGATTACTGGAAGAGCGTTGGTGCAGTGTTTTCTGAAACTGTCGAAGACATTATTGAACGCGTCCGTTCCGGCAAGAGCCTGAAAGATCGCGAACGCAAACCCGCGATGTCCAAGAAGGCCAAAGCCAAAGCCGCCGCCGAAGCAGAAGCTAAAGCTGCTGCCGAAGCCGAAGCCAAGGCCGCCGCTGAAGCCGCCGCCAGCGAAGGCGAAGCTTCCGCAGAGGCGTGACGGAGCCGGCAATGTTTGAGAAATTGATAAGTTTCTTTACCGGCAAAGCGAAAAAAAGTGCCGTTTCCGGAGATATCCGCGAAATGGAAGCTTTCGTCGAATATGTCGTTAAAGCATTGGTCGACAAGCCCGAAGAGGTCGAAATCACCACTGTTGACGGCAACGAAGGTGCCACTATCCAGGTTCGCTGCTGTAAAGATGATATCGGTAAAATCGTCGGTAAGCGGGGGAAGACCATTATGGCCATTCGTTCGCTGGTGAGCGGTGCCGCCGGAAGACAGCATAAGCGCGTCTCCGTCGACGTCCTCGACTGACGGATGTTTGAAAAAGTAACTTTTTAAGGTGCATTTGTGCGGATCGATGTCTTGACTTTGTTTCCGGAATTGTTTCCGGGGCCTCTCGGAGGCAGCATCGTCGGACGGGCGGTCAGGCAGGATCTGGTGGAAATAAACGCGGTGGATATCCGCAGCTTCGCCAAAGACAGCCGGGGAACCGTTGATGAGAAGCCTTACGGCGGCGGGCCGGGAATGCTGATGATTCCCGACGTGTTGACCGAAGCTATCGAAAGTGTCCGCCAGCCGGGGACTCTGGTGGTTCTCACTTCTCCGCGCGGAGAGGTGTTCAACCAGAAGATCGCAGCAGAATTTGCCAAACTTGACCACCTCGTGCTGGTTTCAGGACACTATGAAGGTGTCGATCAGCGGGTGATCGATCTGGCGGTTGACCGCGAAATATCACTGGGTGACTTCGTGATGTCAAGCGGCAATATCGCAGCAATGGCAATCGCCGATGCAGTGATAAGATTGCTGCCCGGTGCGCTCGGGGATGATGAATCCTCGGTCGAGGAGTCGCATTCAATGGGATTGCTCGAGTACCCGCAGTACACGCGTCCGGTGGAGTTCCGCGGATGCAGGGTGCCTGAAGTTTTGTTGAGCGGTGACCACGGCAGAATTGCCGAGTTCCGCAAAAGCGAAGCGGAAAAAGTTACAAGAGAACGTCGTCCGGATTTATGGAAAAAATATCTGCAAACGGAAATGAAAGAGGTTTGAGATGAATATTGTTGATACTATTCGTAAACAGGAAGCGCAGGAACAGCGTTTCGATTTTAATGTCGGTGATACCGTCCGCGTCGCGGTCAAGATCGTCGAAGGTGATACTGAACGTATCCAGAAGTTCCAGGGTACCGTCATCGCCCGTCGCGGCAGCGGTATCGAAGCAACCTTCACCGTCCGCCGCGTTCAGGCCGGTCAGGGTGTGGAACGTGTGTTCCCGGTCAACAGCCCCCGTATCGCCGGTGTGGAAGTTATCCGCCGCGGTCTTGTCCGCCGCGCCAAACTGTACTACCTGCGCGACAAAGTCGGTAAAGCCGCCCGCGTCAAAGAATTGCGCACCAAGTAAGTTTATGATGAATATCGTACGGTGGAGCATTGCATTATGAGTCGCCGTACGGTTTTATCTTTGGATGATGAACTCCTCCGGTCGGAACGTGAGCTCCGGGCGGAGGGTTTTTGTTGGATCGCCGGTGTCGATGAGGCAGGGCGTGGTCCTTTGGCCGGTCCTGTGACCGCCGGTGCAGTGATCCTGCCGTGGCACCAAAACGGACTGCCGGGAGTCTTTGACTCCAAGCAGTTGAGCGCAGAAGCAAGAGAAGAACTTTATGAAGAGCTTCTGACACTTGAAAATATCGATATCGGCATCGGCATTGCCGATGTTGAAGAGATCGACAAATTGAATATTCTGAAAGCCGCCCATCTGGCGATGTTCCGGGCGGTGGCGCAGTTGAAAAAAGTCGATTGCGTTCTGGTTGACGGATTGCCGGTAAAAGGATTTGAAGTCCCTTCACGCAATCTCATAAAAGGTGATGCCCGCAGTGCCAGTATCGCCGCCGCCAGTATCGTGGCAAAGGTCGTGCGGGACAGGATGATGATGGATTATGATGCGAAGTATCCGGAGTACGGTTTTGCTTCGCATAAAGGATATGGAAGTGCTGAACATCTGGAAGCGTTGCGGAAGTACGGGGCATGCCCCATCCATCGCAAAAGTTTCCGTCCGGTGGCAGAGGTGCTGCCGGAGACCCCGGTTCAGCAGGAATTGGAGTTTTGAGGAAATGGTCCGTTTATTTGGAGGAAATGCCCGCGTTACCGACGCGGGTGGTACTGTACTGTAAAATTGTGCCGTTGAACCGGCTGTTTTACCGTTGATGTTTTTTTGTGAATTTTAATATTATTATATATATGGTGTAAATATGAGCGAAATTTCTTTGGAAACCATCCGTCACAGTGCGGCGCATATCATGGCTGCCGCTGTTCAGAAAATTTATCCCGATGCCAAGTTCGATATCGGACCTGCCACCGAAGGCGGTTTTTATTATGACTTCGATATGGAACACCGGCTGGTCGCCGAAGATCTCAAAGAGATCGAAAAAGCGATGAAAAAACTTATCGGACGCAAGCTCCCCTTTGAACGCTTCGAAACCAGCCGCGCCGAAGCGCAGGAGATGCTTAAAGATCAGCCCTACAAACTGGAACGTCTGGCTGATATCCCCGAAGGCGAAGCGATCAGCTTCTACCGGGTAGGGGACTTTGTCGACCTCTGCCGCGGCCCTCATGTCAGCAACAGCGGCGAAGTCGGCGCGATCAAGTTGACCGCCATCGCCGGCAGCTACTTCCGCGGCGATGAAAAAAATCCGATGCTTCAGCGCATCTACGGAACCGCATTTGCAACTGAACAGGAGTTGAAAGATCATCTGCGCCAGCTGGAAGAAGCCGCCAAACGCGACCACCGCAAACTCGGCACTGAACTTGATCTCTTCGGTTTCTCCGATTGTGTCGGCCCCGGATTGCTGCTGTGGCACCCCAAGGGTGCGCTGATCCGTCACCTTATGGAAACTTTCTGGAAAGATCAGCACTACAAAAACGGTTATGAACTGCTTTATACCCCGCATATCGGTCAGAGCAACCTCTGGGAGACCAGCGGTCACTTGAACTTCTACCGCGAAGGTATGTATGCGGCAATGCAGATCGACGAAAAAGATTACTATGTCAAGCCGATGAACTGTCCGTTCCATATCGAAGTTTACCGTTCCCGTCTGCGCAGTTACCGCGAACTGCCGCTGCGCTGGGCTGAACTCGGAACCGTCTACCGCTATGAAAAGTCCGGTTCTCTGCACGGACTGATGCGGGTGCGCGGATTTACCCAGGATGACTCCCATATCATCTGTACTCCGGAATCCATCGAAGAGGAGATCGCCGAAGTCCTGCGCTTCAGTCTGGAAATCAACCGTGCTTTCGGTTTCACCGACATCAAAGCCTACCTCTCTACCCGTCCGGAAAAGGCGGTCGGTGAACCCGAACGTTGGGAAAAGGCAATCGACTCACTGCGTAAAGCGGTGGAAAAATGCGGACTTGATTGTGATGTCGATGAAGGCGGCGGCGCATTCTACGGTCCCAAGATCGACCTCAAACTGCGTGATGCCATCGGCCGTGAATGGCAGACGACCACCATTCAGTTTGACTTCAATCTGCCGGAACGTTTTGATATGACCTATATCGGCGAAGATGGCAAGAAGCATCGTCCGTTCATGGTCCACCGCGCACTGCTCGGTTCTCTGGAACGTTTCTTCGGTATTCTGGTTGAACACTACGCCGGAGCTTTCCCGATGTGGCTCGCGCCGGTGCAGGCGAGAATTCTGCCGGTTTCCGACAAGCAGCTGGATATCGCAAAACAGTATTGCAAAGAGCTGCGCGGCATGGGCTTCCGGGTCGATGTCGATGAACAGGCCGCCGGTCTGGGTGCCAAGATCCGCGCCGCCCGTCAGGAGCGCATTCCCTATCTGCTCGTCCTCGGTGAAAAAGAGGCGGAAAACGGCACTCTTGCCGTCCGCAACCGCCGCGATGGTGAGCTTGGCGAGATGAATTTGAGTAATCTTGCTGAAAAAATGAAAGAAGCGGTTGACAATCGCGAAATTTGGTAATATATTATATAAATGCGCCGGGAAATGGTTTTTCCGGTGCATTGTATGTTGCAAAAAAGAAACCGGATTTATTGACGTTTGAAAGGAGGGTGTTCTTATTGCAAAGCTGCTGAAACCCAATGATCGGAGCATCCAGTTGGAAGATGTGCGCCTTATCGGTGCCGACGGAACCCAGCTCGGTGTGGTTTCCTATGCCCGTGCCAAAGAACTGGCGGCGGAAGCCGGTGAGGATCTTGTTCTGGTGTCGGATACTTCAAATCCGCCGGTGGTGCGGATCATGAATTTCGGCAAACTGCTCTATGAGCAGAAAAAGAATCAGAAAGCACAGCGCAAGAACACCATCGCTCAGAAACTGAAAGAGGTCAAGTTTCACATCAATATCGACCAGCACGATTATGAGACCAAGATCAATCGGGCGATCGACTTCATCCAGAAGAAGTTCCGCCTCAAAGTGACCCTGGCTCTGCGCGGTCGCGAGATGGCGCATCAGGATATGGCTTTTGAGCTTATGGAAAAGGTCTCCGCCGACCTCGCTGCTTACGCGGAAGCCGACGGTAAGCCCAAGCTCCTCGGTCGTAATATCTCGGTGAATTTTGCACCGAAATGAGAAAGGTTTTTGAAGAATGCCGGAGACACGGTGTCCTTTGAAATATAATAAAGTAGTGCCGCGCCCGGTAGTGCATTGACCGGCGGGGCGTAAAACATCAAATAAAAAGGATGTAAACAATGCCGAAACTTAAAACAAGAAAGTGTGCCGCCAAGCGGCTCAAGCAGACCGGAACCGGTAAGTTCCGTCACCACAAAGCCGGTGCCCGTCACCTCAAAACCTGCAAAAACGCCAAGCGTAAACGCCGTCTGCGTCATGACGCAGCTGTCTCTCCCGCCGAGAACAGCCGTATCAAAGCCGCGCTGCCCTATGGTCTGTAATTGAAGAGGAGATGAGGAATTATGTCACGTGTAACTTATGCTGTTCCGTCCCGCAAACGCCGTAAAATGGTGCTTCAGCGCGCCAAAGGTTTCTACGGCAACGCCAGCCGCAACATCCGTACCGCTTATGATGCTGTCGATAAAGCTCTGTCCCACAGTTATGTCGGACGCAAGCAGAAAAAACAGCAGTACCGTCAGCTGTGGATCGTCCGTATCAACGCCGCCTGCCGCGCGCTGAACGTCAATTACAGTACCTTCATGAATGGCTTGAAGAAAGCCAACATCGGCCTCAACCGCAAGGTCCTCGCTGATCTGGCGGTCACTGCGCCGGCTGAGTTTAAGGCTCTGGTGGAGAAAGTCACCCAGGCCTGATTAAGCACAGCTTGAAACCGTAAAAGCAGCCTGAGAGACGGACTTCACCGTTTTCAGGTTGCTTTTTGTTTTTTCGACAGTTTTTTCCGGAGTTTTCCGGAGTTTGAAGATAATTTTTTTAACAACATATTCTGGTAGATTTTATGAACGTAATCATTGAAGCCGTGAATCGCGCCGCCGATGAGGCGGTGGCAAAAATCGCTGCGGCAACAGACAGCGCAGAGTTGGAAGCTGTCCGTATCGCCTATCTGGGGCGCAATGGACTGTTCCCCGAATTATCCAAAAAAATGGGTTCTGTGCCCCCGGAAGAACGCCGGGAGACCGGATGCGCTTTCAATACCGGACGCAGCAAAATCCAGGATGCGCTCAATGATGCTTTGAGTCAGCGCAAAAAATCCGGTAAAAACAGCGAAGCACTCGACCTTACTCTCCCCGGCCGCCGCAATGGATGCGGTCACCGTCACCCCATCACCCAGCTCACCGACGAATGCGTTGAAGTTTTCGGCCGCATGGGTTTTGTCGCCGTTGACGGTCCGGAGATCGAAGATATTTATCATAACTTTGATGCCTTGAATACCCCTGACGATCACCCCTCACGTGATCCCAAGGATACCTTTTATTTCCCCGACGGTCGCATTTTGCGTTCCCAGACCAGCCCGGTTCAGGTGCGCGTTATGGAAACGCATGAACTGCCGGTGCGCATCGTTGCTCCCGGCCGGGTTTTCCGCCGCGATACGCCGGATGCCACTCACGGTATGAACTTCCACCAGATCGAAGGTCTTTATATCGACCGCAATGTTTCCATGGCGGATTTGAAAAGCGTTTTGCAGAATTTTGCCTGGGAGATGTTCGGCAAAGATGTCAAGATCCGTCTGCGTCCCCACTTCTTCCCCTTTACCGAGCCCAGCGTTGAATACGATTTCTCCTGTGTGGTCTGCGGCGGCAAGGGATGCAATGTCTGCAAGCAGTCCGGATGGATCGAGATCGCCGGTGCCGGTATGGTCGATCCCAATGTGTTGAAAAATGTCGGTATCGATCCGGAAATCTGGAGCGGTTACGCTTTCGGTCTGGGACTGGAACGTCTGGCGATGCTGCGTTATCACATTCCCGATCTGCGTTTCCTGTACGATAACGATGTCCGTTTTCTGGGACAATTTTGAGCAAGAGGAGTGAATAATGGATATTTCACGCAAATGGCTGGCTGATTACGTTGCACTTGATTGCGACGATAAGACTTTGTGCGACAAACTTACCATGGCCGGTATCGAAGTCGAACATGTTGAAAAGAAATCTACCGTTCCTGCCGGTGTGGTCGCCGCGAAAATTCTGGAACGCAACCCCCATCCGGGCAGCGATCACCTTTCGGTGTGCAGAGTTACCAACGGCAGTGAAGAGCTGCAGATCGTCTGCGGTGCACCTAACTGTGATGCCGGATGCATCGTGCCGCTGGCTGAAATCGGTACGGTTTTCAGCACCCCCGAAGGCGAATTCAAAATCAAACGCTCCAAACTGCGCGGCGTCGAATCTTTCGGCATGATGTGCAGCGAAGCGGAACTGGGTATTTCCGATAACAACGACGGGTTGATGATCCTGCCCGCCGATACGAAACTTGGTACTCCCATCGAATCGCTCTATCCGGGCGATACTCAAATCGAACTGGAAATCACTCCGAACCGTCCGGATTGCCTTTCCATCTGGGGCGTGGCGCGGGATGTTTCCTGCCAGCTCAAATGTGAAGCCAAACTTCCGGAGATCTCCATCCCGGAATGCAATGAAATCATTCCGGATCTGGTCACGGTCGAAGATTTGGAACTTTGTCCGCGTTACATCGGCAGGGTGATCAAAAATGTCAAAATCGGTCCCAGTCCCGACTGGCTCAAAGAACGTTTGGAAAGCATCGGTCTTCGTTCCATCAACAATGTGGTCGATGTGACCAACTTTGTGATGATGGAACTCGGTCAGCCGCTGCATGCTTTTGACCGCAATACCCTCGCCGGTAAACGGGTGGTCGCCCGCCGCGCCAAAGCCGGAGAAAAAATCACTCTGCTGGACGGCAAAGTTGTTGAATTGACCAATGACCACTTCGTTATCGCCGATGCGGCAAAACCGATGGCACTTGCCGGTGTCATGGGCGGAGAAAATTCCGGTGTCACTGAAGCCACTACCGAAATATTGTTGGAAAGTGCCGTTTTCAAATCTTCCCACATCCGCACCACCAGCCGCGCGTTGGGTATTTCCACCGATGCCAGTTACCGCTACGAGCGCGGAGTTGACTTCGACATGGCTGAATTGGCATCCATCCGCGCCTGCCAGCTTATTCTGGCGACCGCCGGAGGGGAGATCGCATGTGCCGCGATGGAAGTCAAAGGCGTCCGTCCGGCGGAACCGGTCATCCTCTGCCGCTTTGACAGGATCCGCGCCCTTATCGGTACGACTGTCACCAATGAACGCATCGTGGAGATTCTCAAAGGTCTGCGCCTGACCGTTGAAGATATCACTTCCGAAAGCTGCAAAGTCATCTGTCCGTTGTTCCGGCTTGATCTTACCCGCGAGGCCGACCTCGCTGAAGAGGTCGCCCGTATCGACGGATTGGACAAGATCCCGGCGATCCCGGTGCAGGGCAAATTCTGCCACTCAAGCAGTGAAGATGTCTACACCCCAGTCCGCAAGATCCGCGACTGCATCATCGGCATGGGCTATTATGAATGTATCCATTACAGTATCGTCAGTACTGCTTCTGCTCTGGCTGACAAACGTTTTACCAAAGATGATCTTATCGAATTGTCCAACCCGCTCAGCCCGGACAGTGCGTGGATGCGTCCCGGATTGTTCGGCGAAATGGTTGCCACTGTCGGACGTAATCTGGCGCGCGGCAACCGCGATATGAAGCTCTTTGAACTGGATAAGGCATTCTGCAAAAATCCGGCAAAGTATCCTGAAGAACGCTATGAACTTCTGATGCTGCTTACCGGCCGCCGTCATCCGGAACGCTTCTCCGCCGAAGGTGAAGCCGACTATGACTTCTACGACATCAAAGGTGAAGTAGAAGTTCTGCTCGAACGGCTCAATATCCGTAACTACCGTCTGGTAGTCCCGGAAAATAATGACGGCAGATTTGCCGAAAAGTGTGTGATGGAACTTCAGCTCGAAGGCAAAACTGCCGGCTTTTTCGGGGAACTTGCTCCGGAATATTCTGCAAAATGGCGCAATGCCGCCCCGGTCTTTTTCGCCCAGATCGACTTCGCCAAACTGCTGGCGGCTGCCGAACACTCTTCCAAGAGTTACAAAGAGCTGCCCCAGTATCCCGGTACCGCCCGCGACATCGCTTTCGTCGCCCCGGCGGAACTGGAATCCGGTACGGTGCTGGATTTCCTGCGCCGCTGCAAAGTCGCAAATCTGGAATCGGTCCGTTTGTTCGACATCTTTGTCGATGATGCTCTCAAAGCCCAGGGCAAAAAGAGCATGGCTTACAGTTTGAACTTCCGCAACAAAGAACGCACTCTGACCGACACCGAAGTCAATGCGGCAATGGACAAGGTGCGCAGCCGTCTGGCAGCGGAACTGAATGTTGAATTGAGATAAATTAAGGAGATTTTATTATGCTTAATAAAAATGCCGGTACTGTTTATGAAGGTACTCTTGATGCCAAAGGTTTGAAATTCGGTATCGTTTGCGGCCGTTTCAATGATTTCTTCGTCAGCCGTCTGCTCTCCGGAGCCGTTGATGCCATCGTCCGTCACGGCGGCAATGCTGATGATGTTTCCGTGGCTTACGTTCCCGGTTCCTACGAAATTCCGTTTGCGGTCAAGCAGATGGTTCAGAAAGGCGGATTTGATGCGGTCATGGCGTTGGGGGTCGTTATTCAAGGCGCCACTCCCCACGCTTCCTACATCAACTCCGAAGTCGCCAAAGGTCTGGCGCAGATCAGTCTGGAAAGCGGCGTTCCTGTCACCTACGGCATGATCACCGCCGATAATCTGGAACAGGCTATTGAACGCAGCGGAACCAAAGCCGGCAACAAAGGTGTCGATGCGGCTCTTGCGGCGATTGAAATGGCAAATCTCGTCCGGGTGATGAAAAAATGAGTGAGTTTTCCGGGGAAGTTGAAAACAGTGTACCGATGCACTCCAAGCGGCTTGGTCGGGAGCTTGCAATGGAATTTCTTTTCAGCTGTGAATTGCAGGAAGAAGTTCCGGGGATCGCTAAATTTGAAGAGTTTCTGGAAACTGCCAGAGATGAATTTCAAATGAAAGACAACCGTCAGGCCCGCCGCGCCGAAGAGTATGCCCGTAAACTTTACGAGAGTGTGACGCTTGAACGTGAAGCCATTGATGAGATCATTATCCGGTATTGCGAAAACTGGGCATGGGAACGTTTGTCCCATGTCGACCGCAATATCATGCGCGTGGCAGTTGCCGAAATGCGTTCATTTGAGGATGTGCCAGTCATTGTAAGTATTGACGAAGCGGTGGAGATCGCCCGGGATTTTTCCGGAGTGGAAGCCGGTAACTTTATCAACGGTGTGTTGAATGCGATCAAAAATCGCGAATTTTCCGCCGCTGATAAGAAATGATCTGGATGATTGATGTCTATTTTTTCCATTTTTAAACGCGGACTGGAAAAGAGCGCGACCAAAATTTCACGGGTCGTCAAGTCGGTCTTTTCCGGAGTGAAAATTCAGGGTAAAGAGAGCTTTGACGACTTGGAGGCGATGCTGGTTTCTGCCGATTTCGGCGTTCCGGCGGCAATGCAGATCACTAACGAACTGCGTGAACAGTACGAGCGCGGAGCTATTGCCACCGATGCCGATCTGGTCAAATGCGCCCGCAAAATGGTCGCTGAAATATTGAAAAACGGTCAGCGCGAAATCAACCGTCCTGAAAACGGCGGTCCCGTGGTCATCCTCATGGTCGGTGTCAACGGCAGCGGCAAAACCACCACCATTGGTAAGATGGCGGCGAATTTGAAAAAACAGGGCAAAAAGGTTATCCTCGCTGCCTGTGATACTTTCCGTGCCGCCGCTGTTGAACAGCTGCAATTGTGGGGGGAACGCACCAATACGCAGGTCGTTTCTTCCAAACACGGTGCCGATCCTGCCAGTGTTGCTTTTGACGCCGCCAGCGCCGCATTGGCGCGGGAAGCGGATTATCTTCTTATTGATACCGCCGGACGTCAGCACAATCAGGCGAATTTGATGGCGGAACTGGAAAAGATCCGCCGTTCGGTGAATAAAGCCTATCCGGGCGCTCCGCACGAAGTATGGCTCACCGTCGATTCAAGTCTGGGATCAAATGTGGTTTCCCAGGCAAGAGAGTTCAGCAAGTGCGCCGGAGTCACCGGTCTGGTCGTGACCAAACTTGACGGAACCGGCCGCGGCGGTATGGCGGTTGCTCTGCACCGGGAATTTGATTTGCCGCTCTTTTACATCGGACTTGGAGAAAGCCCGGAAGATCTTCAGGAGTTTGATCCGGAATATTACGCCGATGCACTGTTTGGTATAGAGGAGTGATGGATCATGACCACTGACCGCGAATTTATGCTGGAAGCTCTGGCGCTTGCTCAAATGGGGTGGGGATTGACCAATCCCAATCCCATGGTCGGTGCGGTCATCGTCAAAGACGGCAAGATCATCGGCAGGGGATTCCACCGCAAAGCCGGAGAAGCTCATGCCGAAATCAATGCGCTCAATGATGTCAAATGCAAGAATATCGATCCGGCAGGGGCGACGATCTATGTCACCCTCGAACCGTGTTCGACTTACGGCAGGACACCACCTTGTACCGAAGCGATCATCGCCAACAAACTTGCCCGGGTGGTGATCGGTTCGCTGGATCCCAATCCCAAACATAATGGCAAAGCGGTGGAAATTTTGCGCAACCACGGTATCGAAGTCGAATACGGTGTCGAAAGTTCCGCCTGCAGTGAATTGAACCATCCCTTTTTCTGCTGGGTCACCACCGGAAAACCGTTGGTCATATTGAAAATGGCAATGACTTTGGACGGTAATATCGCTACCTCTACCGGGGATTCCAAATGGGTGACGGGAACTGTCGCCCGCAAGCGGGTGCAGCAGTTGCGCCGTTTGTGTGATGCGGTTGTTGTCGGAGCAAACACCGTCCGCATCGATCATCCGCAGTTGACAGTACGCGAACCGGAAAGCTGGGAACGTCAGCCGTTGCGGGTGGTTGCAAGTTCAAAGTTTTCTGAAGCTGAACTGAATGAATTTTTTCCGGATGGTAACGCCATCGCCGCCGATTTGTCCACTCCGGAAAAGTGGGAAAGTTTCCTGCTGGAACTGGGAGAACGCAAGATGACCGCCATTCTGCTTGAAGGCGGCGGAGAGCTTGCCGGAAGCGCGCTCCGTGCCGGAGTGGTCGATTATGTTGAATTTCATATCGCGCCTAAACTGCTCGGAGGTCACGGGCGTCCGGTCGTTGGCGGATTGGCTCCGGAACTTATGAGTCAGGCGTTGATGTTGAAAAATATGGAAATCAAACAGTACGGCGATGATATCGCTGTCTGCGGATATTTGAAGGCGTAGAAAATCATGTTTACCGGTCTTGTTGAATCTGTCGGAACGCTGCGTCAGCGCAGCGGCAATAAGGTGGTCGTTTCTCCCGGAAAAAAATGGGATGATCCGGTCTATGGTGAAAGTATCGCCGTGAATGGCTGCTGTCTCACTCTGGAAAAGGTTCTACCCGACGGCGAACTGGTTTTTCATACTCTGGAAGAAACCTTGCGCCGTACCAATCTCGGTAAAATACCCGTTGGCGCCAAGGTCAATCTGGAACGTGCCATGTGTGCCGGAGCCCGGATGGGCGGTCACATCGTGCAGGGACACGTCGATTGCTGTTCGCAGGTGTTGGAACTCAAACATCTGCCTGACGGTGATGTGGAACTTCTGGTCGCTCTGGAAGAAAACGATTTTCCATTGGTCGTTGAAAAAGGCAGCGTAGCATTGGATGGTGTTTCACTTACTGTTGTCGAAGCGGAAAAAGATTTTTTCGGTGTCCGTCTCATCCCGGTGACTCTTTCTGAAACTGCGCTTGCTTCCAGAAAAGCCGGCACTCTCATCAATGTTGAATTCGATATCATCGGCCGTTATGTCATCCGGCAGATGGAATTTGCCGCAATGGCAAAGAAGCCTTCCTGCATCACTATGGATACCTTGCGTGAAGCCGGATTCTTTTGACAAGGTGATGCCGCGCTATGGAATGGGGAATTGCAATATATACCGCCGATGATTTGAAACTTCTTGACCGTTTCAAAAATTTTTCCATTGTCGAAATCTCCGGCGAAATGCTGGATTCTGACAACCTCGAAGAACTGTTGCCGGATGGATACCGTGTTCATGTCCGGGAGCTTTTCGGACGCAGTATCATTTCTGAATTACCGGAAGTCCCGTTTCAGGTGTGTTGCGGTTTTCTGTCTGTGTTGGAAAAGCGATGCAGGATAATGAATCAGTCCGGGATCCGGATCGCCACTCTGACTCCCGATATCGGACGGGCGGCTGCTGACCGGAAATATGCGGCAGCTCTCAACGATATTCTGTTGTGTGTTTCCGGTATTTGTGAAAGATTCGATATTGAATTGCGCTATGAATTGCGCCTGCCGGAAAATTTTGAGCAGGCGCTGGAGCTTACCGGCAAATTTTTGCGCAGCAGTACATTGTTCCGTAAACTGCTGTTGGATTTTCATCCGCACGAACCTAAAAGTTTTGATTATCTGACTGCGGCTGCAGAGAAATTTCCTTTTGATTGTGACAACTGGCGCATTTCGTTTGAGGTTGCCAGCTGTAACTATTTGAGTGCTGAAGTGGTCAAACGGGTGATGAATGTCTCCCGTCCCGCTACTTGGGAAAATGATTACATGATCTTTGCCCCCGGACAGGGAACTGATGCGGAAAATTATGCTGTCCTGGATAAACTTGCCGGAGATTGCCGGAAATGAACAATACTGTCAATGTTTCTGAAAATAAAAAAAGTATTTTCAAAGGCACTCTTTCCATGGGATTTGCCACCTTTTTGAGCCGCC
Source organism: Lentisphaerota bacterium (assembly GCA_015061605.1). Taxonomy (GTDB): domain Bacteria; phylum Verrucomicrobiota; class Lentisphaeria; order Victivallales; family Victivallaceae; genus UBA1784. Next base: position 42,851 of record SUWH01000014.1, on the reverse strand, counting down.
TCCTCGGCGTTGTCCGGGTGCGGTTGGAGTCTACTGTACTCGGCGGAGGTGAAGTCGCCAGCGCCTGGTTCCTCGCTTTTGCCATTCCGAATTTATTGCGCCGGGTATTGGGGGAGGGGGCGTTGTCAAATGCGCTCATTCCGCTGATCGCTGAAAATTGTGTCAATGATGGCACTGGGCGGGTACGCAAACAGTTGGCGGTGGTATTTTCGGTTTTGAGCGGTATTCTGCTTGCAATAGTTTTGCTGGTATCACTTTTCAGCATTGTTGTCGTAAAATATTCTGCTTCGTGGGGAGTTGAATTTTTTACCCATCCGCGGATCGTGCTGACTTTCAAACTTCTGCCGTTGTTGATGCCTTACGGATTGTTTATCTGTCTTGCCGGAGTGGTGGGGGCGATCCTGCATTACTCTAAAATATTTCTGCTTCCGGCTCTGGCGGCATTGCTGCTGAATATCGTTCTGCTGGGCGGATTGAGTGCCGCATGGTATTGGTCTATGCCGGAAACGCAGTTTCTGCCGATGCTGGCGTTACTGGTTCCGGCGGCAGGAGTGTTGCAGTTGCTCATGGTGGCGATCGTTCTGGTTAAAACGGGATTGTTTCCCGATTTTCGCCATTTTTGGCAGGAACGCAATATTCTGGGGAAACTCTTCAAACTGGCGCTGCCCGGGATATGCGGATATGCCGCATTGCAGGTGAGTTTCATCATCGACCGGGCGATGGCGGCAAGTCTGGGGGATCAGGCGATCCCCGCATTGACCTATATCGACCGGATCGTGGATATTCCCATCGGCATTGTGGCTGTAAGTCTGGGCAATGTACTGATGGCGATGATGTCGCGTTCTGCGGCAGAGGGCAATTGTGAAGAAATTGCGGACACACTGGCTTTAAGTTTGCGTATGATATGGTTTATCACTCTGCCGGTGGCGGCAATGGTGGTGTTCTTTCATACCGGTATGCTCCATGTGTTGTGTCTTGGCGGGCGGTATACGATGTCGGATCTGCTTGCTGCTCATTGGGTGGCGGTTTTTTACGGAGCAGGAATACCGTTTTTCTGTTCGCTGAAAGTTATTTATCCGGCTTTTTACGCCAGAAAGAAGATGGTTACAGTATTGAAAGTTTCGGTTTGCGCAACAGTGATCAACATTGTTATGAACTATATTTTGATGCAGTTTTTATCCCAGGGCGGTATCGCTCTGGCAACCGTTATATCTTCTCTTTTCAATAACGGCGTATTGTTATGGTTGTTGAAAAAGGAGAATATGACCCGCAATTACGGTGCGGTCGCAGTGAGTTTCTGCCGCAACGCGATTGCCGCATTCGGTATCGCATTTGCGGTATTGATGTTCAGCCGCAGTTCCGGTATTGAAGCGTGGGCGGCAAAACACTGGATGAATGAACTTATTCTGCTTGGTGGTGCCGGTTCGGTAACAGTTGCCGGTTATTCCGTTGCAACTTTGGTTCTCGGTTCTTCTGAAATCAAAGAACTCTTCAGATTGCTCCGCCGCCGGAAATAGTTATTTGCTTTTGATCAACTGTTGAAATCTGGCGTGGTTTTCGGCTGAACAACGGTTTTGTGCAACGTTTTTTACGGTCATTCTGACTATTGCGCTTTCATCTTTATACATTTCAGCCAGCGCATCGGGCAGTTGATTTGCCGGGATGGCAAAGGGGAGGATCAATGCTGCTGCTGCCCGTCTTCCGGCATCGTCATCGGCGAGCAGTGTTTTTAAAAGCGGCAGCAGCGGCGAAAGATCGCGCCGCATCAATTCACCGAATGTGAATGAACGCAATTGAAGATCAACCGAATCGGATGCCAGCAAGCAGAGTTTGACAAATTTTTCTGCCGACAGCTCCTTTTTACTGTTCCGCAGGAAATTTTCTACGGTGCGGGGGTGGGTGTGCATGTTTTCAATGATGAGCTTCACCGGATCGCGGCGGGAGATCACTTCTGCATGATTGCGGCGAAGCGGAGTCAATATTTGCAGAATATGGTTTATAGTGTATCCCAATGGTGATTGCAGTGCGGTCCGGTATTCCGGGTCGTGAAAATATAATCTGATAAAACAGGGCAGGGCATTCTCATAATCTTTTGCCGCCAGATAGAGGTAGTTGGCAACTGCGGAATTATAATCCAGCAGATAATCGAATTTACCGGAAGCCGAGGCTTCAGAGATCTGTTTTTTTACCAATGCTATATCTTTGGGATTGCGGCTGTTCCATTTTTCCGGATCTCCGGAAAAACGCAAATATTCAGTAAACACCGGTTTTACTGAAGCCTTGTTCTGCAAGATGATATTGATTTGGTTGAACTGCTCTTTTTTGGGCAGTTTTGCAATAGATTCCCGTTCTTTTGTGTTGAGAAGTTCATCCAGTTTACGCCGTGAACAGCGGTCAAAACTCTCTTTTGCTTTATTGTCAACGGCGTTTTTCAATAAAGTTTCAGCATTGCAGAAAGCACTTTCCAGACAACCGGCATCATAAAGGTGTCTGATAAACTTGAAGTGAGCATCAATTTTATCATAGTCGCGGTAAAATTCCGCCTTGGCAGCGGCAAGCCTTTTTTCCAGCGGCGTCGGCGAACGGAACGGTTCAATTGCAGTAAGCGCAGTTGACAGCATAAGTAAAAAGATTTTAAAAAACGGTTTCATAGTCTATTCCGGTGGTTGATGTTCACATAACAAAATATAACCGTTTTTTTATCTTTTTGCAAGGCAAAAAAACTTGACAAATACGGAATTTCCGGTTATCTTATCAAATCGTCATATATTATTAACATAAGGATCTGTTTTATGCTGAAATATAAAGATGCTTCACAATGCCGCTTTGATATCGTAAGTCTCGGCGAAGTTATGCTCCGGCTCGACCCCGGTGCCGGAAGAATACATACCACACGTACATTCAATGTCTGGGAAGGGGGCGGTGAATACAATGTCGCCCGCGGTCTGCGCCGCTGTTTCGGTCTGCGTGCGGGAGTAGTGACAGCTTTTGCCGACAATCCGGTGGGCCGTCTGGTCGAAGACTTTATTTTACAGGGTGGGGTAGATACCTCATTTATCAAGTGGGTCCCCTATGACGGCACCGGCAGAACGGTGCGCAACGGATTGAATTTCACCGAACGCGGCTTCGGTATCCGGGGCGCTGTTGGCTGTTCCGATCGGGGAAATACCGCTGTTTCCCAACTCAAAGCCGGTGACATCGACTGGGAAGAACTTTTTGGCAGACAGGGTGTCCGCCACTTCCATACCGGCGGTATCTTTGCCGCGCTTTCCGATACCACCCCGGAGGTCGTCATCGAAGCATTGAAGTGCGCCAAAAAATATGATACCATCACCAGTTATGACCTCAACTACCGCCCCAGCCTCTGGAAAAGCATCGGCGGCAAGGCGCGTGCGCAGGAGGTCAATAAAGAGATCGCCCGTTATGTGGATGTCATGATCGGTAATGAAGAGGATTTTTCCGCCTGTCTCGGTATGGCTGAAAACGATCTCAACAATATCGACTCTTCCAAATTTGAGGCCATGATCAAAGAAGTCGTTAAACTCTATCCCAATTTTCAGGTGGTCGCCACCACTTTGCGCCAGGTTATTTCCGCTTCAATAAATGACTGGTCAGCTATCTCATATCAGGATGGAAAATTCTGCAAATCCACCGAACGCAAAGCTCTGGAAATTTTTGACCGGGTCGGCGGCGGAGACAGTTTTGCTTCCGGACTTATCTACGGCTTGCTCACCACCGGTAAAGCGGAAGTTGCCGTTGAATACGGCGCCGCTCACGGTGCGCTGGCAATGACCACCCCCGGCGATACCTCAATGGCGACCAAAGCTGAAGTCGAAAAATTGATCGGCGGCGGCTCCGCCCGGGTCGATCGCTGAAAAAAAAAGGAGATATGATTTATGAAAAAATATTTTGTACTGCTTGCCGGATTGTTCTTTGCTGTACAACTTTCTGCATTTGAATTTAAAGCCGATTTTTCCAAAGGTAAATGGGATCCCGCCGACTTTGTCATGGTAAAAGGCCCCCGCTGGACCAAAGTCGGCAGCTGGATACAGGAAAAAGACCACATCGTCCAGAATGTTCCGGCAACTGCGACCGAACTTGATTTGTACCGCCGCATGCACGATGAAGCATACGTTGCCATGTGTTACGGTAAAAAAATCCAAATGGACAAAAAGGTCGTCTGCACTTCCACCATGTCTTTTGATTACCGTATGGCTCCCCTGATCGTGATCGCTCCGTCGCTGGGAACTCATAAACCATCCGGTTCTCCGGAGTTTCGCGAACACTGGGAGATCGTCCTCTACGATCTGGGGATGAATGTCTGGAAACACATGTGGATCAATGACAAACCGGCGTGGGTCAAACACTCCTACTTGCTTGCTCCCTACAAGCCGCTGACCCGCTACGAACTAAAAATCTCCATTTCCGCCACCAGAAAAGGGCAGATGATGGAAGTTGAGTGCGAAAGCAGAAAATTCGGCTGCCATCTTCCCGGACTCGGTAAAGAATTCTATCTCGGTATCATCGGTTGTGAGGGCCGCAACCGCTTCTATGATTTTAAAATCAGTGCGCCCAACGGCAAAGTTTTGGAGAAGTAAAAATGGTTCACGCTGTTGAAGGGTTTGAATTTAACGCGGATTTTTCCAGAAATAAATGGAATCCGACAGACTTTGTTATGGTCAAAGGGCCCCGCTGGAGCTGCGTGCGCAGCTGGCGCCAGGAAGATGATCACATCGTCCAGAATGTTCCCGATGATGCCACCAATGAACAGCTTCACGGTCCCATGCAGGATGAAGCCTATGTCGCCATGTGTTACGGCAAAAAAATCAAAATGGATAAAAAAATCGTCTGCTCATCCACCATGTCCTTTGATGACCGCATGGCGCCTTTGATCGTTATTGCTCCGGAATTCGGTGTCCACACTCCATCCGGTGCGCCGGAATTCCGCGAACACTGGGAGATCGTCCTCTATGATCTGGGCATGAATGTTTGGAAGCACATGTGGAAAAATAATGCCCCCGACTGGGTCAAGTTTGCTTATATGAATGGAACTTATCAGCCCAACACCCGCTATGAACTCAAAGTCACAATCAGCGAAACTGCCAAAGGAGAACATCTGGAAGTCGAATGTGACGGCAAGGTTTTTGGCTGTTTCCTCCCCGGACTTGGAAAAGAGTTCTATCTGGGCATCATTGCCTGTGAGGGCCGCAACCGTTTCTATGATTTCAAAATTTCCGCTCCCAATGCAGAATAGTAAAATCAGGTATTATTATGGCGCAAGTATTGCTTAAAACTGTTTTGCTCTTGGTCCTTTCCAACTGCTTTATGACCTTTGCCTGGTACGGCCATTTGCGTACCCTGAGCAGTAAGCCGTGGATAATCGCCGTCCTTGTCAGCTGGGGCGTGGCATTCTTTGAATACCTGATTCAAGTCCCCGCCAACCGTATCGGACATGAAGGGCATTTGACTCTGGCACAATTGAAAATCATTCAGGAAGTGATAACGCTTTCCATCTTTGTGCCGTTCAGCGTTATTTACATGAAAGAACCTCTGCGCTGGAACTACCTCTGGGCCGGTCTATGCATGGTGGGCGCCGTTTATTTCATGTTTAAGAAATAACGGAGCGATCTTGCTTGCTCCCGCTGGCCTTGCGGTCGTCGCCGCTCCAGTCACGTACGCAAGTACGCTCCTGTCGCGGCTCCTCGGCAAAACCACCGGATAGCGGCGCGATATCGCTCCTTGAGCTGCTGGCTGTGCGCCTGTCGTTGCGCTGAACGCGCAACAGGCGTGAGGTAGCCGCTGTCGCGGCAGATGATTCCGCCTGACGGCGGATTTTTTAGCTCCCGCTGGCTGTGCGCATATCGTCGGGCTTTTCAGCCCGACATGCGTGAGGTAGTTTTTGATTCCGCCTGACGGCGGATTTTTTTTGCTCCCGCTGGCCTTGTCGGCGGACTCAGCCTCGGTCGAGAACATAAGTTCACTCCCTCGGCTTCGCCTTGACAAAACCACCGGATAGCGGCGCGATATCGCTCCTTGGCGACTGGCTGTGCGCATATCGTCGGGCTGTTCGCCCGACATGCGTGAGGTAGTAAGTAATGCACTTGTTTTTTTAGTGGTAAATCGATCAAGTCCGACCAGCGGGAGGGCGCGATACCTCGCAGCGGCACGTTTACCGCTCGCCTGACGGCGGTTTTTTTTGCTCCCGCTGGCCTTGCGGTCGTCGCCTCGGTCGAGGCCGGCGCACGGGCGAAGTACCACATGGCGCGATGTTGTCTGACGGACGATAACGGACAACAAGCTGCCCATTGTCTTTATGTTTGCGGATGCTGCACGATCTGTTTTGCCGCGAGTTGGACATCTCGTACCCGTACGACATGTCCAACTCAACGTGTCAAATCAGCAATCTGATATCTGGACAACGGAGCGGCAAAATACTCTGCTTTTTCCGGAAAGAGGTGAAAAAATGCACCCCGAAAGTTGCCGAAAGTTGAATGAAAAAGATTATTCAAGAGTGAATGTGAATTCGTTGCGGGCATCGGTTTTCCACGACATGTGGTTGGTGGAAGTCGAGCTGCCGAAGAACGGAGAATAGGTGGTTGCTTTGATGGTCTTTCTGTCGGGCATGAATTCCAGCAGACGCAGCCAGCCGTCGCCGCCGTTGCCGCTGAATCCTCCGCCGATGGCCTGGGTGTTGAAAACCATCTGGGCAACGCTCTTGCCGGAAGAGTTTTTCGCCCAGGAGAAACCGACCGCACTTTCCCATTTGTCGGGACTGCAGACATGACCGCAAACGACCATACGGATGTTTTTGGCAGGATAAACCAACTTTTGGAAAATCTGTTCACCGGGGTTGCCGCCGGCTTTGCTCAACGCATATTTTTCACTTTCAATGCGGAGACCGTTGGCGCGGATGTAGCTGTGGGTCAGCACAATGCCGATATGGTTTTCAAAACGTTCCATGTCAGCGATTTTTTTCGCCCAGGCGAGATCGGCATCGGTGGGAGCAAACTGAAGGGAAATGACCAGAAACTTTCTGCCGTCCGGGGCAGGGGCGGTAAATTCATAGGCAGCAGTCTGCAGGGTGCTCAAACCGAAAGCATTCGGGGCACAGGCAACAAGGTGGCGGCGGGTGAGCGGATTGCGGTCAGTCGGGAAATATTTATCAAAATAGGAGTTGCGGTTTTCCGCGCTGCCGACACCGTAATCGTGGTTACCCGTGGAGAGGATATAGGGAACTTCACCGTCCAACCGTTCCATCAACCGGGAAAAGGCTTTCCACTGTTCTTCGCCGATCAAATCGCGCAGTCTGCCGGAACGGAAGAAGCGCAACCCCTTGGGCTGCTCAACATAGCCGTGGCTGTTGGAGTAGACCAGGTCGCCGGTAAAAAGCACCTGCCGGATATTCATCTCTTCGCGGCGGCGGACGATCCATGCCAGCATCATATCCATGATACCCTGATTTTCGATCTGTTTGATGTAGGTCTGGACATCCGGCACAACGACCATGGTCCAGGATTGCGGATCGGTGAGGGCAGGGTACTTGATGACCGGCTTTTTAACTTTTTTAGCTTTTTTTGCTGCTTTGGCTTTGGGAGCGGCGTTCACCGTTTGCTTTGCAGTTTCAGGTTGCGCAGTTTTTGTGACTTCGGCGGTGGCGCATCCGGAAAAAATTCCCAGAGCCAATGCCGCCAACAACAGATTGGTTTTCTTCAACATGATCCAATTCCTTGAATTAATTTTTGGGGTTGTTTTTAAAATACATCTGTTTTTAACTTTTTTCAAGCAGAAATCATAAAAATGCATTTGCTTTAGTGCTGAACCGATGCTACATTAACACAGTATTTCATTAAAAACACCAATCCGGAGTAAATCATGAAAAAACATCCTTATTCCTCCATCCATGAATTCTGGGCAAAAATCGACCGTCTCTGCACCACCACCCATTGCGGTTACATCGGGCGTTATCCCGAAAATTCTCTTGCCGGCTTGCAGGCGGCGGTGGATCTGGGTACCGACTTTATTGAATTTGATTTGCGTGCTACCGCAGACAATGAGATCGTCCTGCTTCACGATCCTGATCTTGACCGCAATTCAAACGGTACCGGTCCGGTGGATCAGCATACTTTGAAAGAGCTTAAACAGTTGAACTTCAGCTACTATGAATACTTTGTCGATTGTTCCGGACGCAAACTTGATGCTCCCCGCATGGAAAGTTGCCCCATTACCACATTCCAGGAGGTTCTGGAGAAACTTCATCATAAAGTATTCATGAATATCCAAATATACACCAGTGAAGACGCCGGATTAAAAAAAATCTGCGGCATGTTCAAAGACTTCAATATGCACGATCAGGCGTACATGACCATGTTGAATTACGACGAAGCACAGCGTATCCGCGATATCGATCCGGATATTGAATTGTGTGTACTCAACCGTCCGACCCCGACCCGGATCGCCTCGCTGCATACGATGAAAGATTTCGGCTGCAAAGTCGCCCAGCCGCGCTGGACCGACATGACTCCGGAATATTGCCAGACCAGCAGGGAACTTGGAATATTTTCCAATGTCTACTACGCCAATTTGCCCCGCGACATCAGGCGTTATGCAGAAATGGGCATTCAGGGGATTCTGTCCGACTATACCGAAAATCTGATCGAATATATCGGATGAAATTCTGACGCAAAAAAGATATTATGAGAGACCTTTTGTGTTTCTCGTAATATCTTTTTTTTGGTTTTGTCTCATTTTTTGTGAAAAATATAACCTTCCGTCTTCGTTACACTACGCCGTGACGGGACGGCGGCGCATTGCGCGCAATCTCTTGGCAAATCTTCGGACTTCCGGCTTCATTACATTACGCCGCGACAAGCATCTTCACACCTTGCCACGGCGGAGCTTCGCGCGAAGCCGGATGCATCCGCCGACTGCAATCAAACCGTTTTATTGTTTGACAAATTACTGTTTTTGCAGTATATTTTTTGTACAATAACGATTATCATTACAAATTAACATAGGAGTTTCACAAAATTTGGGACAATAACTTTTTTTTCACAGCTGTCCCATAAAATAAGAAAAACATCTGCTTTCTCAAGTTTTTCAGCGAAAGAAAATTGAATTTTGAAAAAGTGATTTTGGCAGACTCTGTTTTGCGCAGGCAAAACGTGCGTGCCGTCAGGTCGCACCACCATTTTACGCCGTGTTTAAAAAACGAATGATTCAATCGGCTTGTCGGGGCGGAGCTTTGTGCGAAGACCGGCGGATGGATCGTGCGGCAATGTCGTGTTTTGCAAGCAAGAAGAGCGGGGAGCATACTCACGTATGTGACCCGCGAGGCGAGCGCAGCAAGGCGCGAGATTGGCCGCGAGACGCCGCCGTCCGTTGTTTTTTATGAGATGTCTGTGACTTTTTTTAGAAAAATGTCAGTCGGAAACGCATTCTTTCATTACTCCGGAGGAAATTCTGCCGGGAACGATGCTGAAATTCCAGAAGCTGTTTTTGCTTTCACAGCCGGTAAGCAGTAAATATTGAAATCAGATGTGAAAAATTAACATAAAAATCTTCTCATTGTTCTTGCAATTACCTTTATATCACGTTATTTTAAGTATAAGTCATTACGAAAAGGTAATATTTACTCAAATACATTTACATAAAGAGGTGCTGCAATGAGTGACTTTAAATTTTTCAACATCATTCCCTACAATCCGGGAAGAGAGGAAGAAACTGCCAAAGATATTATTGAGTTCTATCAGAGAACCGGTATCCCTCGGGTGCTTTACAGTTTGTCTTTTCACCCGCAGGGGCGTGCCATCGTCAAGGCTGAACGTCTGGTCGCAAGTTTCCGCAAACTTAAAGCATTGCTTGCCTGTGAACCCGGGATCAAAGCCGGTGTTCTCATTCAGAGCATTCTCGGCCATGTTATCGGTTCTGATGTCGAAGCAGAAAATTGGACGCGGGCTGTCACCCATGGTGCGAAGGAAGGGGCTATCAGCCGTTTCTGTTCGCTGGATCCCAACTTCTCCGATTACATCCGCACTGTAGGCGCTTTGGTTGCCAAAGAGAAACCGTTTTTCATCCTCGGCGACGATGATATCCGTTCCTGGTCAAATGGAGTCGAGTGCTTCTGCGAACTGCATACAGCTGAATACAACCGCCGCCATGGAACAAACTTTACTCCGGAAGAGTACCGGAAAGCGGTTTGCGAATCCGATGTGAACAGCGAACTTTACAAAAACTTTGACCAGCTCCGTCAGGATACGGTGAACCGGGTCGCGGCTTTGCTGCGTGAAGGTATTGATTCGGTCGATCCCTCCATTCCCGGAGGCAGTTGTATGCCCGGAGGTGAATATTTCTTCAATCAGGATGTCGCCGCTGCCATGGCTTCCAAAACCCAGGATGGTTCAGTCATGCGTATCTGCAACGCAGACTATGTGGAGCAGTCGCCCCGCAATATGGCGGTCAATGCTTTCAAGACCCAGGCTTACCGTAAATATCACAGCAATGTGAAAACGGTTCTGGATGAAAGTGACACTTTCCCCCATTCGCTCTTCAGTAAAGCTGCGATCAGTTTTCATGCCAAAGAGGTGTCTGCTATTTTCAACGGTCTGGACGGTGCCAAGCTCTGGTTCGTCAACTGCCGCCGTCCCGGTGTTATCGTCAGCAGAAAATATACCGACATTCTGGCGAAGTATGCCAAATTTTATCCGGCGTTGTATAACGAAGTCAAAAAGAGTGAAACTACCGGTATCCGTATCCCCATCCGTCCGGACAAAGGTAACTGGCACGCGATCACCAACCGGGATGTGCGGGTTTATCTGGAGCCGTCCTGGAGCGATTTTCTCGGTATCTACGGCATTCCGTTTTCTGCCGAAAAAGAGCTCGATCTCGGCGGTGTTTACGCCATCCGCGGTAAAGATGCGGTCGATTGCCTGAGTGATGAAGCTCTGGAAACTTTGTTCAAAGGCAAACTGCTTATTGACGGTGCTGCCGCTCTGGCTCTTACCGAACGCGGATTTGACAAATATATGGGAGTAAAAGCACAGCAGCCGACATTCCCCTTCAACGGTGAACATTATGTCGGCAGTGATGCTCCGATCTACTGCCGTACCTGGGTGGGAGCTCCTGAACTGGTTCCGGTCGCTGATGATTTGGAAGTGGTCACCAATATGTACTATTCTCCGTTCTACGGTGCTGCCCTTGAGGAACAGAAACTGGTTTGCCCCGGCGCGGTCGTGTATAACAATCAGCTCGGCGGCAGGATCTGTACCACTGTTTTCTGTACTACCGATGAATTCACTCCCCGTGGAGGTGTGCCCCGTAAAGAGTGGCTCATCAAAATTCTTGAAGCCATCGACAGCAATGCCGCTGAAGGTACATTGCTCATTGAACATCCGGCAATGTCCATTTCCCGCCGGCTCCCGGACGGTGCAGTTCTGCTGATGCTCTGCAACTTCGGCTTTGATCCCATTGAACAGCTCGATTTGAAATTCACCGGTGCGGCAAAGGTTTCCGAACTTACCGCGGACGGCACTTGGAAGGATTTGAAATTCACCGCTAATGACGGTGTTGTCAGTGTCGACCGGACTATGGCATGTTATGAAACTTTGATCATCAGGATAGAAAGGTGAAAAATGAAAAAAACCGTTTTACTGGTCGTTCTTGCCGCACTTGCCGCCGGTTGTGCCAGTGTCAAGGAACAGAAATGCGCCGAAGGTCGTTATGACTTCCTTACCAAAAAATTCAATATGTGGAATATCATTCCGTCATCGATCGGTTTTGAAGAGACCGCGATCAAAGATATTATTGAATTTCACAAACGTACCGGGATCGATACCGTGCTTTACAGTATGCCGCTCAATCCCCGGCGTTCCGACCAGTATCAGTATCTGGAAGAGATGATCCGGAGTTACCGCAAGGTCAAAGCCGGTCTTGCCGGACATCCGATCAAACTCGGTATCCTGATTCAGGCTATTCTCGGCCACGTTACCAATCCGACGGTGGTCATTGACGGCTGGACACGTACCTATACTTCGACTCAGAAAGCCTCCCGTTTCTGTGCGTTGAATCCCAATTTTGCCAAGTATATCCGTACTGTCGGCGCCAGAGTCGCGGCGGAAAAACCGTTTTTTATCCTCGGTGACGATGATATCCGTTCCAATAACGGCGGCAGAGAATGTTTCTGTGAACTGCACGTCGCGGAATACAACCGCCGCTTCAACGGAAACTTCAAAACTCCGGAAGAGTACCGCCTGGCGGTGGTCAATTCCAAAAATACCGATCAGGTTTACCTCAATTATGAGATCCTGCGCCGTGAAGGCGTCGCCAATGTCGGTAAATATATCCGTGAAGGGATCAACTCGGTCGATCCTTCCATCCCCGGCGGAACCTGCTGTCCCGGAGGAGAATACTATCACTACTTTGACGTCACCCGGGAATTTGCCGCCAAAGGTCAGCCGCTCATGATGCGTATGAATAACGCGCACTACGTTGAAGAATCCCCCCGGGAATTCGCCTATACCGTACTCCGCACCCAGATGTACCGTAAGCATTTCGGAGCAGTTGTTCCGTCCCTCTTTGATGAAAGCGACACTTTCCCCCATGCTCCCCACAGCAAATCCGCTGTGAGTCTGCACGCCAAACTCTGTTCGGCTATTTTCAACGGTCTGAAAGGTTCCAAACTCTGGTATGTCAATGCCACCAAAAGCGGTGTCTGGAAAGTCAGCGAATGTTATACCGCACTGCTGGAAAAATATGCCAAATTCTACCCTGCGCTCTTTGAAGCCGTGCAGGGAAGTTCCGATACCGGTCTTTACATCCCCGGATACCGCAGTGAACACCTTTTGCACTCCACCAGCAACAGCACTCCCATCGTGACGATGAAAAAAGAGAGCTGGGCGTACTACGCCGGTATTTACGGTATTCCTTATTCCGGAGAAGTTTTCTTCGATCATCCCGGGGTCTATGCGCTGCGCGGTGCCAATGCGGTCCGCCGTTTGACCGATGCGCAGTTGATGGAGATGTTCAAGCAGAAAATGTTCATCGACGGCGCCGCCGCCATTGAGTTGTGCAAACGCGGTTTTTCCAAATACATGGGAATTGAGACCCGCACTCCGGATTGCTACTACTACTCCGAAGTCTACAAATACCGTAAAGGTTATATCTACACCCGCAGCTGGGCAGGAGCTCCTGAACTGGTCGTGAAATCCCCCAAGGCGAAAGTCCTGACCGACATTAAAGCTACAGCTTATGCGCTCAAAGGCGACCGCCGCCGGATCGTTCCCGGTTCAGTGCTGTTTGAAAACTCTCTCGGCGGGAAAATCCTGACCGTTGCTTTGAGTACTGAAGAACACTTTACTCTGCGTGCCGGAATGCCCCGTAAACTCTGGATGATACATTTGCTGGAGTTTCTGGATAAAGATGTCGTTCAGGGAACGGTCATGAATGATACTCCGGTGATGTCGATCAAGCGTACCGCCAGAGACGGTTCCACTTTGCTTATGATCTGCAACCTCGGTTATGACCCCATCGATGCATTGGATATCAAACTCGACAAGGTTGAAAAAATCGAAATACTCACCGAAAAAGGCAAATGGAGCAAGGTTGACTTCAAACGGCTCTGTCCGGAAACTGTTTCCGCAGAAGTTGCTTTGCCCTGCTACGGTGTGGCGATCCTTAAAGTCAAATAAAGGTGATATAAGATGAAATCAACTGAAAAATCCCGCCGGTTGCTCGCTTTGCTCTGGAAGCGGCTCGACCATGCTCTACTGGGAAAAGAGTTTCAAAATGCATATTTGAAACAGGATGATACCGGTATGATCCGGGCGGTTGCGGAGTTTTACCGCCGCCGTCCGGTGAATACATTTCTTGACGGATTGTGGAAAAATGAGGATTTTTCAGTTGAAACCGCCGACCGGGCTGTCGCCGGAGAGGTGACGGTGATAAATATCCCGTGGAAGTTTCCGGACGGCAGGATCGATTGGCACTTCAATCCGACGTTGAAACAACTGCCGGTGAACCATGAATGGCTCTGGCAGCTGGGCAGAATGTATTTCTGGCTGGATATGGCAAAATGTTTTGAAACTGCCAAAAGTGTGAAATATGCCGCAGCATTCAATGAACAGTTGCGCTCCTGGGTGGATGATACTTCGCCGCTTGAAGCAGATGGCGAGAGCGGTCTCAATACGTGGCGTTCCATCGAGTGCGGCATACGATTGATGAGCTTCTGGCCCTGTGCATTTGAAATTTTCCGGGAATCGACCGTTTTTACTGACGAAAATTTGTGTCTGATGCTGGCTTCAATGTGTCAGCAGGCTGAATTTCTTAAGACCCATCACCGCAAAAGAGGCAACTGGCTGTTGATGGAGATGGCAGGTATTTACACCTTCGCTTCTCAATTTCCGGAGTTCACCCATGCGGCAAAGCTGCGGGAGTTTTCAGTAAAACGTTTCAGTAAAGCATTTTGCAGTCAGATGCTGCCGGATGGTATGCACGATGAGCTGTCGCCGGATTATCACTTCGTCAGTCTGAATTGCGCCATGAAGATTTTGAAACAGGCACAGTTGAGTCATCGTATGGCAGAGTTGCCGGAGAAGTTCGTCGATACCATCGAACATGCCGGGGACGCGGTGGTTGATTTGTCCACTCCGGCTTTGACCGCGCCGCGGACCAATGACTGTTACACTTTTGAATTGAAGCGGTTGTTGAGTGAACTGGTCATGCTTTTCCCGGGACGCAAAGATTTTCTGTGGGCGGTGTCTGAACGAAAAAAAGGGACGGTGCCGGAGGGGCAACCGACTGCTTCGCGTATTTTGCCCTATGCCGGATTTATTGCTATGCGTTCAAGCTGGGATAAAGATGCGCTTTACTGCTGTTTTGATGTCGGTCCCATCGGTAACGGGCATCAGCATTGGGATAAACTCAATATCAATATTTACAAAGGCGGAGAGGAGCTGTTGTTTGACGATGGGGGAGGGCAGTACGAAAAGAGTGCATTCCGCTGGCACGGCAGATCGGCAGCAGATCACAATACGGTTCTGGTGGACAATATGGTGCAGATGCGCTATATGCCGAAAGTTTCCAAACGGCCGGTCAAAGCGGAATGGATCAGCAATGCCGGATTTGATTATGCAAAAGCATCTTATACTGATACCTTTGCCAAATGGAAGTACGATGGCAATGAGGCCGATGTTCCGCTGTTTAAAGTAGCTTCCCATACTCGTGAGGTACGTTTCTGCAAGCCGGAATTTTTCTGCGTGGTCGATACACTCAAACCGGTCGACGGTTTGCCGCACGACTATGAATTGCGTTTTCAGCTTGATACGTTGAAAATGAAAAAAGTTAAATCGTTTCCGGGAGCATTGATGAGCGATTTCGGAAAAGAGTACGATCTGCTTATCGTGCCGCTGTTCCCGGAGAAATTGAAAATTTCCGCCGTTTCCGGGCGCACCAAAGCTCCGATGGCAGGCTGGTTCGTCGGACGTAACGATCTTGTTCTGCATCCGGCAACTACGGTCAGGATGCTGACAAAAAAGAAGAAAAATTTCAGGTTTGCCACTTTGTTGTTCCCGATCCGACGTGGAGGGGAACTGCCGGAAATAACCGCCTTGAAGCAGCAGAAATATGCGGTTGACTTCAACGGCAGGCATTTTGAAATCGATCTTGCCGCATTGAATAAGTGAATTGTTGTAAAAACGGCTTGAATTATTGATGAAAAGGTGTTATATTCTTCAGATTGGATAGTAACAGTTTATTTTTGTCGAATCTACTCAAGGTGAATGTATGCGCTTTTTGAAAAGATATATAATTTCAGCCGCAGTTGCTGCCGGGGTGTTGCTTGCCGGATGCGGAAAAACTCCGGAGCCGCAAGACGGCAGCAAAATTTCCGTAACCTGTGGTCTGCCGCCGATCGCTTTTATTGCATCTGCTGTCGCCGGAAACCGGGCAAACGTGGTATCTATGCTTCCGGAAGGGCGCAGTCCGCATGATTATTCCCCCCGTCCGGCGGATATTCGCAACGCCGGAAAATCTGCGTTTTTTTTCACTACCGGGATGAATTTTGAAAACAGTGCCGTCCGGGCATTGCCTTCCGGGGTGAAAGTGATTGATGTTTCCAAAAATATCAAACGCCGCCATTTTGAGGATGGACATGGCTGTTGCGACGGGCACGGGCACGCTCACGACCATCACCATGAAGAAGCACTTGATCCGCACGTGTGGCTTTCTCCTGAAAATGCCGCGAAAATTGCCGGAAATATCGCCTCGGTTCTGTGTCAGTATGATCCGGCAAATGGCGGATACTACACGGAGAACTTGAAAAAATTCACGTCGGAACTTTCCGGTATTGAGGTGAGTTTGAAGAAAAAACTTTTGCCTTATGCCAAGCGGACGATCCTGGTCTATCATCCGGCATTCGGATACTTTACCGATGCTTATGATCTCAAACAGCATCCATTGGAGATCAACGGTCGGGAGATGACCGCCGTTCAGTTGGCAGCGGTGATAAAAAAGGCGGAAGCGGAAAATATAAAACTGGTCTTTGTTCAGCCGCAGTTCAATCCGCGCACCGCGCAGGAACTGGCGCGCCGTATTGATGGTGAAGCGTTGCCGCTTGACCCGCTGGCGTATGATCTGATGGATAATTTCAAAAAGATGGGCGACGCGATTTGCCGGGGATTCGGGGAGAAAAAATGAGCTGTTCATGTCATTGCTGTAAAAGCGAAACGCCCGTCCCGGTGATTGAACTTGAAAATGTTTCATTTGCCTACAGTTACGGGACTACGGTCATTGAAGATGCTTCTTTGAAAGTGATGCCCGGAGAATCCGGTTGTATCGTCGGCCCCAATGGCGGCGGTAAAAGCACTTTGCTTAAGATCCTGCTCGGTATTCTTGCTCCGGATAAGGGCAGGGTCAGAATATTTGGAAAAACTCCTGCGGAATCCCGCCGCCGTATCGGTTATATGCCGCAGTATCATCAGTTGGATGCCGCATTTCCGGTGAGTGTGCTGGAAGTTGCGTTGATGGGACGGGTTTCCAGAAGGACTTTTTTCCGGTATGATAAAAAAGACCGCCAATACGCGATGGATGTTCTCGCTGAACTCGGTATCGCCGATCTGGCTGAGCGTTCCTTTGCCGGATTGTCCGGCGGTCAGCGGCAGCGGGTGTTGATCGCCCGCGCACTTGCCGGTGAACCGGAACTGCTGCTCCTTGATGAACCGACTGCCAATATCGATCCCGGCGCCGAAGAACAGTTTTACGCTATTCTTGATGAGTTGCGTAAACGCATGACCGTGGTCACCGTTTCGCACGATCTCGGCTTTGTCAACCGGGAAACCGATTTGATAATCTGTGTCAATAAGCTGGTGGTGACTCACTCTCCTGCCGATTTTACCGCTGAAACTGCCAATGAGATATATCACCATCACATGAGTTTGATCAAGCATGACCACTCCTGCTTCTGCCATTGTGAACACGGGGAGGGGAAATAATGGATATTCAGGCGATACTCTTTGCTCCGGAATGGGGATTTTTGCGTTTTGCACTGCTCGTCAGTATTCTGATTTCCCCGGCTCTGGGCGTCATCGGAACTCTGGTCGTTACCCGGAGAATATCTTCGCTTGCCGGAGCAAGTGCCCATGCCGCACTGGGCGGATTCGGATTGGCACTCTTTTTGCAGCGGGCATGCGGATTGGTTTTTATTACCGCAACCGTTGGTGCTCTGGCCGGTTCGCTCGCCGCCGCATTGACTGTCGGTATCGTCAGTATTTGTGCCAAAGAACGTGAAGATACTGTTATCGGGGCGGTATGGGCGATCGGAATGTCTATCGGTTTGTTGTTTCTGGATCACACTCCGGGGTATGTTGATTGGCAGAGTTATCTTTTCGGCAACATTTTGCTGCTTTCCCGTCAGGATCTTTATCTGACTTTGGCATTGGATGCGGCGGTTATCGTGCCGACGGTTTTGTTCTTTCCGCAGCTGCTGGCGATGCTTTTTGATGGAACTTATGCATCGTTGCGCGGGGTAAAAAACAATCTTATCTATCTGATCATGCTTGCTATGACGGCAATCACCATTGTATTGCTGATCAATCTGGTCGGTATCATGCTGGTGATCGCGTTGCTGACACTGCCCGCCGCCGCCGCCGGATGCTGTACATCGCGTTTGAAAAATATGATGATCGTTGCCGGAATATTCAATGCATTTTTTGTGGTCGCCGGATTGATAACAAGTTCGCTTTTGAGTCTGCCTTCCGGCCCCGCGATCGTGGTGATTGCCGGAGTGGTTTATGTTGCGGCACTGGGATTTAAGAGATTGCGTACAAAATAATTTATATATACAGGGGAGAAAAGATGAAGAAGTGTTTTACCGCATTTTTATTGCTGACAATGATCCTTTGCGGTTGCGGCAAACGGGTGGCGGATAACGAGAGATTGAATATCGCAGTCCGCGAATTGCGCAATGGAGATATTCAAAAGAGTACCGCTCAATTGGAAGCTATATTGAAAAATAATCCGGACAACTGTTCAGCCCGGCTGCTGATGGCATTGAACCACGAGAAAAACGGCAAGCTCAATGAAGCATTGGATCTGGCTTCAGCAGTTGCCGCAGAGTATCCGGACAGTTTTGCTGCTCTTTATACCTGCGGACGGTTGCGGATGTATTTCCCCATGCACCGCCGAAACGCCTATCAGATGCTTTGCAACGCCCACGAACTCAGCCGTGAAGATACCGGAACATTGATCGCACTCTGCAATCTGGGTACTGAATTGAAATATAAAAATGTTCTGCAATACATCAATCTCCTGAAAAGCAAACCGGAATATGCAAAAGATAATGTCCTCAATTATCAATTGGGCAAATGCCTGATTTTGCACGGCAAACGCAAAGAGGCGCTGGATGCGCTGAAAAGTGCGGTCAACGGATTGAGTGATTTCAATTTGCTGTTCAATATTGCCCGGACGATCGACATCAACCAGCTTGACCGGGCATATGCGGTTCAGCTTTACCGGCTTTATCTGCGGCTTCCGGCAAAGATGCGTAATGCCGCGGCCGCCGATTATGCCAACCGTCGTATCCGTATCATCGGACGGTAGCCAATGAGTCTGGATCTTAATAAAGATATTATTGAAGAGATCCGTTCCCGAAGCGATATTGCGGATATCATTTCCTCATTCGGCGTACAGTTGAAGCGTTCCGGGGGATCGAGCTTCAAAGGATTGTGTCCTTTTCATCAGGAAAAGACACCATCTTTTCATGTCGATGTGGCGCGGCAGAGTTATCACTGTTTCGGTTGCGGTAAAGGCGGGGATGTGTTCCGCTTTTTCATGGACAAAGAAAATGTCGACTTCGTCAATGCCGCACAGATTTTGGCTGCCAGGTGCGGCGTTATCATCCCGGAAAAAGAGTTCAATACCCAACAGCGTGTCCAACAGGGTGAACGTGAACGTCTGCTTGCTGTAAATGCCGAATTCAGTAAATTTTTCTGCCGTCTGCTCGCAGAAAATCCCCAAAGTCCGGCGGCGGATTATCTACGTAATCGCGGTATAACTTCTGATGTGATACAGAAATTTAAAATCGGTATGGCTCCGTCCGGGTGGACAAATTGTCTGGAATACGGCCGCAAACTTGGTTTCACCGAGCATGAACTGCTCACCGCCGGTATCATCCGCCGTAAAGAAGATACCGGCAGACTTTATGACCAGTTCCATGACCGCGTTACTTTTACCATCGAAAACGAGCAGGGCAGACCGGTCGGTTTCAGTGCCAGAACTCTGGAAGCCAAACCTGCCGACGGCAGAAAATATGTCAATACCCAGGATACTCCGGTATTTCACAAAGGTCAACTCCTTTACGCTCTGCCGCAGGCGCGGCAGGGGATCGGCAGGATGAAAAAAGCCATTCTCTGTGAAGGACAGCTTGATGCCATCGCTTTTCACCGGGCGGGGATAGATTGTGCCGTCGCCCCATTGGGTACGGCATTCACTCCGGAACAGGCAAGGATGATCCGGCGTTATTCCAATAATCTTATCCTTTCCTTTGATGCCGACAGTGCCGGACAGAAAGCGGTACTGCGCGCTGCAGAAATTCTGCTGCCGCTGTCGGTCGATTTGCGGGTATTGCAGATCCCCGGCGGCAAGGACCCCGATGAAGTGTTTGCCAATCAGGGCGGAGAAGTATTGAAATCTCTGGTCGATCAGGCTGTGCCGTGGCTGGATATTTTAAATGCCATCCTTCCGGAAAAATTTCAAATGGATAGCCCGTCTGGCAGGGCGGAAGCGGCGGGATTTGTCGCTGATTTCCTCCGACTGGTTCAAAATCAGGTCGAATTGGAAGTTTATATTGAAAAAGTTGCCTCCATGCTTCAAGTCAGCACCAATGCGATCAAGTCGGCTCTGGATAAATCGGTCGCTTCGGCGAACCGTCCCCGTCCGGCTCAACCGGTAAATCCGGTTCCGGCAGCTCCGGCAGTTCCGGTCATTAAAACCGATCCGGCACGGGTCGCTCTGCTGGAACTTCTGGAAATCGCCATGGCTTCTGTTGACAGCGCCCGCCGGATCGCGCAGGAGCTGGAAAACGAAACTTTTGAAAACAGTGACCCGGTGGTCAAGGCATTGAATATCGTAATAAATTGCGCGCTCAACGATGAAATGGATACCGTTCCGGCGGAGTTGAATTCCCTTTTGATCGAAACACCTTGTCCGGAGGTCAGCCGTCTGTTGGTAAAAAACATCCGTATTTCTGATGCGCCGCGCGCTGTAATGGAGGCGGTCGCAGATTTGAGAAGAGTACGCCGTCTGTCCCGCCAGCAGGAACTGCTGGCACGGTTGCGGGTGGAAAATGACGAGAAGACCAGACTTGAATTATTACTTGAAATAAGTCAATTGAATATAAAATAATTATGAAGGGAGGTCAAAGTGAAACTTTTGAGTGTGAATCTTTTGGTCGTATCAGTTTTATCATGTATGCTCTGCGGATGTGCCGCCGACAAAGGCGGAGAGAAAAAAATCCGGGTGGCAATGGGGATACCCCATGGACAGATAAAATATGAAAAGATCGATGCAAAAGATCTTGAGCTGCAAGTCCTTGGTAATCCTGTCGCCCGGGCCGGTCGTCCGGGAGTGGTAACATTTGCTCTCGCCAATAAGGGCGAAAAAAAGGTGCATATTCCGGAGTGGTTCAGCAATGAATCAGATAATGTCGGGATCTTTATTCAGCCGGTACTGCCCGGTATGACCGGACCGGATGAAAAACGTTGGGTGCGTTTGCCGTTTGAATTCAAAGAACCGGTTTTGCATTATCCGGTAACTTTGATGCCGGGGAATAAGGTGCTGGTTTCCAAAGAGATCGGTTTTATCAAAAATATTATGCTCCCCCCCGGAGAGGAGCGAATGTATTTTTTTAAAGGCGCACTCACTCTTGATTCCCTGCCGCTTACCAGTAAACTCGGCATCTTGCGGGTGACTTCCAATGTTGAACAGAAAAAATAATAAAATACAAGGGGATGTGTCATGTTTTGGGATTTTGCTTTAAACCCGGTCGTGCTGGCTGTGTTGCTGTTGTTGATACTTTCAGCATTGCGCCTCAATGTTGTGTTCGCTCTGGTGATTTCTTCGCTTTTTGGCGGACTGCTTGCCAAGATGAGCGGCGTTGCCACGATGGCGGCATTCAGTAAAGGGTTGGAGCACGGCGCACAGCTGGCATTCAACTATGCCATGCTGGGAGCTTTTTCCATCGCCATTTCCCGCTCCGGCGTGACGGAGCTGTTGGCGAAAATGCTCTTTAAACGGCTCAATAAAGAGCTGACTCCGGGAAAATTGATCACTTTCAAATACACTCTGCTCGGAATCCTCACTCTGGCAGCAATATCTTCCCAGAACCTTATTCCGGTGCATATAGCCTTTATCCCGGTGTTCATCCCGCCGCTGCTCGGAGTGTTCCGGAAGATCAATCTTGACCGCCGCGCGGTCGCCTGTATTCTGACTTTCGGTTTGATCACCCCCTACATGGTTATGCCTTTCGGCTTCGGTCGCATCTACCTCAACGAAATTCTTATCGGCAACATCAATAAATTCGGTCTTGCCGCTACCGCAGATATGGCGCCCAAAGCGATGTTTATTCCGGCACTCGGCATGATCGCCGGCGTGCTGATCGCCGTCTTTTTTTCCTACCGCAATCCGCGGGTGTACAAAGATTTGCCGGTAATGGCTTCCGGAGATACAGAAGTCGAAATAAAACCTCTCAATGTCATTGCCGGTGTAATCGCCATCATCGTTGCACTTGCCGGACAACTTTTCCTTGACTCACTCATCATCGCCGCTCTGGGCGGTATCGCTGTTTTCGTTGCAGCGCGGGTCATCACCATGCGCGGCACGCAGGATGTTTTTACGCAGGGCGTTTACCTTATGGGCGGCATCGGTATCGTGATGATCGCCGCCAGCGGCTTTGCCGAAGTTATGAAAGCTACGGGAAGCGTGGATACGCTCGTTCAGCTTACTGCCGACGGCATCGGCGACCGGCGTGGACTGGCGATCTTTATCATGCTCTTTATCGGTCTGGTCATCACGATGGGGATCGGTTCATCTTTTTCCACGGTGCCGCTTATTGCCGCGATCTATGTGCCGTTGTGCATCAAACTTGGTATTTCTCCTTTGGCAACGGTTTCCATTGTCGGTGTCGCCGGAGCTTTGGGCGATGCCGGTTCGCCGGTTTCTGAATCGGTTCTCGGTCCTACTGCCGGTTTGAATGCTGACGGTCAGCATGACCATATTTACGATTCAACGATTCCGACCTTTATCCACTTCAATATCCCGTTGCTTATTGCCGGGTGGATTGCCGGGATGGTTCTTTAAAAACAACGGTCAAAGGCGCAGATTTTTCCAGAAATCCGGGAGTTTGGCGACGGGTGATTTTATGGAACACTTGACTTCAGGGGCGAAGATGGCGATACGGCACTCTTCCAGAAGGAGCCAGAATTCGTAAAGTCCGTCGGAATCGACCAGTGAGCCGATACTTTCCCATGCCGCATAAAATTTATCCAGATACTCTTCGAGAATTTCGCCTTTTTGAGCATCGCGGGCAGGGGCGTTGACCAGCCGTTCGGCGCGGAGTTTCAGTGCGCGCAGATAGCGCGGATAGTCGGAAATCACCGCCTTGCGGCGCAGGAATCCGGGCGAAAAGAGCAAATCAAGATGTTCGGCAACAGGGATCGCATCATCCTTTGCCCGGCGGGCGATGGCACGGATCGCAGAAGCCTGCACGGCGAACTCTTCGACCATACCGATCAAATTATTTATGCTGTCGCTCCAATTCATCTGCATCGTTTCGCAAACCGCATCAAATTTTTCCTGTGAACGAATTTCCCACAAATCGCATCCTGCAGCATCTTCCAATGCGGCGTTGAGCAGATCGTTGGCAAAACTGTCGGCGGATGTGTTGAGTAAAAAGGACATTTTCAGCTCATTGGAAAAACGCAGACTGCGTTTGAGGAACTTCATTTGCTGTTCATGAGAGAGCATAAAAAGTTTCAGCACACCTTTGCGGTGGTTGCGGCGTGCTTCGGCAGATTTGAGAAAGAGCTGGCGGGAAACAGTGCCGTTTTCCAAACTTAATGCAGGGTAACTTATTCTTCCGGAGCGCGGCGGAACTTCCACCGATTCCGGCATGATTCCGGCATCGGCGGGCCATGCGGTCAAGGCTTTGGATATATGCCGCGCGGCACCGGGAAGTGCAACCGAAAGTTTTGAATTATTTTTAATGCGTCCGGGGAGTTCGTGCAAACGCTCTTTCAATTGACCGTTTTCATTTAAGATTCCGAGCTTCAGTTTGAGATATTCCGGAACTTTGTCAAGATCGAAACTGCGCGGCGGAAGTTCGATTTCGCTGTCATAAAGGAGAAATTCCGCCATTGCTTCATCCGGAAGCAGCTGCCGGGCGGATGGATCATTTTTGAGATAATCGGCAAAACGCTGTGCGGTCCGGGGGATGCCTCCATCAAATTTGCGGCGCAGGTCTTTATTCAAAGTGCGGAGCATGGCTTCAGCGAAGTCGGCATAGTAGCCGGGGATCGGATAATCCAACGCCCGGTCGGGCAGGGCGTTGAGCATGGACTCTTTTACCAGAAGCGTTACGCCGTCAAATCCGGAACCCGGTTCAAAGAGATAGGAGAGTTTGAATCTCACCTTGTTGAACTCCAAAAAGTCCGGGAAATCTTTTTTATCAAATCTGATGAATTGTTCAAGCATCAACGTTTCCGGGGCAATATCGAGAGCGTTGGGGTTCTGCTTCATAAAGAGCTTGAGCGATTTGACTGAATTGACCTCCTCCGGGATATGTGCGGTAAAAAAGTTTTCAGCGGCGACTTCATCATACAGCTGCCCCGGGCGGCGCATCCGTAATTCAAGGGTTTCAAGTTCGTTTTTTGCATCGGTGAAATTCTCCAGCGGAGTTCCGGGGAGGATGACTTCACCGCTTAAAATACCTTCACGGATAAAGATTTCCCGCGCCGCAGCCGGATTGCAGCGGCCGAAATCGACACTGCGTCCGGCATTGACGATCAAGCCGCCCAGAACCACCTTTTCCCGGGCGCGGACATAGCCGCTGCGGCGTTCAAAGTGTTCTGAATCGTAAACTCTGCCGCACAAGTGTCCGGCGCACCGTTCAACCATCAATGGATCGATGGCGGCAACGGTTCTTCCGAAAACCCGGCTGGTTTCGACCAGGTGAAAGGTTAGTATCCATTCCGGGAGCGGCCGCTTTTTGCCTGCCAGAGCGCTGCCGGGGAAGATGTGGAACTTTTTGCCGTCAGTTCCCCGGTAGATGCGGTTTTCTTTATCCAGTACGGCGATATTGCGGGGGATGCCGCAGAGAATGGCTTCGTGGATTTGAAGCGTTGGTAACAGATCGACATCGGCGAATTTTTCCCGGAAACGGATCGCATCGGCAAGTTCAACAACCAGATTGCGCCATTCGCGCACCCGCTTCAAATTGAGAAAGTTTTGCGTACAGAAGCGGCGCAGTATGGAGTTTGATTCACATTGAGCGATCGCGTTCCACAAGTTGAGCAGCGCGATAAAATCGCTGTTTTCATCTTTGTAACGGCGGTGTGCTTCATCGGCGGCCTGCGTTTTTTCAGCAGGGCGTTCCCGGACATCGCCGACGGTAAGCGCGGCGCAGAGCACCAGCAGCTGCGGAACAACTTTCCGTGAACTTGATTCGAGGAGCATTTTTCCCAGAGACGGATCAAGCGGCAGCCGGGAAAGCATTCTGCCGTCGGCGGTGAGGCGGTTGTTTTTATCAAAAGCTTTCAGATCGCATAGGGTGTTCATGCCTTCGCGGATGAGCTGATTTTTCGGAGGATCGATGAATGGGAAACGGTAAATGTCCGGCAGTTTCAGTGCCGCCATCTGCAAAATGACTCCGGCAAGCGAACTGCGTTTTATTTCCGGATCGGTGTAGGGCGCAAAACGGTTGTAATCATCCTCCGAATAAAGATGTACGCAAATACCGTCGGCTGTCCGTCCACACCGTCCGCGGCGCTGGCGCACGGAGGCTTGAGAAATCATTTCGATTTGCAGTTCCTGTATCCGGGTGCGGGGATTGTAACGGCTGATGCGCGCCAGACCGGAATCGATACAGAATTTTACATTCGGGATGGTCAAACTGGTTTCGGCGACGTTGGTACTTAAAATAATGCGGCGCAGAGGACTGGATTGAAACACCTTTTGCTGATCGGCATTGCTCAATCTGGCATAGAGTGGTAATATTTCAGTGTTGCGGAAATTTCTGCCGTTGAGCATATCGGTACAGTCGCGGATCTCGCGTTCGCCGGGGAGGAAGACCAGAATATTGCCTTTTGGATCAAATGAAGAAAGCAGTTCGACGGCGCGGGCGACATGTTCAGGGAGTTCCTCATCTGCTTCCGGCATAAGGAAAATGTCTTCCACCGGGAAGGTGCGTCCTTCGACTTCGATCACCGGTGCTCCGGGGAAAAATTCCTGAAACTTTTCCAGATCCAAAGTCGCTGAAGATATGGCGATCTTCAAATCTTTGCGGCGGCGCAGCAGATTTTTCAGCAAGCCGAGCAGAAAATCGATATTGAGCGTGCGTTCATGTGCTTCGTCGATGATCAAAGTGTCATACTGATACAGCAACGGATCATCCCGGAATTCAGCAAGCAGAATACCGTCGGTCATAAATTTCAATACGGTTTCCGGGGAGGTGCGATCTTCAAAACGCACCTGACTGCCGACTCCGGCACCGTATTCACACTTGAGTTCCGTAGACAAACGTCTTGCCATAGCGGTTGCGGCGATCCGGCGGGGCTGGGTACAGCCGATGCGGCCGCTGATGCCGCGTCCGAGTTCCAGAGCGACTTTGGGAAGCTGGGTGGTTTTACCGGAACCGGTGGCGCCGCCGAGAATAATAAGTTGTGATTTCTGCCAGAGTTGTTTGATATCTTCAATCTTTGCGCTTATCGGAAGATGTTCCGGATAAGAGATGGTGAATTTTTCTGCGGCACTTTTACGGGCTTCGCGAAAGATTGGTCGGGAGTCACTCATGCAGCAAGTTACCTTTTAAGACAAAAAAATGGAGCGAGTGACCGGATTCGAACCGGCGACAGTCACGTTGGCAACGTGATACTCTACCAGCTGAGTTACACTCGCTCAATGAATATGTATAATATATCACTTCACGGGCGGATTGTCAAGCAGGTTTGAGAAAAAAATGCACAGATATCCCATAAAACCGGAAAAATCCCTGTTTTTTAATTTTTCAGCGGAAGAAAATTGGATTTTGAAAAAGTGATTTTGTCAGATTTGTTTTGCGCAGGCAAAACGTGCGTGCCGACAGGCACGCAGCGTTCAAAACCGGATGATGTAAGCAGCGGCGCTTCGCGGGCAATATATGGAGGAGTATTCGCCACTTAAACATAACTTCGGATGAAGTTATGTCTAATGGTGGCGATTGGTGGAGGTGATAAGCGTTCCTCAAATCGAGTAAGAGGGCACAACAATTCTGACCATCCGTTTTAAGGGTGGGCATTTGATTTTTACTCCCAAATCATCTGGCAATTTTCAGCATAAAATTCCCTGTTTCGGAATAATATTCGGAATAATATCAAAACAAATTGACATTGTTCCGCATTTTTACGGAATTATTCCGTATCTCTGCTTGACATTGTTCCGCAAGTGTGGTATAATATCTTTGTGAACAGAACCTTTCAGGAGATTATTATGGCGGATATGATGAAAGTTAAAGATGCGGCAGCCCTTTGGGGATTGACTCCCCGCCGGGTGTCTGAATTGTGCAAGCAGGGAAAAATTGCCCGAGCTCGCAAAATGGGTAAAGCATGGATGATTCCTGTTGGAACGCCCAAACCGACCGACCAGCGTATCCGCAGCGGAGTTTATGCAAAAACATCTTTGCCGGAAAATCTGCCGTTGCCCATTGGTATTTCTGATTACCGTCTTGCTTCGACAGAATATTATTACATCGACAAAACCATGCTCATCAAGGATTTTCTGGATGAACGCCCCATGGTTTCTTTGTTCACCCGTCCCCGCCGTTTCGGAAAAACCCTCAATATGGATATGCTCCGCACCTTTTTTGAGAAGAGCGATGAAGATACTTCTGTCTATTTCAAAAACAAAAAGATTTGGGCGTGCGGTCAGAAATACCGGGATTATCAGGGGAAATATCCGGTGATTTTTGTTTCTTTCAAAGATGTCAAATGCGAAACGTGGCAAGATACTTACGGTAATATTTACAAACTGTTGCAGAAAGAATTTGAACGCCATCTCGAATTGCTGGAAAGTCCTGCCCTCAACGCATATGATAAGCAGAAAATAAAAGATTTTTTGGATGGTAAAGCTGATGAAAATGATTGTATGGCGGCATTTGCGACCCTTTCTGAAATGCTAGACAAACACTACGGTATTGCTCCAATTATCATTGTCGATGAATACGACACCCCTATCCAGCAGGGATATATGCGTGGATTTTATGATTCCGTCATCCGCTTTATGCGTAATCTTTTCTCCGGAGGCTTGAAAGATAATAAGCATCTTTCTTACGGTTTTCTGACCGGAATTCTGCGGGTGGCAAAGGAGAGTATTTTCAGCGGTCTGAACAACCCTAAAATCAATACGATCCTTGAAAACAAATACAGTCAGTATTTCGGATTCACGCCGGATGAAGTCAAGGAAATGGCACGTTACTACAAAGCGGAAGATAAGTACGATGAAATTTGTGCCTGGTACGATGGATACCGTTTCGGCAAGTCGGAAATCTTCAATCCGTGGTCCGTTATCAACTATTTCAGCAACGAGTGCGAACCCAGAGCTTTCTGGCAATCCACCGGAAATAATGAGATCATCGGCGAAGTTCTGACCAATGCGGATGAGTCCATTTATGAAAAACTCAATCAATTGCTCCAGGGAAAATCCGTTTTGACTTACATCGACCCCAGTGTGATTTATCCGCAGATAAAGAACAATCCGTCATCTGTTTACAGTTTTCTGCTAGTGGCGGGATATTTGAAAATCACCAAAGTCGAACCGTCATTCAACGGGGATTTTATGTGCGAAGTTGCCCTTCCGAATAAGGAGATCGCCTATGTTTACAACAAGGAGATCCTGCAAAAGTTGACCGACATCATTCCGCAATCAACAGCGATCAGTATTCAGGAAGCGATTTATTCCGGAAACAGCACCGCGTTGCAGAACCTGTTGCAAAAACTTCTGCTGGAATCGGTAAGCAATTTTGACACGGCTCATGAAAACTTCTATCACGGATTGGTTCTGGGGTTGTGCGTAATTTTGGATAATCGTTACGAAATCACCTCCAACCGTGAATCCGGTACAGGCAGATACGACATAGCTCTGACGCCGAAAAGCGGAAATCTGCCGGGTATCCTTATCGAATTGAAAGCCGCCAAAGATGCTTCGGCTGAACAACTCCGGCAGTTAGCACAAGAGGCATTGACCCAAATTGAAGAAAAACAATACGATACCATAATGAAATCCCGTCAAATCGCTCCTATTTTCAAATACGGCGTTGCGTTCAGCGGGAAGAAAGTGGAAATAGCAAAGAAGTAAGGTGAATCATGATCGAAATAATAACTGCCGACATCACCGAATTGAAAGTTGATGCCATTGTTAATGCCGCCAACTGTTCGCTTCTGGGCGGCGGTGGCGTAGATGGAGCGATCCACCGGGCGGCAGGTCGGGAATTGCTTGAAGCCTGCCGTAAATTCAACGGTTGCGAAACCGGCGAAGCCCGCATCACGCCCGGATTCAAATTGCCCGCCAAGTTCGTTATCCATACTCCCGGCCCGGTCTGGCACGGCGGCAAGTGCAACGAAGCAGAACTTCTGAAAAACTGCTACATTAACTCACTGGCTCTGGCAAAAGAAAACAACTGCAAAACGGTTGCGTTTCCCTGCATTTCAACCGGAGTCTATCACTTCCCCAAAGAACAGGCGGCACAAATCGCCATTGAAACAGTTTTGAGCAACATTTCTGCTCCAATAGAAAAAGTGATTTTCTGCTGCTTCTCCGACTCCGACGCCGAAATCTACCGTGCAATCTACGCAAAATCGAGAGTTGAAACTTGATTGGCTGATTGCATGGATATAATTAATTATTATTTCTGGTTTTTAAAAGTTATATTGCCAATAAATTTTAGAGCTATCTTGTTTTTTGATTTGCAAATGTACTCCTCGTATGATATAATATATTGCGTAATATCCGGAGGAACTTTATGGCTACTGATACAGTGGAAAATATCTTTTCAGCAGAGCTTGCTTTTGTACCGCTTTTCAATTTGGCATTACAGCAAAATGCCATTCCTGTGGTATATGAATTAAAGCTCATCAATAACACTGTTAATGATATCGAAAATTTGGAATGCCGTTTTTCTGCTGTTCCGGAATTTATCCATGAGAAATCCCTTCCGGTAAGCAAGGTCAAAGCGGGGGAAGAACTTTGCATCAACAAGCCTGACATTGAGCTTAACTACAATTTGTTGTCTGCCATTTCTGAAAGTATGAAGGGAAAATTAAAGCTGGAAATCAGCGATGGCAACCAGATACTTTTCCAGAAAGATTTTGAGTGTGAAGCCTTTGCTCCTGACCAGTGGCTCGGTATGCAAATCATGCCGGAACTGCTGACATCTTTTGTTACACCGAATTTGGATGTTGTTGCTCATTTGCAAAGTTCCGTTGCTCACGAATTGGAACGTGCCACCGGCAGTGCATCTGTTCAAGGATATCAGGCAGATAAAAAACGGGTTTATGAAATTTGTGCAGCAATTTACCGGGCAATTCATAACTGGGGAATCAACTATTCCAATCCGGCTTCCTCATTCGGCACTCCCGGTCAAAGGATCCGCTTTGCAGATGCTGTTTACCAGTATAAGCTGGGAACTTGTCTGGATACGGCAATTCTGTTTGCATCGGTTATGGAGTCTTGCGGATTACATCCGGTAATTATGCTGCAAAAAGGTCATGCTTATGTAGGATGCCATCTGGTTGAACGGTATTTCCCGGATATTCCCATGGATGACTTGCAAACGATTCGCAAACTTGCTGATTTGGATGAGTTTCTGGTTATCGAAACTACAATGGTTACGGGTGATTCTTCTTTCGCGGAAGCAGAAGCTGCGGCACGGATGGAGCATTTGAATATTGACGGAGAATTTGAGTGTGCTATTGATGTGATCCGCGCCCGTTACAGCGGAATCAGACCACTGCCATTAAAACGCAGTGTAAATGGCGTTGAATTTGTTCCAATTGACCGTAAAGTTGCTGAACAGGAAGCAGAACAAGCGCGTCGCTTGGAAAAAGAAATCGATTTATCACAACTAAGTAATGAAAATAGTCAACCGGCAAGAGTAGTACGGTGGACAAATAAATTACTTGACTTATCTCTGCGTAATCGGCTTTTGAATGTACGGGATACCAAGTTTATTATTCCGATTGCCTGTCCGGATATAACCATTCTTGAAGATAAAATTGCAGATAATGAAGCTCTGACTCTCAAT
Source organism: Lentisphaerota bacterium (assembly GCA_015061605.1). Taxonomy (GTDB): domain Bacteria; phylum Verrucomicrobiota; class Lentisphaeria; order Victivallales; family Victivallaceae; genus UBA1784. The sequence goes on along the minus strand of SUWH01000014.1, from coordinate 11,818 downwards.
TCTCTGCCGAATTTGCTTGGTGAAAAAGATCTGCATGATTTGACCATGCTGCGGAACAGCGATGTAAAACCGGAAATCAAGGTTTTGCTTGAGCGCGAACTCGGTCAGCAACGGCTATGGACAATGTTGCCGCCGAATGAAATGATTCGCCGTCTGACAGCCCTTTACCGCCAAGGTAAAACTGATTTGGAAGAAGGCGGCGTTAACACCTTGTATCTGGCAATCGGTTTTGTGGAGTGGAAAGTTTCTGAGCGCGATGAAAAATCATACCTTGCTCCCATTCTTTTGCTGCCGGTTCGATTGCAGCGTAAATCAATAAATGAAGGTATCAAACTTTCACGCGTAGATGGCGAAACTATCATCAATGAAACATTATTGGAACTGCTTCGCAGCCAATACCACTTGACTATTCCCGGCATATCACCTCTGCCGACAGACGATTCCGGTGTGGATGTTGCGTTGGTGATGCAAATTTTCAGACAGGCCATCAAAGATATGAAAGGCTGGGAAGTCCGGGAAGAAGCCCGTATCGGACATTTTTCTTTTGGCAAATTTGTCATGTGGAATGATATGACAGCCCGGATTGATGTATTGAAAGAGACCCCTCTGATTGCACACCTGATTTCCGGAAGTGGACTCTTTGATGATAACATTGAAGTATTTCCACCTGAAAAAATCAGTGAACATTTGGATTTATCCCGCCTCTATTGCCCGGTCAGTGCCGACTCGTCACAGCTGGCTGCGGTTCTCTATTCCGAAATGGGGAAGAGCTTTGTTTTGCATGGACCGCCTGGAACAGGCAAATCACAAACCATTACCAATATTATCGCACATAATTTGGCATTGGGAAAAAGAGTATTGTTTGTTTCAGAAAAAAAAGCCGCTTTGGATGTTGTCCATAAAAGGTTGTCTCAAATCGGCTTGAAACCGTTTTGTTTGGAATTGCACTCAAATAAATCCGGGAAATCGGAAGTTCTGGCACAATTCAATGAAGCGTTGCAAACAGCTGATATCGGAATTCCTGCGGAATGGGAAAATACCGTTGCCACATTAACTTCATTGCGGAAAGAACTCGATGATTATGTCAATGAACTGCACCGACAATATCCTAACGGCTATTCTGCCTATGATTGCTTTACTCACCTGATGAGCCTTCAGAAGCATATTACAGTTGATGATGTTACGCTTGATGCTGATTTCCTTACCCAATCCTATGAGAATTGTGTCAATGCCCGGCAAAAATTCATAGATTTGACTGAAGCCCGACAGCATATTTCTGCCGAAAGTTTACAGGCGCTGGAAATGCTTGATGCTTTGCAATGGAGTCCGGTTACTGAAAACAATTTATCGTCTGTCGCGAAAGAGCTCATATCAGCGATTGACAATTTGAAACGGAATCTGAAAACTGCAGCAGAAAATTTTTCATTGCAGGATCTCAAAGATATCAATATAATTTATCAAACTGCAGTGCTTTTGGAAGCCGTAAAAACCAGTGAAGATATACCGGGCGCATTTTTCTGTGACGAATTCCCGGAAAAAATGGATTTCATTGCTTCATACGCAGAAAATGCCAGAAATCTCACAATCTTAAAGGAAAAACTGAAAAATTATCGTTTGGAAACCTTTACTGAATTTGATTTTCCCGGCATAGAAGAACGTATTGCCCTGAATGAAGCCGCTTTTTTCCTAATAAAATTCTTTAAAAATAATGCTTTACTCAAAGAACTCTCTTCTTTGAAAAAAAGCGGCGGTGTAAAACTTTCAATTCCAGAACTGAAAGCACTTATCCCTGATGCCCGGCAATATATTGATTGCCTTAAATCATATGAAAATGGCAAAGAAAAAGCAAGTACCTTATTAGGAAAACAGTGGGATGGAGAAAGTACTAATTGGGATGGCTTGAGCCGTAAAATCGAACAGTGCAAAGCTATTCTTGATCAGGTTCAAACAATTTGCCGCTTTGATGATAAAGCCAAACAGGCTGTCCTGTTCAAGCTGCAGGATTTGATGCCTGATGTTTCACGGAAATGCAGCAGGGACTCCATGTTGCGTGAAGCAATCAATAATATGCTTGAGGCATGGAACGATTTTCAGGCAAAATTGCAAAAGTTTGCAGAATATGCAAGTTCATCAACTACTGTTACAGATGTTGATGTCCTGCTGGAAAAAATTCAAAAGATCATTGCCCATATACCGCATTTGCGAAATATGCTGCGTTATCGAAATCTGCGAGCGGAGGTCAATGCAAGCGGATTGGCAGCATTGGTTTCAATGCTTGAAAATGGTGGCATTTCAGAAAAATTTGCCCAATTTTACGATACTCTGTTTTTCAAAAATATGCTGAATCAGATTTTGGGAAAATCACCACTGCTTTGTCAATTCAGCGGTTCTGCTCAAAATGACCGGATAAAAAAATTCACTTTATTCGATGCTAGATATATGACGTTGACCAAAAAATTGATCTTTGCCAAACTCGCAGCGAACTTACCCCGCCGCCGCTCCGGTCCATGCCCCGAAGGTACAGAGCTGGGGATTCTCAAGCGGGAATGTGAAAAACGCGCCCGCCAAAAACCAGTGCGGACATTGTTGGAACAGATACCGACCCTTGCTCCTGTTTTGAAACCGTGTTTTCTGATGAGTCCATTGTCCGTGGCTCAATATCTGCCCGCAGACAATGCAGCTTTCGATTTGATCGTATTTGACGAAGCATCGCAAATACCGGTATGGGATGCAATCGGAGTGATTGCACGTGGCAAACAGTTGATCGTTGTAGGAGATCCGAAACAGATGCCGCCGACCAACTTTTTCCAGAAAGGTGAAAATGAAAGTGATGACAGTACACCGGAAGATACCGAGGATCTGGAAAGCATTCTTGACGAGTGTATTGTTGCCGGAGTTCATTCAACACATTTGAACTGGCATTATCGTAGCCGTCATGAATCATTGATCGCATTCAGTAATCATCATTATTACGAAGATCGTTTATATACATTCCCGGCGGCTCGTAATACTGAAAAGCTTGGCATCCGCTTTGAATTTGTCCCCGATGGTATTTATGATCGCAAAGCAAGCAGAACCAACCGCAAAGAAGCTGAAGCACTGGTAAAATATATATTTGACCGGTTGGAATGCGCCAACGGCAATTACCGTTCAATCGGCGTAGTAACATTCAGTCAGGCTCAGAAAGATCTTATCGAAGACCTCGTGGAAAAAGAACGCTCCAAACATCCGGCATTGGAATCATATTTCAGTGATACCCAGGAAGAACCGCTGTTTGTCAAAAATCTGGAGAATGTCCAGGGAGATGAACGTGATGTCATTCTTTTCTCCATTGGATATGCTCCTGATGCTAACGGAAAATTTTCAATGAATTTCGGGCCGTTGAACCGGCAGGGTGGAGAACGGCGGCTCAATGTGGCGATCACCCGTGCCAAAGAGCAGGTAGTGGTATTTTCCAGCATTCACGCCAATCAGATAGAATTGTCCCGCACTAATGCCGTTGGAGCGGCTCACTTGAAGTATTTCCTCGATTATGCAGAGAAAAAAGTCAATATTTATTCTGATTTTAATTCTGAAAATAATGTCGATGGCTTGCGGGATGAAATTGCCGAGTTCCTTATCGGCAAAGGCTATACCGTTGAACGTAATGTCGGTTGTTCCGGCTTCCGCATAGATTTGGCACTACGGCATCCGGAAAGACCGGAAGAATTTTTGTTGGGTATCGAGTGTGATAATACCGCATACGCTGCTCAAAAGACTACGCGTGACCGCGATAACCTGCGTCACCAGGTGTTGAAAGGTCTGGGATGGCACACTTATCGAGCTTGGAGTGTTGATTGGACTTTTGACCGTGAACGGGCAGAAAATACGCTGCTGGATGTCATTGAAAAAGCAATGGAGTCTTCAACGGAACTTTCCAATATCACCTCTGTTGCTTCAGAAGAACCCAGCAAAGATATACCGGTAACAGAATCAGAGTCATCACAATATGCATCAGAAACTCCACAAGCGATTTCCGAAAATCGTAAAGAGTACCATATTTGGACTAATTTGCATTATTTGAATCAGGAGGATTTTTACGAGTTCTCTGGACGGAAAATCATTAAGCAACAAATCGCTGAAGTCATTACCCAAGAAGCTCCAATATATGAAAATCTGCTTAAACGGCGTATCGCAAGAGCGTGGGGATTCAGTCGTACAGGAGGTAATATTCAAAGAGTATTGGATGAATGCCTTCCGCTAGAATTGGAAACAACTCAACATGGTGAAGATCGGGTGTTCTGGTCAACAGAACAAACCGCTGCAAGTTACAGCGTTTATCGTGTCGGAAGCAGCGATGAAACCAAACGTGCAATCGATGAAATCCCCCCGGAAGAACTGGCAAACGCTATGTACGAAGTGTTAATAGATTTTAATTCCTGCGAAAAAGACACACTTTTCCGGGAAACAGTCAAACTGTTCGGATTATCCGCTGTGACTGCTAAAGCCCGGAGATTCCTTGAATACGGTTTTGCAGCATTACAAAAAAGTGGCAAAATTTAACCGCATACATCGTTGAACACTTGCCTTGCTCGCCCAAGTACTGTTGTGCAACATGGAAGACTTAATTGAATACGATTAAACTCCGGCAAAGATATGCTTTTGCACATCACTACCGGAGTTATGTTTTTACAACATTCCGAAAAGTTCCATTTGTTCTTTCCACGAATAGGGCAAGGTGGTGTCGAGTTTGGTGAGCGATAGTGTCCATGGGGCTTTCCCGGCAAAGATGGCATCTACGATCGGTGGAGCGAGCAGGGCAAGGCGCAGAAAACGCCGAACATAGGAGGTGTGAACTCCCAATGCTTCAGCCAAGGCTTCGGGGGAATCATATTCTCCATTGTCCAGCAACTCCTGCCAGCGATAGGCTCGGGCGATTCCAGTAGCAAGCGGCTCATTGATTTGCAAGTGTACATCGGGCATCTCCGGAAAGTATATCCGCTTGCGGCCGTTATCATAACGGAATTCAATGGGTATCCGGATGCGGGTATTGCCGTCTTCCAAGGGTTCAATCAAGGTTTTCATAATCAAGCTCCTCCAATATCTGTTCAACTCCGGCGGTGCGGATATCAAGGTCAAGGTGATCTTCGTAAAGCGTTACCTTTTTCAGCAGCAAGTGCATCAGGCGATTGCGTTCTGCCGGAAACATTTCATCCCACAGCGGCGTAAGTTTATTCAGCACTTCTGCCACATCCTTGCCGGGTGTATTCAAATTCCGGGCAAGCTGATTGACAATTGTCGGCGTGCAAAGCATTTTTTTAATGTGTGTCAAAACCGCAGCCTCAATTTCACCACCCGAAACCCGGCTTACCGGACAAAGTGATTCAGACCGCTTGCTGTCCTTGGTGCAAAGGTAATAGGAATACATAATATCGCCTTTTTTCGCATACGTTGGTCCCATGCGGCAACCGCAATGCCCGCAGTAAAGCAAACCTTTCAGCGGCATAAGCGTTTCCACTTTGCCTTTGAAATCTTTTACCGGGGCATCTGATTGCAGTATTTCCTGTGTCCGTTCCCAGAGTTTGTCAGAAATGATGCGCTCCTGCTTGCCGTCAAAAACTTCCCCTTTATAATAAATTTTACCGATGTAGGTGTAATTATTGAGCATCCGGTAAATGTGATGCACCGACCACTCCTTGCCTTGATTGGTCAATATACCCTCCTGATTGAGTTCGTAGGCGATCTGCTTTGGGGATTGGATCTCAATAAAGCGTTTGAACACTCTTTTGACCACTTCTGCCCGCTCGGGAACAACGATAAGTTTTTTATTTTCCACCTTGTAACCGCAGGGAACTGTGCCGCCCACCCATTCGCCCTTGCGCCGGGTCGCCGCCATTTTGTCGCGAATGCGCTCGGTCACGATGGAGCGTTCAAATTCAGAAAAGGTCATTAAAATATTGAGCATCATCCGCCCCGCAGAGGTGCTGGTGTTGATCTCCTGCGTTACCGAACAGAAGTCAACTTTGTATTCATCAAAGAGTTTGCTCAACTCCGCAAAGTCATATAATGACCGGGAAAGACGGTCGATTTTATAAATAACGATGATGTCCACCTTGCCCTGTTTGCAATCTTCCAGAAGTTTCTGCAAGCCGGGGCGATTGGTGTTGCCTCCGGAAAAACCGCCGTCATCGTAACGCTCGGGCAGGATCTGCCAGCCCTTTGCCACCTGACTGCGGATGTAATTTTCGCAGGCTTCCCGCTGGGCATCAAGGCTGTTGAAATCCATCTCCAAGCCTTCATCAGTACTTTTTCGGGTGTAGATGGCACACCGCACTATGTTCTGTTCTTTACTCATTGCTTTTTACCTCTCGGAACATTAAAAAACACATACCCGCTGATATGCGTCCCGGTGATGTGGTCGGCAACCGCCGTCAGCGAGCGGAAAAACCGCCCCTTGTACTCGGCTCTGCCATCTTCCAGCAGAATGACCTCGTGACGGACACCGTCCCATTCCCGGACATAGCGTTTGCCCAGAACAGGAGTTCTGCCGGGTTTGGGAGTGCGGCAAAGGTTCGCCATCGGGTCTTTGTCGGCATACTCGTTGATTTTCTGCCGGGTGCTGTCAGCGATCCCACCGTAGTGGAGTTCCTGAACGCGGAAAGCCAGCCGGGCGCGGAGAGCCGGAACATTTTTAGTCTGTTTCGGCTCATATCCGTAAAGTTCAATAAATTTACGGATGCAGCTGGCTTTGGATAAAGTTCGCAGTTGCAATAACTGCTGAGTAACGGTCTTATCTTCCATTATAGAGACCTCCTTTCGTTGTTGTTTATATACAAGCACTTATTACCGGATATATCCAGTTCTTTTTCATTTATTCTGCGAATAACTGATGTAATAAGCGAAACCAGCTGCCGGAGATTTTCCGGAACGACATCAATAGAAATATTTGGGTTAACAGCCTGTGCTGCAGCCATATAAAATCCTTTCTGCAAATAAGTTGCGTTATTGTTGCAGTCTTCACTTGCTATATCTTTACTGCCACGCTTATATATGCACAAGCCAACCACAAGGAGGTAAAATATGGCAAATGAAAACATCGAAGTCGGGACTCGCGCAGTTGCGAAAGTCGGTCGTAATGAGATCAGTGTTGAAGTTATCGCTGTTGAAAATGGCAGTTTTCTTGTCCGCAACGATGCCGGACGGGAATTTCATGTGGCGCATTTGACCGTGCCGCCGATGCCAAGTGAAAGCGAGGAAGACGATGCACCCAATCCTGCTCCGGAATGTGCGGTGAACCTGTCGGAGAAGAAGCTCTCGCTTTTTGAAGCGGTCGTAGCGGCGTTACAGGGCGAACCGGCGGGGACTGCACTCAACACCCGGGAACTGGTCGCTCTTGCAGTAGAAAAGGGTTTGTGGCAGCCCAGCGGGGCAAAGACTCCGGAGCAGACACTCTACAGCGCCATCTTCCGGGAAAACGCCACCAAAGAAAATCCCCGAATCGTCAAAAGTGACAAAAAAGGGAAATTTCAGCTGGGCTGACCACAAATTATGCAAATTGCTCAAGCTCCATTAAGGGGCTTGGGCTTTTTTTATGCAACTTGATTTTTTCTTTTGAAATTCCGCACCTTATTCTTCAACTCATTTTTGCTGAATTCCGGAAATTCATTTACATGAATTATACCGTCAGGGAACATAAATTTGTGAACTTCATAAAATTCACAAACATCCCGATGGTACATTTCGCGGTGAAATTTAAGATTGCAAGCCAAGGAATAAAGCAATGTTTTGTTGAGATTCAGCATAAAAATATCTGCTTCAAAGTCTGTTTTGCACAAATTTGCCACATCTTGAGAAACGGCCTCCTTCAGTTTGTTGTAGAGGGCTTGGGGCATAGTTTTATTCTCCGGATACTTGTACACCTGCCATGCAGCTTCACCTGCCCAATGAATCAAAGATGTTACAGCTCCGTCAGTAATATCGACTTTGGGGATGGTGATACATCCTGCTTTGTTTTCAGCGACAGCACAGTAAAACGGTGTATGCTGTGTGGCGAACATTGTGATCAAAAATTTTCCGGCTTCCCGGATGGCGTTTTCGTTGATGATTTCGTTCTGTTTGTCAGTGAGATTTTTGTTGTAAGACATAAGTTTTTCCTTTAAGTTGTTTATTTTATCGATTGACAACACTACCTGTATAACAGCGCGACTCCTTCCGCGCGCCCTCATATAAATATCTTTTTCGGGGGAACCGTGAAGAGTCGGGGAAGCCCCCTGTGGCGCGGTTTGGCTATCCTGCCACCGGAGGCTCGGGTTTTGCTTCGGGGTGTGTCAGAAGCCCCTTTCTGGGCGTTTCTACGCATTACTGATCGTAAAAGTGGTCGCCATCATCGGAGGTGAGATGCCGACATCTGAAACTTTTATGGACGATGGGGACAAGCCCCATCGCCGCAAAGTTGTCGGGTGCAATTGCTTTGCCGCATTCCGGAGCGTTGTATACGCAAAGACCGTAGTTTTTGATAATATGCGCCGGAAGTGCTTCTTGGCACTCGCCCCAAAAATACAAAAAATACTGGCAATCCACACAGCTGTCACATTCGCAGCACTCAATGTCTGGAGAAATGGTGTTTTCAGACATAAAAATATCCTTTCTTGATGTTCTTAAAGAAACAAAAGCAGCACTTTTTGTGTTTTTTGTGCCGCTTTTGCAAATTGTTGAAAATTAAATAGTTCTGATTTTTTTGATTTTCTGCTTCGCCTTATAAGGTGAAAGAGAAAAAAGAAAATCAATTTGCGGCGGGGCATCAATCTATTTTTATTACTGTTTCCGCAGAATCGGAAAACAGTATATAAAAATGATTTTGATATGCCTTCCGGAAAATTCTTCAAGGACTCATATTGTACCTCCATAGGTTTGAATAAATTCGTTGATTTTCACTGTACTACCGGGTGCAAGATGGATTTTTTTTGCAGCCTGCTGATTTGCACCATCACCGGGGCGTACTTCCAGAATTTTACATTCCAACAGCTTTTCACAGAGAGCACGGGCTTTATCCATAGAAATATCCAATCTTTCTTTGAGCTCGGTTATGAAAAGTGTTTTGTGCATAGGGAACTTCATTGAGCCAAGTTCTTCAAAAAACTTTATTGCCGCCTCATTGACTGTCTTTTTGCGTTTTTCCCCGGTTGGAGTGAGTTCCGCTTTGCCATCCAGATCATCCGGGGAAAGATCATCTGCTCTGTGCCAGAGGTTGTGTTCATCCTTCCGCAGACAGAAGGAATCAACCGGAGGGAAACTCCGCACACAGCACCCCACGACCACCGCATTCTTTTCCTGATGCGCCCGCAATACCAAATGGGTATCCGGGGCTCGGGACTGTGCACCTGCACCGGAACCGACATCGGTGATACCTTTGCCGGATTGATTACCTTTACTGGTGTGGTGGACAAGGATCACTGCCGCCCCGGACTTTTGAGCAAAGGTATCGATTTGGTTGTACATCTGCGTAATCTGTCCGTTGCTGTTTTCATCCACGTCAGATGGTAATGCCCGGTAAAGGGCATCAATGATGACCAGATCAATACCTTGTTCTTTGATTTGTTCGGCAACTTTGACGATTTCAGGAATACTGTGCCGCTCAAACCGTTGTGTATTAACTGAAAGGTTTTCCAGGTCAGGATCTTCCTTGCTGATGCTCATACTTTGACAAACTTTCTGCATCCGGTAACTGATCGTAGATGTGTGCAGTTCATTATCCATGATCATCACCCTGCATTGTTTGCAGGGAAATCCCAGAAAATCCCATCCCTTTACCAGCGAATATGCCAATTGCAGAATGAACCAGGATTTGCCGGTTTTGGGCGCGGCAACCACATTCATGACTTCAGTTCTTCGCAGAAGACCATCGATTACAGGTTCATTGAGGGAAGTAAATGTGCGGAGCAGTTCTGCTGCGGTAAACACATTCTTCTTCTCTTTTTTATGGGTCAGGTTTGCCACGATCTCATCGATATTTTCCAGAATGGGATTGGATTGACCGTACCCTTGTTCAATCAGGGCATTTGCCGCCGCCGTGAAATCGCCGTTATGTTCCAACAGAGCATAGACCCGGTGGGGAGCGTAGCCCTGATTGGCTTCAAATGGTGCGGCGTTGGTGGAAAAGACGTAGAAGTAACCATTCTGCAAAGTGGCAGATATGCCGTTTCCTTCTTTGCTGGGGCGTTTCCAATCCTCACGGTCACCACGGAAACCCAAGGATGTCCAGCCATGTTTGATGAGAATTTCCCGGACATCGCCGCGGGTATCGTAATCATCACCGGGGCGAAGAGCAAAACTTCCGCTGGAACAGTCTGCAAATGTTTCTTCAGTTGTACTGTTCAGGAATGTTGGCTCTGCTGTACTCCCCGTCATCGGCTTTTCATCGAAACGCCAAGCCGCATTGAGCAGGATTTCCCGTTCCCCGGGAGTCAATACAGATAATTGTGTGTAATCTCCTTGAATAAGTTCATATCCATCGCCGGGAGCGCAGAGAATCAAGCCCCCATTGCCCCGGGTTTCAATGAGTGTTGTAAGTTTTCCCTCCCGTTCGCCCTGTGCCAATTTTATATTGCCGCAAACCTCATCCATGCAGCGGTAGGCAATGTGATAACCGCCGGAAGGTGTCCTTTCAATGACAAGTTTGGAAAAAAGTTCCGGCGGGACCTTTTCAGACCACGCCGGATAAAGTTCTCCCTGATTGTCAAAGTCGATGACTTCCAGATTGCCGGAAACTTTGCCGCACACGATGCAAAGCGCATTGTGCTGATTGCTGAACCAGGCGTGTACTTCGTGTTCGGTGGGCAGTTGCTCCTGATATCGTTTCCAACCGGGTAAAAGGGGGCATTTACGGACTTTATCCGCAGGCAGGACGGCTAATCCCGCCTGCAGATAACCTTGAGCGATCTTGATATTTACCATCGCTCACACACTTTCAGTTGTTGACGAAAAGGCAATGGATCATTTTTCCGATTGCGATCGGGAGGATTTTTTCCGTTTTTCCGGTTTCTTCGATATGTTTGAGAGTTTTTTCAAACATAGGAGAAAGAACAGCGCCAGTTTTCTGCAATTTTACAATCATTGCCAGGGAGACAGGCTCAATTTTAACTTCTCTGATGTTGTCAGAAAACTTCTTCCAGAAATTTTCAACACTCATATCGTGCCATTTTCCATTCTGGTAGATGCCGATAGACTCAACAGAATCTGAATAAATGGAAATATGATCATCAGAGTAGTACCACTCCTCAGGATCCCCACCAAGTTTGCGCCCAATTGTTTCAAGATAACTGCAGTATTTTTTGTGTTTTTCGTTTTCTCCGATAAAGTCATCCCATGTGCTGACAGGAACGTTGCTTTTGATTTTGATGCGGAACGCACCGAGCTTTTCTGCATGCTGCTCTACTCCGCCGCAAACCTTCATCGCAGAACCTTCCCACAGTGGATTGGTGGAAAACCAAACCGCCGGAGAAAGTTCATCATGCAGTTTGAAATCCTTGCTGATGACTCCGCTTATCAGAATGGCGGCGATTTTTTCCCATCCGGCGGTGTAGTGATAGAGAGCTCTATGCTTGGCTTTGTTTTCGTTGCTGACGGTGGTGTTGACTGTTGCTTCCATGTTTTTTTCTCCTTATTTTGGAAGTTTTTTCTTGCTGATGAAACGAGTGGACACAAGATGTCTGTTTGCCGGTGATATCTTATATATCGTTAAGCGAAGAACACTTTGTGGAAAGAAGCATCATCAGCGTTGCCCCTTACATTCACAGGATAGTCGGAAGTTATGTTTGGTTATGTTTGAAAGCGATGCCCC
>SUWH01000013.1 GCA_015061605.1 Lentisphaerota bacterium | reverse complement strand
TGTTTTGCAAGCAAGAAGAGCGGGGAGCATACTCACGTATGTGACCCGCGAGGCGAGCGCAGCAAGGCGCGAGATTGGCCGCGAGACGCCGCCGTCCGTTGTTTTTTGTGAGATGTCTGTGACTTTTGAATTTATATCGGCTTACAAATCAGAAAAACATCAAACGACAGTTGTAAAATCACCTTTGAATGTGGTATATTAATAAAATGTCGAAACAAAGCAGTGCCAGGGTGGCGGAATAGGCAGACGCAACTGACTTAAAATCAGTCACTTAAACAGTGTGCGATTCGAGTCCCGTCCCTGGTACCACTTTTTGCCGTCAGGCAGTCCCAGCAAAAAAGTTGTCCGTAAGTGTCCGTTGTTGTCCGTAACCGTCCGTTTAAATCCGTTTGACAACATCACCCGGCGTTGCACTATGCACGTGCGCCAGCTTACTGCGGGAACTGGTTGTCCTTGCGGACACGTTCACCTCCGGCCGCCGCCGGAGATAATATTGTAAATCATTTTCCAACTGCGTTGATGTTGCTGGTAATGACAACGTTTTTCAAATATTGTCTGCCGGAGGTGCAATCAACGGTTTTTTTATTTGCGGGATTGAAATCGATCACGTTGGAAATGGTCGAATCCTGCAAGCTTCCGGCAATCAATACCGCCGATTTGGAACGGCTGTGGATGTTACTGATATGAAATCCGTAAGTATCTCCCAGTGGAGTAACTCCGCCCCAGTTGCGGTTTTTGTCCCCGATTTTCACCGTTGCACGGTTGCTGTGTCCGGAGGGTGAAGTGTCGATAACGCCGTCGAGGATGATGTTGTACATTTTCACTCCGAGGGTGTTGAGGAAGCGGACGATGTGGTGTCCTCCGGCACAATAGCCGCGAACATTGCGGATGGTGATATTGCAGACATCGCCATCGGAAACCTTTTCATCACCGCCGAGCATCATCGTGCTGTTGCCGGTTCCGGCAGGACGCGGTTTGGAGGGAATAGCGGTCAACGCGATGAGGTCATCACCGCTGTGGCCGGTGATGTTTTCGATCAATATATCCCGGCAGCCGCGGCGCAGATCCAGTCCGTCCTGATTGCGGAACAGTTGCCATGTGCCGTTGATTTTTTTGCCGTTGCTGGAGTCAAACTGAATATCGCGCACTTTGCCGTTGGTGCAATATTCCAGGCTGATCGCCCAGCAGTGGGAGTCGCGGATGGTGAGATTTTCGATTGAAAAATTACTGACTTTTGCCAGCAATATACCGATGTTGCGCCAGTCGCCTTTCTGATATTCTCCGGCTTTTCCGGCGTCACTGCCGAAACTTACCGGACCATTCGGAACAAATCCGGGCTTACCAAGCGGCTTGCCGCCGTCTCCGGTGGAGCGCGGGATCTCCGCACCTTCAAGAACCGCATTCCCGATGCCGGTGATACGGATGTTTTTCAACGGTTCGACTATACCGCAATTCTCCCAACAGTTGGCACTGCGGATCATATTGTCGCGACAGAGGTTGCTCAATTTGACGGTGGTATTGTCGATAATGAGGTGAACGCCGCCGGGAACGAGCATTGCTGAATCGATCAGCCAGATGTCGCGTTCTTCCAAGGTGGCGATTGCGTTACCGCCAGATATTTGGCTGGCAGGTTTGCGCTTGCCGATGCGGACGGTGCCGCCGCAACTTCCGGCATCTTTCAATGCGGCGTTGATGCGTTCAATGTCGCTGCCGGAATAGTCATTGGGGTCGAAAAATGAATTCTGAACCGCACGTTGCGGAGTATCAACTGCCGGAAGTTCTTCAACCGGTGCAACGCCTTGTGCGGGATATGTTATCGGATGGTCGGTATGAGGTTTCATAAAATCACATCCCTGAAACAGCACAAACACAACTGACAGTAAACAGCAAAACCAACGCATAAATTCTCTCCTTAAATTATTGTGCCGCGACAATCCGCCGTCGCTCTGCGAGCTATGGCGGGACAGGCAGAGCGGCAAATACCTCGCTTTTTTTTTGAAAAACTCTATTTTAATTCCGGGGAAATAACACTATCTTGTTATACAACCCGTGCCGCGACAATCCGCCGTCGCTCTGCGAGCTATGGCGGGACAGGCAGAGCGGCAAATACCTCGCTTTTTTTGAAAAAGGATGGGGGTTTGGGGGAAGGGAAAAACTTTTTTTCCCGTGAAAAAAAGTTTTTCCCTTCCCCCAAAAATTCCTCACAATTTGCCGCCTCCCGCTCAACCGTCCCGCAAAAATTGTTTTGCGGGACATCGCTCCCGGCGGGCGGTGTCGGCGGCTGCCGACTTAAACGCTTCGCTGATATTTCGCCGCATTCAGCGGCGACCAGCGTTCCGCCGCTGGAGCACGTCCGGGTACGACCCGGGGCGAAGGATTTTTATTTTTTTTATTGATTAACGTCCTGTGCTTTAAGCACGGCGACGAAAGCTTCCTGCGGGATGTTGACCTGACCGATGAGTTTCATCCGCTTTTTACCCTCTTTCTGTTTCTCCAGCAGCTTGCGTTTACGGGTGATATCGCCGCCGTAGCACTTGGCAAGCACGTTTTTGCGCAGCTGGCGGATGGTTTCGCGGGCGATGACCTTGCCGCCGATGGCAGCCTGAATGGCGATCTGGAACTGCTGCGGCGGAATGGCATCTTTCAGCCGTTCGCAGATCTGTCTGCCGCGTTCATACGCCATATCGACATGGACGATACTGCTGAATGCATCCACCGGGTCGCCGTTGACCAATACGTCAAGTTTGACCAGTTTTCCGGCGCGGTATCCGGCGGGTTCATAATCCATACTGCCGTAACCGCGGGTGATGGATTTCAATTTATCGTGGAAGTCGATCAATATTTCGTGCATCGGCATTTCAGCGGTGATGATGACGTGGTTGGCATCGACACTGGCGGTGTCGGTACAAAGTCCGCGCTTGCTCATAATGAGGTTCATCACATCGCCGATGTAGTTGCTCGGGATCATCAGATGGCAGTTGATGATGGGTTCTTCGATACGCTCGATGCCGCTGGGGTCGGGAAGATGGATCGGGTTGTCGATGTCGAGTTCTTCACCGGATTTCATATAGACCTTGTAGATCACCGACGGATAGGTGGCAAGGATGTCCATATTGTATTCGCGGCGCAGACGCTCCTGAATGACCTCCATGTGCAGCAGACCGAGAAATCCGCAGCGGAACCCGAAACCCAGCGCAGCAGAACTTTCCGGCTGGTAGAAAAACGCCGCATCGTTGAGCTGAAGTTTCGCCATGCTCAACTTCAACTGATCGTAATCGTCCGTATCAATGGGATAGATACCGCTGAAAACCATCGGGCGCACTTCACGGAAACCGGGCAGCGGTTCGGAACAGGGCTGCATGGTGTCGGTCATGGTATCGCCGACACGGGTGTCGGATGGAGTTTTCAAATTCGGGATGAAGTATCCGACACTGCCGGGTTCCAAAGTGGCATCCGGGTGCATTTTCGGATTGAAGAATCCGACCTCTTTGAGTTCGCTTTCAATACCGTTGGAAAACAGCTTTATCCGGGTGCCGCGTTTGAATACCCCGCGCCGTACGCGGACGAAGTTCACCACGCCGCGGAATGTGTCGTAGCGGGAGTCAAAAACCAACGCCGCTGAACCGTTTCCATCATCCAGTTCAGGCGACGGAATACGTTCAATGATCGCTTTGAGCAGTTCGGCAACGCCTTCACCGGTTTTGCCGGAAACCATCAACGCTTCTTCGCGCGGAAGAGCGAGAATTTCTTCCATCTGTTCATAGCACATGGGCAAATTGGCGGCGGGCAGGTCGATCTTATTGATCACCGGAATAACTTTCAACCCCTGATTGAAAGCCAGATTCACGTTGGCGACCGTCTGCGCCTGCACCCCCTGCGTGGCATCGATAAGCAGGATCGCCCCCTCGCACGCGCTCAAACTGCGGCTGACCTCATAGGCGAAGTCAACGTGTCCCGGAGTGTCGATAAGGTTGAGTTCGTAAGTTATTCCGTCGCCCGGATCATACTGCATACGCACCGGATGGGATTTTATGGTGATACCGCGTTCGCGTTCAAGATCCATGCCGTCGAGCAGCTGTTCCTGCAAGTCGCGTTTGGCGACAGTACCGGTGATTTCCAGCATCCGGTCGGCGAGTGTGGATTTGCCGTGGTCGATATGGGCGATGATACAAAAATTTCTTATGTGTTTGAGTTCAGACATTAAAATGGCTCTTTCTTAAAATTTCACACCGGACATGGCGGCATTTTCGAGACCGCGCAATACCTGATTCTGTACGTTGTTCATTCTGGAATTCAATCCGGTAAGATTAGCTTGAACTGAATAATTGAAATCCCAGTCTTTGTCAGCGTGATCACGCTCAACACCTGCACTGGCGATCAGCTGCCAGCAATGGAACTTGCGTAAAACAGTGAGATTTGCTTCATCAATACTGCCCATTTCAACATCGTAGCAGAGCCGGAAAAATCCCATTGTTCTCCGGTCGGGGGTGATCGGGAAATCCATTCCGATATTGAATGTCTCATCATGTTCATCGTAAAGACGCTGCATATAGCTGGTGGCATTGATCTGGGTCAGAGTAGATCCCATGGAATATGCACCGCGCGAAGCATATGGCTTGAGATAGTTGTAGCTGAAAGAAAATTTCCAGTCAGGTGCCGGTTCATAGGTTATACCGAATGACCACTGATTCAACCACTTCAATGCCAAACCGGTCTTGCCGGCGTTACGGCCTCTGCGGTAGGTATCCTGAACCTCCCCGTCACCGCTGATATCCATCAGGAACCGGGTGTGCATGGAAAGTCCCTTGAAAATTTTCCAGCGCAGCAGAGTTCCGATATTGCCGAGGCGGCTCAAGCCATCTTTTTTCTGCACATGAAGATCCCAGAAGTTCTCCATGGTCAGGAAGTCGGAGATCCCGCTGCCATTCCTGGTCTGCAGCCGGTTGATCAAACCGAACCGGAAGAAATTCTGTTCATCCAACCGGTCAACTTCGTCAAAGAAGTAGAGGTGATCCCGGCTGATATTGGGATTGCTGATATAGGTGTAGTTTAAATAGGGCTGCATGATGTGGCGCAGACCGTCAAGCTGGAGGAATGTATTGCGGACATTCTGCCAGGTATTGTGGATCTTGGTCGACAGTTCAAATCCGCCTTCTGCCGCTACCCGGGCCTTGGCTCCGCCGTCATCATCATAGTTACGGAAGAAATATCTGCCCATACTTTGCGGTCGCGATGCCCGAATCATGGTCATCAGGTCATCCTCGGTGACCCGTTCTTTACTGGTTTTGGAATAGGTTGTAAGCCGGATCCCGGCGCGGGGAACAAAATTGAAATAGTCCGTTTTTATCGGGTAATACAGGAAATGGGTCATGTCAAAACGGAACGCATCATAATCATGCAACCGGGAAAAACCTTCCGGATAAGAATCAAATTCAACCCATTTCATCCGCAGATTCACCGCTGACATATCGGATTGATAGTACAATCCGGTATTGAAAATTTCCTGCCGCGGAGCATCAAAACGTATTTCCGGGAAACGCTCCACCGTGGTATAGAAGTCATTGACTTGAAAACGCATGTAAAGAGCCGTACTGAAACGGTCAAACTGCTGTTCAAGAGCCGCATATGTCGCCGGTTGCGGATCGTTGTTGAAACGCGAAGTAAAGAAATCCCGAACAAAATAGGGGTCGCTGGAAGCTTCAAATACACCGCGGAAATCCAGTTTCGGCGTGATATGGGTCAGGTTGGTCAACCGGAAGTCATAACGGTTTTTGGGAACATCGAGCCGGTAATTATCGTAATCATCTGTTTCGTAGCGATCCTTATCACGGAGTCCGTAACCGAAAAATTCAGTGTGACTCTTTTCGGCGGATATCGTAACCTTGCCGCCGTAACCGACACCGCGCTTTTCGTAAAGATCAGTGAGGAGTTTCAGTTTCACCGCCGGATACTCATTGAATTTAAAGCGCTTGGCAAGATTGAGATAATACCCCCAGTCGCCGTCACTTCCCCAGGTGATATTGAGCAAGCCGAGGTTTTCATCTTTGGGCTTCCAGAAAACCGGCAGCCACAAAACCGGCAAACCGTAGATTTTGGCAAAGCCGTTGACCATAACGACCGTCCGGTCCCCTTTGTCGAAATCTGCATGCTCAAGTCCATAGAACTTCTGCGGATGGGGCAGAAGTTTGATCTTTGAAGCGGCAACGGAATAGTGGGCGTTGTTTGAAACAAGGTAGTTGCAGGCACTGAATTCACCGTCTGTAATGATCGTTTCGCCGCTGGGCAGATGTTCAGCGACCCGTCCCCGGCAGATGAAACTGTTGTAGGTGAATATTACATTGTCAAAACGGAAATATCCGCTGTCCCAGTTTCCGCAGACCCGGTCGGCAGTAATAGCATCTGTCTGTGTCGAAGCTTTGACCGAATAGACACGGTTGCCCATAATATCCTGCGATACAGAAACATCCTTTATCAATATCGACGGACTTTTTTCCAATTCAGCAATGCGCTGCAGAGTCGATGCTCCGGAAATATCGGTCCAACAGAAAACCCGGACATTGCCGATTGCTTCAAAATCCCGGCTGCCGAGATTTATGATCGCTTTATCGGCAAATATTTCAGTATTTCCCAACGGCAGATGCACCCGCCCGGTCAGAATAACGTTGTTTCCCACCACCTGCCAGGAGTCTCCGCGAAGATACTTAAAATCATCTTCAGACAGATTTTTCAACTCATCGTTGGCAGCGGAGAGTTGTAATACTGCAAATACAGTTAGAACCGGCAATAGAAAAAATTTGAATATCCCCGTAAGTTTTGTCACTTTTCAGCTCCTTCTTGCTCCCACCGCTTGAAACATCCGCTGATAAAATCGATCACCGCCTGCTGCTGTGCCTGTCCGTTACCTTCGATTTCTATCGGCGCACCGAATTCAAAACGAACCTCTTTTTCCGGATAAACCGGACCGAGGTCACGGCAAAGTCTGCCATTACCGATCAGGTCGGTCTTGAGAGCCAGCGGAAGAACCGGTACTCCGGCGGATTTTGCAAGTTTTATTCCGATCGAATTGAATTGAGCTGGATCAAATTCCGCAGAACGGGTGGATTGAGGAAAAACGATCATTGAACAACCGGATTGCAACATTTTTTTCCCTTCAGAAAGGACGATTTTCAAATCCTCTCTGGCATTGGTGCGCGATACCGGAATGGCGTTCATCGCCTTGAGGATATGACGGAAAAAGGGAACTTTCATCAAAGCTGCTTTGACCACAAATGATATGTCCATATGTTCACGGACAATCGCGTGCATTACTGCGGTTTCCAGCAGACTCATGTGGTTGGCTACGATGACCACCGGTTTGCCGTTACAGTTGCGCAAATGTTCCAATCCGCGCAGATGTACCTTGCCGCCGATGCGTTCGATAAGCGTTATATTTTCGCTGGAAAAACGGATCTGGGCATCGCCGTCGAGTTCACCGCGGCGCCCGGCAAGCCCGGAACGGATAAATATTCCGAAGTTATACAAATAAAAGTACCAGCGGCTGCGGAACATCAATTTATAAAGTGTGCTGACCGGCAAACCATCCGGAGTATCATAGCTGTCCAATCCGCTGAACATATTTTTACTCATCGCCTTCACCATCTGAAAAGAGTTTAAATAAATAGTCTTATATTAAATATAGCATACTAATCACATAAATGCAATTTCAAGACTTGATTTTTTCACCAAATGAGTGCATATTATATAAAAGCACTTACTTTGGCCCGGTAGCTCAGTGGATAGAGCAGCTGCCTTCTAAGCAGTTGGTCGTGGGTTCGATCCCCGCCCGGGCTACCATTTTTTTGCCTTTGAGGTATTTCGTTTGCATCCCGGCAAAAACGGAATGCTCTCTTTCTCTGCGCTGCCGGGGTGTTTTTCAATGCTGAAGTTCCTGAAATGCTGCCAAGCCTTTTACTGTCAGCAGATACTTCTGCCGTGGGTGGCGTGGACTGTCAGGGTAGAGCAAACGCACAAAGCCATCTTTGATCGCCGGATTGAGGTAGTTACTCAAAAAGTTTTTCCGGTCAGATAGCTTCAACTGCTCCATCATAGTCTTGACAGAACAGGAATCGTTGCCGATTGCCAAAATGAGTTTCTGACAAAAGGTATCTTCCGGAATCAACTTGTGGGGTACTTGCCGCGTACTTGTGGGGTCAGCTTGTGGGGTAAACTCTTCCGGGGCGGAAATAATCAGATAACGATTTTTGAGTTCGTTAGTTTCGCCCAGCAGGAGGTTACGGAAGAACTTCTCCAAATGTTCAAATTCAGGCTCAATGTTGCGGGCATAGTTGCGATAGTTGGCACGGACAAGGGCATTGCGGAAGTACCAGGAGTGTTCGGCAAAAAGATCGTTGCTGACGGCGAATCCCATTGCCCGGAGATATTTGATCGCAAAGACCGCTGTGGTTCTGGTGTTGCCCTCCCGGAAGGGGTGGATCTGCCAAATGCCGGAAATGAACTTGGCAAAGTGCCTGATCATTTCGTAGTGATCGACGTTCTTGTAGCTGAACTCCTTTTCATTGTCAAAGTCGTGCTGCAAAGCCCGTTTGATTTCAGAAAAACTTACATAGAGGACAGATTCACCACGCAGTACCCATTCCTTTTTGGAAATGTTGCAATCCCGGAAAGTTCCTGCGAATTTGAAAACGCCTTCAAAAACCCGTCCGTGGATGGCAGCCAAGCCGGAGGGGGAGAAGGAGAAAGTCTGTTCGTTGAGCAGTTTGGTGATGTTGGCAGAAACCTTGTCAGCTTCTTCGGTGTTGGCATCATCGGAACGACTGGACTGGGTATTGTAATAAGAATCCAGAAGCGAACGGACTTCATCAATGGTAATATCGCCGTCGATGTGGCGTTTGGCAGTTTCCAGAAGATAAGCAGAAGGAGACAAACCATCGACCTCCTGAAGTCCGATAGCCGTCTTCCAAGCCTGAGCCCTATCCCGTTTCCCGGGCTCGCCCTGCAGCAGATACTGATCAAAGTCATCGTATTTATTCATAAGGTATCCTTAATTTTTGTCAGGCAGTCAATTTCAACTGGTTAGCGGCACTAACCAGTTGAGGATTTTCCTGTTTCAACTTGTTTTTAAGGTACTTCCAGTAAGACCTGAAATGAGTCCAGGTAAGATTTGGAACGCGTGCGTGCCAAATCTCACCATCCGGAAAATAAAGGTAAAACTGACGGTAATCCCGCAACCTGCGGGCATCAAAACCATGACCGAACTCAAGCGTCAGGATCCTTGCAAGTTCCTGCAGCTGCCCCTTGCCGTATTCTGCTCTTGTCTTTCCCTGCTGTTCCTCTTCAACAATACGCTGCCCTATTTTCCATGTATTATTTTTTCCTCTGATGGGATCTAAACTTGTATTCCACCATGAGAATATAGATGAAACTTTTTGATCAGGCATCTTTGCACCTTTCCAGCAGTTTCATTGCGGCGTCTTCGCCTTGTTCGATGGCGACTTCTACGGTGTGTTTGGCGAGGTCGAGCAGGCGTTTGCTTTCTTTACGCAAAGCAAAAGATTCCTGAACTTTTGCGGCAATTTGTTCTTGTATATCGTTTCTTACGGTTGGTATTGTCAAATTGAGAATATCATCATCTTTAATTACCGGGTATGAGCTGCCAACATTCCATTTCAACAACCAGTCACGATAAATGGGAGTTCTCAGCAAGATTGCCAATACTTCTTTTTTGATATTGCCGTTTTCTTGCAATATCGTAAAAGCTCCACTTGCTATTAAATTTTGCGGTTCAAAATCAATAACAGAAACAGCCCCACGATACGGACGAACTTTTGAAATTAAAATATCTCCTTGCTTTACTAAATATTTTGCATTCGCAGGTAATTCTTCTGTCGGTAATTCATTAAAAGAAGCTTCGCCATTACCAACATTTATATCTCCAATTTCAACATAATTATACTTCGATAATGAAAATTTTATTTGTTCCTGATTTTGATTAAATTCTTCTTTAACAGTCGTTGTCCCGTTTGAATATTCTTTGATTTTGGCTAAAAAACAATCATATTTCGGCTGGTAGTATTCTGCATCAAGGCGACCGGAGTTCTGGAAGTCGGCAAAAGTCTTTGTCGCCACTGATTCATCATCCGGCTGCCAATCAGTTAAACCCAATTCCTGTAGAAGCAGTTGTTCAGAATCCATGTAGGCATTTTTTGCCTTTGTAAAGCAGTCAACGCCGTCTTTTACGAGTTTCTCTATTTTAATTTGAAAATCGGATGATGGAATAACAACACGCAGACGTGCAATATCTTCCAGATGTAAATCCGGTTGTCCAATCCCTTTATTAAAACGCAACAATTGTTTTTGTCCGTAACATGAATTTATAAATGTTGACAAAAAGAATGGATTTATATTTTTTGTTCTGACAAGAGCAACACTGACAAAAATACTGAATTCAAAATTTATTTCCGGTACAACACATGCCAAACGATCTCCGACTCCAACTTTGCGAAGCAACACATCTCCCGTTTTAGGATCGCATCTTTTATACAAAAGTTGGTGTGCAGTTTGTGAGATAAATTGATAGCCTCTATCCCAATCCAATACGTTTTTCTGAACATTTATGGCAGATAAGAATGGCACTCCCGAATTGGTATATTCCGGTGTAAAATGTGTACCGTCAGATATTTTAGATGATAAATTTGACAAAAGGTCTGTTTTTTTGTATCCAAGCAAATAATCTAACTTCAAATGTTCTTTGAAGAAGTATTCACTATCTATTCTAAAATCAAAATTTTTTTTCTGAATTGCCAACAACTCAACTTCGCTTATCTCCAGTTTTTCCAATAATGCCCGGTATTTTGCCTCATTAAATACCGGGCTCATCGAAAAAAACTTAATTTCTCCTTTTTCGCAAATTCAATAAAGGCTTCGGCGATACCATCCGGAGTTTGCTGTATTATCTCATTCTGTTTGCCATTGCTGCAATCATAATCAACAGTGGCAAAAAGGTCGTGATATACGATCGGATGACCGTAGATGTCGCACTTGGCAAGTTTCGGATCTGTGGTTGTTCCCTTGCCGTCTTCCGTCCAATAGAGTTTATCGCCGGAGTTATTTTTTCCCTCCAAACGCTGGGTGGCAAAGAAAATATTGTAGTTATCCACTTTCGGGCAGAGTTCATCATCCCATTTCTGGACAAAAAGGACACTGGTCTTGGTTCCGGTATGGGGTTTGAAAGTATTACCATGCAAGCCGACAACTGCCAGTATACGGCAGCGTTCAGCGATGAAATCACGGATATATTTATCGGTACTGTTATTAAATCTGCCCTGCGGCAGAACAATAGCCATACGACCGCCCGGTTTCAGAAAATTCAAATTCCGTTCAATAAAAAGAATATCACGGCTGACACTCTTTTGGATTTTTCCGTTTTTCAAGCCCAATTCATAGCGATTGAGGATTTGTCCCTCTTTGACTTCTCCGGCAAACGGCGGATTTGCCATAACGATATCGAAATCGAAACCGGCAAAGTCTTTTGCCGGGTTCAATTTTTTCAGTTTTTTAAAGCCGTCATTATAGGTATCGTTCCAAGTTTCTTCTTTGGTAACGGTACCCCAACGACCATAATCGAGGGTATTGAGGTGCATTACATTGGTGTGACCATCACCGGCAATCAAATTCAAGGTTCTTGCAACCCGTACCGCTTTTTCATCAAAGTCAATGGCAAAAACATTATCCTGCACATATTCCAGTTCATCGTTGCTTTTGCGGGTAGCTGTAAACAAATGACTGACCGCTTTTCCGGCTTTCAACTGCATTTGTTTCCAAACGTGAAAAATAGTATGCACCGGGAAGCCGGAACTGCCAGCCGCAGTATCAATCATCTTTTCATTGACTTTCGGATTGAGCATTTTTACGCACATATCAATGACATAGCGGGGAGTAAAATATTGTCCTTTTTCGCCCTTACTGCTTTTGCTCATCAAATATTCAAAAGCTTCATCCACCACATCCAGATTGGAGTTGAAAAGTTTGACCGTTTCCAGAGAAGATACGCAGATGGAAAGATGGGGCGGAGTCAAATTGATTTTTGCATCATCCGGGAATACGCCAGTCCATTTACTGCACGCTTTCTTGAAAAGTTTTTCAATCTTTTCTTTCAACTGAATATCTGTCTGTCCGGAGTTGCGGAATTCCAAATTGTATTCTTTGTCCGTCGCTCCGATTTGCTCATCGTAAAGTTTGGCAAAAATCAGTTTGAAAACTTCTTCAAAGACATCCACCCCGGCATTGGCAAGCACTTCATCTTCCATTTCCAGAATCAAATCTTTCAGTGATTTGCCGGTTTTGGTCAATTTATCGCAATCCCAGAGGTCTTGCATCGTGAAAGGCTGCTGCAGCACATCAGCCAACGTCTGGCTGTTGTTGGGAATTGCTTTGATATCTTCAAAGTAATTGGGATTTTTGCGGTGGTAATAGGCTATGGATGTGCCATTTGTCCAAACCGCCATGCTTGCTCCGGTGGCATGGGTATAGCTTTTAAGCTGATCACGACCGTCTTTGGCTTTCGGCTTTTTGACTTCAACGATGATGTATGCCACAGTAGGATCATCTTTATCTTTGATGACAATATCCGCCCGCTTAGTCTCTCTGCCGAAATATACCGGATATTCAAAAACAAGGCGTTCTTTAGGGTAGCCGTACTCTGTCATCAAGCGTTCTGCATAGAGCTGACGGACAACCTCTTCAGGAGTAAGTTTGATTTCCTTATCACGGACAATGCAAGTTACAAATGGTTCGGCAATGCCTTTTTTGTTGGTCTTTACCTTAATGCGTTCTTCCAAACGCTGAACGGCATTGTCATATAAACTGGTAAAGAGTTCCAGACTGTAAGCGGAACCATGCAAAATTTCTGCAAGTGTCATGATCTATTTCCCCATATTTGCGACTTGTCTGATTTTTTCTTGAGCAAGGCGGGGCGTTCAACCGATTTGCTGTTATTCATCCTTGTTCCTCTCTAAAACCGCCAGGCAATATGCTGTTAACTTTACACCTTATCATTGGTAATATATCACGTCGAAGATGTTTTTTCAATCCGGGATTCAGTTTTTTGTCAACAGCAGTTGACATTGAGGGCGGCTTGACAAGCCGCCCGGGGAGTAGTTCTCATCCAATGGGATGGAGTAATGCAAATCAATAAAAGCAACAGTGCCGATCGGAGCCGTTGTATCGGTCTGCGTAACAGCCACGACAAAAGCTTTGCAGCAACCTTGAGTACCGGTAAGGTAAACAACTTTGCCTTACCGGTACTTTTTTACTTTGATTTTTTGCGGTGCAAAAAATGTTGTTCAGGGAGTCATCAGATCTTGAAATTCATTTTTGAATTCATCGATGGTGATCTTGCGCCCGTAGGGAGAAAATTCAAAGGCTTCAGCATAACGGACACTCTTTCCGGCTTCTCCGTAAAGTGCGCAGAGTTTATCCCGGTTGGTATTGGCAATGGTGACATAACGGGCGCCCCAATGGGTGAGCAGATATTCTTTACGCTCTTCCCAGCTCATTTTCTGCGGATCGATTTCCAATCCCCGTCCCCAGGCAAGCCATTCATACACCTGCGAAACATGGCAGTCCAGCATACGGCACTTTACATCAATGGCATCGTCGATGGAAAGCAGCGCATCCACCCGGAACGGTCTGGGATCGGTGAATGCATCCCAGACATAACCGAATACCGGATTCTGTTCGGGGATCGGAGTTTCAGGGCAGAAGGCAGGAACCTGGGTCAGATAGGCCGCATCATGCACCAACTGCGAAGTCGCCCGGTGATCAGCATGATAGTCACAGAGCCGGTGAGTCAGAACCACATCAGGAGCAAATTCGCGGATGATCCGGATGACCTGCTTGCGACTCTCCAGATCGGCAGTCAATTCACAGTCATTGTTGTCCAGTACCTGATATTCGCTGATGCCGGAAACTGCCTTGGAAGCCTGAGTTTCAGCGTAACGCCGTTCAGCCAGCTCTTTGCCGGAGATAGCATAATGACCGCAATTCCCGTTACAAAGCGAAACAAATTTAACAATGTGACCGGCTTGAGCCAGCTTGAAAGCTGTACCGCCGAATCTTATATCCGCATCATCAGGATGCGCACCGATCATCAAAAAACGTTTACTCATTTCACACCTCAATATTTATTGTTTGTGTTGATCCATCATTCAAAACATGCCGGATGCTGCACATGCAGACACTCCGGTTTTCAAAGGGATTCTGATAATAAAATAGCACATATTCACATTAAAACAAGCACCGTTGTTGAAATGACGGGAGCAGCATGGGATACTTCCCCCTGAAAAACGGATTTTTTACACAGTTGTTTTTCAGAGTTTCTTTATAAAAATCTTTCAGTATGATGATATTCCGCTTGAAAATGAAAATGTGAGGACTATATTTACTGTCGCAATGCAACAGAGTTAGTACTGAATGACCACCGGGGAAAAAATGAAACTGCATTCCAATGAGATGCTGGAATTTTTGCGAAACGAGATTCAGAGTGAACGTTTTGCATCCGGTGATCGCCTGCCGTCCATTGCAGCTTTGTCACGGAAATTCAAACTTTCTGCCGGTCAGGTTCGCTACGGACTGGAAAAATTGAAGCAGGAATGTTTACTGGTCAGCCGTCACGGAAAAGGCTTTTTTGTGATGAACAAAGGAAAATCTGTTCAAGAGACTCAACCGCTGACCATAGCATTGGATATTCTCAACCGGAAAATCGAATTTTACGATTCCATTATAGCCGAAGCTATCCGCACTGAACTTGGTGACTATCACATATTGCAAACGATTTCGCCCATGTCGGATATCGCATTTGAAAGAGGTATGCCGCGGCCGGATGCGGTAATGCTGTTCCGTACGGCATCCGATGAAGAAACGTTTCGTAAATGGTCAAAATATTCTGTGTCCCATCAGGTACCGGTGTTGTTCTTTAACCGTTTTCCTGCACAAAAAAATCTCTCATATCTTTCGGTTGATTACGATGCTGAATGTTTCCGTGTGGTCAGCAGAATGTTGAACAACGGAGCAAAGAATATTGTTTTTTACCAATCCTGTTCCAGCCGGTGGCTGCCACTGCAGCCCCGGCTGACCGGATTTCTCAAGGCTTATACCGCATGCGGAATGGATTATCCGAAGGAATTGCTCATAGGAGATGATTCTCTGACAGAACAGATCCGGTTCATTGAATTGCTGAAATCAGGCACGGCCGACATACTGTTCTGTCCATGCGGTGATGACCTGATCAATGCGGTAAGCACTGCGGTTTCAGCCGGGCTCTCATTGCGGGAACTGCTGCCGATATTCTGTTTTGATGATGTCGGCAATCTGGCAGAACGGATGAATCTGCCGGTCTCCTATGTCAAAATGCCGCTGGCCAGGATGGGGCGGATCGCTGCGAACTATATCCAGCGCCGCTCGTTTTTACCGGAACTTCCACCGATAAGGGAAAGTTTTGAAGCAGCGGTTTGTGTGCAAAGTTGTAAATATCTTATTTAAAACAATATAACCTGAAGTTTTAAAGCAATTTCAGAAAGGATCAAAATGAAAAAGATTTGTCAAAAGCAGTTCGAGATTGAATCGCAAAGTACGGTTTTGAAAAAACATTCCCGCTGTTTCACCTTGATTGAATTGCTGATTGTGATTGCCATTATTGCAATCCTGGCGGCGATCCTGCTGCCCGCTCTGCAGAATGCCCGGATGCGCGGACAATCAGCGGCCTGTGCCAATAACCTGAAAAATATCGGCAGTGCCGCCGGTATGTATGCCGAAGATTTTGACGATTTCATGCCGACTAAAATCGCCCAGGGGGACTGGGAGCTTGCCTTCTGGGCATATCTGGTTTCTCCATATCTCGGTTTCGGAGTAAAATATTCCGATCACACTTGGGACGATGAAGGTAATATTAACTTCTGGTATAAGTTGTTCAAAAGAGGAACTGTCCTGACCTGTCCGTCTCAAATTATAAGAATGACCGACGGTAAGGTCAGTAGTGCATCCCGGGGCGGATTTTCTTATGGTCCATCGTATATAAGTGTTCATAATAAAAAAAGCTTATCGCCCGGCAGAAGCTGGTGGCAATTCAAAAGTATCAAAGGCAAACCGCTTTCGCATCAGCTTCTTTTTGGCGACACCAATGATAACGGTGCCTTGGGCAGTACCAGCGAAGGCGTTTACTTTGCTGCTGTTTACAACAATGTCAAAGGGAAATTACCCGGCCCCGGTTCCCGTCACAAAGGCACTTCAAATTATGTCTGGGCAGACGGTCATGTCTCCAGTCATCGTCCGTATGATATGGATGGAGTTTACTCCAAAAAGTGGGTACACAACTATACCAGCTCCGACAAACGTTACCTGTACTACTGGGCAGCCGTTCCGTTGAACTAGTTCTTATAAGTGAGGTAACATAGTAATATGAATACTAAATCATTATTCTTTACTGCGGCAGCTGTGCTGAGCCTGTTTTCCGCCGCCGCCAAACCGTCCGCCGAACCCCGCCGGAATTTCCGGAAAATGGTCTATCCCAATCTGGTCAAAGTCACCCGGGATGAGGTACTCAAGATCCAGAAAAGTCTGCCGGAAAAACCCGGCCTTTACGGAGCCAACATCCATGACCGTAAATTCTGGGCTGATTATCCGATGGCAGATTCTTTTCTGGAAAGCGCGGAAAAACGATTGAAAATGCCGGTGCCCCGCTTCAGCGTCGAAGAATTCAATGCTCTGACGAAAAAAAACGGCAAGCGCCCCTCGGTCCGTCCATTTTACACTCAACTCAACCGCAATCTTGCCGTAATGGTCATCGCTGAATGTAAAGAGAACAAAGGACGTTTCATCCCCAAGATCGAAGAGACATTGGATGCATTCATCACCGGTGCCAATCCGGCATTCGGTCATCTTTTCCTTTATGACAAGGATATGAAACGGCAGAATGAATACGGCTGGCGCTATATCGAATTGAACAATGCCCTTAATTTCTGCAACCTCGCGACCGCATATTTCCTGATGGATGACAAGATTTCCCCGGAACTTCGCAAACGGGTATATGCTTACATGGATGAATGGGCGATCACCCCCATGTTCTGGAATCTTAAGTTTCCGGATCGGGCTGCTTTGCGCAAGGCAAACTACCGGACATCCTGCATGAGCTGGCTCATCGGCCGCCACAATTGGAATCCTTACTGCAATGCTTTCACCATCGTCGTGAGTCTGGCAATGGTTGAATCAGCTGAACAGCGGGCATATCTTGTCGCCAGCATGAGAAAATCACTCGAAAACTATGTCGACCAGCTCACCGATCAGGGTTACATCACTGAAGGTGTCGGCTATTGGAGCATGGGTATTCTGGCATACCTGCGCGGCGTGCACAAAGTAAGACTGGCCACCGGCAATCAGGTCGATCTGCTTTCCGGTGCTCCGGAAAAATTACGCCGCAGTATGTATATCGGCCGCGATATGATGATGGCCCCCGGCGGATTGTATCCGCACTTCGCCGATCACGGCAGAGAAGGATTGCCCAAGCCGCTCGGCACGTCGTCACTGAATATGCTCAATCAGGCTTTCGGCGAAAATATTTACCCGGCAGTGCTGCAGCCGTATAACCCGCCCGGCATGAACCTCGGACTGGAATATTTCTACACCATTGAAAGACGTACCAGAAAAAGCAATTTCAAACCCGCTGATCCCCAGCTGCCCTATTTCTGGGATCCGCAGGCCCAGATCCTGGTCGTCCGCGATGCCCCTGAAGCAAAAACACCGTTGAGTTTCGCAATTAAAGGCGGACATAATGGCGAACCGCATAACCACAACGACATCGGCAGTTTTGTCGTCGGTGTCGGCAGCCGCATCCTCAACGGTGACCCCGGTGTTCCGATCTATACCGCCAAAAAAGCCGGAGTGATCCGCAGTTCCGGTATGCACCCGGTTCCCTTTCCCAACAAAACCATGCAGGCAAAGGGTAACAAGTACTGCGGCAAGGTGCTGGAAGTAAACAACAATGCCGAACGCAGTATGATCCGCTTGGATCTTGCCAAGGCATACCCCGCAAAAGCAGGACTGGTCAAACTGATCCGTACCGCCGGATATGACCGCAAGAAACATGTTATCACTATCTCCGACGAGTGCGAATTGAAAACTGCCGGAGTATATGAACTGCCGCTTATCTCCTATGAGAAATGGAAAGAACTCTCACCGGGAGTGTGGAGTGCAGGTTCACTGAAAGTAGAGCTCAAGGCTTCCGGAGAGCTGGAATGTTTTGAAGATGTCCCCGACCTTCCCTGGCGCACCGATAAAAAAGCGCGG
This sequence comes from Lentisphaerota bacterium, assembly GCA_015061605.1. Taxonomy (GTDB): domain Bacteria; phylum Verrucomicrobiota; class Lentisphaeria; order Victivallales; family Victivallaceae; genus UBA1784. The sequence goes on along the minus strand of SUWH01000013.1, from coordinate 64,154 downwards.
CGGCTGAATTGCAAATTCAAAAACAAGTCCAAAACTTTCCGCACCACAGTTATCTACTCACTGCTTTGATTATCCGGAGAGAACAGATGAATAATGTCAGAGATTTTGGTGCCGTCGGCAACGGCACTGTAAAAGATACCGCAGCGATCCAGCAGGCGATCGATGCCGGCGGAGTGGTACATTTCCCGCCCGGAACCTATCTTACCGGCACCTTGTATTTGAAGTCCGACGGCGGACTCTTTCTGGAACCGGGAGCCACGCTGCTCGGCAGTCCCGATCCGGAGGACTACAATGCGGATGACTTCTGTCCGCAGAACAAGGCGCATCCTTCGGAGAACGCCTCCGGAGCGCATCTGATCGTCGCTCTTGAACAGGAAAATATCATAATCAGCGGCGGCGGCCGCATCGACGGCAACCGCAAAGCATTTTACGGTGCAGACGAAGTTCCGTATGCAGGAAAATTTCAGCCCGGCAGCGCCTGGAACGAGTCACTCAAAGGAGTCTGGCGGCCGGGGCAGATGATCTATTTCTGTGAATGCAGCAATGTGCATCTTGAAAATGTTCAGCTGTACAACTCCTCCTACTGGACCTGCTTTTTCCACGGTTGCGAAGATGTATTCGTCCGCGGTCTCCGGATTTTGAATGATCAACGTACCGCCAACGGCGACGGTCTGGATATTGACTGCTGCCGGAAAGTCGTCATCTCCGACTGCATCATTGATACCGGGGATGACTGCATTACTTTCCGCGGCAACTGCGATTTGCTGAAAAATCCCCGTCCCTGCGAATATGCCACCGTTACCAACTGCGTACTGCATTCCCGGACGATGGCATTCCGCTTCGGTGTCGGTAACGGGATCGTCCGCAACATAAATGTTTCCAATATCGTCTTTCATAATTGCCGGGATGCGGTCGGTTTCAACTCGAATTACAGCACCGATCCCACCCGCGGAGTACAGATTGAAAATATCAGTTTTGAAAATCTGCAGATGGATGTTGACCGGATGTTTTTCATCTCCAGTCAGGTGCGCGGAGCCACGCCGGAACCGGCAGCAAAAGAGATCCGCAACATTTCGTTCCGCAATATCCGCGGGACATTCAAACTGCCGTCTGTAATTTGCGGATGTGCTGAAACCGGGGTCGACGGCTTCAGCTTTTTCGACATGAAAATGAGCTGCAACGGGGTTCTGAAGATCCATTCATCCGATCCTGTCGGTCCTTACAGTCTGTGGTCGAAAGAGGTTCCGGATTGTGCGATCTACGTTGCTCATGCACGCAATGTCAGATTTGAAAAATGTTCTGTGGATTGGGGGGATTTTGCTTCAGAATGGCAGTATTCGATGATGCTGTACCGCAATCACGGGATCGAAATTGAAAATTGTTCTTTCGGCAAACCGGTTTCCGGTATAATTGAATAAATAATTTTTAAATAAATATAAAAGGAGTTTTATGAGTTGGTTTGATTGGTTGATCGTAATTGTGCCGCTGGCGATAGTTCTCGGCATGGGACTTTATTCAAGGCGATATTTAAAAGATATCACGACATTTCTGTCTGCGGGCCGGGTCTGCGGCCGTTATGTGATCTCCATCGGCGATATCGCCAATGCGCTGTCGATCATCAGTTTGCTGGCGTATGTCGAGATCCACTACAAAACCGGATTTGCTCTCTCATTCTGGCAGACGATCACCTTGCCGCTTGCGGTTATTTTGAGCCTTTTCGGATACTGCACCTACCGTTTCCGGGAAACCAAAGCCCAGAGTATCGGACAGTTTCTGGAACTGCGTTACAGCCGTAAACTGCGGATCTTTGCAGCAATTCTCCGCAGTTTTACGGAAATGTGTGCCAATATGATCATGCCGTCACTGGCGGCGCGTTTTTTCATCTACTTTCTTGATCTTCCGAAAACTTTTCAGATATTCGGTCTTGAAATCCCGACCTTTAACGCTTTGATGCTTCTGCTGTTGTCGATCGCCATATTTATCATCTGTATCGGCGGTACACTGTCGATCATCGTCACCGACACGATCCAGGGCTTTATCTGTTATCCATTGATGGTGATCTTCGTGGTTTATGTGCTGTACAAATTTTCCTGGACAGAAGAAATTATGCCGGTCATGGCAAACCGTGCAGCGGGTGAAAACTTTCTTAATCCGTTCGACATCCATGAACTGCGTGAATTCAACTTCTTTTTGTTGATGGTCAGCATCCTCGGAACTTTTATGCACCGTTCAAGCTGGGCGGGCGGCGGCGGAGCATCCACAGCTGCAAAATCCCCCCACGAACAGAAAATGGCAGGTTTGCTCGGCACCTGGCGTACTGCAATGGGACAGATACTTTATGTGCTGCTTGCCGTTGCCATACTGACCTTTCTGACCCACTACCACTTCAGTTCTCAGGCGCATGAAATCAGAACCAATCTGACCCGGAAAATATCAAACGAATTGATTGCAGATGCTTCACTGCGGCAGCAGGTCAGTGAAAATATCAGTAAAGTGCCGGTACCGCAGTATAATCCTGCTACCGATAAGCCGTTGTCTGAAAAACAAAATGTCGATACCCCCTACCTTGATACGGTTTACAAAACAGTATCTGCCGAAGGGAACAAAGGACAGAAAAACTCTCTTTTCCAGCAGTTCCGCACCCTTTACTATCAGCAGATGCTGCCGACCGCCTTGCGGCAGATGCTGCCGCCGGGTATGCTGGGATTATTCTGTCTGTTGATGCTCATGGCGATGATTTCGACCGATGACACCCGTATATTCAGTTCGACAGTGACGATCAGTCAGGATCTTTTCCTGCCGCTGATCAAAAAAGACCTGACCCCCAAACAGCATATGTGGATGCTGCGCTTTACAGCGATCGGAGTGGGTATCTTCTTCTTCCTCGGTTCGAGTTTCATGTCCCAGCTGGATTATATCACCATGTATATGACGCTTGTCTGTACGATGTGGGTCGGCGGCTGCGGTCCGGTGATCGTATTCGGGCTGTACAGCCGTTTCGGAACGACCAAAGGTGCGTGGACCAGTCTGGTTACCGGTATGTCCATGGCAATCATCGGTCTCTTCGTCCAGCGAAACTGGGCAAACATGGTATATCCGTGGCTCTCATCCAACGGCTGGGATAAGCATGTCGGCAAGATCCTTGAAACTCTTTCCGGTCCCTTTGAACCCATTGTTGTCTGGCGGATGAATGCAGTAAAATGTCCGATCAACAGTTATGAATGGTATTTCATCACCATGGCGACCACGCTGATTTTGTACTGTGTGATTTCTTATCTCACCAGCAAAGAACCGTTCAATCTTGACCGGATGCTCCATCGCGGCAAATATGCCATTGACGGCAAGCGTACCATCACCAGCGTGTGGTCGTGGAGAAATGTCTACAACAAACTTATCGGCATCACTCCGGAATACACTACCGGTGACAAAGTGATCGCCTGGGGATACTTCGTTTACTCAGTGATCTACCGTTTCCTCGGAACATTCATCCTTGTTCTGGTTTGGAACTTGATCGATCCGTGGCCGTTTGCCTGGTGGGGTTGGTACTTCCTGATCACCTTCCTTATCATCCCCGGCACCATGGCAGTCATCACGGCGGTCTGGTTTGCCATTTGCGGTACGATCGATCTTCGCCGTATGTTCCGTGACCTTGCCGCAAGAATTGCCAGTCCGCTGGACAACGGCAGAGTGGAAGGCAACCTTTCACTTGCTGACAAGGCTGCGATGGAAAAGATCGAAGCTGAAAAGAAACAGTGATTTAATTAAACGCTATGTTCCCGATAATAGTATGGAATGGCACCAATTACCAATTATAAAAAGAGAATAATTTACCGACTAACCTATTGTCAATAAAAAATATACATAGAATGGCACCAATTAACTTTTTCCCAACCTGTAATGTACCGATGTATTGTAGCGGATCAGGAGAGACCTTCAGCAGAGGTATTGCGTTACCTTTTATAACAAACCGCATAAAACGCTGTTTTGGATTATCCGTTTCTACATAAATCGTGTGTGTAAACGGTCCGGATAATGAATTGGCTTTTAATGTTACAATCAATTCAGTTGATTCGCCAGGCTGCAATTCTGACTTCAGATATTTCACATCAGCACAAGTGCAAGATGCACGGATTTTGCCGAGTTTCAGAATTTTAGCAGATGAGTTCTTGATAATATATCTATCTTTGAGTTCTTGGTTGGAGGCAAAAAACAAAGAACCATTGTTGTGAGCATATACATTTATTATAAATAAAAAAACAAATGACAATAACAAAATTTTCATACGATACAATCAATAAAGTTTGTTAGCTCAACTGACCACCGGGACGATAGGTGTAAGACAAGGTACCGGTATTGTTATGTGTGAATATTATTCTATTTGACGTTCTTCCGAAATTATTCATTGATATCTTTTATTTTTGTTCTTTTCTCTTTTGTGATCCAGAAAGATGAAACACTTCAAAAAGATTTTCTGCATCCAACTGATCTTTATAAAAAACGTTTACTTCTTCGCCATTCTGCCAGGAAAATTTAGCCATAGCTTGTAATGGTTCAGATTCTATATATGCCATTGTTGAACCGGATTCGTTATTGAATAGTGCAAGCAAGTTGCCTTTATCGAAACCACACTGCAAAAACGGCACGTTTTTATGTGTCGCCACAATGTGTATTTTGTTTTCAATTTGTACGATATAGTATATTACCTCATCTTGATATGCAAATTTATAGCCGTTTTTTATTATATCATAGTGAGGAAACAAAGTCAATTTTTTACTTGTATTTTTAATTTCTGCAAGGATTGAATCAGGTATTTCAAACTTGAAAGGTAATGGATTTTTTACGACTGTGTTATTCCGTTGAAAAAGTCTTTTTTCTAACATACCTTTTACAGTCAACTTTGAATAATCAATAGTTTTATCCTTAATTAAAATAACCTCTTGTCTTTTTATACGTCCATGTTCATTTTTTATAGTGTGTTTGTTCTGTTTTTCAAAACCAATAGATGTACCTATAAACTCATTAAACACGACGGAGATATACGATGATCCATATTCTTGAAGCAAGTTACTATTTCTTGTTGCTGGCGAGATATAAAAGATCCCTCCAGTCAATGAACTGCGTTTACGTTTATATCCGCAAGTTAATACACAAACCAATGATTTTTTATCGACATTGATATTATTCTTAAAAACAACAATTTCGGGGTAAATGTCATTTTTTTCTGCCACAAATGCGAAAAAATAATTTTCTGGTGGCGGCGATTTGACAACAATCACAAAACCATCCACGTCGTGCCATACTTGAGCAGCAATAATCTCTTTTTCTGTTTTTGTAGGAGTGTGGATTTCCAAACCATAACAAATCACGGCTGCCAACAACATGCAAGTAGTAATAAATCTTTTCATAAATTACCTCAAAAAATGTTTACATTCATTACTGAACCCTGTATTTAAATCAGTTGCAATACAATCACAATCTTTTTTGTTTTTTTCCAAACGGTGTATCGCGCCATCAAAACGTTCTGCAACACTATCTGAAAATATGGATATATTATTTATTGCTACACGCGCCGCATTAAAAATGTTTGAATAGAGTCCTATAACATCTGACATCCCAGGGACACCTGAAGAAACAAATTCTGCCATATTTAGCATCAATCCAAAACCTCCTCCATCTCTGTAAGCGGTATATGCTGTTATCACCTTCTCTATTTTGGCATTACTGCCATCTATCTTACCTAAAGCATTTAATATACGACTTTTTTCTAAAACATTATTTAATTTATCAATATTAAATGCGGATAATATATCCGCAATATCTTGCAAGTATTTACGCTCATCGGAGAAAGAATATTTTTCATACTTCTCTATATTTTCACTTACTGCTTTAACAAAAGTATCATATTGTGAGAAAAATGTATCAACATCTTTATTTATCGCTCTCATTTTTTCACATAAACATTCCGCATATTTTTCTATCTTGGAACATCCACTTTTTTTAGCAGCATAGCGCAAACGACGAGCAAGAATAGCAGTATCACGTATAGTATATTTCATTCCAAGGTAATCACTTAAAAGAATTGGAGCATTATTAACAAATCCATACAAATTACTGCCGCCATCTTCCTCTATCGGATCACGTTTCGTCCATCTGCCGAGTTCGGGGCTGTAGTAACGATAGTTGTAATAAACGAGTCCGGTTTCATCATCGTGGAATTCGCTGGAGAAACGGAAGGGATTGATTTGAGCTATTGAGCCGGTTGCACTGACAGTCTGTCCGAATGGACCGTAAACATATTCGGCAACACGGTTTCCACTGGCATCGAGTAATGCCGTTACATTCTTATTGCCATCTGTAACATAATAATAAGTTGCTCCGGCATAGGTCATGCTGACCGGCACATCCATTCCCAATGACTCCGGCTGCCAGGTAAAGGTCATAACCAAATCATTGTTGTTATATACCGCAATCAACTTGAAGCCGTCATATACATATTTATAGGCATTCTGAATAACTCCAGAAGCAGTAACGGTTTTGCTGATTCTGCGTCCAGCGTAGTCATACGCCATTGTGACCGTGGTACTGCCTTTGGTTGCTTGCGTAATACGATTCTCACCATTATAGGTATATCCCCAGCCGTTGCCGGAACCGGTCATGTTACCATCAGCATCATATTCCGGAGCAGTATTGTTGATCAGAGTGTACTGGTTCAGCAAGTTGCTGGTATAGTTGGTAGCGGTACTGTTTTCATTTGCCGTTAAACGATTGCCGATACCATCATAGGAGTATGTATAACTCTTGCTGCTGCCATTGGCTCCAGTTACCTGACCTTTATCATCATATGTAAAGTTCCACAACCCGGCATTGGCATAGGTTGCCGCTGTTCGCTGATCTTTGGCATTAAGCGTATAGGATACTTCATTGACATTATTCAGTTTGATACCGGTCAAACGGTTGTACTGATCATATTCATAACTCTGGTTGCTCATTGCGGAATTTTGACCATTTGTCCAGCCGGCAAGGCTCAACTGTCCTCCCGGACGATAGGTGTAAGACAAGGTATCGGTTCCATTGGAAATTGAAGCAATTCTACCGAAAGTATCGTAACTGCGTCCGGCAGTAGAAACCGTTGTATTATTCATCTGCAATGTTCTTGATGTCCTTCTTCCAAAATTGTCATAAGTGAAACTGCTCTGCAAATTCATTTTTTATCAAGAAATATTTTCTGAAAATATCCTTGCTCTTTTAACCTGCGAATCGTTTCTGCATCTTTTGCTGATTAAAATTTAGAATCCTCCAAAGAAATTACAAAAACGTTCATCAATATAATAACCATAAACAATTTCATCATTTGTTTGTTCTAATTCAAAAATAATATCATCTGTGTTGAATAGATTACTCTTTAATGTTTTTATTTTATATCCCTTTATCAGTAATGGTAACATTTTTCTTTCTTCCAGGAATCTAAACTTATACAATTGTTTGATTTTTCTTTTTTGGAAAATTTGTTCTACACAATAACCAAACTTGATATTATGCCCAATATATTTAGTGTCTTTTAGTTTATAACTGCCTTTGTCTCCCACATAACCTTCAAAAATATTCTTAATGTCCTCGTTATTAGAATCAGACAAATTTGATTCTAAAACAATTACTGCAGATTTACTGTTGTAAGATATAAAACTAGAGAATAACAATATAACAAAGAATAACAATATAACAAATACAATACCAACAGCAGAATATATAATATATTTCATATCAATTACCTCCACAGTATGGGCAATTAACATGGTGATGATCTTCTGTTGTCTTTTTTTGGGAACCAAATATTCTCGGATATCCTCTGAAAAATGGATATCCATTGCTTATTCCTCTTGGACTTCCGTATATCGTTATATCCCCATAACCTTGATTGTGTAACAATTTTTTATAATATGTCAAAATTGACTCTCGTGCATTATTGGGAGATTCTGGCATCGAACTGGTGTCATCGGGAAAAGTAAGTAATCCAGTACGATCTACATTAAACATCCTTGCTGTATAACAATGGTAAAATTCAATAACAGCATCGTCTGTAAAATTGATATCTGCCAATGTAGAAAAATCAATACTTTTGGTGGCCGTGGTCCTATATCCTGGAATTCCAGTTACAATTGAATTTCCCTTTTTCCCCACATCCCACCATATTCGTCCTTCTTTTCCATGTCCAAATGAAGCAAGATATTTTACGCAAGAGTAGTTTTTTAATTCATCAAAGGAAAATATTGATTTAACTGCTATCTTTGCAAATACATCTCTTTTTTTATTAAATTTTACTTTTGCTCCAAAATAAGTTTTAGAAGATGATTTTATTTTTTTCTCAACAGCGTCTGCCCATTTAGAAAACATGGTATCTGCACTATCATATAATAACAATAAATATTGCAAACCTAACATATCCAAGTTATTAACAATCTTATTGTCAATCATAACATATAAGTTCATGCCTCCATCTTCTTCAATAGGATCTCTATTGATCCACCGCCCTAATTCCGGCATATAATATCTGTAATTATAATATACCAATCCTGTTTCGCTATCGGAAAATTCAGAACTGAATCGGAATGGATTTTCAGAACTACCATTATGTGTTACTTTGCCGAATGGATCATAGACATAAGAATCTGTAACACTTCCAGTAGCATTACGAACTTGAATAATATTTTTATTGCCGTCTGCAACAAGATATTCATTATTACGCAGCAAAACAATATCCAAGCCTACTGGCTGCCAGAGATAGCTTGCTTTTAGAGAGTTATTGTTGAGAGCGTCAAACTCAGCAATCTGCTTGAATCCATCATAGACATAGACAGAGTGTTTTGTCAAGGCATTGCTGTTATAAACCTTTTTGAAAATTCTCCGTCCCATATAGTCATAATCAGCTTCAACACGAACTCCGGTAGCAGCATTTTCTGCAACGATTAGACGGTTTTCACCATTATAGGTGTATGTCCAGCCATTATAATTTGTCATATTTCCGTCAAGATCATAGACCGGTACTACGGCATTGACAGCGGTATACTGATTTACGATATTACTTGTATATGTCGTAGTCGCCGAGTTTTCCGTTGCTGATGTTCTATTACCGATCAGATCATAGAAATAATTCATGTTTGCCAATGGATTGTTTGTGGTATCTTGTTTGACTGCACCTGTCAACTGTCCCATAACATCATAGGTATAATTCCATTTATTAATTGGTGCCATTCCATACAAACAACTTTATATCATGCATTTGCAATTAAATTATTCTCTTTTGCTGGTCTCCCGGGGTAAACGTTCTACCCACCTTGTTTTTTACATAAACGCCGCAAGTAATATACCATCCGTGATCCAATTTGTCAAGCGGAAAATACCCAAAGAGAATAATTTGTATGTAACAAATTGCCTGTCATTGAGATATATAGAATGGCACCATTTTTTGAGATATATAGAATGGCACCATTTTTGACCAATTAGTACCAATTAGTACTCATCAACTGCGCAGAAACGCTCCGTCAAGTTCCGGAAGTCACGCCGGAACAACTGAAAGCGTGCATCGTTTCCGCGACAGAGGCAGGCGTCTGCAAGGAAGATGTGATGAATCACTTCTGGGAAATCGACAACAAACCGGTCGAAGACACCCTGTTTTGGGAGGAAACCGGAGTCGACTTGAGAAAAAAACGCTGACCGCAAATAAAGCCTGAATGCACTTCACACACAGCATCCCAGCTTTATTGCGGACTGCCGTGCTGCATTCAGGCACTTCACGGTTCATCCGAGACTTTTGGCATATTCCTTGGGGGTCATGCCGGTGTGGCGCTTGAACAGTTTGAAAAAAAACGCCGGAGTTTCAAACCCGACCCGCAACGCGATTTCAGAAAATGTCTGCCCTTCATTGATGATAAGGTGTTTCGCCGCCTCTATTCTGTACTCGTGCAGTAATGTGGTAAAATTTTTCCCCAGATTTTTTTTCAAAAGCAGACGCAGATGTGATGCACTGATCCGGATCGCCCGCGCCACATCCTCCTCTTTCAATTTAGTATTATAATTTTTACAGATGATCTCGCAGGCTTTCTCCACCTTGTCTGATTCATAATGCAGGCGATTGGACAGAAGATCAACCGTTCTGTTCTGCACTTCGGGCATATTCTGCCGCATAAGCAGCACCACCAATTCGGTGAGCAGACTGCCGATCATTTCCGGAGAACCGTACTCCTGATATTCAGATTCATATTTCAACTGCATAAGGATGTCCCGCATTTTCCGGTCAATAGGTAACGGACGGTTGAAAATATATTCCGGCAGAGTCCCCCGGAACATCACATTCAGATAATCAAACGGCACATCATCGCGCCCTTTGAACAAATGGTGGACTCCCCCTTTGATAAACAGAATTTCCCCGGTATTCAAAATCAGCGGATTGCCGTCCAGAGTGATATCCATTTTGCCGTAGTCCAGATAAATGATCTCATGTCCATAGGAAGCGTGAGCATGATCCGGATGTTTATAGCCGTATTTCTTCTTACAATGAGTTATGTAGGCGATCCGGCGTATCAGCGACGGTTTGAAAAAATACTTCAGCTCCATAAGATTTCTCCTTTCCGGAAATAATATAACAACACTTCACTGCCAAAGCAAGTGCTGTTCCAAAATAAAAAACATATTTATAATCGAATCGGATAAAAATAAAATCTTATCGGATTTTGTATTTTTTTCAAATTGCGGTATATTGATGCAGGAACATATACCGGATAAACAATGGAGCGGAAATTGAACGGCGGAATAAAAAATTTACAGCAGAAAATTTTACAATTGCGTTCCATCTATGAGCAGCGCGGAATCCCGGAAGAGTGGCTGTATGATATACTTAAAGATATTCATATCTGGAGCATCAATTCGCTGCGCCACGGCGGACCGTATGCCGTGCCGGATTGCAAGACCGCCTGGTTTGATCAGATCTTTTCCGGAGAACTCCTCCGGATCGGACGGCTGCAATACTGCAGAACCCGATTCGGCGGCAGGATCGCAGTTTTCCGCAAAGGAGAAGATATTGCAATAATGGCAGAAGACGCTCTTACTTTTGACCGGCAGGGGTTGAGAACGGAAAACGGCTGGCAAAGCGTGTTGAAATGTGAAGATGGTTTCTGGCTGGGAAATCTGATTTGCAACGGAAAAGCTGAACCGGGATTGACCGGACTCAACGCTGATGAATGGCAACCGGTTTTAAAGTACGGTGATCCGGTAATTGCGATCCATATCCCCGAAGACGGCCCTTTGAAAATCGAAGACTGCAGAGCATCACTTGAAACTGCCGCGCAATGGTTCGGTAAGAATTGTCAGGACTGGAAAGGTTTCTCCTGCCAAGCCTGGCTGCTGAATCCGGTATTTCAGGATATGCTGCCTGAAAATTCCAATATTGTCCAATTTCAACGATTGGGAAAATTGTATCCGATGATAACTGAATCCGATGTTCTCAACCGCCTGTACCCCGGGAAATTACGGGATCATGTCGTATCTGACCAATCAAAAGGGCAGATATTCCGGAGCGGTGGAATGTTTATTTTAAAAAATGAACTCATAAACAAGACAGGGAGAGGATAAATGAAAACTGCAAAAAGAAATTCGAGTTCCGGGCATTTATTTACTTTGATCGAACTGCTGATCGTAATTGCTATTATTGCCATTCTGGCGGCGATGCTGATGCCGTCATTGAGTTCCGCAAGGGGACGGGCAAAAGAGACCCAGTGTCTTTCCAATTACCGCCAGCATGGTTTCTCTGTCGGTCAATATATGGCAGATTACAAAGAGTGGTTCCCGCCGACACAGGATTGGTCACGGGTCGGCAACGGTGTCGGTGATCTTTATGGGACTCATAAATATCATTCGGTCTGGGCTGACGGATGCAAGCAATGCACCTTTGCGATGTATTACAGTATGATTGGCGGCATCGGTAAATGGAACAAGGATACCGTTGCGTCGAAATTCACCTGTCCGGCGGTCGGAAATCCTGGATTGGATGGTTATACTTACCATGCCGGAGGAAATGTCCGTTTGACAACATTAGCCGGCAATACCAAATTCTGGTTGTTCAAACTGTCGCATGTTTATCATCCTCAAAAATTGATCTTTGGCGGAGATACACCGAAATCCGGGCAGTATGAAATGCATAATTCGCAGAATATCGGTCCATCCAATGAAAATTCCGGAAGACACAACAACAAAAGTACGATGCTGTTTTTTGACGGTCACGCCGGATTATTTCAGCAAAAGGGCTTGCTGGGTTTGAATGCCAACACTTCAAATGCGACCGGTAAATCTGCATACCGGCTGATTTTCCCCTATTTTATCTGGGACAATATCAGAGAATCAGATATTCAGTAAAAATATCATAAATCATAACTTGTTTTTCATGACAGACCGGGTTAAAGTAAATTTGAGACATAAAAATGGATAATATAATGAAAATAAAGTATATTCTGCTCAGTATTTTTGCTGCAATGCTTCCGGTAATGCCGGTGTGGGCAGGGGATATCATTCTCGGTCTCAACGGCAGAACGAAGCATGAGATCGTTATTCCGGACAGTTACAAAAGCGAAACGGCAAAAAATTCGGTCAGACGCGCCGCCGAGTTGATGCAGAAGTGTTTCGCTGCCAATAATATCAAATTGAAAATCGTCCGGGAATCAATGAAAACTCCCGGATGGCACGGAATTTACCTCGGAGCAACAAAATATGCTGCTTCCAAAGGGGTTGCCGTTTCAAAACTGACCAACTGGCAGCACGTTGCCAAAGCGGTCGGAAAAAATCTGATCCTTGCCGGAAATGATGCGGCAAATCCGGTCAAAACTTACTCCAAACGTCCCTACCTGGGCACTCTCCACGCAGTTTCGGAATTTCTGTACCGTCATGCCGGAGCGCGTTTTCTGAAACCGGGCGATGACGGGATCGTATTTCTGCCCCGTAATATTTTCACTGTCCCGGATACTCTTGACGAAACACGGGAACCATGGTTTCTGGAACATGAATGGTGGAGAAACCAGTATCAGGATTTCAATATCGCCAACCACGGTATCCAGTTTCAGAAAACCTGGTCGCGCTGGGGACATCAGCACCCGGCGGCGATCCCGAAAGCCAAATACGCCAAAACTCATCCGGAATATTTCATTTTGAATTCCGGCGTTCGCACCACCGGCAGCGGGCACTACTGCTATGCCAACAAAAATGTCCGTGAACTCATTTACAAACACATCCTCGACCGCTGTGACGAAGGATACGAAATCGTGGAACTCGGTCAGCCTGACGGCTTCATCCCCTGTCAGTGCAAAGGGTGTTTTGAATTGTACGGTGTTTTGCCGTCGACCCGACCGGAACATGCTTCCAGCTGGATAAATGATCCGGCATGGGGCGAAAAACTCTGGAAGATGCACTATGATATGGCGATCCGGTTAAAGAAAGACCGTCCTGGCAGAAAGGTCATGATTTCCGCCTATACGGTCACCGCCAAACCACCGCACAGCATCCGGGAATTTCCGGACAATGTCATCATCGAAATGATGCAGTCAACTCCGGAAAACTTCGCAGCTTGGGAAAAAATAAAAGTTCCGGGCGGATATGCGGCATACCTCTATAACTGGGGGAACTTCAATCTGCCCGGATATACGCCGCTCAATGAAGTTTCTTATCTTGGAAAGCAAAGTGAACTTTTCCGCAAATATAATGTCCGGATCGTCCAGATGAATGGTCTGCCGTATCAATACGGACTGGAAGGACCGAATGTATATATCTACCTTCGTCTTGGTGTCGACCCGGACTATAAAGATGCTTCGGAACTGTTTCAGGAATATCTGGAAGCCGCTTTCGGTGAAGTTGAGACCCCTATGCGGCGGTTCTTTACCAAACTTCAGAATTCGACCGCTTATTATCTGTTGAATAGAAACCGGCTTTTACAAATGGGTCGCGACCCGGTAAAAACCTTTACCGTAATGTATACACCGGATCAGATCCGCTCCATGGAAGAGGATTTGACAAATGCGGAAAAAAATGCCCGCTCAACGGCAGTGAAAAACCGTCTTGCCACGGTACGCGGAGAATTTGATTTCCTGAAAAATATCGTAAATGTGGTCTACCGCTGGCATGATTTCAACAACCGCAAAGATCAGGAATCATTTTCCCTGCTTCTGGATGCGGTCGAAGCCCGCAATAAGCATATCGGCAGGTTTGTCGCCAGTAAAGGAACTCCTTACAATCCGGCAGTCACCCTCAACGCCGAAACTTTAAAGAAAAACGGAACCAGAATGGATATTCCACCCTTTAACTGGAATATCGCCAAAATGCGGCAACAGGGTTTCGCTTCTCTGAATAAAAAAGTTGTGAAAGCCCGTCGTATCACCGCTGCTCCGAAACCGGATTCCCCTGAATCAAAGCAGATTTCTCCCGAGTTTCTGCATCCGGAAAGCGGCAGTACAACCGCCTTGAGTACCCAAACCGGATTCCGGATCTTATACGATCAGGAAAATCTTTATATTCTGGTAAGCGGCACTCCCATCCCCGGAGCAAATCAGCGAAAATCCCGCGGCCGGGATGCGGAGATCTGGCTTCAGGAATCCATCGTTTTCCAGATTTCTCCAAAAATGGATTTAAGTCAATACTACTACTTCAGTTATGAAGCAGCAAAAAATTCGTTTGCCGATGCTGAACATGGTTTTATCACCGACACCTATGATCCCCGCTTCGGTTGGAACGACTGGACCTGGAACGGCGACTGGAAGTATGAAAATAAATTTTCAAACGGCAAATGGCACTCCATGGCGGTGATACCGTGGAAAACCATCAAAGCCGCACCTCCGGCAAAAGGCGATATCTGGTATTTCAATATCGGACGAGTTCATTTCAACGCCGGCGGCAAACGGGAACTGTCGGTTTGGAATCATAAGATGAATCCATCGCGGGTCAGTGCCGATGCGGTATTGGGAGAGCTCCACTTTGAGTAGATCACAATTTTAACATTTGAAAGGAATCAAAAATGCAAAAAATCATCTTCTGTCTCCTGGTCTGTGTTACACTCACCGCTTCCGGAATCGATTGGAAAGGTTATCACAGCGCAAAAACTCTGGAAAAAGAAAAACGCTATGACGAAGCCATCACCGTATATGAAAAATTGAGCGATGCAACCGCCAATGAAAAAGATGATCAACAGTATATGCTGTGGGCGATCGCCGCTGCGAACAGCAAAAAAGATCCCGCCACAGCCAAACGTCTGGCGGAACGGGTAAAAAATCCCCACCGCCGTCAACTGGTGTTGATGACGATCCAAAAACCGGCAGAGATCATAACTGCCGCCGGAAATATCGATTTCATGACCTATCCGGAAGATATCCGGGGAGAAGCATTCGCCAGACGGGGAAGTGCTTATTTCAGATTGAGACAATATGATCAGGCACTTAATGATTTCAATAAGGCACTGTCTTTACCGGGAGCCAATTCACAGGCGGGATGGGCGGCAAGATATGCCGGTTGGATATGCCGTACACGGAAGCAGACGGAACAGGCGGAAAAGTACTTCCGGAAAGCCCTGACCATTTCCAACGCGAATTTTGCCTGGAGAAATGAATCAGTTATCGACTTGAGTGCCCTCCTGATCGCACAGAAACGTGCCGCTGACGCCTGCAAAATATTTGAATCAGTAAAAGCTCTCAACGCAATGCGCGGATACTGGGGAATCAAAATGAATACCGCTTATGCGGAAGCCCTCATCAGCGCAGACAAAAAGCTTGAAGCACTGAAAGTTCTGGATCATCTGTTGCAAATGGTTCCGGAAAAGGATAAAGCAAAAATCAAAAAACAGATAGATACACTGTCACAGGATATGCTGTGACAGATCATACTGCCGAAATGAAAAAAATCAACGACACATCTTCCGGAACCGGATTCATGCCGGAACCTATAAAAGAGGCACGGTGGAAACGACCATTGTGTCCATATCTGATGACCGGCAACCACCGCATATTGATGCATCTGGATGCCTTCCTTATCCCGCAATCTTTCCAATGGCCATCTCCCGGCGCTCCGGAACGGATCGGGAAACGCAATCTGTGTGACGAATGGCCCTACTGGCGCGAAATGCCGCAAGCGGAAATTGCGTTACAGATGCCCGGATTTGAGTATGAAGACGCTCATATTGAAACTCTGGATTCGGCGACAGATGTTGCTGTCGGTTATCTGCCGGATTCAAATGTTCTGCGCGGCTTCTACCGTCTGCCCGGCGGCATGGAACTTGCCGAAACTTTACTGGTCCACTCCGATTCAGACTGCTGGGTGCGCCACTACCATATCCGGGGAAACGGCCGCTGGTTTTTCCGTGGTGAATTTTTTGATCAAATGGTTCCGGGACATGCGCAAAGCCATCTGGGAGATGCCGGATACCGGGGATTTCTTTCCGCCCGTCCCTCCGGAGTATTTGTTCTGCATTCCGACCGCCCCCTTTCGCGGAACGGACGCGAATATTCTCTGGCTGTAAATGGTGAAATAGAAGTCACACTCTATTTCTCGGTCGGCAAAGATCTGGCAGAAGCAGTTGCAATATCTGAAGCTCAACGCAAAAACGGTTTTGACCAAATGCTGGCGGAAACTCTGGAAAAAGACCGTACCGCGCTTCGCAGAGCCGGAACCCCGGTGTCGCAACACCCGTTTATTGTAAAAAACTATAAACGCTGGCTGCTTTCAAACTCTCTTTTGATTGGAGAAAACGGTTTCAGTATCAGCGGAGTGAGACCATTCTGGGGATTCGCCTGGCCGCGGGACTGCAGTCAGCAGGCATTGGGTTTCGCCGCCGCCGGATTTCTGGAAGAAGCGGAAAAGATAATGAGCCATTTACTGGCGATCGCTCCATCTTCCGGAGTCTACGAGGCACGCTACCAGTATGATGCCGTTCCCATGCTGCTGGATAACCGTCCGCCGCAGGGAGATCATGCCGGATTCATCTGTAAGGTTTGTGCGATGATCGCGGAAATGGATCCGGATGATTCATGGATCAACTCGGTTGCACCGCAGCTTTTTCAATTGGCGGATCATCTGGTCAAACGCCGCAACCCGGAAAGCGGGCTGCCGCTGCCTGCCGCAGATCACCGGGAAACCGTGGTCGCTGAATCATTGAGCAATGCCATTGCTTCAGCCGCCGGCCTTCTGGGTGCGGCATCTGTCGCAGAAAAGCTCATGCAGTATGAGTTGGCAGACAAATATCGTACTGCCGCACAAAGTATCAGAGATGCAGTGGAAAAACTGTTGTGGGATCCGGTGGAGCGTTACTTCCATACTTCAATTGTTCCGGATAATCCAAAAGCTGATATTTCGCTGTGCTGGGGCGCACTTCCTTTCCGGTTGTGGCGGCCGGAGGATGAAAAACTCCGCGCCGGGGTTTTAAAAATCTATACCGACCGCTGGGACAGTGACCACGGAGGCGTTATCAGCTCTCCGGGAACTCCTTATGCTTCATATTGGATGTATTATGCCTCAATTCTTTTATTGGGACTGGATGGGATCGGGGAATATGAAAAAGCCAATGAAGTAGTATCCTCTCTGGCTGTCAACGCTTCTCCGCAAGGCCTGATCCCGGAGCAGACTTCTCTGGCAGATGGAGAACTTATCGGATGCGCCCCGCTTCCCCCGCCGCAGGGCAATTTGTTGTTTCATGCTTTTTTCAAGCCTTAAATTTACTTTTCAGGAGAATTGAAATATGAATAAAAAACCTCTGGTCATGGGTGTGGCGGCACATTGTGACGACATAGAGTTCCTGTTTGCCGGTACACTGCTCAAGTACCATGAAAAGTACGGCTACGAAGTCTGTTATGTTGAGTCAACCAACAATATGTCCGGCGCCTGGGCAGTAAACGCGGAAGATGAACCGCAATTACCTCCCGGGAATTACAAAAGAGAAAAGTGCCAAATGCGTTCCGGGCGTTTCTACTATAATGTGCCATGGTTCATCGAGATGCCGCAAAGAAAAAAAGAGGCCGCCGATGCAGCTGCGGTCTTTGGTACCGAACCGGTTTTTCTGGACTATCCGCAACGTCATTACCGGGATGAAAATCTCAAATCCGTCCATTTGTGTTTCGGTTCTCCCCGCCCGGAATGTATCCCTGAATCAACATTGACCATCGTGACCGCACATGATTCTGCGGCGGAAGTGGCAAAAGTGGCAGATCTGATCCTCAAAGAAGATCCGGAAGTCATCATCACTCACGCTCCGGTGGATTATACCGAAGAACACACCGCCACCAGTCATCTGGTACGCAAAGCATTTCTCGCGGCAAAAGAAAAAGGATATGACGGCTCTCTGGTATTCGTCCATCCGGTGACATCCGGGGAATACGGAGCCTTTTTCGATCAATTTGATACATTTATCGATATGACCGGATTTGAAAAAAAGAAACTTGATGTGTTAAGAAAACATGCCTGTCAGGTCCCTTATCCGGAACTGCTCGATATTGAAGATGTTCCACGCGGCAGACGCTGCGGCGTGGGAGCCGCTGAACTGTATTATGTATTTGAACTCTCAAAAACCAGAACCGGAATACTTACAGAGGAGTTGAAACAAAATTACCGCCGGGTCACAACCGACCGGTGAAATTCAGTTATAAGCAGATCTTGATCACAAAAGTGGTGCCGCCGACTGACAGAGCGATATGAATTTTTGAACAAATTTAAATAAAAATGGAGAAAAAATGCCGAAAATCACCTTTTTAGGAGCCGGAAGTACGATCTTTGCCAAGAATATATTGGGCGACTGCATGTTCAGGGAATCTCTCCGGGATGCAGAGATAGCTTTGTATGATATTGATCCGGTCAGATTGAAAGAATCTGAATATGTTTTGAATGCCTTGAATGCAAATATCAATGCTTCACGCGCAAAAATCACCGCATATTGCGGTGTCGCCAATCGGAAAAAAGCCTTGAAAAATGCCGATTTTGCAGTCAATGCCATTCAGGTCGGCGGTTATGAACCATCGACTGTTATCGACTTTGAAATTCCCAAAAAATACGGTCTCCGCCAGACCATCGCCGATACACTGGGTATCGGAGGGATCTTCCGGGCATTGAGAACCATTCCGGTGATGCTGGATATTGCAAAAGATATGGAAAAAGTGTGTCCAAATGCCTGGCTGTTGAACTATTCAAATCCCATGGCAATGCTTACCGGAGCGATGCTCCGCGGCACCGGAGTGAAAACAGTGGGTCTCTGTCACAGCGTACAGGTCTGTGCCGAAAGTTTCCTGCGGGTACTGGGCTTGTACGACTTTGACCTGCTGAAAAAAGGTATCTATGCTGCCGATCTTGGATACCGGGCAAAAATCGCCGGGATCAACCACATGGCATGGCTGCTGGAACTCACCAAAGACGGTAAAGATGTTTATCCGGCTTTGCGGAAAAAAGCTCTGCAGGTTCTGAAAAAACAGCGTGGACACCTTGAACATCCCGAAGAATGCGGGGCAAATCTCGTCCGTTTGGAAATAATGAAGCGTTTCGGATATTATGTGACTGAATCAAGCGAACACAATGCCGAATACACTCCCTACTGGATAAAATCAGCCTATCCGGAACTGATCCGGGAATACGGTATCCCGCTGGATGAATATCCCCGCCGCTGTATCGTTCAGATCGAAGGATGGAAAAAACGGTATCAGGATATATGTAAAAACGGCAAAATAGAGCACAAACTGTCCCATGAATACGGTTCCGGGATCATGGAGGCGATCATCACCAATAAACCGTATCAGATCGCCGGCAATGTGCTGAATCACGGATTTATTGAAAATCTGCCCTCCGATGCGGTGGTCGAAATACCATGTCTGGTCGATTCCAATGGTATTCAAGGTACTTATGTCGGACGTCTGCCGGTCCAGTGTGCGGCACTCAATATGACCAATATCAATGTTCAACTGCTGACCATCGAAGCTGCCCTTACGTTGAAAAAAGAACACATCTACCATGCCGCGCTGCTGGATCCCCATACCGCAGCCGAATTGAGCATCGACGATATTATCGCATTGTGCGATGATCTGATCGAGGCCCATGGCAATATGCTGCCGGAATATAAATAATCGTTATTATCATTTCTTGTGAAAATAACTGTATTTTGTACTTCCGGTGATAATATCCGTGAATCAGCGGGAGAGATTTCCGTTTGATCCAAGCAGAAAAAATCCCGATGGACGCACGCGCAGATAGAAGCTGCCGGTTGTTTTTTGGCGGCTTGGACGGTACGCCGCAAAAAATATCTTACAGGAGGGCTTGACAAAATGAAAAATCATGATATATTAAGTAGTGTTCTGAAAAAGACGAGGAAAGAATGAAGCAGTTTTTCAACAACATTAACAGCATGATTATTATTATCGCCGCCATTATTATCGGCTGCGGTACGGCTGGTTGTTGTTGTTGAGAGAAACGGTATAAGAAATAAAAATTCAAGCCTCTCTGCGGTGATCAGCTGCAGAGAGGTTTTTTGTTTATCATAGTTTAACAGGAAAAAAAATGAATACGATGAAGTTTGAAAACAGTTTCAGCTATATCCCGGCACTCCTTGTGTCCGATTCCTTTGTCGTATCCATTTTCATTGCCATCGCTATTATTATTTCCATGATTATCAGCGTAATTATTATTACGCCCCCCGGCATGGCATAGAGAAATTCATCCAACATTGAACAGCAGCCCTGCCGGAGAAAAAATTTCCGGCAGGGCTTTTTAATTTTAATCAACACAAATTCAGGAATATACAAATGAAAAGATCAGGAGCAGAAATAGTAATAGAGTCCTTGTGCCGCAACAAGGTCAAGACCGTGTTCGGTTATCCGGGCGGTGCAGTTCTCCCTATCTATGATGAACTGTATAAAAACTCCAGTTGCTTGAACCATGTATTGTGCGCCCATGAACAGAATGCGGCTCACGCGGCAGACGGTTTCGCCAGGGTTACAGGCCGTCCCGGCGTGGTCATTGCCACCAGCGGCCCCGGAGCAACCAATCTGGTGACCGGCATCGCCAATGCTTACCTTGACAGCGTGCCTCTCGTTGCCATCACCGGAAACGTGGCAGTCCCGCTTCTCGGAAAAGACAGTTTTCAGGAGGTGGATATAACCGGAATAACCCAGCCGATCGTCAAGCACAATTTTGCTGTAAGTGATGTCCGGGAACTTTCCGGCATACTGGATGCGGCTTTTGAAATCGCTTCATCCGGCCGTCCCGGACCGGTACTGGTGGATATCCCCAAAAGCATCCAGACCGATGTGTGCGATGAATCAGAATTTATTCCGCAGGAACTCTTTTTCAACGACCTGCCTGAAGCAGATTTGACTGCCGCAGTTGCCGCCATCGCCGAAGCAGAACGCCCGTTGATCTATGCCGGTGGCGGTGTGGTCGCTTCCGGAGCAAGTGAGGAACTGCGTGCTTTTGCCGAAAGAATATCCGCCCCGGTGGCTTTCAGCATGATGGGATTGACCGCGCTCCCTGCCGGACATCCGGCAAATCTGGGAATGTGCGGAATGCACGGAAGTCAAAGTTCAGCAAAACTGCAAAGTGAGTGTGATCTTATCATAGCTCTCGGCGTCCGTTTTTCCGACCGTGCCACCGGCAATACCGCCAAATACAAGCAGGGAAAAAAATTGATCCATGTGGATATTGATCTGGCAGAAATCAATAAAAATACCGATACCGACCTCGAGTTGTGCGGAAACGTGAAAACGGTTTTGCAAAAACTGCTTGTACTTCTGGAGCAGCAGTCCCGCCCCCAGTGGCAGAAACAAATTTCTGAAGCCCAAAAACTTGATTTGCTCCCCACAGAAAACAATCTAACACCCCGGACTTTGCTGAAAACAGTTGCCAAATATTGTGAAGCAGATACCGTTGTCGCTACTGATGTCGGTCAGCACCAGATGTGGACGATGCAGTATTTCCCGTTCCGGTCACCCCGGACTCTGCTTACTTCCGGAGGGCTTGGCACGATGGGCTTCGGTCTCGGGGCGGCGATCGGCGGATGCATTGCCCATGACCGGAAAAGAACTGTTCTCTTTACCGGAGACGGCAGTTTCGGAATGTGTTTGCAGGAACTTGCCACTGCGGTTTCACAGAAACTGCCGCTTTTGATCGTGATCTTCAATAACGGTGTCCTCGGTATGGTGCGTCAGTGGCAGACGATGTTTTATGAACAACATTATTCCTCAACCACCTTGAACCGCAAAACCGATTTCCCGGCATTGGCAAAAGCTTTCGGTGCAGAGGGGAAAAAAGTCACCACATTGTCTGAATTGGAAAATGCGTTGACCACTCTTGCACCTGACACTCCGACCGTACTGGATTGTCAGCTTGATATGGATGAATTTGTCCTGCCCATGATCCCTCCGGGCGGCAGTGTGCAGGATCTGGTAACTCAAAGGAATTGAAAAATGGAACGTTTTATTGTCGAACTTACCGTCGCCAACCATTGTGGCGTGTTGAACCGGATCACCGGACTTTATGCAAAACGCAAGTACAATATTGACAGTCTGACGGTTCACGAAAGCAGTGATCCGGCACTGTCGGTCATGCGGATATCTTCGCGTGGTGATGCCGCCATCCAAAGTCAGATGACACGGCAGTTGCGCAAACTTTTTGATGTCAAAACTGTTGTTTTATTGAATAACTCAATGCTCTGAAATAACCAACTTTAAAAGAAAGGAAAAAAGAAAATGAGCAAGATGTACTATGACAACGACTGCAATCAGGAACTCCTCAAAGGTTTGACCGTCGCCGTGATCGGTTACGGCAGTCAGGGACACGCCCACGCACAGAATCTGCGGGACAGCGGAGTAAACGTGGTCGTGGGACTTTATGAAAATTCCAAAAGTGCCGCCGTTGCCCAAGCTGATGGATTCGAGGTTTTGAATACCCCCGATGCGGTCAAAAAAGCGGACTGGGTAATGATGCTGGTCAATGATGAAAAAATGCGTTCCATCTACGAAAACGGTGTGCGCGATAATTTGCGTCCCGGTATGACCTTGAGTTTTGCTCACGGATTCAATGTTCACTTCAAAGAGATCGTTCCTCCGGATTTTGTCAATGTGGTGATGATCGCCCCCAAAGGCCCCGGACATACTGTCCGCAGTCAGTTTGTTGAAGGCAAAGGCGTTCCCTGTCTGGTCGCAGTCCAGCAAAATGCGACCGGAAACGCCATGGAACTGGCTCTGGCTTACGCCGCTGGTCTCGGTGCCGGGCGTGCCGGAATTTTGGAAACCACCTTCAAAGAGGAAACTGAAACTGACCTTTTCGGTGAACAGGCGGTCCTGTGCGGCGGTGTCACCGCTTTGATGCAGGCCGGTTTTGAAACTCTGGTCGAAGCCGGTTATAAACCGGAAAGTGCCTACTTCGAGTGCATCCACGAAATGAAACTCATCATCGATCTGGTGGTCAAAGGCGGATTTTCCTTTATGCGTTACAGTATCAGCGATACCGCCGAATACGGTGACTACAATACCGGACACCGTCTGATCACCGATGCCACCAAAGCGGAAATGAAAAAGGTGCTTTCCGAAATCCAGGATGGAACTTTCGCCCGCAAATGGCTGAAAGAAAATGCCGATGGCAGACCGCTTTTTTCCAAACAGCGTGAAGCTGCCAAAACTCATCAGCTGGAAACTGTAGGCGCTGAACTGCGGGCAAAAATGAATTGGAACAAATGATGAACAGCGATAAACTGACAACAGGAGTATCTGCCGCTCCCCAGCGTGCCTTATTGGGTGCGCTGGGATATACTCCGGAACAAATGACACGACCTCTGGTGGGCGTGGTCAACAGTTTCAATGAAGTCGTCCCCGGCCACATGCACTTGCAGCAAGTGGCCCGTGCAGTCAAAGATGGAATTCTTGCCGCCGGCGGTACTCCGATGGAATTCAATACAGTTGCCGTCTGTGACGGTCTTGCCATGGGCCATGACGGTATGCATTACAGTCTTGCTTCACGGGAATTGATCGCCGACAGTATCGAATGTATGGTAAAGGCGCACTGCTTTGATGCTCTGGTTTTCATCCCCAACTGCGATAAAGTCGTTCCCGGAATGCTGATGGCGGCGGCAAGATGCAATTTACCTGCCGTTTTCGTTTCCGGCGGCCCCATGCTCTCATTGGATGGTAAAGACCTCAACACCGTATTTGAGGCAGTAGGTGCGGTCAATGCCGGAAAGATGAGTGAAGCGGAACTCTCTGAAGTAGAGTGTTCCAGTTGTCCCGGCTGCGGTTCGTGTTCCGGGATGTTCACCGCCAACAGCATGAATTGTCTCTGTGAAGCTATCGGCATGGCTCTGCCGGGTAACGGAACGATACCCGCCGTGTATTCACAAAGAACCCACCTTGCCAAACGAGCGGGGATGACTGTAATGGAACTGTTAAAGAATGATCTGCGTCCCCGTGACATCATGACAGCAAAAGCGTTTCGCAATGCCTTGACGGTGGATATGGCTCTGGGATGCTCCACCAATACGGTTCTGCATCTGCCTGCCATTGCCGCTGAAGCCGGGGTGGAATTTGATTTGCATACCGTCAATGAAGTAAGTTCCCGCACGCCCAATATGTGCCGCCTTGCTCCGGCAGGGAAACACCACATGCAGGACCTTCTCCGTGCCGGAGGGGTGACCGCCGTGATGAATCAGGTTTCTCATTTACTGAATCTTGACACCATGACCGTTTGCGGCAAAACACTTGGCGAAGTTGTTGCCGGAGCTGAAGTCAAAGATCCGGAGGTGATCCATCAATATTCTGCCGAAGGGGGACTTGCGGTACTCTACGGCAACCTCGCTCCGGACGGGGCGATCGTCAAACGGTGTGCCGTGAGACCGGAAATGCTGAAATTCACCGGCAAGGCGCGGGTGTTTGAGTGTGAGGAAGATGCGGTAAAAGCAATCCTTTCCGGAGCAATTGTCAAAGGCGATTGTGTTGTCATCCGCAATGAGGGTCCTGCCGGTGGTCCGGGAATGAGGGAGATGCTTTCACCCACCAGTGCCATTGCCGGGATGGGATTGGATGCGGATGTGGCTCTCATCACTGACGGCAGATTTTCCGGAGCAACGAGGGGGGCGGCGATCGGACACGTTTCTCCTGAAGCAGTTTCCGGCGGCAATATCGCTCTGGTGGAGGAAGGGGATTTGATAAAAATAGATATTCCCAACTATTCTCTGGAACTTCTGGTGGATGAAAATCTTCTCGCTGAAAGACGGAGCAGAAAAGAGTTTGTTCCAAAGCGGCAGTTGTCCGGTTATCTCAAGCGTTACGCCGCACTGGTATCATCCGCAGACAAGGGGGCAAAATTATGCTGACACTGGATAAAGTTTACCGGGCGCACCATCTGCTTAAAAGCGTGGTACGCTATACCGACATGATCGAAAGCAACGGACTTACCGGTGATTGCGACTTCCGCTTGAAAGCGGAAAATTTACAGTTGACCGGTTCATTCAAACTGCGGGGAGCATTTTTCAAGATCGCCTCTTTACCGCAGGATGACCGGGAAATCATCGCCTGTTCAGCCGGAAATCACTCACAGGGAGTTTCCCTTGCCGCCGGAAAACTCAACCGCAAAGCCGTGATCTTCATGCCCAGTATCGCCCCCATTTCCAAAGTGGAGGCAACAAGAAAACTCGGAGCCGAAGTCCATCTGGTTGACGGGGTTTATGATGATGCTTACCTTGCGGCAAATGAGTATTGCCAAAAAAACGGCGGCATCTTCGTACATCCTTTTGATGATGAAGATGTCATTGCCGGACAGGGAACGATCGCCCTTGAAATACTCGAACAGTTTCCAGATGTGGATACCGTACTGGTTCCGGTGGGCGGCGGCGGTTTGTGTTCCGGAGTGGCATTTACCCTGAAGCAACTGAAGCCGAATGTAAAGATTTACGGTGTTCAGGCGGCAGGAGCTTCCGGGATGTGTAAGGCTTTCAGTGAAAAGCAGAGCGTTACGCTGGATAAAGTTTCCACCTTTGCCGACGGTATTGCGGTGAAAACTCCCGGTGATCTGACCCGGGAATTGTGCTGTAAATATGTGGATGGTATGCTGACGGTCAGTGACGATGAGATCGCAAGTGCCATATTGACGTTGATGGAAAAACAGAAACTGGTCGCCGAAGGGGCCGGAGCGGTCGGCGTGGCGGCGGTCTTGTCAAAGAAACTTGAACTTGCCGGAAAGAAAGTCTGTGCCGTGGTTTCCGGGGGAAATATCGATGTCAATATCCTTTCCCGGGTCATCAACCGGGGATTGCTTTCCAGCGGCAGAGTGGCGGAATTGAAAATCGCCATGCTGGACAAACCCGGACAGTTGCGGGAAGTTTCAACTATCATCGCCGATTGCGGAGCAAACGTCATTCAGGTCCGGCACGATCCGGGCGGTGAACATGCCGACATCATCGGTTGTTTCCTGCACATCAAAATGGAAACGAGAAACCGGGAACAGCTTATGCAGATCCGTCAGGCGATCGCCAATGCCGGTTATCAGATATTATATTGAATTAGGAGGATTTTTACATGAAAGAAGTTATCTCAACCAATAATGCTCCGGCGGCAGTCGGACCATATTCCCAGGCAGTAAAATCAGGGAATTTGCTCTTCTCTTCCGGGCAGATCGCACTTGATCCGGCAAGCGGAGTATTGAAGGGGGAAGACATCGAAACACAAACCGGACAAGTCATGCAGAATATCTCCGCAGTTCTTGCGGCATCCGGAGCAACCTTTGATGATGTGGTGAAAACGACCTGTTTTCTTGCCGATATCAACGACTTTGCCGAATTCAACGCGGTGTATGCCAAATACTTTACAAGCAAACCCGCCCGCAGCTGCGTTGCAGTATCGGCTCTCCCCAAAGGAGCTTTGGTCGAAGTGGAAGTTACCGCTGTCATTGAAGACAGGTAATGTCCGGAATTTTGTAAAACGTTGACAATTGAGACAACTTCTGTTACAACGATAATATACTGCGCGGGGCATGATTTATCAGAACTGATACACAGACATCTCACAAAAAACAACGGACGGCGGCGTCTCGCGGCCAATCTCGCGCCTTGCTGCGCTCGCCTCGTCCGGCTCCATTGCATTTCGCCGTGACAAGCGAAGAGGATACAAGTATGCCTTGTCCCGGCGGAGCCTCGGCGAAGACGGATCCCCGCTCTTCTTGCTTGCAAAACACGACATTGCCGCACGATCCATCCGCCGATTGAATCATTCGTTTTTTAAACACGGCGTAAAATGGTGGTGCGCCCTGACGGCACGCACGTTTTGCCCGTGCAAAACAAAATCTGCCAAAATCACTTTTTCAAAATTCAATTTTCTTTCGCTGAAAAACTTGAGAAAGCAAATGTTTTTCTTATTTTATGGGACAGCTGTGGAACTGATATGATAAACGCTGCTGCAATCGGCTTGTCGGGTCGGAGCTTTACGCGGAAACCGACGGATGCAGTGTGATACATCTTCCTTCGCCTTTATGGCTCCGGGCGGACAAGAGCGGGGTCGCCCGCTCTTCTCCGCCGTCCGTTATTTTTTATGAGACAGCTGTGTTTTTTTGCCAAACGCTCTTGCAAACGTGGCATTTCTGCTTGAAATTTGTCGGTTCCGGGTATATATTATAAAGACAAACCAATTAAAAACGCAAGAAGCGTTCAAAGCCAAGGAGAGTATTATGAAGATCTACAATTTCGCTGCTGGTCCGGCCATGCTTCCGGAATCCGTTATGCGCAAGGCACAAGCTGAATTCACCGATTATCAGGGCAGTGGAAGCGGTATTCTCGAACTCTCCCACCGCGGTAAATTTTTCCAGCCGGTCATCGACCGCGCCGAAGCCAATGTCCGCGAGATCCTGAATCTCTCCGATGATTACGCGGTCCTTTTCATTCAGGGCGGCGCCAGCATGCAGTTCGCCATGCTCGCCATGAACTTCCTCAACGGCGGTACTGCCGACTATGTCGATACCGGCGTCTGGAGCAACAAGGCGATCAAAGAAGCCAAGATGTTCGGCAATGTCAATGTCGTCGCCAGCAGCCGCGATGACAAATATGCTTTCATCCCCGCGCAGAGCGATTGGAAACTTACCCCCAACGCCGCTTATATGCATATCACCAGCAACAACACCATCGCCGGTACCCAGTACTACAATCTGCCGGAAGCTCCCGCAGGTGTGCCTTTGATCGCTGATATGTCCAGTGACATCATGTCCCGTCAGTTCGATGCTTCCAAGTTCGGCATGATCTATGCCGGTGCCCAGAAGAACCTCGGCCCCGCCGGTGTCGCCCTGGTCGTCCTCCGCAAGGATCTGGCTGAACGCACCGATGTTACCAAAGTTCCGACCATGCTCCGTTATTCCACCTATATCGAAAACGGTTCCATGTTCAACACTCCTCCGACTTTCGCCATCTACCTCCTCGCTCTGGTTACCGACTGGATCAAGGAAAACGGCGGTCTTGCCGGTGTCGAAAAGATGAATAACGAAAAAGCTGCCATCCTCTACAACTTCCTGGATGAAAGCAGCTTCTACAGCTGCCCGGTCAAGGGTCTCGACCGTTCCCGCATGAACGTCGTCTTCCGTACCCCCAGCGATGAACTCGATGCCAAGTTTGTTTCCGAAGCCACTGCTGCCGGACTTACCCAGCTCAAAGGTCACCGTCTGGTCGGCGGATGCCGTGCCAGCATCTACAACGCGATGCCCGTTGAAGGTATCATCGCTCTGGTCGACTTCATGAAGAAATTTGAAGCTGCCAACCGTTAATGCTTGCTGACGCTCCGGGGAAACTGCGGATCAGGGCCACCCACCCCTCCTGATTTGATGTTGCCCCGGGCTTTTTGAGTTTTGCTCCGGATGCCGTGCCGAAGTCTTCTGATGGTTTGTTGCCGGCGGGGAGTCGGAGCAAAAACGCTTTTTTTGAATAAGGGGATGGAGTGCAGACAACCTTTAACCGACGGAGTCGCAGAAAATGTTTGAAATTGAAATTGACCGTTCTTTTGCCGCCGCCCACCAGCTCAAAGGCTATGAAGGAGACTGCCGTAATCTTCACGGACACAACTACGGCGTTACTGTTACCGTGGTCGCAGATAAACTCAATGAGATCGGCATCGCATTGGATTTCAAACTGCTCAAAGCGGCAGTCGATGAGGTCATTGAAAGATATGATCACCGCAACTTGTCCGAATTGCCGGAATTTCAGGAGATAAATCCGACCAGTGAAGTTCTCGCGCAGACGATTTACCGGACACTTGCCGGACGATTGAACAGGGATGGTATAAAAATTGCCCGCGTCAGCATCGCTGAATCTTCCGCGAGCCGAGTAATATATTCAGAATAAAATATTTATCTATGCTTCAAATAATAGAGACTTTCAAGAGTGTGCAGGGGGAATCCACCCACGCCGGGAAAGTCTGTTTTTTTATCCGGCTTTGCGGGTGCAATTTGCGCTGCAGTTACTGTGATACCACCTATGCCTGGGAGGGGGGAGAGGAGCGTTCTGTCGGGAGTCTGCTTGACGAAGTCGCTTCTGCCAACTGTGCCACGGTCGAGATCACCGGCGGAGAACCGCTGCTTCAGAAAGAGACTCCCGTTCTGGCAGAAAAACTCCTCGCTATGGGTAAAGAGGTGCTTATCGAAACCAATGGCAGCATTGATTTTTCCATCCTGCCTGAAGGGTGCTGC
Organism: Lentisphaerota bacterium; assembly: GCA_015061605.1. Taxonomy (GTDB): domain Bacteria; phylum Verrucomicrobiota; class Lentisphaeria; order Victivallales; family Victivallaceae; genus UBA1784. The sequence goes on along the minus strand of SUWH01000013.1, from coordinate 34,454 downwards.
CGCATCGTTGACTGCAAACTTCCCGCGTCCGGAATGGCGCAGTATAACTGTTATGAAGCGTATAAACATCTGACTTCCCGCGATGAGGTGAAGTTTGTCGTTTCCGACCGGCAGGATTTTGATTTTGCCCTTGAGGTCATAAAAAAATATGACTTGACCGCCAAAACTCCCCATCTTCTGTTTTCGCCGGTATGGGGACGCATCCAGCCGGAAACTCTTACCGGATGGGTCGTCAACAGTCAACTTCCGCTTCGGATGCAAATACAAATGCACAAAGTTATCTGGGGCGACAGAAAAGGGGTCTGATTTTATGAAAAAAGCAATTGTTCTTTTAAGCGGCGGACTGGATTCCGCCACCTGTCTGGCGAAAGCCCGTGCCGAAGGTTTTGAGTGTTACGCTTTGAGTTTTGATTACGGTCAGCGGCATCGTTGCGAAATTACCGCTTCTGAAGCGGTCGCCAAACAGCTCGGGGCGGCGGAGTTCCGTTGTTTCAAACTGGATTTGAGCCAGTGGGGCGGTTCAGCGTTGACCGACAGCAATATTGAAGTACCGGACCACAGCGACGGCGGGATCCCCATAACTTATGTCCCGGCGCGGAATATGATTTTTCTTTCTCTGGCAGTCGCCTGGGGGGAAGTGTTGGGGGCGCACGATATTTTTATCGGAGTAAACAGCGTGGATTATTCCGGGTATCCAGATTGCCGCAGGCAATTCATCGGCAGTTTCGCCGAAACCGCCCGTCTCGGCACCTGTGCCGTGGACGAAAAGTGGCAATGGAATATCCACACGCCGCTGCAGGAACTTTCTAAAGCTGAAATAATCAAACTCGGCATGAGTCTGGGCGTGGATTACAGTTTGACCACCAGCTGTTACAATCCGGATGCCGATGGGCGTTCATGTGGAAAATGTGACAGTTGTTTTCTGCGGCACCGCGGTTTTATTGCCGCCGGAGTCGATGATCCGACAAAATATGTTGACAATGTGAAGTTTTAAATCCATAGACCGGGAGTGCAGAACGATGAGCGATGAAAAAAATCCGATCAAACTCAAAGTGGATCCGCAGGAGCTCCACAAAAACCGACCGTCGAAAGTTCAAGTCAGCGAAGAACCGGCGATGGTCGATGACAGTGCCACTATCGGTTTGAAAAAACATGAGATCCCGGTGGCGATCAAAACGGTTCAACCGGCAGCAGGTGATGCGGCGCAAAATGATAATGCGAAATCAGTTGAAGCGCAGTTGGATGATATTCGCAGACAGGCAAAAAAGCAGACTAAAGAGCGGAGAAAACGGGGCAAAACCAAAGCTGAAGCTGCATACCGTAAAAGTGTGCTGCTTTCCATAGTGGTTTTATTGCTGCTGTTGATCATTTCCGCTTTGGTCGCAACCGGTGCAACGTCATTTTATCTGATCAAGCGGGTTATTGCCAAACCGGCAAACGGCTATGTGCTCCGTAAAGCTGTCTTTGAAATGCGCGATACTCCGGGAATCGGTGCAAAATGGCAGATTTTTTCCCGGACTCTGGATGAAGTAAGAGATAAGTCAAATGATGATGTCGAAGAGCCGGAGAAAAAATCCGGCAGCAAAAGAATGAGAGCGATCCGCGAACGTTCCCGTGCCGCTGAAGATGCGGCAAATAACGGTGTCAGATAAATTTTCAGCAGGAAACAGAGATGATATACTTTTTCAGTGATTCACATTTTGATAAACATTGCGGAGCGAATTTATATGAAAAGTTCCCCGCTGATTTGAAAGCGCGTACCGTTTTTACCGAAAACCAGTGGGATATTCTGGAAAACGGCGAGTGGGATCGCGATTGTGAACTTTTGATTTTGAACATGATCGGTACCACCTGCGGTCAGCCCCATGCCGGAGAAGCTGCTGAAGCGGCGGTCAAACGTTACGTTGAACGCGGCGGCAATATTTTGATGCTCCATGGTTCATCAGCCGCATTCTGGCACTGGGCATGGTGGCGGGAAGTCTGCGGATTCCGCTGGGTTCGTCCCAATGACCCGGACAATGTGGAGCGTTCCATCCACCCGGTGCGTACATTCACCACTACTGTTTCCAAAAGCCGCCATGCTTTGACCGGCAGACTGCAGGAATTCACTCTTGTTGATGACGAAATCTATATCAAGTGTGAACAGACTTTGCCGATGACGGTTTTGATGGAAACCAATACCGATGAAGGTATCTACCCGCAGTGTGTGGAGTGCATCACTCCTTACGGCGGCAAACAGATAATCTTTTTGCCCGGACATAAAGTGGAATCATTTGCCAATAAAGAATTTATCGCCAATAATCTGTTGTTGATCGATTATCTGCTTGAAAACAAATAATTTAATGGAGTGGGAACGATGTTGAAAAAACAGTTGAGCAGGATATGTGAAATATTTCTGATCTCCGGACGGCGTTATGTCACCGCCCGGCACGCCCAGCGTGCGGTGCTGCTGACCTATTACACTTTGTTTTCCATCGTGCCGCTGGCGGCATTGCTTTTCGGTATCGCCAAGGGCTTTGCATTGGAAAAAAATTTGCAGGAGATCATTGAGACCCGTGCGGTCAACCACCGGGAGCTTTTACAGTATATCAGTGAATTCGCTGAACGGACTCTGGCTGAAGCTTCCGGCGGCGTGGTCGCCGGTATTGGTGTGGTCGCTTTGCTCTGGACGGTTTTCTGGCTCATTACCAATATCGAACAGGCATTCAATGCGGTCTGGGATCTGCGTACCGGCAGAAACTGGTGGCGAAAACTTACCAACTGCCTTTCGCTGACATTGTTTACTCCATTCCTGCTGATCATCACCGGAACTGCCGGGATGATGGTCAACCGCTGTCTGCACAAACTGGCGGAAACCATGCCGCTTTTTGAGGAGTTTCCGCTGATACCGCTGCTGGTTAAACTTTCTACGGTATTGATTTTCTGTTTATTGTTTGCGGCGATTTATCGTTGCGCTCCGAATACCCGGGTGAATTTTTCCAGTGCATTGCTTGCCGGATTGATCGCCGGTATCGCCTTTCTGGTATTGCAGGACGGCTTTTTACTGTTGCAGAAAAAGGTCTTTTCCTACAACCGGTTGTACGGCGGATTTGCTGCGCTGCCGCTGTTTCTGGTGTGGATGAACTGGTCGTGGCAGATCGTGCTTTTCGGTGCGGAGGTGAGTTTTGTCAGTCAGAATATCGACAGCGGAGTTTTTGAAAACGGCAAGGAAAAAGAGCGTTCATTGCGTTTGTGCCGTGAACATCAGCTGGCTGTACTTGCCCGGATCTTCAATCACTTTGCCAACGGGAACGGTGCGCTTTCGGAAAAGGCACTTTTCGGAACACTGCATCTGCCTGAAACCATGCTTCGTCAGGAAATCGGTGAGCTGTTGGAAAAGAAATTGATCTGCCGGACGATGGATGACAAACAGGAATTGGCATTTCTGCCCGGTGTGCCGCCGGAAAACTTCACGATACTGGCGTTTCTCGATGCGGTCAACGGTAAAGGCGACAGCGAAACGGCAGAATTTTCCCGTTTCGACCGCGCGCTTTCCGGTATGGAGGAACATCTGGCAAAAAGTGACCTCAATGTGCGTATTATTGACATAAAGTAAATATTGGAGAAAAAAAATCATGGACAAAAACTGGAAAATTGAAACCCTCGCTGTTCAAGCCGGATATGAGCCCAAAGACGGTGAAAGCCGCATCCTGCCTTTAGTGCAGAGTACCACTTACAAATATGACGATGTTCAGAGCGTTGCCGACTTGTTCGACCTGAAAAAGAGCGGATTTTTCTATTCCCGCCTCGCCAACCCGACCGTAGACTGCTTCGAGAAAAAGATCGCCGCTATGGAAAAAGGCGTCATGGCAGTTGCGTTGAGCAGCGGACAGGCCGCCAATGCTTACAGCTTGCTCAATATCGCCAAATGCGGCGATCATGTGCTGGCACTTTCCAGTTTGTACGGCGGAACCGTTTCACTTTTTACCAATACGCTGAAAAAAGCCGGTATTGAAATCACCTTTGTCACCCCCGATGCCGGATATGATGAAGTTATTTCCGCCATCCGTCCCAACACCAAGGCGGTCTTTGTTGAATCTCTCGCCAACCCGGCACTGGTCGTCGCCGATTTTGAACTCTATGCCAAAGCGGCGCACGCCAACGGCATTCCGCTTATCGTCGACAACACCTTCCCCACTCCGGTGTTGTGCAATCCCTTTGACTTCGGTGCCGACATCGTTACCCACTCCACCACCAAATACATTGACGGTCATGCCACCAGTGTCGGCGGTATCGTGGTGGAAAAGGGTGACTTCGACTGGGCGGCAAGCGGCAAGTTCCCTGAATTTACCGAACCCGATGAAAGCTATCACGGTGTGGTTTACACCCGCGACTTTGCCGCCGCACCTTTCTCGGTCAAACTCCGCGTACAGCTGGTGCGCGACTACGGCATCCCGCAGGCGCCGCTCAATGCGTTCCTCTCCCATCTGGGATGCGAAACTCTGCCGCTGCGTATCGAACGCCACAGCGAAAACGCACTTGAAGTCGCCAAATTCCTCAAAAATCATCCCAATGTCAGCTGGGTCAACTATCCCGGACTTCCGGAAAGCCCGGAATATGCCAAAGTTCAGAAATATTTCCGCAACGGCATGGCTTCCGGAGTGCTGTGCTTCGGCGTCAAGGGCGGCAAAGCGGCCGGTGAACGCGCGATGAACGCGCTCAAACTTGCCAATATCGTTGTCCACGTCGCCGATGTCCGTACCGGTGTACTGCATCCGGCAAGCATGACCCACCGCCAGTTGAGCGACAGCGAACTCATTGCCGCCGGTGTCAGCCCCGATCTGATCCGTCTTTCGGTAGGTATCGAAAATGTCGAAGACATCAAGGCAGACCTGGATCAGGCATTGCGGGCATAAAATCAAACTGTAATAATAGGTGTTATTATGAGTGACAAAAAAATAACTGTTCTCGGCAGTGCGGCAGCAGAATGTATTCCGGCGATATTCTGTGTTTGCGACACCTGCAAACAGGCGTGGAAAAACGGCGGTAAAGATTTCCGCATGCGCACCAGCTACCAGCTCGGAGAGTTTGTCCGTATCGACTTCGGTCCTGATGCCATGGCACAGGAGTTCCGCTACAATCTGCACAGCGAAAAACTCCGTCACATCATCGTCACCCACAGCCACGAAGATCACTTTGATACAACGCTTTTTTATTACCGTAAAAGTACCAGTTTTTCCAAGGTCGATCCCGATAATACTCTGCACGTTTACGGTGGTACCGGAGTGATGCGCAAGCTCCATCTGGCGGCGTGGGAATGGGGAAAAACTATCGGTTTCAACGGAGATTTTTCCTGTCTTAAAATGAAAGATCATGAACTCAAAGCTTTCGAGCCGGTCGAGCTGCCGGATGTGGATATGACCATTTATCCTCTGAAAGCCGATCACATGGTAAGAGTTGCCACCGAAGAACCATTCATCTACGTCATCCGCTGGGAGGACAAATATCTGATGATCGCCAACGATACCGGATATTTCTGCGATGAAAACTGGGAATATCTTGCCAAAATGAATATAAAACTTTCGGCGGTATTCAACGACTGCACCGGTTGCGGCAAAGACTGGCCGACCAACCACATGAGCGGTAAATTCATCATGGATACCAAAAAACGTCTTACTGAACTCGGTCTCGTCGATGAAAACACTCAATATTTTGTCAACCACTTCTCCCACAACGGCCACATGACCCATGCCCAGTTGGAAGAGTACTTCAATCCGCACAATATCGGTGTTGCTTTTGACGGATTGGAGGTAAATCTTTGAGAGTGATAAAGATGAAAAAACAATATTCAAAAATTTTACTGACCGCTTCGGCGTTGTTTATTCTGGCTGGCTGTTCCACGCCGCCGCGTCAGGTGATGCCCGGAGTGGTTCCGCCGCACACCGCAGAAAGTGCTGTCGGTATCGCGCGGAGCAAACAGTTCCGCGCCCTGACTGCCAACTTCAAAGTCCGGGGCATCGGTGTCTATCCGGAAGCTTTCCGCGAACGTTATACCCCGTCTGAAGTGGTTGAACGCATCCAATCTCTCGGTTTCAACCGGGCGTACTGCTATATTTCCACTGAAACTGCGCTGGACGATCATTTGACCGGGGTACTGCGGGAACTCGGCAAGCGTTCGATCCCGGCGGAAATAGTAGTTTTTCAGCGTGATTATTACCGTAAAAATCATGCCAATCAGTTGATCCGTCCGCTTCTTTTCCAGTATCCGACACTGAAAAAGGCGGTGCAGAAAGTAATTGATTTCAATAACGCTCTGCCTGAAGATGTGAAAAAGATTTCCGGGCTCACCATCATTGCCGGAGCGCACGATTTCACCACCGCCAATGTCGAACGCTCTCATGGACAGCTTTACGCCTGGGCGGATGACCGCTACGGCATCGGCAGAGACAACGATATGCTGATCCGGAAATTCTTTGATGAACTTAAAGCGATCGCCGCCTTTGAAGCTCTGCCGCCGCTGACCATAGGCATCCCCGACTTTTACCATGATAAAGCAAAAGAAGGCGGATTGAGCTGCGGAACAGTCGCCGACTTTGCCAAGTTCGGCAAAGTCATGGTGATAAATCACGGCAATGTTGCCACTCAACTGGTCAAACGTGCCGAAAATGAGTTGAGATCCGCCGGAAATCAGCCGCTGCTCATCGCGGTAAATCTCAATAATCATACCGCACAGAAAGAGGGCGGTCTGCGCCGCCGTGACTGGAACGACTTCTGCCGGGCGCTGGATTACGCCGGTAAAAAGTTTACTGCATATTCAAGCTTTGACGGAGTAGTGGTTTCGCCATTGGCTTTGATCGAATTTTTGCGTCAGGAGAGATAAATGCGTTGCCCCCAGTGTGACAGTGATAATGACAAGGTGATCGACTCCCGCAGTGTCCGCAGCGGACTCGGAGTGCGCCGCCGCCGGGAATGTCTGGATTGCGGACGGCGTTTCTCCACCTTTGAAAGTGTCATTCCCGAAGAGTTGAAAGTCGTCAAGCGTGACGGCAGTAAAGAGGAATTCAACCGCGACAAACTCCGCGCCGGTATCGTCAATGCCTGCTACAAGCGGGATATTTCCGGTGATGATATTGACTTGATCGTTGGCAAGATAACTGCAAGTTTACTGCGTGATTTCGAACGGGAAGTCGACAGTCTGGAGATCGGCAAACGGGTGATGGAGGAGTTGCGCGAACTCGATCAGGTCGCCTTTGTCCGTTTTGCTTCGGTGTACCGTCAGTTTCAGGCGGCATCGGATTTTATTTCCGAGATCAAGGGATTGAAAAAATGAGCGAAGCCACCCTCATTTTGCGCAAAGGGCGCGAAAAATCCCTGCTGCGCCGCCATCCGTGGATATATTCCGGGGCGGTTGAGCGTTTGCAGGGCAAGGCGGCTCCGGGGGATACGGTTAAAGTCGTCAGCAGTTCAGGAGATGTTCTGGCACTGGCGGCGTGGTCACCGGAATCCCAGCTTTGCGGCAGAGTGTGGAGTTTTGATGCCGGTGAAACGGTCGATGAAGAATTTTTCCGCAAACGCATTGCCCGCGCCGTAGAACTGCGTAAAACACTCGGTCTGGATGATGAAAACGGCGGATGCCGGCTTATTTATTCTGAATCCGATGAACTTCCCGGCATTATCGTTGACCGTTACGGCCGCTGTGCGTGTGTTCAGTTTTTGAGTGCCGGAGCGGAAAAACACCGTGAACTTATCGGCAGATTGCTGCTGGAACTTGACGGTATCGACAGTGTATTTGACCGTTCCGATGCGGCGATACGCAAAAAAGAGGGGTTGCCGGAACGTATGGAACTGCTCTGCGGCAAACCGATCCCGGATGAGTTGATCATCACCGAAGACGGCTTGCGTTATCATGTGGATATGCGCAAAGGTCAGAAGACCGGATTTTATTTTGATCTGCGTGAAGCGCGCCGCACCTTGCGCCGTTTTGCCGGTGGGCGCCGGATTTTGAATTTATTTTCCTATACGGGGGCATTCAGCTGCGTGGCACTGGATGCCGGAGCGGAATTTGTGATGAATGTCGATTCATCGCTTCCGGCACTTAAAACTGCGGAAAAAAATCTGCACCTCAATGGTTTCACCGATCGTTTTGAGAACCGTCAGGGCGATGGTTTCACCGTACTGCGGGAGCTTGAACGTGCCGGAGAGAAATTTGATCTGGTCATTCTTGATCCGCCGAAGCTGATTGATTCGCAGAAATCGCTGATGCGCGGCTGCCGGGGCTATCAGGATCTGGCGCGGCTGGGCTTCAAACTGTTGAATCCGGGCGGGGTGATGTTCAACTTTTCCTGTTCCGGGCTGATGGGGAGCGAGCTCTTTCAGAAAATAACCGCTTCAGCGGCACTGGAAGCCAATGTCGATGCCCGCATCGTCGGTAAATTCACCCAGTCGCCCGATCATCCGGTACTGCTTTCTGTCCCTGAAACCTTTTACCTCAAAGGCTTGTGTACTGCAATTTGAGCTTGTCATGATCCGGACTTCACGATGTGTTGTTCTGTTATGGCGGCGGTATATTTGTTGCACTGCGCCGTGACAGGCGGTTGGTAAACGCTGTTTTTAAAAATTCATGGAATATTTGTGTATATTTGAAGATAATTTTATTGTAAAATCATATTTTTATTTGCATAGGAGCAAATTTTATGCTACATTATTCACCGGTATATTTTTGTTGTCGGTAATAATTCGCTGATAGAAGCAAATCAATATGGGTATTGAAGTTATAAATCAATTTTTATCGTGGTGCTGTGGTGTTACCGGTGAATTTTTTACCGGCGTACTGCTGTTTGGCGTTATAACAAAATTGATTCTGCTTCCGGTTTCGCTCTGGTGCCACTGGAACCAGATCCTTATGGTCAGACTCCTGCCGCAGCTCAATGAAGCAAAAAGTATCTATGCCGCCGACAGCGAACTTCTGGCACAAACAGAAAGAAAGCTTTTCAAGGAAGCCGGATATCATCCCTTTTTGAGTTTGCTGCCGGTGACTTTGCAGCTCATATTGCTTATTCTTCTTCTGTCTGCTGTAGAGAAACAACTTGCCGGTGTGGATTCCTTTGCCGCCATGGTACCGGTCAAGGATGGAGGAATATCCTGGGGCATGCCGATATTTGCCGGAGTTTCTGCGGCTCTTTTCGGTTGGAGTCAGAATGCGTGCAACCCGCTTCAGCGTGAACAGAGCCGTACTTCACAATTCATAACCAATATTATTTCGATTTCGCTCTCATTTTTCTTCGGTTTGTTTGTCATGGCCGGGATCTCGTTTTACTGGTCGGCCAGTAACCTGCTGTCGATACTCTTTCAGTTGATTTGCAACAGGATCCTTCCTCCGGCAAAATTCATAAACTATTACCGCTTGAGAAAAAGTCAGATACGGTACAATAAAGTCCGGAGAGCTTTGCATTCCCAAATGACTCCGGAACAGAAGAAAAAAGAAAAAGAAGACCGGAAACGTTTCTTTTCAGTTGCCAATAAGCACATTGTTTTTTACAGCGAAGCCAGCGGTTTCTATAAATATTTTGAGCAGATCATAAATTACCTGCTCGAAAATTCAAACTGTATTATCCACTATGTGACCTCGGACTTCCATGACCGGATATTTGAAATGAATAATCCGCGGATCAAAGGATATTTTCAGGGACCGGCAAAGTTGATTTCCCTTTTTATGCGCATGGATGCCGATATTGTTGTTATGACCACTCCGGATCTTGGAAATTTTCACCTCAAACGCAGTTATGTGAAAAAAGACATTGAATACATATATACCGATCATGCCATAAGCAGTACGCATATGACCTTGCGCGAACATGCCCTCGATAATTTTGATACCATTTTCTGCGTATGCGACAGTCAGGTGCGCGAACTTCGCAAAATGGAGGAACTTTATCATACCAACAGAAAAAATCTTGTTCATTGCGGATACGGTCTGCTCGATACTTTGATGGCACGTTATGCAAATGAGACTTCTGCTGTTACTCCGGGAACCAAACGGATCTTGATCGCTCCAAGTTGGCATGAAGGTAATATCCTTGACGGAGTGTATCAGGAAATTCTTGAGCAACTGACCAAAGAAGATTACCTCATAACAGTAAGACCGCATCCGGAATATTTGAAACGATTTCCACATAAATGGGCGGCTGTGACTGCTTTTTGCAAGGCTGAAAAATATCAGAATGTGGTGCTTGAATCTGATTTTTCCTCCAATGAAACTATTTTTACGTCCGATATGGTCATCACCGACTGGTCCGGTATCGCTTATGAATTTGCGTTTTCCGTTCTGCGTCCGGTTCTTTTTATCAATACCCCGATGAAAGTGATCAATCCCAATTACCGGAAAGTCGGGATCGAACCTATAAATATCACTATGCGTGATGAGACCGGAATTTCACTCGATATTTCGGAAACCGGAAAAATAACAGAAACCGTCAGGGAACTTTTCCAAAATCCCGAACGGTACAGAGAAAAAATAATCGCCGCCCGGGAAAAATATGTATTCAATGCCGGAAAAAGCGGAGAGGCAGCAGGCAGGTATATTTTGGAACGCTTGGTCGAAAAGCAACAATCCCGCCGCAAAACATTAAATCAGTAGAAAATGGTGATGTCTGACAATGAAAGTGCTTATTCTTAATTCCGGCGTTGGAAGCCGCATGGGAGATGAAACCAAAATACACCCCAAATGTATGACTGCCGTCTCCAGTGAGAAAACCATTTTAAGCCGTCAACTGTCGATGCTTTGCAAAGAGAATCTGCGGGATATCATAATGACGACCGGGTATCAGCATCAACTTCTGCAGCAGTATTGCAAATCACTTGATCTGCCGCTGAATTTCCGTTTTGTTTTCAACAGCGATTACAGGAATACCAACTACATATATTCTATTTACCGGGCAAGAGAAGAGCTTCTGGATGATGATATCATTCTTATGCACGGTGATCTTGTTTTTGAAAGTTCTGTCCTTGCCGGAATCATGTCAACACCGTACAGCTGTGTTAAAATAAGTACCAGCTGTCCGTTGCCGGAAAAGGATTTCAAAGCTGTCATCGAGGGTGGGACGGTCAAAAAAATCGGCATTGAATTTTTTGGACCGGGGGCTGTGGAGGCACAGGCTTTTTACAAGTTGAAACAGAAAGACTGGCTGATATGGCTTGACCGGATCTGCGAATTTTGCGAATCCGGAAAACGGGATTGTTATGCTGAAAATGCGTTTAACGAAGTTTCTGATGAGTGTTGTATTTACGGATACGATGCCAAAGATGCTCTCTGTGCCGAGATCGACAATAAAGAAGATTTGGAAAGAATAAAAAAGTTATTGTAAAGGAAGAAAAAATGATTGAGAATGTTATAATTGCATATATTGAACCGTCGGCGATGTCTTATGTTGTCCAAACTGTCGCCGGTATTGCCCTCGGTCTGGGAACTGTGGCGAGTTTGATATTCGCATTTTTGAAAAAAAGAAGTGCCGCGGTTTTAAAATCCCGGAATATTTCTGAAGAGGAAATCGAAGAAGATGTCATTATTAAAAAAGATAAATCTGAATGATTTGAAACAGATTTTCCACAGTAAAAGATTTATTATTTATTCCAATTTAACGCTTTTTGCAGCATCAGTTTTCATCTGGAAGATATTTTGGCCGGAGATAAACCGGTATCAAAGTCTTCAAGTGTCTGTTTTGGTACTTTCACTTGTTTTGCCTTTGACATTGGCGGTTAAGGAAAAAATCAGATTTTTATTTCTTGCCGCCTGTATATTTACCTCAATTTCATTATTCTGGTATAACATTGATCATTTACCGGAAATATTGCTGAAACAAAACATAATTATGTTAAATATCTCCGGGATAATATTTCTCATATTGTTTTTGTTGATATTCAAAATAAAAATGCCGGATTTATGCAGAAAAATCATGTTTTGCATCTATGCCGGAATAATGTCTCTGCCGCTGCTCTGTTATTTTTCCTTTGATTGGAATAGAATGCTCAATGCGTATCATGTTTCGTTTTTGCTTGGAGATGTATGGGAGTATTTCTGGAATAACCATGATATCAGATTTGCTTTAGTCGGATTGGGGATACGGCTTACGGTGTTGCTTGCCTGTATGTTTATTATGCAGCTGCCATTTCCGGCACCGAAGTTCCGGTGTAATTGGTATGCTATGACCTTTGTTGCCTTGACCTCTTTGTTTTTATTATATGAGTCCAGATTGTTTTATTTGATATCGGAACAATTATCATTTCCCCTTGCAAATACCAGAAAAGGTACTTACAGAAAAATAAGCAATTCTCTGACTGATGGTTCGTATGAGGTGAAAAATGCTGGTGTTCCTGGGCTTTATTTTCTGATCATCGGCGAAAGCCATGAGTATAAACCTGCATACCGGGCACTTTGCAGAAAAGAAACTTTTTTTAAAAGTATTCATAATGATCCGGATTATTTTGTGTTTAAAAATGTTTCCTGGATACAGGATGTTGAAAACAATTATTTGAATTACGCTGGCAGATCAGACATGAATGTCTGCAACATGATGAGTCTTGCGCCGCAGCTGGTAAGTCGTGCATCTTTAGCAAATGCGCCGGATTTTCTGGATGTGATGCAGTTTTTGAAGTATAAATCATTGTTCATCCATAATGTCGGTCAATGGCTGAGTTTCAATATTACAATGCATGCAATGTTTAAGCGGGCTGATTTTTCATTGGTGACTGACAATAAATCTTATGGCCGGAAATACTGGAAAAAGGGATTTCAGGTTGATAATGAAATTCCGGATAATTTGCAGAGGATGTACAGAGAGAATGTTTTTGACAAAAAACGATCTTTTACAGTTATTAAGCCTCTTGGGCTTCACGGAGGGGATGTTATAATTCCGGAAGATTTTGCCCGGAAGCATAACGACATGGATGAGCAGGAACTCGGATTGCTGTATTATGATGAAATCTTGGCAAAAATCATATCTGTATTACGCTCTTTTCCGGAAACCCGGGCTATTGTTTACTGTTCTGACCATGGAGTTGACGAAAAAGATATTGTAATGTTTGTTTATCTGTCGGATGAATTGCAGAGACTGCGTCCGGAGTTAGCCGGTAAAATAAAGAAACTTTCAGAGGAAAAATTCTGTAACTTCCATATTGACAGATTACTGTTTGAAATAATGGATATATCTGTCAGCAAAAAACAACCGCCGCAAGGCGGAATCATCAACAACCATTCGCCTGTCGGGCGATCAGCCCGGCGAAAGGCGCCTTGCCAGTTGCGTTGTTACATTACTTTCCCTGTATCCAATCGGCGTGAAAATCGTGCGATGAAGACGCGGGAAAGTCCGGGCGGGGTGATGTTCAACTTTTCCTGTTCCGGACTGATGGAGAGCGAGCTCTTTCAGAAAATAACCGCTTCAGCGGCACTGGAAGCCAATGTTGAAGCCCGCATCGTCGGTAAATTCACCCAGTCGCCCGACCATCCGGTACTGCTTTCTGTCCCGGAAACCTTTTACCTCAAAGGCTTGTGTACGGTCATCTGAAATGAGAAGTTCCACGGCCGTCTTTGTGCGCCCCAGACACCGCGGCAGTTCCTTGTGGAATTCCCAGTAGACGTATACAGTTGGCGCTCCTTGATCGTTTCTTTCACGGGAAAAGAACGTAGGCAAAGAAAAGCGAGATGTCGCGCCCTTCCAGTTGTTGCTCCAGTCCAAGGGGATTGGAACAATATTTTCAACCTATTCAAGTGCGACAATTTCAATCAAATTTGGAAACTTTCACCAAGTGGTAATTATATTTTGCATAAAGTATTTTACCAAATTTCCAAGTTAAGCAAAAATGATACATACAACAACAAAGAAAAATACATATCGATATATACTTAATCTTTTTTAAAAAAAACTCTCTTGATGGTATTGAGAATTCTATCGTAAGCAACATGATTGCAAGATTAGAAATCATTGCAAAACATACTCCAAGTATAATTATTCCAACAGAAAAACCAGCCGTCAGATATTGGAATATTACGCCAATAAAATTAGGGCCGCATATCAAAGGAAAAGCTAATGGCAATGCAAAAAAAACTTTACTTTTCAAAATATTTTTTTCTACGCGATCCAGTTGCCAATACGCACAAAGTAAAAAGGAAATTGCGACGCATATGTTTGCAATAAAAGAGAATTCAATCGCAAACTTCCCACAGCATAAAACAGCCAATGGTATACTGCATAAAGAGATCAACAATGCAATAAAAAAAGACAATATGACATTTTTTATGACAACTTCTTTTTTTAAATGTTGACATATAAAAACAATAATCAGAATTTTACTGAATGGATTAATTGATAATAATAAATGCAAAAATAATATCATGATTAATTTTCATATGTCAATTGAATATCTCATCAGCATCAAATCTGACATTGGAAAAAGTTTTGGATTTTTTCTTTATAGTTTTTCGCGGGGAATTATATATAAAGTAAAAACCACTATTATCTTTTTCTGCTCCAAAAATGAAATTGTGATAGTATTTTACAAAATTATTTTTTCTTTTTTTATTCTGCCCGGAGCCATCAGTGGTGTAAGATGACAGTGCGTGAAATTCAAATGAATATGTAGCTTCCAAAAGAAAACACTTCCCTGCGCGCGGTATACCGTTTATCCCGGAATAGGTATTTTGAATAAAAATTTTATCAGTGCCGATTTTTATGTGAGGATAAGGTTTTTCATGAAATGATACTCCATATTTTTTTGCCTGGCAATCCATATTTGCATTCAGAAACATCGCACCTTCAAGAGCCTTCTGCTGATCTTCATCATTAACATCCCCAGACCGATGATTTTTTACCAACAAGTTTCTCCCTAATAAAAAGGGACAGTTGTGCTTTACTTTCATGCTGTGTAAAATTGTTGGCGCAATATCATATGTTCTTCCGGCGATTGATATATTTTCTTTAATTTTCTCAGGTGTTATAATTAAAAAAAGCATTTTCCGGTTATCTCCCAACCGATTTAGAACAATAGAAGGAGTATATGGATGGCTGAGATGATCAGATTGAATTACTATTACTGTTTTTGAAGCAGCTTCTGATTCGAGTATTCTTTTGAGAAATACCCCTAATGCTTTATCTGTATTATGAATGGCGTGCAGCAGTTGCGGCACTTCTTTCTGATTCCACCGATAAAACTTTTTATCAGAATCACATGCACCATCAGGAGCATGTGCATCAACGGTTAAACAAGTCAAAGAAAATGGACGTTTACTTTGCGATAGTTTCTTAAAATCTTGCCATGCTGATTCAAACAGTTCTGAATCTCTGACTGAATCAACTTGTTGCAATGAATGCTGATATTGCTTATCATTCAACATTTTTATATTAAAATGTTCTGATGCAAGAAAAGAGTTAAAATCAGCAAAAGATGAATAATGCCCATAGATAAAATGCTGCAAATATCCCGCTGCATGAAGAATATCCGGCATTGAAACAAATTGTTTACCGGGCAAAATGTTTTGCTTACGCAGATTGTTCAATATGTGAAAGCGGGTAATATTGAAGCCCTTTAATGACGCATAAATACCTCCGTAAGTCAAATTCGCATTCGGTGCCATATCAATATTAGAAAACCAAATGCTGTTTTTAATTGCATTATGCAATTCAGGAACGAGATTGGGAAATCTCTGGGGATCTGCATAATTTTGCTCTGTACTTTCAAGAAATATATGTACAAGGTTATAACCGGGAGTACAGCTTAAGTCTTTACTGCTGAATGTTATACCTTCAATACCGTTATTTAAAATATAATCAACCGGCATATTCTTAACCTTGTATAATTCTATTATTTTGTCTACCAGAGGTTGAGAAGCACAGTAAATACAACTCAGATTTAAAAAAACTGCTATAAAAAAATACACAAAGCCATTCCATTCGGGTTTAAATCTATATTGTGGAAAAACCTTTTTTGCAGCAACACACGACAACAGAAACAACAAAAGCAGAAATATCAGCCCGACAAATAAGGGCACACAATGATAACGCAATATCCCATGCATACTTTGCCAAGAAAACATCTGCAATAATTCAATGGAAATGTTATCTTTCATAGCAATTCTTATTGCCACAAAACAAACAGTCAGAGGGAATGTAATTATCCAATATATACCCAAAATGATTAAAACTGCAGTTTTAGTTTTCATCAAACGGAATGCACTCCATAGCATCATCATGAATAGTAATATAAATACACCAACAAAAAAATACATTGTTGGAATATCGCAATAATATAATACGGAATATATTATCGTCAGTACCAGCAAAAATACCAATGCCAACATAATTTATAAAACTCCATGATTCATTTCAGATAATATAGCTTCAAAAACTTTTAATTAAAGCACTGAAAAAGTTCGACAAAAAAACTTACATAACCACTATGTCTGACAACTTTTTCCAAAAATCGTCCTAAACGGCCTCGAGCTAATATAGCCTTCGTTTGCTGAATTGCAAGTGCTGAAATAGACTTCACCCGCAGTTTTGTATTGCAAAACACAGACATCTCACAAAAAACAACGGACGGCGGCGTCTCGCGGCCAATCTCGCGCCTTGCTGCGCTCGCCTCGCGGGTCACATACGTGAGTATGCTCCCCGCTCTTCTTGCTTGCAAAACACGACATTGCCGCACGATCCATCCGCCGATTGAATCATTCGTTTTTTAAACACGGCGTAAAATGGTGGTGCGGCCTGACGGCACGCACGTTTTGCCCGTGCAAAACAAAATCTGCCAAAATCACTTTTTCAAAATTCAATTTTCTTTCGCTGAAAAACTTGAAAGAGCAGATGTTTTTCTTATTTTATGGGACAGCTGTGATTGCAAAACCGAATGAATTCTTTGAGCATTGTAGAAATTTACATAGTACCAAACTCCGAACTGCAGTCATTGCTGTCCGGTAAAAATTTCAGAGCAGTAAAGGGATGGAAAATTCCTCTTGGACAGGCGAGTTAAAATTCGATAGTACAAAAATGTGCAGTACGCTTAATTCATTTGACAACGTGGTTCTTTTACATCCAAATTTCCAACCGGCGAGAATATCGTGCGATGATGACGCCGGAAAGTCCGGGGCGAGGTGAACTCATGTTCCCGAGCCCCGGATTTTCCAAGTCAGCGCGCACTTGTTAAAACAACCGCCGCAAGGCGGAAAATATAACAACCATTCGCCTGTCGGGCGATCAGCCCGACGAAAGGCGCCTTGCCAGTCGCGTTGTTACATTATTTTCCCTGTCTCCAACCGGCGTGAAAATCGTGCGATGAAGACGCAGGAAAGTCCGGGTCGAGGTGAACTCATGTTCCCGAGTCCCGGATTTTCCAAGTCAGCGCGCCATCGTTAGAACAACCGCCGCAAGGCGGAATCATCAACAACCACTCGCCTGTCGGGCGATCAGCCCGGCGAAAGGCGCCTTGCCAGTCGCGTTGTTACATTATTTTCCCTGTCTCCAACCGGCGTGAAAATCGTGCGATGAAGACGCAGGAAAGTCCGGGTCGAGGTGAACTCATGTTCCCGAGTCCCGGATTTTCCAAGTCAGCGCGCCATCGTTAGAACAACCGCCGCAAGGCGGAATCATCAACAACCACTCGCCTGTCGGGCGATCAGCCCGGCGAAAGGCGCCTTGCCAGTCGCGTTGTTACATTATTTTCCCTGTCTCCAACCGGCGTGAAAATCGTGCGATGAAGACGCAGGAAAGTCCGGGGCGAGGTGAACTCATGTTCCCGAGCCCCGGATTTTCCAAGTCAGCGCGCACGAGAACACGCCGCTCCCCATTCTGGAAAGACAACGTTAATTCTTAAAGAAGCCGATGAGTTCGACCTCAAAGATCAAAGTGGCGTTGGGCGGAATGACATTTCCGGCACCGTGCGCACCGTAACCGAGGTTGGAGGGGATGTAGAGACGGAATTTGCTGCCGATCTCCATAAGCTGCAATGCTTCGGTCCAGCCGGGGATGACCTGATTGACCGGGAATTCGATCGGTTCGCCGCGCTGGATGGAGCTGTCGAAAATCTTACCGGAAAGAAGCTTGCCTTCATAGTGGACACGCACCACATCTTTGGGGCCGGGGCGTTCGCCGCCTTTGCCGGGGGTGAGGACTTCATACTGCAGACCGCTGGCGGTGGTGATGATGCCCTCTTTTTTGCCGTTTTCAGCCATGAATTTCTTTTCTTCTTCGAGAGCGGCGGCAGAATCGGCATTGGAGGCCTGTTCAGCTTTGGCAAGCTCATTTTGAAGTTTCTGCATATATTCGCCGTATTCCGCCTGGGTGATGGCAGGTTTGCCGCCTTTGAGGAGTTCATTGACTGCTTCGCCGAAGATGTCGTAGTTGAGTTTCACCGGCATGTGGCGGATGCTGGTTGCCATGTTGAGGGCGAGCGCGTAGCTCATGCGATCGATGTCATTCTTGAATTCAGCCATTTTGATTTTTCCTTATTTTTCCTGTTTGTATATCAGATTCAGTTTTTCCGGTATTTGATCTGGAGATTATTGTTCCTGATTTTCGGCGATCTTCACCCAGGGCGGGTTTTGGGCGGCATTGATCAGCGGGATAAGTTCTTCAGCTTCTTCCAGGTGGTAGCGTTCCATAAGCAGCAAAGTGTTGCGCAGCAGGTCATTGTGGGATTGGCAGGTAAACAAATTCCGCAAACCGAGATTTTTCTTTACCCCCTCGCGCAGTTGGAACGATTCCGGGATAGCGCGATTGAAAAGCTGACCGAAGTAGCCGTTGATACCGCTGCGGGTGCACCAGGCATCAAAGAGCTTCTGCAGCCGTGTTTCATCGTCGATGGGGGCAATCAATTCATCCAGATAGGCGAAAAATTTCTCTGTATCAGCTTCATCAAGCAAAGTCAATGCTTCTTTGTAGTTGAAGTAGGGAAGAAGCTCCAGCGCATATGCACCGTTTTCATCAAAGAAAAATTTGGGCAGATAACCAAGATACCAGCAGGGCAGCGAAGTCGGACGGTTGGGGAAGTAGAAGTTGCCCGGAGAATAGATGATCGGAGCACCATTGTATACTTCATAGCCCAGCGGGCAGTGGGTGTGGCAGTTGAAAACTGCATCCGCGCCCATTTCCACCATGGTACGGCAGAGTTTACGCAGCCGCGGCGTGGGGTAGGAATACATTTCATGGCCGCCGTGAAGCGCGACGATAACCAGATCGCATTCGGATTTTTCTCTTTTGACATCCAATGCGATCTGCAGCGGGTCGATGCCGTAGGCACCGGGAACGTCACCATAAGCGATGCCGAACTCATATTCGGCGGCGTTGATGACGGAAATTTTAAGTCCATTCTGTTCGATGCGGAGCGGACGGGCGGCATCGGCGGCATTCATTCCGGCACCGACGGTACGGATGTTGAGTTTTTCAAAGGCATCGAGCGTGTCTTTCACTCCGGGGGCGCCGTAGTCGCCGGTGTGGTTGTTGGCAAGCAGGACGGTATCGATGCCCAGAGCGGTGGCAAAGACGGTGCATTCGGGGTAGCAGCGGTGGTTGGGGCCGCTTTTATCGATGGGGGTATCCTGTTTGGTGACGGTGCATTCCCATTGCAGAAATTTCAGATCGGCACTGTCAAAAAAGGGTTTGACTTGACGGGTGATCTCGTCAACGCGTTCGACGAGGTCGGCACAATTCTGTTCACGGGGACAGAAATCTCCGGCGATGACTGTGCTGAACTGTTTATTTCCGCCGTCGCGCCACTTTACATAACGGGTGTTCATATTATTATCTCCTTGTATGGATGGGTTTTGTCTCATTTTTTGTGAAAAATATAACCTGCGGCGGCGCATTGCGCGCAATCTCTTGGCAAATCTTCGGACTCCGGTTCGGTCGAGTACCTGAGTACACTCCCTCACCATCGCCTTGATTTACCATCGACCTTGCATCACACTGCATCCGCCGACTGCAATCAAACCGTTTTATTGTTTGACAAATTACTGTTTTTGCAGTATATTTTTTGTACAATAACGATTATCATTACAAATTAACATAAAAGTTTCACAAAATTTGGGACAATAACTATGGATGTTACTATACACCCGCTTAATTTACATCACCGCCGGTACAGTTACAAGTTTTATCTGCAGATTTTTTTCAAAAACCCTTGACGGCAGAGCTGTTTTGAGCTATATTTTCTCAAAATCAAAGATTTTTTGAAAAATATTTAGATTATTAAAATAATTTCATTATTAAAAGCGTTATGCGGATGAAAGGCAAAAGCCTGAATAAACATCCAAAAAACAGGGAGAAATTAAAAATGAATGGAAAAACTAAAACTTTGATGGTCGTTGCACTGGTCTGCGTCGGAACTTGCGTTTTTGCCAGGCCGCATCGTCACTATCGCAACGAAGGTCTTGAACTTGCCAACGGTATCGTGGATCTGGTATGCAAGGTGTTGCGTCCGGCTCCGGTAGTGGTTGCGCCCGCTCAAACCGTTGTTACTGCTGCTCCGGCTCCGGTGGTAGTGACTCAACCTGCCCCGGTAGTGGTTACGCAGCCTGCCCCGGTGGTGGTGACCCGGCCGACCACAGTCATCCGTTATACCACTCCGCCGCCCCCGCCGCGTCATCACCGTCCGGCTCCGCCGCGTGGCGGGCATAGAGGAGGACGTCCGCGTCGATGAATTTCTTTGATGTCCGTAAAAAACGCAAGCTGCTTGCGGAAATAAAAAACCGCCGCCACGCCGAGGATGATCTGTTGTCCCCGGCGTTGCGGTCTGATTTTGATGCGCTTATTGCTGAATTGGAAGAAGCTCCGGCTGAAAAAGGTGTATTGCAGAAGATCCGGGAAAAGTTCCGGCAGTTTCCGTTGCCGGAAAAGCGCGGAACCATGTTTGCATTGCTTGATTTGATCGTGGTGGTGGGGGCGGTGGCATTCGGTTTGCGCGGATTGTATTTTCAACCGTTCCGGATACCGACCAGTTCGATGCAGCCGACGTTGTACGGGATACACTATCTGGATGTGAAAAACGGCAGTAATCCTTTTCTGGAAAAACTGCCGTCTCCATTGAATAAGATACTTTTCGGGATGTGTGATGCCAAGGCCGTTGCCCAAAGCAGTTCAACTTACTTTGCCGGAACGGAACGCCGTGAAAGCGGGATGATTTTTGACCGTACCGCTTTCACTCTGGGCGGGCAGCAGGTTTCACTTCCCGGCACGCCGGAACAAATTGCCGGATATGCCAATTTATATGAGGGCAGAAATTTTGCTCCGGGTGAAACGATAGCCGACGGTTATGTTTCTCTGGGTGATCACCTTTTTGTAGAACGTTTTTCGCTTTATCTTTCGCCGCCGTCGCGGGGTGACGTGATGGTATTCACCACTGAAAACTTGAGTTACAACGGAATTCCATTGATTCTGACCGGCGGCTATTATTACATCAAGCGTATTGCCGCAATTCCCGGCGATACGGTGAAAATTGAAAATAATCAGCTTTATGTAAAGAGTCCGGGCAGTGATACTTTCCGTAAGATTCAGGATATTGAACCGCGTTTTGGAAAAATTTATTCGATGAAAGGCGGGTATCACGGTCATTTGTCCAATATGGGCGGTCAACCGTTTGCTTTCGGAGAAGAATTCACTCTGGGAAAAGAGGAATATCTGATGCTGGGGGATAATTCCCGTTTCAGCATGGACAGCCGTTACTTCGGTCCGGTCAACCGGAGACAGTTTATCGGGCGGGCGTGGCTGACCTTTTATCCATTGAGCCGCCGTACCGGATTGGTCGACCGTTGTCCTCCTCTGGATGTGCCGACAGATGAACCGGATATAAGCACTTTCCCGGTGATGTACCGTCAGTAATTAAATAAAAATCCATATTGGTCAGGTACGATGAAGTAATATTCGCATTTCGGTAAAACGGATGATTTTCAAAAAATGGTATTGTCTCATTTTTTGTGAAAAATACAACCTACGGCGGCGCATTGCGGGCAATCTCTTGGCAAATCAGCGGACTCATCTTCAGTCGAGGACGTAAGTCCACTCTTTCAGATTCGCCTTGATTTACCTGCGACCTTGCCTCACACTGCATCCACCGACTGCAATCAAACCGTTTTATCGTTTGACAAATTACCCCTTTAGAGGTATATTTCAATACAGTAAAATGGATATTGCAAGTTATAACATAAAAGTTTCACAAAATTCGGGACATTATCCAAAAAATCATCCGTTTTTCTTATTGCGCAAGTTTTCCCAATAAGCGAGACGGCGGGCGATTTCGCGTTCAAAGCCGCGTTCGACCGGTTTGTAGAATTTTTTTCTGCCCATAGCTTCGGGAAAATAGTTTTGTCCGGAGAAGCCTTCGGGAGTGTCGTGGTCGTAAATATAACCCTTGCCGTAGCCGAGATCTTTCATCATTTTGGTCGGCGCATTGAGAATATGGGCAGGCGGAGTGAGGGAAGCGTTTTCCTTTGCCGTTTTTTTGGCTGCGTACCAGGCGACTTCGGCGGCGTTGGATTTGGGTGCGGTTCCGAGATAGATTATCAGCTGGGCGATGGCGAGTTCGCCTTCGGGGGTGCCGAGACGGTCATAGCTCTCCCAGGCGGCAATGGCGAGCTGCAGTGCCATCGGATCGGCAAGACCGACATCTTCTGAAGCGAAACGGGTCAATCTCCGGAGCAAATACGCCGGGTCTTCACCGGCATCGATCATCCGTGCCGCCCAGTAGAGCGCGGCATCGGTATCCGAACCGCGGAGAGATTTGTGCAGTGCGCTGATGAGATTGTAGTGACCTTCACGATCTTTGTCGTAAATGGGAGAACGCTTTTGAACCACTTTGAGCAATGCATCGGTATCGAGGATCTCATTCATTCCGGTGAGATCGTAAACGGTTTCGAGCAGATTGATAAAATATCTGCCGTCGCCGTCGGCAAGTTCGATAAGGGTGTTGCGGGCTTCGGGAGTGACCGGAAGCGGTCGTTTCTGCAAATCTTCGGCGCGGGTGATGAGTTTTTCCAGAGCATCACTTGAAAGCGGTTTCAAAACAAAGACTTTACAGCGGCTTAAGAGCGCACTGTTCAATTCAAAAGAGGGGTTTTCGGTGGTGGCACCGACCAATATCACCGTGCCGTTTTCGACAAATGGAAGAAATCCATCCTGCTGGGCGCGGTTGAAGCGGTGTATTTCATCGACAAAAAGAAGCGTTCCTTCACCGTAGCGGTGATATTTGGCAGCTTCATCAAAGGCTTTACGCAAATCAGCCACTCCGGAAAATACCGCCGATAACGCGGTGAAACGCAAATTAGTGCGGTTGGCAAGGATGCGCGCCAGAGTGGTTTTGCCGCATCCGGGAGGTCCCCAGAGAATAAAACTGGAAAGTTTTCCGGAATCGATCATCCGCCGCAAAGGAGCCCCTTCACCGAGGAGTTCATCCTGCCCGACGATTTCTGAAATATCGGATGGACGCATCCGGTCGGCAAGCGGCCGGGTGATACTTTCGCCGAAAAGGGAGGCCTCTTCCATAAATCAATCCTCCTGTACCGGCGCGCCATCCACCCAGGTGGAGTAGGGATCACGGCTCAATGAACGGTTGGTGTAATTTTTATTGTCAGACACATCGATCCCCAGCCAGTCTGGCACGCGGAAGGTGGTGTATGGTGTCGGAAGTTCGATTTCGGCGGTGAAAAGCGGAGCGTTGGCATTGAGATACTCGTCAACTTCCCAAAAAAGACCGTTTTCAGCGGGGACGATATGGCGGATCTTTTCCACAATGGTTCCGACGGTCATAGCGGCGAGTATCTCTCCGGCATCGGCAATGGGTATTGGGTATTCAAATTCAGCACGGGCAATGCCGCTGGCGCGTCCTTTGATGGTGAGAAAAGCTGCGTTTTCAGTCTGGCGCACCCGGATGGTGGATGCTCCGCCGCCGAGATAGCCCTGACGCATCAACGTGCTGGAAACAACATCCTGCCGCCACATATCAGAAGCGACCAGAAATTTACGTTCTATTTCAATTGCCATGATTTTTGCCGGATTAAAAAACGGAGGAAACGCCGTGTTGCGGCGTTCCTCCGTTGGGATCAGTTGATCTCCCGGGAAATTACTTCGCCTGGGAAACCGCCACGGCGACCGCGACGGAGGCACCGACCATCGGGTTGTTACCCATACCGATCAAGCCCATCATTTCGACGTGAGCCGGAACGCTGGAAGAACCGGCGAACTGGGCATCACCATGCATACGGCCCATGGTATCGGTCATGCCGTAGCTGGCGGGACCGGCAGCCATGTTGTCCGGGTGCAGAGTACGTCCGGTACCGCCGCCGGAAGCGACGCTGAAGTACTTGCGGCCGTTTTCGGTTGCCCACTTTTTGTAGGTACCGGCGACCGGGTGCTGGAAGCGGGTCGGGTTGGTGGAGTTACCGGTGATGGAAACGTCAACACCTTCGTGGATCATGATGGCGACACCTTCGCTGACATCATCGGAACCGTAGCACTTGACGGCGGCTTTGGGGCCGTCGGAGAAGGCTTTTTCTTCGACGATCTTGAGTTCGCCGGTGAAGTAGTCGTATTCGGTTTCGACGTAGGTGAAGCCATTGATACGGCTGATGATGTAAGCGGCATCTTTGCCCAGACCGTTAAGGATGACGCGGAGGGCATCTTTACGGACTTTATTCGCGGTTTTGGCGATACCGATGGCGCCTTCAGCGGCGGCAAAGGATTCGTGACCGGCGAGGAAGCAGAAGCACTTGGTTTCTTCGCGCAGCAGCATCGCGGCGAGGTTGCCGTGGCCGAGACCGACAGCGCGGTTGTCAGCGACAGAACCGGGGATGCAGAATGCCTGGAGACCGATACCGATCTTTTCGGCAGCTTCGGCGGCATCTTTGGCACCGGCCTTGAAAGCGATGGCGGCACCGAGGGTGTAAGCCCAGACGGCGTTTTCAAATGCGATGGGCTGAACGCCCTTGACGATAGCTTCGACATCGACGCCTTTGGCAAGGCAGAGGTCGCGGGCAGCTTCGAGACTTTCGATACCGTATTCGGCAAGCGCTTTTTCGATTTTGGCGATCCGGCGCTCGTAACCTTCAAATTTCACGCTCATTGTGTGAACTCCTGTAATAAATTGTTACTGTTTGCGCGGGTCGATCTTTTTGACAGCTTCATCGAAGCGGCCATAGGACTTGACATTGTTTTCAAACGCTTCGGCAGGGGCGGCGCCATTGCGGATGGCTTCCATCATCTTGCCGAGGTGGACGAACTTGTAGCCGATGATCTCGTCGTTGGCATCCAGACCGATTTCGAGGACGTAGCCTTCAGCCATTTCCAGATAGCGGGGGCCTTTTTCCAGAGTGGAGAACATGGTACCGACCTGGGAACGCAGGCCTTTGCCGAGGTCTTCCAGACCGGCGCCGATGGGCAGACCGTTTTCGCTGAAAGCAGTCTGGGTGCGGCCGTAGACGATCTGCTTGAAGAGTTCGCGCATGGCGACGTTGATGGCATCGCAGACCAGGTCGCTGTTCAATGCTTCGAGGATGGTCTTGCCGGGGAGGATCTCAGAAGCCATGGCGGCACTGTGGGTCATACCGGAGCAGCCGAGAGTTTCGACCAGAGCTTCCTGGATGATGCCGTCTTTGACATTGAGGGTGAGTTTGCAGCAGCCCTGCTGGGGGGCGCACCAGCCGATACCGTGGGTGAGACCGGAAATATCGCTGATCTGTTTGGACTTGACCCATTTACCCTCTTCGGGGATCGGGGCGGGACCGTGTTTGACGCCTTTGGCGACACGGCACATCTGCTCAACTTCGTGTGAGCACTGATACGGACAATTACTCATTCTCCGCTTCTCCTGTTGATTATAGGTTGAACACGTTAAAAACGCTTAAGACATACACTATAATATAGCACTTCAAACATGATATTTCAAGTCGGAGAAGTTCGATATCTGCACTTGAATTAAAGCCGTTTATGAGTTATATTATATTAATGTATAATCGGGAAACCGTAACAACAACATCAAGGAGATGAAAAAATGGTCGATTACAAGTCCCTCGGTCTGGTGAACACCCGTGAACTGTTTGCCAAAGCCGTCAAAGGCGGATATGCCATCCCCGCCTACAACTTCAACAATATGGAACAGCTCCAGGCGATCATCCAGGCCTGCGTCGAAACCGAATCCCCGCTGATTCTTCAGGTTTCCAAAGGTGCCCGCGAATACGCCAACCAGACTCTGCTGCGCTACATGGCCCAGGGTGCGGTCGAATACGCCAAAGAGATCAACAACGGTAAACTGATCCCGATCGTGCTTCACCTCGACCACGGTCCCGATTTTGAAACCTGCAAAAGCTGTATCGATTTCGGTTTCTCCAGCGTCATGATCGACGGCTCCCATCTTCCCTACGAAGAAAACATCGCCGAAACCCGCAAGGTCGTTGAATACGCCCACGCCCACGATGTAACTGTCGAAGGCGAACTCGGTGTTCTCGCCGGTGTCGAAGATGACGTCAAAGCTGAAACCCACACATACACCCGTCCGGAAGAGGTCGAAGACTTCGTCAAACGTACCGGCGTTGACTCACTTGCCATCGCCATCGGTACCAGCCACGGTGCTTACAAATTCAAGCCCGGCGACGATCCCAAAATCCGTCTCGACATCCTCGCTGAAATCGAAAAGCGCATCCCCGGATTCCCCATCGTTCTGCACGGTTCCTCCAGCGTTCCGCAGGATCTGGTCAAGATCATCAACGAAAACGGCGGCAAACTCAAAGATGCCATCGGTATCGGTGAAGATCAGCTCCGCGCCGCTGCCAAGAGCGCTGTCTGCAAAATCAACATCGACTCCGACGGCCGTCTGGCGATGACTGCTGCCATCCGCAAAGTTTTTACCGAAAAGCCGGGCGAATTCGACCCCCGCAAATATCTCGGTCCTGCCCGTACCAGCTTGAAAGAGCTTTACATCCGCAAGAACAAGGAAGTTCTGGGTTCTGCCGGTCACGCCTTTGATAAATAAGAGGCTTCTTCTTACGCCGGACTGTCAGTCCGGCGCAGGACAATGATCGAACAAGGGGCTGTTGCAAAAGCAACAGCCTCTTTTTTGTGATTGGAATACGGGCATAACAGTTCAAATGCTACTGACGCACAGCATCTTTTGCCGCGACAACGGAGCGGCAAAACATCTCGCTTTTCTTGAAAAGGGATGAGGGTTCGGGAGAAGGGAACATAGCTGAAATAAAAAATGACATAACTTGTCAATGAGAGTTGCGGCGGAACATTTCCGGTGATGTTCCCATTTGTTTGCGGAATACCTTGCAAAAGTAGTTCGCCCCGGAATATCCGCAACTCAAAGCTATATCATTTACGCTCATTGCGGTGTTTATCAACAGATCAACTGCTTCACGCAGACGGTATTTGTCCAGATATTCTTTAGGAGTACAATTCATTCTGCCGGTAACGGCGCGGAACAAAGTCACCCGGGATATGCCGAGCATGGAGGAGATGTAATCGATATTGCATTCTCTTGAAGAATAAAATTTCTCCACCATTTTACAGAATTCATTGACCAGCAGTTCCCCCTCTTTGTTTGATGGGGCATATCCAAGTGCCTGATGAACTATTTTCAGTGCAGTGGCACTGGCGGCATATCCCATCGCCGGGGTTATATGCCGGACTTCATTGATCAACTGCCGGAAAAAATGTTCCGGACAGGCTCCGGCATCAAAAATATTTCCATCAATATTGTACATCTGTATCATTTCTTCAATATGCCCATCAAGGGTCAGCCAGCAATATGCTGCCGGGAAACAGATGATTTGCTGCCGGTGCAGTTCGCCGGGCATGATGAACAATGCTTCATTTTTATGAAGTCTGCGTTTGCCGGGAAACTCCAGAACTCCATCCATTCCCCAGAACAATTCAAGAAAATTTCCACGTTTTTCCTGCTGCTGCCAGAAATCTCCAAGCCGGTAATATCCCGCACTGCGGACACTGACCAATGCATTTATCCACGATGAATTTTCCAGTCGGTAGGCACAGGATTTCTCTAAAAATTGAATAGCATTGCTCATGAAACAAAATTACCATTTATGAACTGTTATTATCATTGTTAAATATGCTTTATCTGCGTATATTATACAGCATGAATAAAAAATTTTCAAGCAATTTAAGATAAGGATTGATACAAAATGGTAAAAAAATATTTTGTCGCGGCAATATTGCTGCTGACCGCATTTACCCTTGCCGCATTTGATTTGCACCGGCAAATGCCGGGGGTCATCATCTGCCACTCTGGTACTCCCACTCCCTCCGCATTGTGCGCGGCAAAGGAATTGCAAACCGCATTGAAACGGACACTGGATATAAACGCCGGTATTGTTTCCGGTACGATCCCGGAAAAATATTCTGCATTGTTCATCGTCGGGGAGATGGAAAAATATCCGCTTTTGGAAAAATTGGAGTGGGATGCATTCATCATTGATTCTCCCGGGGAAAATATTCTGCGACTTGCCGGAAAAGATGATCACCGTAAGCCATTTGCCGATTATTACCGTGCAAATACCGGAACTCTTTATGCAGTCTACCGCTTCATGAGAGATAAACTCGGCATCCGTATGCTGTGGCCGGATGAAAGCGGTATAATTTATCCGGAATTGGAAAAGATTTCGACCGCCGGTTATAAAGTCAATGATGCTCCGAAGCTGCCGATACGTACCGGTTTTTACGGACACGGCAGACGTTATCCGGTGAAATCACGCGAGGCGGCGGTACGTTTCGGCCGTTACAATGGAATGGGTAGTTCATGGCAGGGGTGGTTCAACCATTCATCGGCTCAATTCATCGGAGACCGTTATTTTGATTCACATCCTGAATATTATGCGCAGATCGACGGGAAACGCCGCCGCCCCGGGGACGGGCGGCCGCGTTGGAAAATTTGCCATTCCAACCGGGAACTGCCATTGATTTTTGCCCGAACCGGTATGAAACATCCGGATGCACGGGATTTTTTCCCGGTAAGTCCGAATGACGGGGAAAATTATTGCGAATGCAGTGAATGTATTGAGCTGGACGGCGGTCAGAAGGCACAGTTTGATAATCTGGATGATACCCGGTGTGTCTCCGGACGGGTTTTCACATTTGCCCAGCGGACAGCTGAAGCACTTGATAAACTGGGTTCAACACAGAAAATCGCGGTATACGCTTACAGTTTGCACACTGATCCACCGGCTGGGCTGCCGAAATTGAATGACAGAGTTGTCGTGGCTGTATGCAAAGGTATAAATTGGAACATGGTTCCGCAGGATAAAGATAAGTTTGACCGTCTGGTGACGGCGTGGAGCAAAAAAGCTTCCGGCATACTGCTGCGGGATTATCCGGGCAGCGGTCGCGGAATGAGTATATGCTGTTATCCATCTCTGATCGATAAAACCATAAAACAGCTTTACCGGACAGTGAAAAATTTCTACGGTATCGACAGTTGCGGCGACGATTCCCGGGATTTCGCGCTGACCGGACCGAATGAATTCGTCCGGGCAAGGCTCTGCTGGGATCCGGAGCAGAGTCTGGACAAACTTCTGGACGAATATTATCTGTCCGGATTTCCCGGCAGCCACCGGCATATGAGAGCCTATTTTGAATATTTTGAGCGCCGGTTGACCGAAATCAAATCCAAAGGAAAAAATCAATTCCCGGGCAATTTGCTTGCCGGCATCGAACTTATGTCTCCACAGGCAATCGCTGAAGGCCGCCGTTTTCTGGCACAGGCACGCAAAGCGGCAAAGGACAAAGCGGAATTGAAACGCATTGATTTCATGGCGACCGGCCTTGAGGCCGCAGAAACCGACAGCAACTATTACCGTTCTCTTATCGCCTGCGGTGCGATCCACGGAATAGAGCCTGTGATTCCGCCGACCGCAGCAGATTTCAAAAAAGCTAATGCGGCAATTGCCAAACGGTGGGATTTTATCAATAAACATATCAATCACGGCGGTCTCCCGACGGCGGTGGCAACTTATGTGCAGGGGAATCGGGCATGGGAACATATGCTCCGGGTCAATGAAAAAGAAGCAAATAAAGTGAAAGCTGCTGCCGAAGTTGATTTGACCGATGCGTGGCAATTTTCTCCGGTCGCAGAGAAAAATATCGGTACTGTTGTTAAAAAGGAGTACAATGATTCATCGTGGAAGAGCATCTCCACAGCAAATTGTTGGGAAATGCAGGGATTTTCCAATTATAACGGCTGGGGAGTCTACCGGAAAAAAGTAACTGTTCCCGCCGATTGGGATGATTCCGGCAGGATCGTGCTGTCTCTCGGCGCGGTCGATGAAAACTGCTTGGTCTACTGTAACAGTAAATTGATCGGTGAACACAAATTCGATCCGGTGAATGAACCGGAAGGATGGATGATGGAACGCCGTTTCGATCTTTCCGGAGTCGTTGTACCGGGAAAAACGTATCATATTGCCATCGCGGTGCAGGATACCAGCGGCAACGGCGGTATCTGGAAACCGGTTAAACTGCAATTTTTCCGGGAAAATCTCTTTAAATCAGATATATTTTCCACTGTTGTCAATGGGAGCGTTTCCGGCAAAAAAATATCACGCAAAGAAAATAACCGGATCCGGTTCAATGCTCTGCTGCGCTGGGCTGTGCCGGGAAAATACCGCATAACTCTGACCGTGATCCCGCGCAGCAGACCGGAGGGTATCGAATTGATCATCAACAGCCGTCCCGGAAAAAAGCAGTTCCGTAAGATCGACGGAAAGATTTTCCCGGCGTCGATGATGAAAGAGGCGGAGGATAGCAGATTGAGTTTTGACACCGTGATCCCCCAGGGGGCTGTGGGATTGAATGCACTATTTTTTACCCGGATGAAAAGTTTCGAGATCAAAAATATAAATATTTCAAAAGGCAGGTAAATCATGAACAAGGAAAATAAAATGTCTGTAATCAAAGAAAACACTTCGCTTTTTTTGAAAGAGAAAGGGGGCGCGGGGGAAAGGGAAAACTTTTTTTCCCGTGAAAAAAAGTTTTCCTTGTCCCCCGCACACTCCCATTTCACTTTAATAGAATTGCTGGTGGTGATTGCCATTATTGCCATTCTGGCGGCGATTTTGCTTCCGGCACTTCAAAGTGCCAGGGAACGCGGCCGCAGTGCAAGCTGTATATCAAATTTGAAACAGCAGGGGATCGGTTTCAATCTTTATTCCGACATGTTCGACGGCCGGATCATCCGTTATGACAATCTGCTGGTGAAACGCCGCAACGGACAGGTCGGTGCCGGAGCATGGAACGGCTGGCTTATTCAGAATCAGAAATTGGATAAAAATATTTTTGTTTGTCCGAGTTTTCATTCCGGAGGTATCCCGCAGGATAATATTGATGACTCTGATAATTTGCGTTACAGCGGTTATGGTATCGTCTACACCATGTTGAGCGCCCGTTACCGCCGCGGCGGCGATACAGGGGATGATCAGGATGTTGCCTGGGGCAATCTGCATCAAAGCGATATACGCCATCCGTCAAAGATGTTTTTTGTTATGGATTGCCGGATATTGAAAACCGGAGGTTATTACGAAGGCAATTACCGGATGAGTCATTCTCTGTCAAGCAGAACTCTCGGTAATCCGGACGGACAGCGGCACCGGGCTTCGATCAATATTCTTCACGGAGATATTCATGTTGCCAATGTCCGGGTGGATGCTGCCAATCCCTACAATACTCTGGGCAGCGGCAAGGAACTGGTGCAGTGGAACGGCTGGGGTGATTTGTAATTATGAAAAACGGTTCTTTGTGGCTGGATACCAACGGTTGTCACATCAACGCTCATGCAGGATCATTTCTCCGTCACAATGGAGTCTGGTATTGGTACGGTGAACACAAGATCGCCGGATGGGAAGGACGTTTGGCGTTTGTCGGGGTGCACGTATACAGTTCGGCAGATTTTCTTTCCTGGAAGGATGAAGGAATAGCGTTGAAAGTCAATGATGATCCGGCAAGTCCGATTTGCCGTGGATGCCGTATTGAACGGCCAAAAGTCATTTATTGTGCTTCAACCGGAAAGTTTGTCATGTATTTTCACAGTACTGACGATAAACATACCATTGCCAAATGCGGGGTCGCGGTTGCTGATTCTCCGCTCGGCCCGTTTGAATTTCTTTATGCAGAACGGCCGGATAAAGAATGTTGGCCGCTGGATGTTACCGATGCTGACAAAGATGAAGAATCAATCCGGCGGACAATTGAACGTAATTACATCATCAACCGTGAACACGAAGAAGCATTCACAGTCAATCTGCTGGGGCGGGATTTTTCCGGCGGCCAGATGTCCCGTGATCAAACACTGTTTGTTGATGATGATGATAAAGCCTATCATATTTATGCATCGGAACAGAACAGTACATTGCATATTTCACTGTTGAGCGAAGATTACCTTTATCACTCCGGTATTTTCAACCGGGCGTTCCACCGCCGATGGATGGAGGCTCCGGTAATATTCAAGCGCAACGGGATCTATTATCTTTTCATGTCCGGATGTACCGGGTGGTATCCCAATGCCGCCCGTGGTGCGTGGGCGGAGAATATAATGGGACCGTGGCATGAATTCGGCAATCCGTGTTCCGGGTATTGCGCTGAAAATGACAGTAATGCAGAAACAACTTTCAACTGTCAGGGGGCGTGTGCGGTAAATATTGACGGCGAAATATATATAATGCTCGACCGCTGGAATATGGAAAACTTTATCGACAGCCGGTATTGCTTACTGAAAGTAAAGTTTATGGACAACGGCTGTTTTGAGCTGCCGTGGCAGGAATCTGCCTTTGACATTTGATATTATCCTGTACACGTTTGTGAAAACGGAACAAGTTTCTGCCTGCCCGAATTTTTTACAGTTCTGAAGCGGTTTTGAAGTGCAGTTTGGCACAGCTTCTCAAAATATCGCGGCCATGTCTGGCAATGAGTTCACTACCGATGATTTTCACTGCCACGCGCCGAAGCGGTTATTTTCTGAAAGAGTTCGCTATCCATCAGCCCGGAACAGGAAAAGTTGAACATCACACCGCCCGGACTTTATGGCTACGGAAGACAAGAACGAGATTGTTCGCAATGCGGCGGCGGCGCAAAGATTTTTACAAGAAATGAGATAATAACGAAAAAGTCACCCTATCATCTTTTTCAATGCGCGGAGGGTGTTTTCGACACCGGGAAAGTCGCGGAAGAGCCGGCAGCGTTGGGCGAGCTGTGGAGAATCAGCAGTCATTTGAGCGAGGGATTCTTCATCGGCAAGGGAACGGTCGATGCCAAGGATGAGTGGGAGTTCCGGAGATTTTTTCAAAAGTTCGAGGCGGCGGGCAAGTTGTCCGGCGTGCCAGCGGTGAAAGAGTTCCAGATGGATGACTTTTCCGGAAGATTTCTCCTGAAACGAGAGGTCGGGAAAGATTATCTCCTGATTGCCGCCGTCAAGAAACGGAGTGTCGCCAATGATCTGCCAGGCGGAGGGTTTTTCTGCAAAAAGTTTGTGATACATCCGGATCTCTTCGGGGACGAAGGAGGAAAAACTGCGGTTGGGTGAACGGAGCAGATTTTTTTCGTCCAGCTTGAGTTTCAGCTCCCGGTCGCGGAATTTGAGCTGCGCCGAAAGTTTCCATTGTTTGAGATTTACAATGACCGGCAGCAATGATGCCAGTGAAACTGCATATTTGACCGAGGGGCCGAACAATGAATAGGGTCCGGAAATATCAATATTGACTGTTTTATTTCTGCCGCGTTCAAACTTCGCCAGCAGGCGGAAAAATTTGATCGCTTTCATCACTTTGCGCAGCGCGGTCACATCCGGATCGGCAAGCTGAAGCGTTATAGTTTCAGCGTAAATGAGCAGCGCTTGAGCCTGTGCGAGATTGAAAGCATCCAGCAGTTCAGCAGGTGTAATATCCTGAAAACTTTTCAACCTTTCAAATCCGGGGAGATCGCCGTAAATGTCAGCGGGATTTTCCGGAAGCGGCGGTAAATTTGCTTTGAAATTGGCTGCGGAAACCAGAAAAAGTTCACGGCGGCGCGCCGGATAGTCGATATCTTCAACGACATCGAATTGACAGCGGTCAAACAGAAGCTTATTCAAGCCGGAAGTAAAACGTGAGTCAACTGAACTGTCAATGAAATTTTTGCTCAACTCCTCAAGTTCACTGCAAGTCAAATTATGCTGACAGGCGTGGCGGTAAACGGCAAGCAGTCCGGAAGCATTTTCCAATGCAGAGAAATCATCAGAAACAATATACACCGGTTTCACCCGTCCGGAGTTGATTTTGCAAATGATATGTTCTTTTTTCAACATAGTTGTTATGTTTTCTGCTTACAATAGTTTGTCCGCGCTGAATATATCACAAGAAGTGTGATTTGTCAATAACATAAGACCATCATGGCTGCAATCGCAGGGGTGAAGATGAAAAATTCGGGATTTTTTTAAGTTTTCAGATGGGAAAACTTGAATTTCCGGCA
>SUWH01000012.1 GCA_015061605.1 Lentisphaerota bacterium | reverse complement strand
AAAGATGCCGTTGAATTCTATAAAAAGAACAGCTTTGAAATCGAAGAGTTCGCCGAAAATTATGACGGAGAAACGATCATCAGATATAAATGCAAACGAACCCAATAATTCAAACAACCAAGCCGTCGGGAGCCGGAATCACTACTCGGCGGTGTCCATCAATTTTCTTGCTTTCCAACTGCATGGTCATCCGGATTGAACCATCATCCAAAACTTCCTGTGCGGTTTCGGGGAACTTCTCCGGTTCTCCGCAGTAGAGATTTTTACAAGAAATGAGACAAAAAACAAAAATCCCATTTCTCCGCTATTTCTGCTTGCAAAGCGATTTCTTCAATGCTATATTAGCGGCAAAACATCATACAGCTTATCAGGAGAAAAATCATGAAAATTTATATTTTTGCCGATATGGAAGGCATCAGCGGTATATCCAATTCCTCATTTGTTCTTACCGACGGTTCTCAATATGCTCTGGGCAGACAGTATCTTACGCGCGACATCAACATCTGCGCTCAAGCATGTTTCGATGCCGGAGCAACTGAAGTCATCGTCCGCGACGGTCACGGTGCCGGAGTGAGCGTACTGTGGGAAAAACTCATCCCCGGCGTAAAACTCATCCAGGGCGGTTCACCCGGCGAAAGATTCAGTTTCTGTGCCGGCAGTGACGGAATGATCCTTTTAGGCTATCACGCCATGGCGGGAACTCAACGCGCGCTTCTGGAGCACTCCTATTCATCCAAATCGATCCAGAACATCTGGATGAATGGCGAACGGGTCGGCGAATTTGCCATCGACACCGCCATCGCCGGGAAATATGGCATCCCGGTCATCATGACCAGCGGCTGCGACAAGCTCTGCGCCGAAGCCAAAGCCTTTCTGCCGCAGGTCGTCACCTGTCAGGTAAAAAAGTCCATCACCTGTCAGAGCGCGGCTCTGCTCGCTCCCGCCGATGCGGAAAAACTGCTCCGCGAAAAAACCATCGAAGCCATCGAAAAACTCAAAAACGGCGAAATGAAACCTTATAAAAACCCGGAAACAGTAACCATCCGTACCGAATATATGGAACGGATGGAACCCGCTTTCGGACTGGTTGCCGACCGTACCACCGAACGCACCGGTACTGATATTGAAAAAGTATTCCTCAACTTCTGATACTCCCCTTGCAAAAAGTGACTTTTACTGCTATATTGAATAACGTATATATTAATTGAATATGGAGTAAACTCTGCTGCAATGGAAAAAGTATTCTTTTTGAAACTGGAAAACGGCGCAACTCTGGAAGTGCGCGCCGATGAAGTTTTGGATCTTAAAGCCAAAGATATATGTGTATTCAACCGGGACTTTTACGAAGACCTCGGCGAAGTCATCCGGGAACTTCCCGCTCCCAGCATGACCAGCCGTATCGAAGAACTGCCGCAGGTTTTGCGCAAAGCCGGAAATCCGGAACTTGCTTCAGCCAATGAAAATTTCCGCAAAGCCCGCAATGCCATGCCGACAGTTCAGGACTGGATAGCCCGGCTCAATCTGCCCATGGCTCCGGTAAATGCCCACTACTCTTTGGACTGCAAACTGCTCACCGTACAGTTCTGCGCTGACGGCAGAGTAGACTTCAGAGAGCTGGTAAAAGAGCTTTCACGGGCGCTTTCCACCCGCATTGAACTGCGCCAGATCGGTGTCCGCGACGAAACCGGCAACTGCGGCGGGATCGCCGTCTGCGGCCGTCCATTGTGCTGCAGCACCTTTCTCAAAGAGTTCAATTCGATCAACGTCCGCATGGCAAAAGAACAGGATCTCGCCCTTACTCCCAGTTCGATTTCCGGAGTCTGCGGCCGCCTCAAATGCTGTCTCAAATTTGAACACGAAGGATATCTGGAACTTGCCAAAGATATGCCGCGCAAAGGCGAAATGTGCAACACCCCCGCCGGACACGGCAAGATCACCGACCGCAATCTGCTCACAAGAAACGTGGTCGTCACCTTTGAAAACAGCGTTTCCCGTACTTTCAATGTCTCTGAAATAACTCTTGAACGCGGCAATCATGAGAACCGCCGCAACAGCAATAACAACAGCGAAAATCCCGGAAATAATCAGCAGAGCAAAAACGGAAACGATAAGAAACACTCCGGCAAACACGGAAACGGACAGCAAAAGTGATCGACTCTCAAACGGCAGAACTGCTCAAACTCGACCATGCCGGTTTCATCCCCGCCCCCGGCATGAGCCGGGAGGATTTTCTGCATCATACAGAAACCATTCTGGAAACGCACCGCAACTTTGATGAAGCTCTGGAAAACTCCGGAAGTGCCGTTATTTTCAACACCGTGACCGTCCACCCCGATGAACGGATCGCTCCGGAATTACTGGACGAAGCCGCCGCGCAAACGGAAGAACTTTACGGCTTTTCCGTGCGCCATGTGCCGGGATTTTATCTTACCAAAGCGGTAGGGCTGCTCTGGGGCGGATGTATGTTGAGCGATCCGGATGAATACTTTTCCGTAATGCTTTTACGCAATGCGTTCCGCAAACACCGCCGTTTTCTCAACTATACCAGAGATGAACTTCTCGCCCATGAACTGTGCCACTCGGTACGTCAGAGCCTGACGGAGATCACTCTGGAAGAATACTTTGCCTACCGGACTTCAAAAAGTCCCATCCGGCGCTATCTGGGCAATTGCTTCATCCGGGATGTCGATGCATTGTTATTTGTACTGCCGATGATGATGCTTCCGGTGGTCGAAATACTCAAAGCGTTGAAATTCCCGCAGCTGCCGACATATCCATTCTGGATACTGGCATTACTCTATCCGGCATATTTACTCATCCGCAACGCCCGTTCCCGCCGGATCGTCAATAAGGCGCGCGCCGCGCTGAAAAGCTGCAATGTCCGGCAGGTCGAAGCGGTACTTTTCCGCTCCACCCTTGCCGAATTGAAACTGTTTCCATCCTTTGCCGGTCAACCGGAAAAATTCCTTGACTGCGCAAACACCCAGGCTGAAACCGAACTGCGCTGGCAGATCATGCTCCGGCGCTTTATCTTTGAAGATGAATTGATGAATATCCTTGAATTGGAGAAAGGCTCTTGCGAAAATGAAAATAGCTGATATGCTTAAAATTACAACTTCAGGAATCAACTTTGCCGCCTACGCTTCCGGCGATAATTCCATTGAAGTTTCGACGGCTGAACAGGATTTTTTAAATCTGGGACAGATCCGCACCGCCGGTTTTGACGGAGCGTTGTCCCTCCCGGAAAAACTCCGCTGCCACCGTACCAATGACAATCTCTGCGCCGAATTTGACAGTGTGAGTGTCATCCCTTTCGGATGTGAATACCGCGTAAAGCGCCATTGGACGCTCTTCAGCAATATCGCACTGTTAAATTGCGACATCACCGCTGACAACGGCGGAACCATCCGCGATCTGGAACTTGAACCCGTTGAAATTATGCTTGCTCCGGAAAAAATCGAATTCCTCATCCGGGGCGAAAGCGCTCTGCGTACTGTTGAAAATGCTTCCGGGATCATCTACTCCGGTCCCGCCCCCGTATTGATGCTCCGGGTGAGCGGCAGACACGGCAATAAAGTCGAATATGTTTGCGGCGATGATATCTGGCGCCACTGCGCCGCTGAAAAAATCGCCGGCGTTTCATCAGATTACCAAATCGCTGTGGAAAACGGCAAAACCGTTTTGACCCGGAAAGTCCTTATCGCTTCCGAAGAAGCGGTCATGGAAAAGCGGCCGTGGAAATTCAAGAGCATTTTCAGCTGGTCAACTCCGGAAACTTCCGCTGTGCAGTGTGGAGAAAATGCAGAAAAATTCTCTGTTCCCGGATGTTTTGCCTCCGCCGCCGCCCACCGCGAGATCCGCAAGGTCGTCCGCGCCGCCGGAAATGACAGAACTCTGGTCATGCAGGGAGAATTTCCCGTTATCTGCCATGATCCGGCGCATCTGGAGCGTCCGGCAAAAAATCCGGTCGAACACAGCGACCTCGGCGCCGCCGCACTGGATTATCTCTGGGCAAACCGCGAACTTGCCAAACGGGGAAGCCGTTTGATCATGGAAAGCAATTCAACTCTTTACGGCGACTCTGTCGTATTGAGCAATCTCGGCAAACCGATCACCGAATTTGAGGAGGAATAATTTATGGATGAGAAACTTCTGAACTCCAATGGCATCACCGTTGACAACACATCTTACCCCTTTCCGGTCCTGGAAGTAAAAAACACCGCCGGTTCCGCAAAGATTTCACTCTACGGCGGTCAAGTTCTCTCTTATGCCCCTGCCGGAGAGCGCCCCGTCATCTGGATGAGCAGTAAATCCTGCTTTGAAACCGGCAAAGCCATCCGGGGCGGTGTTCCCGTCTGCTGGCCGTGGTTCGGCCCGGCTCCCCAGCCGGGATTGCCTGCCCACGGCTTCGCCCGTACAGCGATGTGGGATCTGCTGACTGTCCGCAAACTTGCCGGTGATGCGACCCAGGTCGTACTGGTGCTGGATGATCAGAAGTGCGATCCGGCATTCTGCACGATAAAGTTCAAGCTGGAACTTTCCGTTACTGTCGGCAGAGTGCTTGAACTTGAGCTGCGCGCCGTCAATACCGGCAATTCCGTCGAAACCTATCAGGCGGCTCTGCACACATATTTCGATGTCAGTGAAGCGGAAAAAATCACCGTTCACGGTCTGGATAATGTTCCATACGCAGATAAAGCTCCCGGCGCAGAGCCCGGAGAAAAGATCCAGTACGGCGACCTTGAAATAGACCGCGAGATCGACCGGGTATTCTGCCCCACCCCCGGCGGTGTGACTATCTCCGACCCCGGTTACCGCCGCACCATCCGTGTGGAAAAATGCGGTTCGCGCTCCACCGTCGTCTGGAATCCGTGGATCGCCAAATCCCGCGCCATGGCAGATTTCGGTGACAATGAGTTCCACCGCATGATCTGTGTCGAATGCGCCAATATCTTTGCCGACTCCCGGCAGGTACTTCCGGGTGAAATGACTGTAATGACTCAAAAAATAAGCGTGGAGAAGTGGGATTGAGTGCTGAATTCCGTCCTTGTATAGATCTGCACGACGGCAAGGTGAAACAAATCGTCGGCAGTACCCTCGAAGCAGCGGGATGCGATACGCCCCGTACCAACTTCGTGTCTGACCGCACCCCGGCGTACTATGCCAAAATGTACGAAAAAGACGGTCTGCGCGGCGGACATGTCATCCAGCTCGGGCGCGGCAATGAAGAGGCCGCTCTCGAAGCACTTTCGGCATGGCGGGGCGGTTTGCAGCTCGGCGGCGGTGTCACCGATGAAAATGCGAAGTTTTATCTGGATGCCGGAGCAGACAAAGTTATTGTCACCAGTTTTGTCTTTTCCGACGGGCTGTTCAAAGAGGAAAAACTCCGGTCGCTTTTGAAAATCACCGGCCGTGACCGTCTGGTACTCGATTTATCCTGCCGCCGTACCCAAGATGGCAAATATTTTGTCGTCACCGACCGCTGGCAGAAATTCACCACACTTGAACTCACTCCGGAAACACTGGAAAAACTCGGAAACTGCTGTTCGGAATTCCTCATCCATGCCGTTGATGTGGAAGGCAAACAGTCCGGGATCGACCGTTCTCTGCTGCAGATCCTCGCCGCTTCCGCGACCGTTCCCTGCGTCTACGCCGGAGGTATCTCAACTTTTGAGGATATTGAACTTATCGAATCGGCGGGCAACGGCAAGATCCATTACACTATCGGTTCCGCATTGGATATTTTCGGCGGCAAACTCCCTTACGCAGAGATCGTCCGCCGGGTTAAAAAGAAAATATGATTTCCGGGAGAGGAAAAACAGGGGAAATATATGGGAAACTATCTTGCTTTTGATTTAGGTGCTTCAAGCGGCAGAGCGATCATCGGAACTTTGGAAAACGGCAGACTTTCACTTCAGGAAGTCCACCGGTTCAGCAATGGTCCGGTCGAAAAAAACGGTTCACTCTTCTGGGATTATGACTCTTTGCAGAATGAACTGGTTTCCGGTCTGGGCAAGGCGGTCGCGTCCGGAGTGAAACTGGACGGTATATCCATCGACACCTGGGGCGTTGACTACGTTTTTTTTGACCGAAGCACCCGTAAAATGTTGCGCCCTCCCTACAACTACCGCGACCGCCGCACCCTCGATGCCGCAGAAAAGGTCGGCAAACTGATGGATAAAAGCGAAATCTATCAGGCGACCGGCATCCAGTATATGACCCTCAACACGATCTTTCAGCTCTTTGCCCACAAAGAACAGCATCCGGAAGATATGGCAAACGGCGTATTTCTCCCCATCCCCGATGCACTGGCATACGCTTTAGGCGGAAACTTCACCGCTGAATACACCCATTGTTCCACCTTTGCCCTGCTCGATCCGGCAACGCGCCAATGGAACTGGGAACTCATCGGCCGTCTCGGACTTTCAAAAGAAATTTTCCCTGAAATCGTGCCGCCCTGTTCCGCCAACGGTCAACTTAAAAAAGAGTTGTGTAAAAAATTCAACATTCCCCCCGTTCCGATTTTCAAATGCGGTTCCCACGATACCGCAAGTGCGGTGCTGGCGGTTCCCGCTCCGGAAAACCGCAGCTGGGCATATTTGAGCGCCGGCACCTGGGCGCTGCTGGGAATGGAAAGTCCGACTCCGGTGGTGACCGCCGCCTCCGATGCCGCCAACGTAACCAACGAGGGAGGAATAGGCAACACCATCCGTTTCCTTGCCAACATCATGGGTTCATGGCTCTTTCAGGAGTTGAAGCGGGTGTGGAATCTGGAAAGAAAAAATCTCTCATTCAACGATATCGAATCCATGGCGCGCAGTGAAACCATGTGCAGATATTTCGTCAACCCGAATTGTGCCGACTTCGCCGCACCGGGAAATATGCCGCAGAATATCCGGAATTTCTGCCGTGCCACCGGGCAAAAGGGTGAACTCTCCGACAGTGAAGTCGCCCGTACAGTTTATGACAGTCTCGCCCTCTGTTTCCGGCAGAAACTTGAACTCATTGAATCACTGCAAAATGTTCACTGCCAGTGCCTCAATATCGTCGGCGGCGGAACTAAAGACCGCTTTTTGATGCAGTTGACTGCCAGCGCCCTCAACCGTCAGGTCATCACCGGCCCGGTGGAAGCCACCGCCAGCGGCAATATCCTTGCTCAAGCGATCGCTTCGGGAGAAATTTCCGGGATGGATGAAGCGCGGGAAATTGTACGCAACTCCTTTGAACTGGAAACATTTGAACCCGATGCCGCCGATGCAGAGATCTATCAGCAGCAGTATGCAAGGTTCTGCAAAATCACGGAGCAAAAATAAGGTGTACCGCCGGAAAACCGCATTGACCGTATTGTTTGCACTCCTGACAGTCTTACCGCTGTCAGGAGCTGTTTTGCGTACCGGTTCGGGGGGACTGGTAAAGACCCTTGACCCGGTGCGGGCCGATGATCTGGCGAGCCGCGACCTTACCGCGCTGGTTTATGATACACTTTTACAATACGATTACACGGCGCGTCCCTACAAGCTCATCCCGTCGATGCTTGCCAAAATGCCGGAAGTTTCGGAGGATTTCACCAGATATGAGTTTGAATTGCGCGATGATCTGTATTTCCATAATGCACCCTGTTTCAAAAGCGATGCAGAACGCAAAGTTACATCG
Source organism: Lentisphaerota bacterium (assembly GCA_015061605.1). Classification (GTDB taxonomy): domain Bacteria; phylum Verrucomicrobiota; class Lentisphaeria; order Victivallales; family Victivallaceae; genus UBA1784. Next base: position 82,647 of record SUWH01000012.1, on the reverse strand, counting down.
CAGGACGTGAAGTTTTCTCTTTTGCGCTTTGCGGACATCCGGCTTCACAGTCCGGTCTACTGGATGATGCGCGGCAAAATCGCCGGACTGGATGAGTTCCGGCAGTCGACCGGAGGAAAAAATCTCAATGACTGGAGTCCGTACGATTCGGAAATTTCCGGTATAACCATCTTGTCTGAACGCAAATTTATCATAACTTTGACCCGACCCGATCCCCGTTTCCTCTATATGCTTGCCATGCCCAATGCAGGGATCGTTTCCCGGCGCGGAGCAAAATTTTTCGGTGCAAAACTCTCCCGCAATCCGGTTGGTTCAGGTCCCTTTATCCTCAAAAACTGGATACCGGATTTGAAACTGGATTTTGTCCGCAACCCGCAGTACCGCACAGAATACTTCCCGCAGGCGGCAAATCCCGCCGACCGCAAATGCCGTCTGCCGCTGCTCTCCGGAATAACCGTCTGCCAGATCCGTCAGCCGATGACCGCGTGGATGATGTTTCTGCAGGGCAGACTTGACCTCAATGCGCTGGATAAGGACAACCGGGAAACTCTGCTTTCCGGCAACTCCCTCATCCCGGCACTCAAAGCCCGGCAGGTCAAACTTTTGAGCAATCCGGAATTTGAGATCCGCTACATCGGCTTCAACTTCGACGACCCGCTTCTGGGGAAAAATCTGAAACTCCGGCAGGCATTGAGTCTGACCTACGATATTTCCCGCCGGGTCGCCCATGCCGGAAATCAGCTCATTCCGGCGCACACGGTGATACCGCCCAATGTATCTGGACACGATGAGACGTTCCGCAACGAATTTGCTGAATATGATCTTGAAAAAGCAAAAAAACTGCTTGCCGAAGCCGGTTTTCCCGGCGGCATCGACCCCGAAACCGGAGAACCGTTGACCTTGACCTTTGATCAGAGCGGCAATGACACCGCCCACCGTCAGATGGGGGAACTGGCAGCGGATGACTGGCGCAAACTGGGAATAAATGTGGTTTCGGTACTCAATTCCAAGCCCCGGTTTTTTGAAAAACTGCGGCAGAAAAAATTCCAGCTTTTCCGGTTGTCATGGGTGGGCGACTATCCGGATGCGGAAAACTTTTTGCAGCTCTTTTACTCCGGAAATACCGGCTCCTGCAACCGCACCGGTTTTGCCGACAAAGAGTTCGACGCGATGTTTGAAAAAGTTTTACAGATGGCAGATTCTCCCGAACGGACTTTGCTGTACCGGAAAATGGCGGAACTGGTGATAAAAAAATGCGCGTGGATATGTGAAGGCTTCCCGGTAAATGCGATACTCCATCACGGCTTTGTGGAAAACTATTTACCGCATGATTTCGGTTTCGTCCGCTGGAAATATCTCAATATCAATGAAGAGTTGCGGCAAAAACTGCTGCCGTCATTCAAGCCGCTTTCATTCAAAGAATTATCAGGGAAATAGGAGGAGATTTATATGTCGGAAATAATGTCTTATGAAGAAATTCTGACCCGTTTGAAGTCCAGAAAATATGAAACTTATTATCCGCGCGCCAATCAGAGAAAGTTCTGGGACAATATCAGAATTTCCGACCGGGAAGAGCTGATCAGACATGGAGAAGAGGCACAGGCTCAAGCGATACCGTTTCTCAGCTTGAAAGATTATATGAAATTCTTCCGTGACGGCGACCGCATCTCCTATGAAACTCCCTTCTTCAAACGCCGCCATCTGCTGATCGACCTCACCCTTGCCGAATGTGCCGAATATCAGGGACGTTTTTTGGATGATATTGCCGAACTCTTGTGGCAGATACTTTCAGAACCGGTCTGGACGCTTCCGGCACATCAGAAATTGACCGATTATCCGCTGCCAAATCCGGAAGAGTGGGTGGTCGCCCTTTTCAGCGCGGAAACCGCCCGGATACTGACCGAAGTCCTCCAATTTTTGCAGCCGGAACTGGAAAAAGAGTTTCTGCCGCTGGTAAACAGAATAAAGTACGAAGTAAACCACCGGGTACTCGAAGTGTGCGAAAAAGAGACCTTCTGGTGGTATGACGGCAGAAACAACTGGAGCGTATGGTGCTGTTATTCAGTCAATTCTGCCGCCATCACCCTGTGGGATGATGAACCGGAACGGCTGGCGGCATTTCTTGCCAAACACATCGTTCCCATGAAAAAACTGTATGACAAATATCCGGCAGACGGCGGCTGTGATGAGGGGGCTTCCTACTGGATGGTGGCAGTCGGAATGCTGTTGAACGGTCTGGATATTCTCCAACACCGTCTGGGCGGTTTTGAAGCGTGGCTTGCTGAACCGAAACTCAAACGGATGGTCGAATTCATCCCGCGCGTAAACCTCTGCGGCAAGTGGTTCATGGGATACTCTGATGCCGAATCATTCTTCCCGGCGTTCCCCCGGGGACTTTTTCTGAAATACGCTTCCATGGTCAAAAGCACAACTGCCGCGCAGCTGGCAGTTGAACTGCCGGAAAACACCACCGATGCCGCCGGCAACCGCAATCTCAGTTTTCTGGATAAAACAGCTGAACTTGCCGCCGATCTTTCGCCCCGGGGAGATTTCAAACGCAATGCAGTGGATTTCTGGGAAGATCTGCAGATCTGGATCGCCCGCCAGAATCCGGAAAATGCGGAAAAGGGCATGGTATGCACCATCAAAGGCGGTCACAACAAACAGGCCCACAACCACAACGATCTCGGACACTTTTCACTCTGGTGCAACAATATTCCTGTGATCGTCGATGTCGGGCGCGGAATATATGATAAAACATGTTTTTCCGATAAACGCTACACCTTGTGGAACTTGAACGCTTCCGGTCACAACGCCGCCTTTTTCGACAACTGCGATCAGGGCAATGGTGCGCAATACACTGCAGAATTGTTTCCGGACGGCAACCGTATCAGCTGTGATTTGACTTGCGCATTTAAAGAAGAAAACGGCATCAGACACTACTCGCGCAAAATCGATGCCCAATGGGAAAACAACAAAATAGTTATCTCCGAAAAAGCGGAATTTGAGGGCAGAAAAACTGTCACCATCAACTTTTACACCCCCATCGCTCCGGAAAAAATTTCTCCGGACAAACTCCTTCTCGGCGATGTTGAACTCTCCTGTTCCGGTCTGGATATCATTCACGCGGAAAAATCAGAGAAACCTGATGCCAAACTCACCACCCAGTGGGGAGCATTATGGGAGATCCGTCTGGGTAAAACCGCAGAAAACAATGCGGAATGGGTCATCGGATTTACCTCCTTGAAATAATTCCAAAAAAATTCGTCTCCGGTACGGGCGGAGACTTGTTAATTTGTACAATATATGCTATATTATTATAATTAATAGTATGAACGTAAAATTGTGCAATTTCAACATAACAACAATTGGAAAAAAACGATGAGTGATACCAATTCCCGTGACATACAGGTGAATATCGAAGAGATCATGCATACCGCGTATCTCCAGTATTCGCTCAGTGTCAACGTCGGACGCGCCATCCCCGATGTGCGCGACGGTCTTAAACCGGTCACCCGCCGTATCCTCTACGCGATGAAGCGCATGGGCATCGGCAAAGGACACCAGACGGTGAAAAGTGCCAAGGTGGTCGGTGAAGTAATGGGTAACTTCCACCCCCACGGCGACTCCGCCATCTATGATGCCATGGTGCGCCTTGCCCAGCCGTTCAATATGCGTGCTCCGCTGGTCGAAGGTCAGGGTAACTTCGGTACTGCCGACGGCGACCCCGCCGCTGCCAGCCGTTACACCGAATGCCGCATGGAACGCCTCGCCGAAGAGATGCTTCAGGATATCAACGAAGACACTGTGGATATGGTTCCGACCTTTGACGAATCCGATGTCGAACCCTCCGTGCTTCCCGCCAAATTTCCGCAGCTTCTGGTCAACGGTACCACCGGTATCGGTGTCGGTATGGCAACCAGCATCCCAACCCACAACCTCGGTGAAGTCATCGACGCCACCGTGGCACTGCTGGAAAATCCCGATGCTTCCGTCGATGACCTCATGCAGTATCTCCCCGGTCCGGACTTCCCCGGCGGTGCGATCATCCGCGGCCGTCATTCACTGCGCCAGTTCTACCAGACCGGCCGCGGCAGCGTCCATGTCCGCGCCCGCGCCGACATCATCGAACACGACGGTAAAGAACAGATCATCATCAGTGAAGTTCCTTTCGGAGTCAACAAAGCCGAACAGATCGCCCGCATCGCCCAGATGATGGCAGATAAAAAAATCACCGGCATCGACGATATCCGCGATGAATCCAGTGACCGTGCCGGAACCCGGGTCGTTATCGATATCAAACGCGGTGCAATGGGTCAGGTGGTACTGAACCACATTTTCAACTCCACCATGTTCGATACCACCATCGGCTGCACCATGCTGGTCGTCGACCGCAACCGTCCGCGCACCATGAATCTGGTTCAGGTGCTTCAGGCGTACATCGACCACCGTCTGGAAGTGATTTTGCGCCGCAGTATTTTCCGTTTGAAAGAGGCCGAAGCGAGAATGCACATCGTTTCCGGTTTGATCAAAGCGGTCGAAAACATCGACGAAGTCGTTGAGATCATCAAAGGTTCAAGCGACCGCGATAATGCCCGTAAACGCTTGATGGAACGTTTCGATTTCTCGGAAATTCAGGCGACCGCCATCGTCGATATGCGTTTGCACCAGTTGACCGGTCTTGCCATCGCCAAACTGCAGGAGGAGTTCGCCGAACTCACCGCCCGCATCGAATACCTCAAAGGCCTTATCGAAAGCCGCGAACAGCGTATCGGCGTGGTCAAAGCTGAACTGCTCGAAGTCAAAGAAAAATATGCCGATGAACGCCGCACCGAGATCACCTATGACGATACCGATCTCAACGAAGCTGACCTCATCCCGCGCCACAGCTGCGTCATCACCGTTTCCAACACCGGATACATCAAACGCGTTCCGGTCGACACCTACCGCACCTACCATCGCGGCGGCAAAGGCATCATCGGCATGGAAACCAAAGAGGAAGATCATGTGGAACACCTTTTCAGTGCCCACAGCCACGACATCATCTTCTTCTTCACAGATCGCGGCTTCATGTACTGGCTCAATGTCTATGAGATCCCCGAAGGTCTGCGTACCGGCAAGGGCAAGGCGATCATCAATCTGATCAAAGTCGAATCCGGCGAAAAGATCTGCGCCATGCTCACCGTGACCAGAGAGGAACTTGAACGCTCCGACCGCTACATCGTCATGGCGACCAAAAACGGTATCATCAAAAAGACCGAACTTGCCCTCTTCAAAAATCTCCGCCGCACCGGTTTGCGTGCGCTGGTCATTGAAGAGGATGACGATCTCATCGGTGCCGGCATCAGCGGCAACGGCGATGAAATACTGCTCTCCAGCCGTCTGGGTATGGCGTGCCGCTTCGACCAGAATGACGACCAGATCCGTCCGATGGGCCGTACCGCCCGCGGTGTTACCGGTATGAGATTCAAACTGGAAGGCGACGAAGTGGTCAGCATGGAAATCGTTTCCGAACCCACCTACGATGAAGCTGAAGTCGAAACCGAAAACGAAGATGTTGAAAACACCACCGAAGCCGAAGTCGAAGTCGCACTCGAAGAAGAAGCCTCCGGAAGCGATGCCTACGGCGCCGGTCCGGAAGTTCTGGTCGTCACCGACGGCGGCATGGGTAAACGCTCCTACGTTTCCGCCTACCGCAAGACCAACCGCGGTGCCCGCGGCGTGGTCAATATCCGTCTCCGCGAGGGTGAACATGTGCTTTCAGTTATCCAGATCTCTGAAGATGATGAGATCCTGCTCACCACCGAACGCGGTCAGTTGACCCGTATCCCGGCTCACGAGATCCGCCGGGTCGGCCGCGCTTCACTCGGTGTCCGCATTATGAACCTCAATGCCGGAGACCACCTGACCGGTGTCGCCCGCATCATCAAAATCGAAGGCGAAGAAACTGAAACTTCTGAAGAAACTGAAAATGCAGAAACCGATGCAGTGAACGAATCAACTGATACCGTTGCCGCAGCAGAAGTTTCTGAAGCCGTTGAAACAGAAGCGACCAATACAGAAGAATAAATTTCCGATGTTTGTACTGAAAGATTTTCTCCGCAGCTTATCGCGTACTGCGATCATGGGGATCGTCAATGCCACGGGAGACAGTTTCAGCGAAAATGAAGCATCCTCCCCTGCATCGGCGGTATCCCGGGGATGCGCCCTTGCCGCCGCCGGAGCCGATATACTGGATATCGGCGGTGAATCCACCCGGCCGGGGGCGGAGAATATTTCCGTACAACAGGAGATCGACCGGGTCATCCCGGTTCTGGATGCCTTGAAACAGCAGCTTCCGGAGATGATCTTCAGTATCGACACCAGAAATGCAGAAACTGCCGGGATCGCGCTTGAGCATGGTGCGCACATCATCAATGATGTCTCCATGCTCCGCACTTCCGGAAATTTGGCAAAAACAGTTGCAGAAAGACAAGGTTCATTGATAATCAGCCATTCCCGCGTTGATTCCGCGCGTATGCAGTCCGCAGAATACTGCAATTATCCCGATGGCGTTGTTGCAACTGTGGCAAATGAACTTGCTTCTGCCAAAGCAAAAGCGATCGCTTCCGGATTGAAAGATGAACAGATCATCCTTGATCCGGGCATCGGGTTTTCCAAAACTGCCGCCCAATGCTGGGAGCTGCTGCGCGAACTGGAAAAACTTGGCGAACTTCCCGGACTCATGCTCGGCATTTCCCGCAAAAGTTTTCTGGCAACAGCAAGCGGCAACGCCGTTCCTGTTGAACGTTCCGGTGAAACGCTGGCAATTGAACTGGAATTCGTTTCCCGCCGCATCGGTATCATCCGTACCCATGGTGTAAGGGAATTGCACAGTGCAGTCACTGCACTTGACTACTTCAGGAGTTTGAAAAAATGATGATGCAACTTTGGGAGATCCTTCTGAACTGGCGGCAGGTACTGGAAATCATCATCCTGTTTGCCATCATCTATCTGGTGCTGTATTATTCCAGTAAAAACCACGGTGCAAAAATGATGCAGGTGCTGGTAGTGCTGCTGCTTGCCATCTGGGGATTGGCGCGGATCATCGAATTGCCGGTGATCACCAAACTTTTTGACGAATTTTACGGTTCGACCATTATCGCACTTCTGATCATCTTTCAACCGGAAGTGCGCCGCGGACTTTCGCAATTGAGTTTGTTTATGGAAAAACGCCACCGGAAAGAGGTCATAAGCGAAATCGAAGATGCCGTCATCAATATGTCAGGCAGCAAGATCGGAGCATTGATCGTCATTGAAGGCAAGGAACGTTTGCAGGCGTTGATCGATGATGCCATTCAACTTGATGCCCAGGTTAATTCCCAGCTGCTTGAATCCATATTCTTTCCCAATTCGCCATTACACGACGGAGCAGTCATCATCCGCGGCGACCGCATCGTTGCCGCCCGGGCGATATTGCCTCTGACCCGTTCCAAAGAAATATCCCCTCACCTCGGCACCCGCCACCGGGCAGCGCTGGGTATTTCCGAAGAAAGCGATGCCGTAACGATCATGATTTCAGAAGAATCCGGCGCGGTATGTATCGCTTACGACGGCGAACTGCACCGGGATCTTTCTGAATTCGGACTCAACAAAATGCTGGAAAAACTCGTTGTCGGAAAAGATTCCGATGAACTGGCTGAAACCATCGAACTGGTCAGCGCCCAGGAGGAAAACAACGAATTGTCCGATATTGACCCGGAGGAAAAATGATGAAGCATATACTGGATTTCTTCCGCAAAGATTTGTGGCGTAAAATTTTTGCATTGTTCCTCGCCTGCCTGCTCTACTGGAATTTGAATGACCGGGAAAAGATCACCAAACATATCACCGTCCCGGTCGATCTGGATATCGCCACCGGCTTGTTCATTCCGGAAGATTTCAAACTCGAAGTACGCACCACCGTCAAAGGTACATCCCGCGCCCTGCGCAACCTTAAAATAAAAGGTACGGTCAAAGTGGATAAAGACAACCGCCAAAACGGCAAATTCAATATCCGTATCGACGAACAAAATTTTGAACGGCGCAAAGATGTGGAAATAACCCGCATCGAACCGGAATATGTTGAATTACCGGTCCAGATGTACATTCAGCGCGATATAAAAATCGTTCCCAAAACAGATGGTAAAGTAATGGATGGTTTTGAACTCAAATCCCTGGAATGCAATCCGCAAACCATCCGCATCAGCGGCCCGGAAAATGAGGTCAATGCCGTTGAAAATATCGAAACCGAAATATTAAAACTGGATTTTGACCGCAACTTCACTCAAAAACTGAAACTGATACGTCCGCAACTTTCCAATATCGTATGCAGTGCAACTGAAACTATTGTCAAAGTAGAGATATCTCCCCGGCTCAGCATCCGCAAAGTTTTCAACAATATACCGATACGTTATCTGCTGCCTCAAAGCACGCTTGCCGTACAAAAACCATTTTCTATCGTCCCGTCGCTTTCCAAAGTCAGTGTCGCAATAACTGCCCCGCCGGCGGTGCTGGAAGATATTGAACCGGAAAAACTCTACGTTGTGGCCGATCTCTCTGCGGAATCCTTTACCGGACAATCAGCCAAACTTGATGTCCGCCTCTATTGCCCGGCAACCCTGATCAATTCTGCCGGCGGCAAGTTCAGAGAAATTGAAATCCATCCGGCGGCAGTGACCGTCACCGTCCGTCCGGATAAAGATAAAATGCAACCTTGATATAAAAAATATTTATCATAAAAAACTGTAAGGAGAAAAAAAATGGTAATCAAAAAACTCAACTCAATGTTTCACAAACACAGCCGGTGGATCTTCGGTATCTTTGCTGCCGTGATCATCATCGCCTTTTTGGACTTCCTCACCCCGGGCAGCGGCGGTTGCGCCTTTGACCGCGGTCCGGAATCTCAATCGGTCGGCACCGCATTCGGTAAAAATGTCACCTACGGTGACTTGATCGACCTTGACCATGATTTGCAGATCTTTGAGTCCCTGACCGGATACCGTTCCCAGCGTGAACCCAAAGTTCTTTTCTACTGCTACTGTGTTCTGAAGCGCGCAGAACAGCTCAACTTCACCATCGCCGATAAAGAGGTCGCCAAAGTCGTGCGTATTCTCCCGGTCTTCGTTGAAAACGGTAAATTTTCCCAGAAAAAATATGATGAATATCTGAAAAACAATCAGGTTTCATCTGCCGATCTGGTCAACTCCATCCGCAAAGCTCTCATTATCGAACAGCTCCCGATGGCATTTGCCAACAACGTGACCGTCACCGATCAGGAGGTCGAAAGCCTCTACAAGAGCAACTTCCCCCGCGTCGGCATCCGCGCTTTCAAGGTCAAAGCCGCCGATTTCACCAACCTGGTCAAAGTTGACGATGCCGCTCTGAAAAACTTCATGGCTGCCAACAAAGCCAACTATGTCATTCCCGGCAAATTTGATGCGCTGGCGATCGAACTTGCGTCCGCGCCTTACAAAGCCGCTGCAGAAAAGGTCATCACCGATGATTTCACCGCCAAACTCATCAAAGAACGCAACCTCAATGGTGTCGATGTCAAAACCCTCCGCCCGATGCTGGTCGAACAGAAAGCCGGTGAACTTGCCGCCGTCAAAATGAACAGCTTCTACCGCGAAGCAATGAACGCCATGGATGCCGCTAAAGACAGCAAAGACAAAAGAGAGATCTTCCGCAACCTCGCGGCAAAAAACAAATTCACCGTCATTGAGGGCAAAGATATCACCTTTGAGGCTTCCGGTATCGACAAGATCGATTCCGCTGAACTTATTGCTGAATTGCGCAGTATGCCGCTTTCTGACACCATCACTCCTGTGACCCGTCCCCGCAAATCCGCCAGCGGCGTTGCCGTAGCTTTCCTCATCAAACGCAGCATGCCGCGGCCGATGACTTTTGACGAAGCCAAAAAGCAGCTCAATGCCGACTACACCAAAGCTGAAAGCCTCAAACTCGCCGCCCTCAAAGCCAAAGAACTCTGGTCCGGCATCATGAAACTTGCTCCTGCCAAGCGTTCTGCAGCATTCGGCAAACTCGGTAAAACCGAAACCATCACCTTCTCCATGATCAGCACTCCGGAGAAAAATCCGGAACACATGGCTATCGTCGCCGCGGCCGCCCCCAGCCTGCGCACCATGAAAACCGGTGACATCTCCGGTGTCATCAACACTGCCGACGGAGCATTGCTCGTCGAAATGGTCAAACGTATGCCCGCATTCATGGAAGATTTCCCCAAACACCGCGACATGCTCAAGCAGCAGATCGAACAGAGCAAACTTCAACAGCTCCAGCTGGAATTCATGACCTTCATTGACCGCAACTGCCGTTGCACCATTGAAGACAACCGTCAGGGGAACTGATTTCCATGGATACCGCGCCGCTCCGTGATTCCGGCAATATTGCCCTCGGACGGCAGATGACAGTCGAATTTTATGACTGCAACTCTGCTGTACTGTCTGACTCTGCCCGTATGGAGAAAGTTTTTCTCCATGCGGCAGAAGTTTCCGGAGCGCACGTGGTAAATTCGGTCTTCCACTCCTTTGAACCTCAAGGGGTCAGCGGAGTGGTGGTTATTTCCGAATCTCACTTTGCCGTTCATGCCTGGCCGGAGCATGATTATGCGGCAGTCGATCTCTTTACTTGCGGCGACGGAGTGGATTTCGACCGCGCTGTCAAAGCTCTCGGGGCCGGAATGGGATCGGGGTACTGGATCATTTCCAGTCTGGTCAACCGCGGCATCCTCGGCGAAAATGGTGTGGAACGTCTGGTCCCGGTGGTGGAGAGCGACTCCTCACACGGTCTGCAATTATCCTGGAAAGCGCGCTATGAACACACCTGCGCCCGCGCCATGTCCAGTTGTATAGACATTTACAACTGTTCCAAAATCAAACTTGACAACGAAAACGAATTGAAAAATTTTGCCGGAAAAATCGTCGATCTTCTGGCGGAAAAAAGTTCAGAACAGTATGAATGGGGCTGTTCTGCCAACGCTGACGAACTTGAATTTGCCTGTTCATTTGACCGCGGACACTTGAGCGGTTTTACCTGCCCGGAACGTTCCGGAATTTATCTTGATGTTTTTACTGCCGGATTTTTCGACCCGCGGGCGATCGCTGAATTTGCCATGCGGGAACTCGGCGGACAATACTACCGTATGCAGCCGCAAGTGCGGCAATGACAGCTCTGCCGGTCGGCTTTTTCCGGCAGTAACAAAAGAGGAATTGATATATGAAAAAAGAAAATGAAAAAAAGCGTGGTTCTTCCGGAAAACTTCTGGTATTTATCATACTGTTACTGATCGCGACCGGCGTATTTTTTGTCTGGTGGTACTTTAAAAAATCTGAAGTCCCGTCTGTATTCGGCAAACTTGAAATCGCTTCCGGCAACGCTGAATGTGTCATCCCCAAAGAAAAATTCACCGTCACCATCCGCGCGGTAAACGATAAAGGCACTCCGTTCAAAAACTGCCGCATCACTGCCCACGCCCCCGGCAGCAGTTGCACCATTTCTCCGCTGACTGCCGTCACCGATGCCGGAGGCGTTGCCCGTTTCGATCTGACTGCCGGAAATATCCCCGGAGACAATTATGTGAAATTCATCCCGGCAAACGGAACTGATAAAACTCTCGAACTCCGCTTCGTCAACGGCATAAAACTTATCGGTTCCGGTCAGGAGGGACAATCCGGTAAACAGCTCTCTAATCCGGTCGGTATAAAACTTACCGATGCCAAAGGCGCTCCACGCGCCGGGATCCGGGTTTATGCAACGGCTTCAAACGGAGCAGAGCTTGGCGAAAATATTTTAACCACCGACAGTAACGGCATTGCTGAAACCAGCGTGACTCTGCCGAAAAAATCCGGAGCATCAACCATTGATTTTGAAATCGACCCGGCTTCAGGGGCAGAAAAATTCCGTACCGTTTCCCTGCAGGTCATGTCCTTCAATATCTGGAACATCACCGTCAGCGTCCTCGGCGGTCTGGCACTCTTTATGCTCGGTATGACCATGATGAGTGACGGCTTGAATAACATCGCCGGTGAAAAGATGAAAAGCATCCTCGGCTACTGCACCAGCAACCGTTTCGTCGCATTGCTCGCCGGGGCGGGAATTACTGCCGTCATCCAGTCTTCCAGTGCGACCACTGTAATGATAATCGGCTTTGTCAACGCCGGATTGATGAATCTTGCCCAGTCTATCGGAGTTATTTTCGGTGCAAACATCGGTACAACCATCACCGCACAGATCATCGCATTCAATGTCGGAGCATTGGCACTTCCGGCAATTATTGTCGGACTGGTGATGCGCTTCATCAAGCGCGGCAAAGTACCGGAAGCGGGATTGACTGTACTGGGATTCGGTCTGCTTTTCTTCGGGATGAATATGATGAGCAGTGAATTGAAAACTCTTTCCAACTTTCCCTCATTCCTCAAATTTTTCCAACTGCTTGACTGCGCTCCGATCGATGGAGTCATGCCTTTCGGCAGTCTGATGGGAACCATTCTTATCGGTATGGTGGCAACATTGATCATGCAGAGTTCTTCAGCCACTACCGGTATCGTGGTCGTCCTCGGCGCCGGTGGCCTTATCGACCTCTACACTGCGGTCGCCCTCATCCTCGGTGCCAACATCGGAACCACCGTCACCGCCCAGCTGGCCGCCATCCCCGCCAACCGTCCGGCACGTCAGGCGGCTTTGGCACACACGCTTTTCAACGTGATCGGTGTGGTGATCATCGTTGCCAGTTTCTGGATACCGTGGGGGAACACCGGGATCCCGGCGTTCTTCTACCTGGTCAATTCCCTGACCGAAGGCAATGCCTTTGCGCCGATCCCGGAAAATATGGCGCGCCATATCGCCAATGCCCACACGGTATTCAACATTGTGACCGCCGTTGTGCTGCTGCCTTTTGCCGGTTTGCTGGCAGCGGTTTGTGAAAAACTCATGCCGGTTACCCAGGCAAAGATCCATTTCCAATACCTCGAACCGCACCTGCTGGATTCTCCGGCACTTGCGCTCCGCCAGAGCGTTGTTGCCATCGGAAAAATGCTCAAAAAGTCGTGGAAAATGGTCGATTCAGCAGTTATCGGCAACTTTGTCCCCGGCAAGGTCAATGAAAACCGCATGGAAAAATTTTACAGCCGCGAAGAACGGGTCGACCGTTACCAGACCGAAATCATGGAATACCTTGCCCAAATCATGCAGCGCAAAATTTCCACCAAGCAGGCTGAACTCATCCCCGCATTGATGCACTGCGCCAACGACGCAGAACGTATCGCTGACCGGGCGGAAAATATCATCACCCTCACCCGCAGACTCGAAATCGACAATCTGACCATCAGCAATTCCGCTTCAAATGAGCTGGAACGGATATTCTCGGAACTTTCCAAGCAAACCACATTTGCGCTCAATGCTCTGGAATTTTCTGAACCGGAATGGCAGGAACGGGCGATCAAAGCTGAAAAAACCATCAATAAACTTGCTTCAGAATCCGAAGAAAATCATATCAAGCGGATGAAAAACGGTAAATGTACCGCTCAAACCGGTATCATTTACGTCGAATTGCTTGCCGAACTGGTCGCCGTTTCCCGCCACTTGAGCAACATCGCCGAACGCGCTTTTTAGCACGGAGCGATCTCGCTTTGCCGGAGCGCGCCTTGCTGCACTCGAGCCTCCAGTCACGTACGCAAGTACGCTCCTGTCGGATCTCGCTTGCAAAACACGCCCGGCTGTGCGATATCGCTCCTGATTCTGGGGTAACTGGAATATGCGCCTGTTGTCGGGCTGAATGCCCGACAGGCGAGTGGTAGAAGTATATTTTATCAAGCGCGCCTTGCCGCACTCGAGCCTCCAGTCACGTGCAGTAATTGATTCCGGCGGTTGTTGCGAAGCAACCCGATCAAGCCCGACCAACGGGAAGGGCGCGACACCTCGCTGCGGCACGTTTGCCGCCGCCCGGCTGTGTGATATCGCTCCTGATTCCGGGCTGCTGGCTGTTGAGCCTTTTGTCGCGCTTCCGGCACGACAGGCAAGGTAGCGTTTGATTCCGCCTTGCGGCGGTTGTTGCGAAGCAACCCGATCAAGCCCGACCAACGGGAAGGGCGCGACACCTCGCAGCGGCACGTTTGCCGCCGCCCGGCTGTGTGATATCGCTCCTGATTCCGGGCTGCTGGCTGTTGAGCCTTTTGTCGCGCCTCCGGCACGACAGGCAAGGTGGCGTTTGATTCCGCCTTGCGGCGGTTGTTGCGAAGCAACCCGATCAAGCCCGACCAACGGGAAGGGCGCGACACCTCGCAGCGGCACGTTTGCCGCTTTCACTTGACGGTGGTACGTTTGCCGTAACGGTGGCATTCGCAGAGGAAATCCACAGCTTCTTCAGCCGTATCAACGACTTTGATAAGGTCGATATCCTCCGGTGAAATCATCCCCTCATCGATCAATGTGGTTTTGAACCAGTCAACCAATCCCTGATAGAATTTTTTACCGACAAAGATGACAGGAACCATATTGATTTTTCCGGTCTGAACCATGGTAAGAACTTCTGAAAGCTCATCCAATGTGCCGAAACCTCCGGGGTAAACGATAAACGCCGTGGAATATTTGAGGAAACTCACTTTGCGCAAAAAGAAATAGCGGAAATTGAGCGATTGGGTCTGATATTTATTTGGATGCTGTTCCATGGGAAGTTCAATATTGAGTCCGACGACATTGCCGCCGGCTTCAAACGCGCCTTTGGAAGCAGCTTCCATGATGCCGCCGCCGCCGCCGGTAATAACACTGTAACCGTTTTTAACCAGCAACTGTCCGCATTTTACCGCAGAAAGATAATCCGGGGCATCCTCTTTTGTCCGCGCTGAACCGAAAACCGAAACAAACATATCCTTGGTCGGATTGAGTGTATCAAATGACTCAATAAGTTCAGCCATTATCCGCAGGACCCGCCAGGAGTCCATCGGCATAAAACCATTGCGATTAAACATATTTTCACCGTCTGTACGATCCATACTCTCCTCCACACCGGAAATTTATTTATTTTAAACCGACACCACCGCACTTCACCGCGGAAACTGCTGGCAGGTATGACTCATCCACCGCTGCAAAGTCGGTTTCAGAATAAAATCCTCCAACTCTTCATTATTGGGGAACCGGTGATCGCAATAAGGGCAGCGTGGGAAATTTTCCAGATCCGCCGGAACCAGATGCTCCTTGCACTGCGGACAGCGTTCGCCTTCCAACAGAAAAGGTGTTCTGTTTTCGTTTTTTATCTCTTTTTCCATATAATAATTTTCGCCTGTCAGTTGAAAAATCCTCTCTCAAGTATTATCTTATTTAAAATAACGCATCTGAAAGAGTTTTTCAAATGCGTAATGCTGAAAAATTGTTCAAGACAAGGGAAAATATGAAAAATTTCTGGATAATAGCCGGTGAAGCCTCCGGCGATATGTACGGCGCTGAACTTGCTCAACAACTGCGCAAATTGGGAAAAGAATACCATGAAGAGGTCAATATCACCGGTATGGGCGGCCCGAAAATGATGGCTGCCGGTGTCCCGGTCAAGGTAGATTCCACGGAACTCGGAGTCGTCGGCATCTTTGAAGTGACCAGAATCCTTTTCACCTTTATAAAGATTTACTTCAAACTGGTTAAAGAAGCTAAAGCTGAACGCCCCGATGCGGTGATACTTATCGACTATCCGGGATTCAATCTGCTTTTCGCCCTGGCAATGCACCGTGCAAAAATTCCGGTGATCTGGTATGTCTGTCCTCATCTGTGGGTATGGGCAAAATGGAGACTGCCGGTATTGGCGAGGATATGTTCCAAAATGCTGGTCATTTTCCCCTTTGAAGAAGAAGTTTTTGCTCCTACTCCTTTGAAAGCCACCTTTGTCGGACACCCCTTGAGTGAAATCGTTTCTTCCCGGCTCGATCCCTCGCTCGTCCGTGATCCCGACACCTTTTTACTGCTCCCGGGCAGCAGAAAAATGGAGATAGACAAGCTCCTTGTTCCCATGCTCGACACCATCAGCCAACTTGCCAAAAAACATCCGGATTTGAAGTTCCACCTCGCCGCCCCCCGCGAGAAAATAGCCAATATATGTAAAAAGAAAATTGAAAAATATCGCGCACGACACTCCGATTGTCCGGAAATTTCCATCAGTACCGGCGATACCGGTGTCTGGATGCAGACCGCCGGAACCGGACTTGCCGCCAGCGGCACAGTAACAGTTGAATGTGCGCTTTCCGGTTTGCCGCTGGTCGTCGGATACAAGCTCAATCTTATGACACTGGCTCTGGCAAAAATTCTGGTCAAACTTTACCGGGGATTTTTTACCATGGTCAATATCATTGCCAACAAAGAGGTGTTTCAAGAGTTTCTGCAGTGGCACTTCGCTCCGGAAGAACTGCTCCCGGCAATCGAAGCCATCCTCCCCGGCGGTTCCAGACGTGCCGAAGTCGAAGCAGGAATGAAAGAGGTCTCCGACGCTCTGCGCAATCCCAATAACACCTCCGTGGCAGAACGGGTCGCCCGGGAGTGCATGACCGTAAAATAATCTGTTTCAACTCCCGGAACATTCCGGTTTTCAATATCGCCACCCCGGATTTCAATACCGGGGGGGCTGTATTCACTTATTTATTGAACTCTGCCTTTATCTGTTCGCGGAATGCGCTGTCGGTCAGAACTTTCAAGCCGACAGCTGCCATCGCGGCAGAAGCCCTGTGCATCTGGCTCAAGGCATACGGTTTGCCCGCCGCTTCGCAAAGCGCGGCAGAGTGTCCGGCGATTTCGGTGTGACTTTCAGAAATGCCGATATAGGGATGGATAGCCGGAACCGCCTGCGAAACATTGCCGAAATCCGATGAGCCGCGACCGGGGCCGAAACTCAAATCTACCGGACTGCCCAGTTCTCCGATATTCTCCATCCAGACCTGATTCATCAAGCAGTTCGGTTTGCGAGCCTTGGTACCGGCGTTATAGGGCTGGATCTCATATTCACAACCGGTCATAAGTGCCGCACCTTTGATGATATCAAGGAAACGGTTATTCATCTTTTCCTGCCATTCCGGATTGTCGGCGCGAACAAAGAAGCAGCATCCGGCGCGTTCAGGGGTGATATTGGGTTTGAGACCGCCTTCGGTGACGATGCCGTGGATACGGGAACTTTCCGGGAGCTGCTGCCGCCAGGCATTGACTCCGGCAAAGGTAAGATTGACCGCATCAAGTGCGTTGATACCCAGATGAGGTGAACCGCTGGCATGAGAGGCTTTTCCTTTGAATACCACATCAAAACGTTTGATGCTCAAACATCCGGTATCAAGAGTGGTGCGCCATGAAGCGTGCACCATCATCGCGGCATCGACCCCATCCAATGCGCCGGAATCAACGATTTTCACCTTGCTGCTGCCGCTTTCTTCAGCAGGAGTTCCGAGCAGCACGACTTTACCGGGAATGTTGTTGGCTTTCATATATTCAGTCAAGGCGATGAATGCGCCAAGTGCAGCTCCGCAAATAAGATTGTGGCCGCAGCCGTGTCCGATACCGGGCAGAGCATCGTATTCAGAAGTAATGGCAAACGCGGGCGAACCGCTGCCGTATTCACAGCGGTAGGCGGTTTCAAAACCGCAATAGTTTTCCGTGACGGAAAAACCCCATTTTTTCAGCAGATCGCACTGAAGTCTGCACGCGGTGAACTCTTTGAAAGCAAGTTCCGGATTTTTCCAGACCTCCATACTCAAATTGTCCAATTCTCTGCTGTGAGCTTCCACGAGCTGTAAAAACTTCTGTACATCACTCATAATGATCCCCTCTATTTGAATTGGTTGTATAAATCATCAAGTTTATTGAGATAATAGGCACTGTTTTCGTCACGCACTGCCGGATCAGCATCGCTCAATAATTTGGAGTTGCCGACCACCGGCAGTTTGGCTTTGGTCCCTGTGACATAAAATTCAACTTTGTCTCCGGCACGGAACTTTTTATCAGAAGCCAGCGCAAGTTCATACGGAGCGGAACGGCGGAAACCGGGAGTATTCTGTTTGCGTTTGTAGTTTTCCGGGGAATCGCTCAAAACTTCACTTTTGACCAGATCAGAAAGCGCAATGGTACGGTTGGTTATGGAAGTTTTAAGTTCACTGTAACACGTTTCGATCAAATCCGGTTTACCGGTCAGTTTTGCTTGCAGAACGCATTGGATAAACCGCCGCTGAAAATTTTCCAGAGCGCGGGATTTGAGTGCGGCTCCGGAAACGCTGATGGAACCGTCTGCATTCAGCAGCGCATAATTTTTGGCTTTATAACAGTACATCGCCGGATAAACTGCATCAAATTCCAGTTCGATCCCCGGAGGCAGGACACTGATTATCTGCATATCAAAATCACTGTCGGAATTTTCCGGCATGGTAAAATATATGCCGTCGGTATCCATTTCCAGAATTTTGGCATCAAGAGCTTCAAGTTTCTGCGCCAGTTTGCTCAATATCTCCCGTCCGGCAGCAGTGACAGTTTCGGCAAGCGCATAATCGTTGAAACTTCCCTGGGCAAATCCGAGATAACCGTAAAATGAGTTGATCAAAATTTTGAAAGTATTCTGCAAGGCGTTGAAGCGCTGTTTTTCGCTTCCTGAAGCAGCTTTGGCGCGGTCTTTGGCATTCAACCGGAACTCACGCAGCTGCCGGAGCAGTTTTAAAAATATTCCAAGCTCATCCCGCACCGGAGCACGGTCAAGATACAATAGCAATGATGGATAAAGTGAACGCACGTCACAATGGCGCACATTATGATAAACTCCGGCTTCTCCGGCGCCGGTCAATGCTCCGGCAAAGCGGCGGGCTTCTTCCGGATAGGGTACAGAAGCTCCGGCACGCTGATATTCGGCGATAAACAGAGCATCCAGGGCCGCACCGGAACCGCGCAGGACGGCATCTTGCAGATTCAACGGCAAGGTACAGCACTTGTAAAATGAGGCGGGAAGCAGAAGTGCGCTCAACTCCCGCACCGTGTCGCAGATCCCGGAATTTTCCGGAATGTGGAAGTAACTTTTCAGATATTCAAGTTCAAAAGTCTCAAAATCGCGGTGAACAGCATCGTAAAAGAGCAGTAAATGGTAAATATCGATAATATGCCGTCCGTAAAGAGCATAACGGGTACAACTGATCTGTTTTTCCGCCACCGGGAAACGGCTTTTGCGGGAGGAAAAACCTTTCCCGTCTCTGCCGCAGTCAAAGGTGAACTTCAACTTTTTCGCCCGTTTTTCCAAAAACGGCAAATCGGTGCGGAAGATATTGAAGCCCTCAATTAAATCAGGATCGCGCTCTTTGACTGCCGCATTGAATGCGGCAAGTATCTCCAATTCACCGCCGCAATTGTCAATATCGAACCGGGCGGCAAAACCTCTGTTGTCAGAAACTTCAATTGCTTCGACCGATTTTTCATCTGCTGAAACGGTAACAGCGAACTGCATCCGGACAAGTTCGTTGAAATCCATTCCGGCAAAGAGCCGCAAGTTTGATGTGCTGAAAAATTGACAGCTCAAATCGCGGACGGTCAGTACACCGGGAGTTTTTTTCAACTCCGGCAGCGCGTTTTCATAAACTTCAAGTGAAGAAAATTCAAACCGCCGGTTCAGCGGAGCCGTACCGGAAAGTGCGGTCTCCACCGCCCCCTCCGGTACAGAAACGCCCTTTTCCGCCAGACACCAGGGGGAAAAGGGCATAAATTGCCGGGAAAGTTTCCCGGCAGTATCACGGACAAAGATCTCCGCATTCAAAGCGGTGACTTCAGCAGCAACGATCCTGTCCATAGCTCAACTCTTTCAGCAAACGAGGGTCGCCAGAGCAAATCCGTCTTCGGTAGCGATGGCGGCGGCACTGGTCACCGGGTTTTCAAAGTCGGCGAAAACACCGCCGTTGACCACATACTGGACCGCGCAGTTTTCACAGGCGGCATCAAAGTCGGTATCGACATTGGTGTCGCAGGGAGCGTTGCACTCGTAGGTGGAGATGTAGCGGGCGACACCGGGTTCCAGTTTGAATTCACGAACCATCACCGCATCTTTGCGGACGATGCCGAGATAGCCGAGTTTGGATTTGCGTCCGACCACGGCGACCACGCGCGGGGTGTCAAGGGAATCTTTTTCATAATCCATCGCCAGAAGGCACATGGTGATGGCATCGCGAACCGGCATACCGGCGGCGATCTTCTCGGTGATGGGGTCGGTCTGGGAACCGTTGGTAGCGATCGCCCATTCACCGGCGACACGCAGACAGTTGTAGCTGATATATGGGTTTTTGGCGAGATCGCCTTCGGCGCCTTCACGGGGAATGATGGCGATGTTGCCGTTGTTTTCAACCGCGCGGCGGTTGGGGAACGAACGGGATGAAACGCGGTACATGGCGCAGGGGCGTCCGTCTTTGGTCATTCCGAAAGCGACGATTCTTCCGATATACATGATTTTTTCTCCTATGATGATTAAAATAAATTATTGCGGCGGCGGCGCACTTCAGCGGTGGCACGTGCCGTAAGTTTGGACAACTGCTCTTCGCGCACAGATGGTTCCATGGCGAGGAAAAGCCCCATGATCTGATTTTCCAGATTGTTGAGACTTTCAAATTCCGTTGGGGCGGCTTTACTTCCCAGAACTTCGGTAAACTCTTTGATGATACCTTTTTTCTCCGCATCGGAGAATATGGCAAATTCATCGAGCAGGACTTTTTGTTCGCTGAGCATTTCCACCAGTTCGGGGTGGCGGCGGTAGGTACTGCCGATACGCGGCGGGGGTTCCTGCGGCGGGACGGGACCTTCGAGGTATGGTTTGAGAACCGGGTATATTTTGTCCCAGGTCTCCGTGCGGACGGTACGCACTTTACGGTCAAGATAGCGGCGCAGCAGTTCGATTTTCACTCCGCTGATTCTGGAAAGCTCATCCAGAGAGAGTGCTTCAGCACATTCATCGAGAGCGCGGAAAAAGTCGTTATTGACTTTTTTAGCTTCCCGTTTATTATTGTTTTGATCTTCCGGCATAATGATTTACTCCTTTTTTGCGGACTCTTCATCCAGCTGTTGAGCCTGCCTTATCAGGTGTTGAAACAACTTTGCTTCCCACCGGTGGACGGTGTAAAGAAAACTTATTATTCTCCGGCAGCTGCCGGCACGTTCAAGTTTATATGTGCGCACTGTACCGTCTGCGTACAGCACGCAGAAACTGTCGAACAGTTTGCGGTGACAGCTTATTGCCAGCGGGAGATTTGCCTGCCGCCCGGATGCTCCGAAATAGAAAATTTTCCCTCCGGCAGGATTCCGGAATTTTGGAAAAACCTGTTTCAAAGATTTGATTCCGGCAAATTCCGGAAATTTATTCTGATTTTGTTCAGCATATCTGGTCAGATCGGCATAAAGTTTTTTCAATGCTTTTGGACAATGGTCACCTGCCGGACGCGGGATCGTTCTGTTTACGGCGGCAGTTTTTCCCGGTGTGGAATTCTTTTTCTGCGGCAGGATCATTTTACCGGCCAGGCGGTAAAGTCCGGCATCTCCGGCGGCTCCGGACAAATCACTGTCGCTGTTTTCCTGCCACAGCCAGCCGTTCTTATGACAACTCAACACCCCGAAATTGCCGCATTCTTCAAGCGGGATCAAAACTCCGGCAAACGGTATTTCACTGACAAAAGCTCTGCCGGGGACGGCAAGTTTGCGATTGTAAGTAAATGCACTGCCATTGAGACGGATATTTTTGGCGTAACGGAGAAATTCCGG
Source organism: Lentisphaerota bacterium (assembly GCA_015061605.1). Taxonomy (GTDB): domain Bacteria; phylum Verrucomicrobiota; class Lentisphaeria; order Victivallales; family Victivallaceae; genus UBA1784. The sequence goes on along the minus strand of SUWH01000012.1, from coordinate 60,873 downwards.
ATGCTTCAGCAAAGTTCCATTGGAGCGTTTTTCAAAAAGCTCTTCCGCTTTGGCACTGCTGTAAATAAACAGCTTGCCGTCAGCTTTTTTTACCACCGGACTATCAAGATAAATGGTTTCATCGACCAGCGGCAGAACGATGCGGGTTTCCATCGGAGCGGCTTGTCTGCGGCGGACGATCACAGCTGCCAGCGCAAAAAGTTTTCCCTCCGGATCAGGGATCTGCAGCATGATACAGTTTTCAGAAGGAGGCAAAAGCGCGTTGCGGGCAATAGCCAAAATCAGCCACCCTTCGACCGAAGCAAAAACTTCGACCGGAAATCCCGGAGGCAGTCCCCGCAGTATTCTTTCTCCGGCAGAACCGGATTCATTGAGCAAAGTCAAAATATTTTTACCGGAAACATTGATTCCTGCCGCAAGAAAAGTTTCACGGGGCAAACGCTCAAAAAGGATGGAAACATCCTTATTTTCCCGGCACACGAGCCGGTTCAATGCTCCGTCAGATCCCGGATCGGCAGATAAAAATATCCGGTTGGAAAAAATCCCTCCGTCTTTCGGTACTGAACTCATCCCCAAACCGTTGATATTATGAAATCCGGCAAGATGCCACGCCGCCTGTACACCGGCGATACGCTGTCTTGCGGCATTCTTTTCGGCTTCGGTATATTTTGCACTGCTGATGATTTGTTCAAACTGTTCAAAACAGTTTTTCATCCCGTCAAGCAGAGAGGCATTGCGGGTAAATATTCCGTAAACGGTGCCGCCGCGCTCCAGATGAGCGGAAACAGCGGCAAAATCCCGTTCACTTGAATTATGCGCACATCCGGCAGACAGCAACGCGGCACAGAAGATCGCCGCTGTTGAAAAGCTCCTGATGAGCCTGCCGTACCGGATGAGCTTCATATTGTGTTATCTTACAGATTTTCAGCGATCTGGACCGCATTGAGCGCCGCGCCTTTGAGCAGCTGGTCACCGGAAACGAACATTTCCAGACCGCGCTTATCCGCGCGGGAGATGTCCTGACGGATACGGCCGGCGAGCACATCATATTTTTCGGTGGCATCGACCGGCATCGGATAGAGCTTGGCTTCGGGGTCATCGACCACGGTCACACCGGGAGCGGCGGCGAGGATGGCACGGGCTTCTTCCGGAGTGATGTCTTCGGCAAATTCCATGTTGAGTGATTCAGAGTGGGCGCGCAGAGCCGGGATACGGACGCTGGTGCAGCTGACCATCAGATCGGGGATATGGAGCATTTTGCGGGATTCATTGACCATTTTCAACTCCTCTTTGGTGTAGCCGTTATCGCAGAAGGAGTCGATGTGGGGGATCAGATTGAATGCGATCCGGTGGGCAAAGGCTTTGGGCTCGATGGCTTCGCCGTTGAGGATCTGTTTGGTCTGTTCGATAAGTTCCTGCATACCTTTTGCTCCGGCACCGGAGGCAGCCTGATAGGTGGAAGCAACCAGACGGCGGAGTTTTTTCGCACGGTGCAAGGGAGCAACCGCGACCAGCATGATAGCGGTGGTGCAGTTGGGGTTGGCGATGACACCTTTGTGTCTGGCGATGTCTTCAGGGTTGACTTCGGGGACGACCAGCGGCACATCATCTTCCATACGGAAAGCGCTGGAGTTGTCGATCATCACCGCACCGGCATCGACCACGATCTGACGGTAGGCGCGGGAAATATCGCTGCCCGCAGAAAAGAGCGCGATATCGACTCCCTTGAAGGAGTTTTCTGTCATCTCTTCGATGACGAGTTTTTCGCCGCGGAACTCCATAGTTTTACCGGCGGAACGGGCAGAGGCCAGAAGTTTAAGATTTTTCACCGGAAAATTACGTTTTTCCAGCGTTTTGATCATTTCGACGCCGACAGCACCGGTGGCACCGGCAACAGCAACAGTGTAGCTTTTTGACATTATTCTATTTCTCTTTCTTTTGAAATGACATTGACACGAAATCAATATACTCCAACTTAATAGCTTTATAATATAGCTGTCAAGGTTGAAAAATTCAATATCAAGAGTTATATTTCACAACAAATATTTTTTATTTTGAAAAAATGGAGTTTTTATGCTGAATATCGCCCCGGAAAATCTCAATGCCGCACAGCTGGCAGAGCTTATAAGTTATCACGATAAACTGTATTGGGAAACCAACACCCCGGAAATCAGCGATCAGGAGTACGATCAGCTGGTCGAAGCATTGCGCAAAATCGATCCGGAACACATTCTCGTTACCCGCGTCAATGCCGTTGCCGTGGAGAGTTCCGGCAAGGTGCATCACAAGACCCCGATGCTCTCTTTAGATAAAGCCTATTCTCTGGAAGAACTGCTTGAATGGGCAAAAAAATATGCCCGCGATCAGGAGGAACTGCTGCTGGTCGAACCGAAATATGACGGTATTTCAGCGAGTTTCGACGGAAAAATACTCTCTACCCGGGGCGACGGGGAAACCGGAGAAAACATTTCTGACAAACTGCCGCTCATCGAACTGGAAGCTCCCGGCTACACCGGAAATGTCGACCGTCCCGCCAGAGGGGAGATCGTCATCCGCAACGATGACTTTATAAACATATATTCCCATATACAGAAAAAGGGCGGCGGGACTTATAAAAACTCCCGCAACGCCGTCGCCGGTATCATGGGATTGAAAGATATTTTTGAAATGCAGATACAGGGCGCCAAGCTCACGCTGGTCGACTACAATCTGATCTCAAAGCAGGTCAAACTTTGTGATCTGGAAACTCAATGGGAAAATTTGAAACAATCTCTCGCCGGTCTGCCCTACCCCATGGATGGCATCGTTCTCAAAATAGCAGATAAAAGTTACCGTGATTCTCTGGGAGCGACCGCCCACCACCCCAGAGGAGAAATTGCCTATAAATTCACCAATTCCAGTGCAGTTACCACTTTGGTCGGTGTGGAGTGGAGCTTCGGAAAAAACTGTCTCACTCCGGTGGCACAGCTTGCTCCGGTCGATCTTTCCGGCATCACCATCAAACGTGCCTCCCTCCACAATGCCCAGAATCTGGAAGATATGCAGATCATGATCGGTGATACCGTCACCGTTGAACGTGCCGGAGATGTGATACCTTATATTACCGCCAGTGTACCGGGGAAAGAACGGACTTCGCCGTGGATAAGCGACTGTCCGGCGTGTAAAACTGCGCTCATCCGCCGCGGTCCGGAGCTGTGCTGTCCCAATGCGGACTGTGCGGAAACTCTGCTCTGCAATCTTCTGGCTTCAGTCCGCAGTTTCGGCATTGAACGGCTCGGAGAACCTACGTTGCGGAAGTTGATGGAAAAATTCAACATCCGCTTTCTCCATGAGCTTCTCATTCTCACTTCCGCAGATTTGCTTAAAATTGAAGGTTTCCAGAAGCGCAGTGCCGACAACCTTGCCAATGAACTTGCCCGCAGTTGCAATACCACCGAAGCCAATATCATTGCTGCATTGAATATCCCCAATGTCGGTATGAATATCGCCGCGCTGCTTCTGGAAAAACACTCTCTTTCAGAACTCCGTACTCTCGATGCCGATACTCTCGCCGCCATCCCCGGCATCGGTCCGGAACGTGCCGGAGCGATCGTCAGCACCTTTATAAACAAATATGATGAGTTGGAAAAACTCCTGTCGGTCGTCACTTGTCAGCAGCCGGAAAAGGTCAATGCAGATTTGCCGACCATCTGTTTCACCGGGAAAATGCCGGAAAAACGTTCATTCTATGAAAAGCTTGCCAGAGAACGCAATCTGCGCCCGGTAGACAGTGTCAACGCTTCCCTTTCCATTCTGGTTGCCGCCGATATTTCAGGAAACAGCTCCAAACTTGCCGCCGCACGTAAATACGGAGTAAAAATCCTCTCTCTGGAAGAGTTCCTCCGCGAAAACCCGACACCGGATGCGGAAATAAAAGAGCCGGATTTAAGCGAAGCATGGGAAAGAGGAGAACTTTTTTAATATAAAGTAATTGAAAAATTATAATTGTGTGCTATATTATGCAATTATCTTTCAGTAAAAAGTAATTTTTCAAAAGGAGTTTTTATATGATCGAATGGTTGAATGAACATTGGCAGCCCGTGATTTGGGCATTGGTTGCACTTGCAGCACTGTACGTTTTGCTTTCACCGAAACTGTTTGTGAAATTTGTCGGACGGTTGCTGCGATTAGTATTTTTGCGGGTGCGCATCCACGGTAAAGCCAATATTCCCTATTCCGGTCCGGTGCTTCTGGTATCCAACCACATCTCTCTGCTGGACTTGATCATGATCCAGGCGGTTTCCCGCCGCCGGGTGCGCTTTATGGTGCATACAAGTCTGGTGAGCTTCCTGCCCATCAGCTGGCTTTTCCGCTATCTCGGGGTCATTGAAGTACCCAATATGCGCCGCCCCAAAGCGATGCTCAAATTTTTTGAAAACACCCAGAACCGGCTGCGCAAAGGCGAGATCCTCTGCTTCTTCCCGGAAGGTGCCATCTCCGGCAACGGCAGTTTGATGCGTTTCCGTTCCGGAGTTCAGCCGCTGCTGCCGCCGGAACTGGATATTCCGGTAGTTCCGATCCGTCTCGGCATGATTTCCGGCAGAATGAGCGGCATCCACAATGGCAAACTCCATCTGCGTTCCCCTCTGAATATGCCGGTGGACTATTCCATCAATATCGGAGAACCCATTGATTCAAAACTCTCCGCCTTTGAGCTGCGCCAGAAAATTTCCGAACTCGGTGCCCGCGCCGAAAAACAGATCCAGCCGGGCGAAAAACCCCTGCATACCCACTTCATTTTGAATGCCAAACGCCATCCCTTTAAAACCACTTTCGCCGATGGCATGACCGGAGATATGGTCAATAACTTCAACACCCTCGTCCGGGTCATCATCTTCTCCAGACTGCTCCGCAAGCTCAACAGAGGCGACAACACCCAGTACACGGGTGTACTGCTGCCCAATATGCCGATCACTGCGGTCGGACTTCTGGCGGTGATGTGTTCCGACCGTACTCCGGCGATGATCAACTTTTCCAGCGGTCAGGAGGTTGCTCTTGCCGCCGCCCGCCGTGCCGGTATCAAAAAGATCCTGACCAGCCGGAAATTCCTCGACAAACTCAAATGGGAGGAATTCCCCGAAATGGTTCTGCTCGAAGATCTCGCCAAAACGATCACCAAAGGCGACAAGATCCGCGCACTTCTCATGGCACTTTTGCTTCCGGCGCGCACCATCATCCGCAACATTGCGCCTTCCAGCTGCTACAATATGCACAATCAGGCAGTACTGCTCTTTTCCAGCGGTTCGACCGGAGTACCCAAAGCGGTCATGCTCACCCACCACAACCTCACCTGCAACACCCTTTCCTTTGTACGGGTGGTCGACCTGATGCGCGGCACTGACCGGATCGCCGGCAACCTGCCGATGTTCCACGCTTACGGCTTTATGGTCGGATTTGCCTTCCCCTCCATTTTCGGAACCATGTCCTCACTTCTGCCCAACCCGCTGGATGGTGCCGCTCTGGTCAAAGCAGTTCGTGAACAGAAACTTACCATTCTCACCGCCACTCCGACCTTTTTGCAGAAATACCTGATGAAAGCCACCGGAGAAGATCTCAAAACTCTCCGTCTGGTCGTCACCGGCGCCGAAAAACTCCGTCCGGAACTCGCCACCAAATTCCGCGAAATGACCGGACGGGACATTATCGAAGGCTACGGCTGTACTGAATTGTCCCCCATTGCCACCATCAACTTGAGCAATTCAATTTTCAACCTCGGAGCCAAAGCTGACCATCCGGGCAGTATCGGTTGTCCTCTGCCGGGCATCCACATCCGTATCGTCGATCCGGATACCGGGGTGGAACTCAACCCCGGATCCAGCGGCAGAATGCAGGTGCTTGCCGGTTCGGTGATGAAAGGTTACCTCAATGACGAAGCACTCACCGCCCGTGTCATTCAGGACGGCTACTACGACACCGGTGACATCGCCAAAATGGATCAGGAAGGTTACGTCTATATCACCGGACGCGCCAGCCGTTTCAGCAAGATCGGCGGCGAAATGGTCCCCCACGAAGGTGTTGAAGATGCCATCGCCCGCATCCGCGCCCGGGAAAACCGGGAGATCGCCGTTGCCGGCCGCGGAGACAGCCGCAAAGGTGAACGTCTGGTGGTATTCTACACTGCCGATGACTTCGATATTCCGGCGGTTCTGGATGCGCTGCGTAAAGAAGGTATCCCCAACATCTGGATCCCCAAAGCCGATGACTTCGTCAAAATCAACGAACTCCCGCTGCTTGGAAGCGGCAAACTTGATCTGGTCAAACTCCGCGACATGGCGGCAGAACTTTAATTTCCAATAATTTCCGGAGCAGAAAATGAGCTTTCAGAAAAATTGTCAGACGGCGGTGGAAACCCTTTCCGCCATCCGTATCGTCCCCGTGCTGGTTCTCAACGATGTTGATTCCGGCTTGAAAATGTGCGAAGTCCTCGCCGAATGCGGTCTGCCTGCCGCCGAAATAACTTTCCGCACCACCGCCGCCGAAGCGGTCATCAAAGCGGCTTCCAGTAGATTCCCTGAACTTTATCTGGGCGCCGGAACCGTTCTCAACTCCCGCGATCTGCACCGCGCCTTTGATGCCGGAGCCAAATTCGCCGTTGCGCCCGGATTCAATCCGACCATCGTCAAAGAGGCAGTCGCCAACGGATTTGCTTTCGCCCCCGGTGTCTGCACTCCCAGCGAAGTTGAACAGGCGATGGAATACGGCTGCCGTTTCCTCAAATTCTTCCCTGCCGAAGCTTCCGGCGGCATCAACTTCCTCAAATCCCTCATCGCCCCTTACAAACACCTCGGTGTCCGTTTCATGCCTACCGGCGGAGTAACCACCGCCAATGTAGCTGACTATCTGGCGGTCAAAGAGATCGTCGCCGTCGGCGGCACCTGGCTGGGCAAAAGCAGCGATATCGAAAGCGGCAACTGGGACGGTATCCGCACCGCCGTCAAAGCCGCAGTCGAATTGAGCAAAAACTGTTAAGCCGTAAAGCAGGGGGATGTTATGAAAAAATCGCTTTCGCTGTTGCTGTTTTCTGCACTGGCAATGCCGGTTTTTGCCTGCACCAGTTGGATGGTCTTCAAAGACTTCACCAAAAACAATACCAATATACTGCACAAGAACCGCGACTCCAAAGAACGCCGGGTTGCGGCGTATATCAGTCCCGCCGGAGCCAAACGCAAATGGGTCGCTATCGGCACTAATGGACTTACCAACACCGGAGTGAACTGCTCCGGTCTGGCAGGCGCCATGAACAGCGGTGAAAAAACTTCCGATGCCCCCAATCCCAAAGATAAAAAAAGCACCCCGGCGCTGCTGCTTGAGATCCTGAACTCCTGCGATACTGCGGCTCAGGCGGTGAAAAAGCTTGATGAACTGGTAAAATCCGGAGATTACTACCATTCCGACAGCGGTTCCACCTTCCTGTTTGTGGACACCAAAGAGGGGTACATCTGCGAATTCACTACCAAATTCATGTCAGTTCAGCGTTACAACAGCAACTATGTTGTTCGCGCCAACATCTGGCATAACCCCGGCATGGCCGCCCGTGCCCGCGGTACTTATAAATCCTATCTGCACAGCAGTGCCAGAGCCTACATCGCGCTTTCCGGATTGAATGAAATGATGGATAAAGATGGAAAAATCACCGTTGCCGGTATCTCGGAAATCTCCCGTATCTGCAAACTTCCAAGCGGAGAGTATCCGAACCGCTCCGTCTGCGGTAAAACCACCAATTCCGGCAGTACCATCGAGGTCGATATCCCGTATCCGGATGTACTCTCAACCATCTATGCCGCCATCGGACATCCCCGCAATACCGTCTATGTCCCCATTCCAGTCTGTGCGGAAAAGGTTCTGCCATCCATGGGCAGTTACGCCTGGTCGCGGGCCTCTTTCAAGCGTGGTGACAAAAACGGTTTTGCAAATCCGCTTCCCTGTGAATGGATGAAGTTTGAAGCTGACTCCAAGGCAAAATATGCCAAAGCCAAAGCCGATGCCCGCAAGCTTCTTGACAATGGCAAGCGCGCCGAAGCGGTCAAACTGCTCAACGCCACCGCATACAAGATCTGGAAAGAAGCGGAAACTCTGCTCAAAATCGAATCTGCGGGGAAATAAGTTCCTGCAATGAGTTTACCAGCTCTTGAGACACTTTTACAGCGTTACTTCGGCTTTGAATCTTTTCTCGACCACCAGAAAGAGGTCATTGAAGATATCGTTGCCGGAGTTGACCTCTGCGTAGTCATGCCCACCGGAGCGGGTAAATCACTCTGTTACCAGCTCCCGGCATTGATAAAGGGGTCTTATACCCTTATCGTTTCCCCGCTGATCGCTTTGATGGCGGATCAGGTCGCCGCCTTGCAGAAACGGAATATACCGGCGGCATTCATCAACAGTTCCATCACCTTTGCCGAACAGCGCAACGCCTTGTACCGCTGCGCCGCAGGTGAAGTAAAGCTGCTCTATGTCGCGCCGGAACGGCTTCAAACAGACCACTTTCACGAGTTCCTGATGAACCATCCTCCCGCGATGCTGGTGGTCGATGAGGCGCACTGTATCAGCGAATGGGGTCATGACTTCCGTCCCAGTTACCGTCATATCGGAAAAATCGCCCAAAAAGCGGGCATTTCCCACATCTGCGCCTTTACCGCGACCGCCACACCGGAGGTGAGCGAAGATATCCGGCATCAGCTTTTGCGTCCGGAAATGAAGCTGGTAGCCGCCGGGTTCCGCCGCCCCAATTTGAATTTCAAAGTACAGAATTGTCAGGGCGGCAAAGATGTGAAACTTGCCGTACTGAAAAAGTTGCTCAAAGAAAAGATTTCCGGAGCGACCATCATCTATGCCGCCACCCGGCAGGCGGTGGATGAGTTGTCCGCCCTCCCCGGAGTGCGCGGTTATCACGCCGGAATGAGCAACGAAGAACGCAATGCCGCACAGGAATATTTTATGTGTGATCCCTCACCGGTACTGGCGGCAACCAACGCTTTCGGCATGGGCATCGACCGCCCGGATGTGAGAAGAGTCATCCACTATCAGCTGCCCGGGTCTCTGGAAGCCTATTATCAGGAAGCCGGACGTGCCGGACGGGACGGTGAAAGTGCCGATTGCCTGCTGCTTTTCAGCTATGCCGACCGCTATATTCAGAATTTCCTCATTGAGATGAACAATCCGCCGCCGTCGCTCGTCCGTTCAGTCTACCGGGTACTGCGGGCGGAATATTTCCGCCATCCGGAAAAACCGGTGTTGGAAATAAGTGCCGCAGAATTGCAGAAAATGGTCTCCGGCTCTGCCAGTGACGGACAGATTTCCGCCGCATTGGGAATACTGGAAAAATCCGGAGCCATCATCCGCCGTCCCCGGCAAACCGGCAACGGCAGAATATCTTTTACTTCCGACATCGCTCAACTGCGGATAATTCACCAATTGGAAAAGACCCAGCGTTCACGCTTCATCCACCGGATGATATTGGAATTCGGAGAAAAACTCCGGAAATTTATGGATATAACTGTCGATGAAATGGCGCAGATCGCCGGACTTTCAACTGAACAGATACGCCGGGTGCTCAATGCGCTCAACGGCGATGTGCTCGTTTGGGAAAACGGTTTTGCCGGACGGGCGATCGAACTTGCAAACCCGGAACAAGTTGAACCGCCCTTGGATGACAAGGAACTCGATCAGCGGCGGGACTATGAGCAGAATCGCCTTGATGCGGTGGTAAAATATGCTTCAACACACAACTGCCGCCAGAAAGAGCTTATCGGATATTTCGGTGAAAAAAATGATTCGTGGCACTGCGGCATTTGCGACAACTGCGCCGGAAATTCACCTGATTCACTTAAAAATAAAGGTATCAGCGACAAAGATATCCGGATCGTACTGCGGGCGGCGGAACTTTTCAACGGCCGTATCGGTGCCGGAAAGATGGCGCAGATCCTTGCCGGAAGCCGCAGTGCCGGGATCGTTGCCGGGAACTGGCACCGCAACGCCTGTTTCGGAGTACTGCGTAAACTGAAACAGAGCAATGTCGAACAGATCATCCGGGCATTGCTCGACTCCGGCGACCTTGAACGTATCGAACGCGGCGGCTATCCCTGTATCAAGCTTTCCGGACAGGGAGAAAAAAAATTATATGATTTGTAAAATATGATTTTTCAATGTATATTATCAGAACGTCAACAAATCAGGGATTGCAGAAATGAAAAAAACAGAGCTGGTAAGAATGAGTTTCTCTATTGAGGAAGAACTCTCTGAACAGTTGGAAACTCTGCTTGTCCAATCCGGTTATGACAACCGTTCCGAATTCATCCGGGATATGATCCGCAAACAACTGACCCGCAAACTCTGTTCGGTTGACGGCAAAGTTATCGGCACCATAAGTGTGCTGTGCAATTTAAACAGTTCCGGAATAGAAGCCAAACTCAATAAAGTCCTCGATGATTCCGTTCCCCGGACTCTGGGGATGAGCCGCTTTGCGCTCGATGAAAATGCTTCGACCGTGATGATCACCGTTGAAGGCATCGGCAACGACATAAGAGAACTGGTCAACTCCATACGCAAACTCAAGGGCATCATCCAAGCGGAATTCGTCATAACTTCCGTCGCCGGTTGCCAACACCGCTGATTTCATAAAAATTTTTTCGCCGGAATAAACAAACAGTAAAGTATTACGATTTTGAAATAAATAATATTAAAAGTATTACGAAAATAAAATAAATAATAACAAGGAGAAAATCATGAACAAAAAAAATACTCCGCTTTTCTTGAAAAAGGGTGAGGGTTTGGGAGAGGGGAAAAACCTCTTTTCCCGTGAAAAGAAGTTTTTCCCCTCTCCCATAAAGCCTTTCACTTTAATAGAATTGCTGGTGGTTATCGCGATCATTGCGATATTGGCGGCGATACTGCTTCCGGCGCTGCAGAATGCGCGGGCACGGAGTCAGGCGATAAGTTGTGTTTCCAATGCCAAGCAGCTGGGGGCCATATATTTATTTTACGCTGATGACTACAACAGTTATCTGCCGTGCCGGGATAATCTGCTGGGCGGCTTCACCCCGGGCGGGGAAAGTATCAGTGCCAAAAACTGGCTGGACGGAGTGGTGTTGTACTATCTTGCCAGACAGAATGCCTCAACGGAAAGAGTGGATGTTCTGCGCTGTCCGGTGGAGGATGCCGAAGTTGACATCACCACTAATTACGGTTTGAACTATCTTATCGCCACAGACAACGGCAAGGGATTGAAAACAAGTTCGCTGCGAAGTGCGAGCCAGACGGCGATGCTGGTGGAAAATTACGGACATTTGTGTTATGGTTCAGATGCCGTAAACAGTACGGGCAAACACGTTACCGGCAATATCGGCCCCAACCGGGCGGCGTATTTCCGCCACAACAACCGGGCGGCGGTGGTCTTTGCCGACGGCCATACTGAAAGCCGGGAAAAGAACAAAGTTCCGTGTAAAGAGGGTTTTCCGGATGTTGACGATGCGGTACTGGTGAATACGATATTCAACTCCGGCAAAGTTGACCGGAGTAAAGAGACACTGGAGGGCTTCTGATGATAAAACATATACTTGTTACGATCCTTGCGGCTGTGGCGTGCTGCAATGGAGCAGAAGCAAAAAACTATTCCATGGAATTTTGCGGCAAGCGCACCAGACTTTTTGCCGATGGCAGAGAGGTCAGCTTTTCCGATTGCGTTAAAAAACAAACTTCCCTGCGGAAAAAGTTCAAGCTGCGCGATTTGATCAAACAGGCATATCAGGGGGCATTCGGGGCGGGACATGCAGTTATAGACCGGAAAAGAGCATGGGAGTATTTTTCCCGGGAGTTTGGCAGTGTCCCGGCAGAAGAGATTGAACTGGTTGAAATCATTTCGCCGGATTACTGCCGGATAAATCTGGGAGCATGGAAAAAGGCTGAACTGCCCGAAAAGTGGTTGTTCAATATGTTTCTTGCCTCAACGGAAATCTTCCCTGACAGTGCCGCACTGTTCAAAAACTACCTTGAACAAATCACTGCGCTCTATCCGGAAAGTGCCGCAGAAATGGCGGAATTCATCAAACATCACCGCGGTGAAGCAGTCCACCATTCGCGCGAATATGTAAAAGCCAACCGTCCATCCTACCGGATCGTCAGCACCCGTTTTCTCACCGTGCTTCCGGTACTGAAAGCAGCGGCGGCACTTCCGGGAAACGGAGTAAAAATCATCGCCATCGACGGGAGAGCGGCATCGGGCAAAACGACCGTTGCCGGACAGTTGGCAAAGATACTCAAAGCCGGAGTCGTTCACATGGACGACTTCTTTTTACCGCAAAATTTACGTACGCCCGCCCGATTTGCTGAAGCCGGAGGCAATGTGCATTATGAGAGATTCAAAGCGGAAGTCCTGCCGGATTTGCGTAAAGAAAGCGGCTTTGCCTACCGCAGATTTGATTGTTCAAAGATGGTTCCCGGAGCGGAGTGTACCGTCCCCAGCGGCAAGTGGCGCGTCGTTGAGGGCGCATACAGTCTGCACCCGGAATTTGGCAATTATGCTGATTTGAAAATATTTTTCGACATCACTCCTGCCGAACAGATGAAACGCATCAAAAAGCGTAACGGCGGAGAAAAAGCAAAAATCTTCGCGTCCCGCTGGATACCGCTGGAAGAAAATTATATCAAACAGACCGGAGTAAAAAAACGCGCCGACATCATCCTGGGCAGATAAAATCAATGTTCTGTTTACTGACAGGAGGAGGTGAAAAGCTCTTTTTACGGGATGGGAACAGGGCAAAATCAAACAAAAGCGTGTAAAAAAATATCACAGTGATTGCTTGCAATTTACAAATATCGGGTAATGTCCTGAATTTTGTGAAACGTTGATAACTCTGATTGAGATAACTTTTATGACAACAAGATACTGCGCGAGCCATGATTTGTCAAAACTGATATTAAAACGCTGCTGCAATCGGCTTGTCAGGGCGGAGCTTTACGCGAAGACCGATGGATGCAGTGCGAGCAATGCACCGCCGTAATATTAAAAGCTGGTACGACCGGTAAATGCTGCGGCGACAGTTGCGCTGTCGGCAAAGGATAAATTTGCACCGGCGGGAAGTCCCTGTGCCGGACGGGTCAGGGCACCGGAAAAATCTTTGAGCAATTCAGTCAGATAGATCATGGTCGCCCGCCCTTCGACATCGGAACTCAAAGCAAGGATGATCTCTTTAAGTTCCGGCTTGGCGGATTGTTTCAAAAGCAGATCGAAGTTGAGATTTTCACCGTTTTCCCCGTCAAGCGGCGACAGTTTGCCGCCCAGCACCAGATATTTTCCACGGTAACTGCCGCCGGATTCGACTGCGAGCAGCTGGGGAATGGTTTCAACTACACACAAAGTGGAGTTGTCTCTCCGGGGGTCGGAACAAATCGAACACAATTGACCGTGTTCGGCACAGTTGCCGCACTCCGGGCAAAAGGTGATATCGGTAGCGATTTTCAATACCGCGTTGGCAAATGAGGCAATATCGCTTTTGTCCCAATCCAGAATATCCATCACCATGCGTTCCGCGCCCCGTTTGCCGACTCCGGGGAGCTGTTTCAAAAAGAGCATCAATTCCTCGATTGCCGCCGGATAAGTTTTCATTACTGTATCTCCTCGATTTCCGGTTGTAAAAAGCGTTCAAAAAATTCTTTTGCCATCGGAGCGCAGGTCAAACCTCCGGCATCACCGTGTTCAACGGTCACCGCAAGGGCGTAATTGCGGAGTCTGTAACTGGTAAAAGCGATAAAGTGGATCATATTTTTACGGTTGTCACGCGGACCGGTTTCGGCGGTTCCGGTCTTGCCGTAAATAACAAGGGCATCGGATTTCGCGCGACGGCCGGAACCGCGGGGGGCATTGACCACCCGGAACATCCCCTGCCGGACATGAGCCAACTGTTCCGGAGTCACGCCGAGCTCACCGTCACAGATCACATCACGGTTGAAAACCGCTTCGCCGGAACTGTCAGAAACCCGGCTGACCAGATGCGGCCGGTAAAGTTTGCCGCCGTTGCACAGCGCGGCGGTATAACGCACCATCTGCAGCGGAGTCATACTGATAAATCCCTGCCCGATGGAAAGCAGCGCGGTATCGGTATCGTTCCACGGGATACGGTAAAGTTTCTTCTTGCGCGCCGGATCGGGAAAATTTCCGGCATTTTCGTGGATCTCCACGCCGGTTTTCTGTCCGATACCGGCAGTTTTCAGCATTGATTCCAGAAACGGAAACCCGGCTTTAAGCGATTGGACGATCATATAAGTATTGCAGGATTTTTCCAGAGCCAATCCCATATCGACATCGGCTTCGGTGTAGCGGTGGGCGAGGCAACGGATAGTTGTACCCAATACTTCGATACTTCCGGAACAGAAAACGGTCTCTTTGGGGTCGATACCGCCTTTGAGCAGAGCCAGACAGATGAGCGGTTTCAAGGTGGAACCGGGCGGATAAATGCCGCCGGTGGAACGGTTTATCAGCGGTCGTGAAGCATCGTTCAAAAGCGAATTGTAATACTTGGGAGAAAGCCGCGGAGTAAATTGTTTCAAATCGTAAGATGGTGAAGTCGCGGCGCAGATGATGTCACCGTTGTCAGCATCCATAACAGTAAGAGAACCGCATTTACCTTCAAGAAGTTTTTCAGCGATCCTCTGGGCGCGGCTGTCGATGGTAAGATAGACATCATTGCCGTGGACCGGATCGATTTTGCCCAGAAGTTCGCGGCGGACAAAACCGACATTGTTGACCTGTACGATCTGGCATCCGGGATAGGCACGCAATCCGAGTCCGGATGGATTGCTTTCTGATCCCGGAAGTTTGTCGTAGACAAATTCGATTCCTGCCCGTCCTTCGGTGTCGGGCAGATAATAGGAAAAGTTTTCCCGGTCAGCAGCGGTATTGGCTTCTGACTTGCGGGAGTAACCGATGATATGAGCCGCCAGACTCCGCTGCGGATAGATGCGTTGGGTGGAAATTTGAATATCCAGCCCTTTCATATCGCGTGCCGCTTCAAGAAGCAGTGCCCGTTCTTTTTCATTGAGATCGGGAAAGACCGTCAGCGGCATTCCGGGAGAGATATTCAAATGGCGCTGGATGGCGCGCCGGTCAGGGTAATTTGTCCTGCCGATGATAGCGGAAAGTTTATTGGCAGTCTGGCACATGGTATCCAGAGTCCGTCTGCGGCCGCCGCCGGTACGCATACCTTCAGGATAAAATACCAGATCGTACACGATACGGTTTCCGGCAAGTATTTCGCCGTCAGCGCTGTAAATATTTCCGCGCCGCCCGGGGATGCGTATCCGTCTTACCGATTGGCGGGCGATCTCCGCGCGGTGCTCTTCGCCGTGATGCAGCTGCAAGTAGTAGGCGCGTAAAAACAATATCCCGAACAGACTCAGCATTATAAATGCCAGTATGACGATCCGGAAACGGAAATCATCCAGCAAGCCGATTTGATTGTTGTTGCGGAAACGGTTCTGATTTTTCACGGACGTTTCCTCCCTGAATTGACCCCGGAAGCAGTCCGGGAGACCGGACGCCGCCGGTGCCGCACCGGTTCAGAGAAAACATTGCGTACACAGCGGGGCAGATTCGCCCGCACAGCGAAAAAATCAAACAGCATGACCGCGATCAGCATCCACGATCCGCCGGCACCTGCGCCAAAAAGCAAATAGGTTATTCTGTCCGGAGCAGGAAGCGTGCCGCCGGAAATTTTTACAGCAAAAATTATTCCCAGAGCAACAACGCTTCCGGCAACTGCACCCGCAGCAAAGAGTGATAACAGTTGACGGTGTCCCCTTTCCGCAGTGATTGCACCAAGTATGACTGCAATGAGAAAGATCAAACTCAAATAACTGAAACTGTGTCCGTAAAGCGCATCGAGAACCATCCCGGAAAACAACGCTGAAACAACACCGTATTTCCAACCGTAAGCAAGAAAAAATATCAGTGCGGCATAAACGCTGAATGCCGGAAACAGAGAGATGTTTCCGGCGAGCATGTCCAGTACCAGAAAAAGTGCAGTCAGCGAACAGCAGATAAAGTTTTTCATTGCAGCAGATCTTGGTTGCGGGAGATGACGGTGACAAAACGCAGCTCTTCAAAAGTCACTGCCGGTTTGAGCATACAACTGAAATCCGGTTCACTTCCCGGATGCGGTTCATTGTTTATCACCAGTTCTCCGATTTTGATACCTTCAGGTATGCCCCGTTCATATCCGGTGGTGACCACCGCTTCTCCGGGAGTGTAACTGCCTTCATTGGCGAGCATTCCGAAACGGATAAGGGATGAATGTGCCGGCAGATTGCCGGTATTGGTAAACCCCACTGCGCCCCCGGTCAACCGGCCGGAAACCCGCAATGCCGGATCACTCACCGTTGAGATCCGGGCCGTCCGGGCAGAACACTCCCTCACCACGCCGATAAGGAACAATCTGCCGTCAGTAGTGGTGTCGACGACCGCATCACCGACTGCGATGCCATCTCTTGTTCCCCGGTCGATGGAAAAACCATCCCGGAAATGCAGAGGATCACGCAAAATTATTTCTCCGGTGACAAATTTCCATCCCGGCGGAGCGGAAAGTTTCAATTTATCCCGCAAAATACGGTTTTCATCCAAAATCCCGGCGGCAGCGGTACTGCGTACAGCCAGTTCGCGGTTGCGTTGAGCGAGTTTTTCGACCTGCCGTGCCAGAGCGAGACGGTCAAGTGAAAGCAGACTTTTATCCTGAATCTCTCCGGTAGTACCTTTGGCTGCTTTCAAATAGGGATAGAAAAAACCGTTGGCAGCCCGGGATACCGCAAAGCCAAGCATTCTGAATCCCGCTGTAAGCAGCAGGATCACCGCCAGCACCAATGCGCCGATGATGATAAGTTTATCCGGTTTTGATGGAGGCACACTCATAATTCGCGCAACTTCTCTTTAAGCAGACGCTGAATATACTCCTCTCCGTAGAGGGTACGCATCAAGTTGATATTGAATTCGTAAAACAGTTCCGGATCAGGACGGGTGATCATCTCTCCGGAAGCAAGTTCGATCATAGTACGGCGTTTATTCTGATCACGCTCATAAATGCCGAGATAGCGGATCAAAGTACGCGGAGAAAGTTCAGTGAACTTCTTCTGCCCGAACTCGTTGGTGTATTCCGCTCCGATGAGTGAAATCAGATTCACCGGAGGCCGCTGCATACCGAAACCGCGCAGGAAATCTTCGATCATCTCCGAACAGCGCAATTCATCAAAGACCGGATAGGTGATCTTTCTGCCCCGCGAAAGTATACTGGCAGGAAATTCATAGTTGGCAGTCAAAACCGGCATCACATTATCCGGAGGTGCAAAAGCGCCGCCGACATTGGTGCGGAAACTGTACCAGTCGACCTTTGCCGGATCGATATCGTCAAAGAATATCACAAACCGGTGATCATTCCGTTTGGCAAGCGATTGGATAAGCGGCGTCCAGTTTTCTTCCAGAGCATCGGGCTCAGCCAGAATGGGGATGATATTTTTCTGTGCCAGAGCGTAGGATATGACCATACTGGTTTTCCCGTAACCGGGCAAACTGTTGATGAGAAGCGGCAGATTGGTTCTGCCGCAGGCAAAATCCCGGAAGTGATCCTCATAGGCATTACGTACTCCGGGATAACCGTAAAATTTGCTGACATCCCGCACCGAAGACGGTTCAACTGCGACAAAACGGCGCTGCCGGTAACAGAAAACCCGTCCGGAACTGAAGGGATCACTCTTTTTGAGCAATTCAATGACATTTTCAACATTGTCCGGGATATTTCCGAACAGCGTGCGGGCGCGGGGCAGAAGTTTCTCTGCACCACCGGGAATTTGTGAACGATCATATTTCCGCAGGAAACGGAACAAAGTCAAAATATTTTCCAACAGAAACTTGCTGTCGCTTTCAGCAGAAGCATCAGCGAGATCATCCGGAAAAATATTCAGCGTTATCAGCGCATCAAAAACTTCGCGGGCCAGAAGATCGGCAAAATCGCCTTTCCCGGCAGCTTTGCACAGAGTATTGAGATAATCTGCGGCACTTGCCATACCGGGAACTGCTTCAACATTCAACGCCTTAAGAAAATTGCCAAGCGCGGGCAAAGGCGTATTTGAGGAACTTTTCAACCGTCCCTCTTCATCGGGAAGACAGAAAAGAACCTCAAAGGCATTCAATGCGGCTGACAACTCACTTCCGCTCATAGATCACATCCGTTCGACGACCGCTTTGGCAAATCCGGAACAGCTCACTTCAGTCGCATTTGCCGCCAGACGCGCCAGATCGTAGGTCATGACCTTATCGGAGATCGCTGAAGCGATACCGGAAATAAGGACATCCGCAGCTTCGGTCCATCCCAGATGACGGAGCATCATTTCTCCGGAAAGCGCCAGACTGCAGGGGTTGACCTTGTCCATACCGGCATATTTGGGAGCAGTTCCGTGAGTCGCTTCAAAGAGTGCGTGACCGGTAAGATAGTTGATATTCGCTCCCGGAGCGATACCGATACCGCCGACACAGGCGGCGAGCGCATCGGAAACGTAGTCGCCGTTCAAATTCAATGTGGCAATGACATCGTATTCATCGGGACGGGTGAGTATCTGCTGCAAAAAGGCATCACAGATGCAGTCTTTGACCAGAATTTTACCTGCGGGCGGCTGCCAATTGCAGTCATCAGCGGGGATCGCCACATCGGCATACTCGCGGCGGACAAGATCGTAACCCCAGTTTTTGAAACCGCCTTCGGTGAACTTCATGATGTTGCCCTTGTGGACAAAGGTGACACTCTTACGGTTGTTTTTGACCGCATAATCGATAGCGGCGCGGATCAGGCGTTCACTGCCTTCCTGTGAAACCGGTTTGATACCGATACTGGAAGTTTCGGGGAAGCGGATCTTGGTGACATTCATGGTCTTCTGGAGAAACTCGATGACCTGTTTGGCTTCGGGAGTACCGGCGTTCCATTCGATACCGGCATAGATATCTTCGGTATTTTCACGGAAAACGATCATATCGGTCTTTTCCGGATGGAGAACCGGAGAAGGCACTCCGTTGAAGTAACGAACCGGACGGACGCAGGCGTAGAGATCCAGTTTCTGACGCAAAGAAACGTTGATGGAACGGAATCCGCCGCCGACCGGGGTGGTCAAAGGTCCTTTGATAGCGACGAGACAGCGCGAGATCTCTTCGACGGTCTCTTCGGGGAGCCAGATGGTTTCATTGTAGACGGCGTTGGCTTTTTCTCCGGCATAGATCTCCTGCCAGGCGATGGAACGCTTTTTACCGTAGGCTTTTTCAATGGCGGCGTTCCACATGTAAAGTGAGGCCTTCATAATATCAGGACCGGTACCGTCACCCTCGATAAAGCTGATAATGGGAGTATCCGGCACCTGAAGTTTGCCGTTTTTATCAGTATAAACGTATTCTCCTTTTTCCGGACGTACAATAAAAGATTTAGACATAATGATCTCCTTAAATTAGTTTGAGCATACTGCATCATAATAATATAGCATTGCAATGCAGCGATTACCACAACAAAAACAAAAAAAACATCACAGATATTATTTTTGCGGCTTATGGATCCGGTGGCGGAAAAGTTCGCTTCCGTCTTTACGCAAGCAAATAACTTCCAGAGAATCACCTTTTACTTCAACTTTGAGCAATGTTTCTCCCATGCCGCTGTTACAGATGACCGGGAACGGCATTTTCACCACCTGAAGTTTTTGCATTTTCGGCTCATAAACAGTACACTCTGAACTGTTTGCCGGAGTAAAACTCGCCTTGTGAGTGTGTCCCGCCAAAAGTATATCGATCTTTTCGGCATTATCTCCGGTAAAAATCCCGTCGATTAAAGAAGTCACCCGCTGTGTGGTGGAATTATTCTGCATCGGCGGGATGTGGATAAGTATGATGCGGTGTTTGGCAGTTTGAAACTCGGGGGTTCTGACTGCCGACTTCAACCATTGGCGTTCACCATTTAAAATGGTCATGGATATGGGTTCTCTGCCGTCTTCACCGGCATCCAGACCGATGATGCATAGGTTTCCCAGCCGGCTTAAAAAATACGGTTTATTATCCGGGCGGCGGAAATATTCAAAAAAGAGCTCCGGCATCAAACCGCGGAATTCGTGATTGCCGCGCAAATTGACCAGCGGACGTGAAGCGGCAAACTCCAGTTCTCCGGCAAGATAGCCATTCAAAAAGAATCCCGGCGCATTGGCGATATTGACCATATCGCCCAGATTGACCAGGAAATCGCATCCGTTGACCAAAGGCATAAGTTTATTCAGACGCTGACGGAAGTTATGAATATCGGAAACGACTGCGAAAGTGAGATTTTCCTGTGCAGCTGACGGCAGAGTAAATTCCCGTATTTCAGGGAAAAACTCAACTGCATTTTCTCCGGCAGGAATAATACCGATCTGATATTCATAAGTAACTCCGTTCTTCAAATTACTCAAGTGCAGCTGATGATTCTTTTTGACCAGACTCTTTGCGCCCCATAAAATATCTCCGGCTTGCGTTTGCCATTGGGATGTACCTTTGATCCGGTAACGGGCGGCAGCTGTCGCCGGAACGGAGGAAATAAAACCGATGCTGATGCCGGACTTTTCCGGAGCATGAAGCCAGGGACCGAAAATGGAAATGGGACGATCCGCCAATGTCTGATATTTTTCTCCGGACAACTTTTCTGCCGGAGCCGCCTTTTTGCGCAAACGTGCTGCGGTATCGTAATCGATCAGCAGCAATTCACCGTAATTGGCAAGATTGTATAATTTGTTCCCGCAATTTTCCCAGACGGCTGAAATTTTACTGTCAGGCGGAGTGATGCAGAGGTTGAAAAGCATCCCGCCATCCCGGAAACTGAAGTGCGACAACGGGATCGCAGTTTCCGAAGTCCATACATCGCCGGAAAAGCGGTTTGCACTTTTCCAGTTATCACTTGAACCGGCACCGTCATAACGGACACGTCCTCCCATCCAGATATATTGATTGTAAAATTCCGGCTCATCAATATTTCCGGCAAGCAGTTCAACTTTGGCACTCCACGGCTTGACTTTGACGCCTTGCGGACATGGAACTCTGATGCCGATATAAAGATTTTCACTGTCGCGCCACAATCTGGCTGAAATTTTTCCCGGAAAAGCTTTTGCGGTTTTAAACTGATAAAAGTTTTCAATAAGAGCCGCCCGGAGCCAGACAGACTCATCCATTTTTCCGTCAATTTTCACAATTCCGGAAATTTCCGGAACATAAACCGCTTTACGCGGCGCGGCAAAAAGATGAAATGATGCCGCACAAAACAACAAAAACAGAACAGTGCGTTTCATCATAAAACACCTCATTTTTCAGAGATAAAAAATCTGGTTACCGCCTCATATTCGCCGCTCTCACCGGTTTTCATATTTCTCTTGTTTACAGCTTGGAAATAGAGTTTGCGGTCATGTTTATCACCCCGGTTCCAGAGATGAAAGATATTATCTTCGCCATTGTAAAATGGTTTTATCGCTTTGACTTGAGTGGTGGTAATGAACTTCTGTTCCGGAGCGTAATAGGTGGCAGACATTGCTCCTTTGGGGCGGGAAAGTGCCCGTTTACCGGCAAGTTCGACAGTTTCGATCTTTCCGTTGCCAAGATCAAAGTCGGCACGGGTGAATATCGGACACCACGGGTGCATAAAAAGATAAAGTAATCTCACATAATTATCGCGGAGTACGGTTATTTTTGCGTGTTCATAAATTTCGCTGTCCTTGACTTTCAGGGTATATTCGATTTTCAAATCGAGCAGAACGGAACTTTTCTTAAGTTCAAATTCTGTAACTTCGCGCATCTTTTTATCCGGCGTAAACTCTTTGCCATCGGCGAAAAACTGTACTTTGACTTCAGTTTCACCTTTTTTAGCGTTATCCTTGTGACCGGAACCGACCCAGCTGTCTTTGCCGTTGATTTTGAACATCGCCACATTGCCGAAGTAGCTTATGTTGCGGCAGACATTGACCTTATTGAAGTTGATTTCGCACAAATTCCACGACTGATAGTTGCTCAATTTGAAATCCAACTTACCGCAGCGGATACTTATTACCGGCGGCAATGCGGCATTGAGCGTGACAAACAGCAGTAATACTCCGACAGTAAACAGAAACTTTTTCATGATTTTCTCCTATTTAAATACAGTTGAGTTTCTCCAATATCTCTTTCATAACGATCAAAAAATCTTCCCGCGACGGAGACGGGATGATAAAATCCACCAACTCCTCCGGCATCGGGATCTGCCAGGTTTGCGAAATTATTGCCCGCGGCAATTTCACATTCGGGTGATCAAATGCATACTGCTTGTATCCCATACAGTGTTCACCGCAGAAAATGAACAATTCAGGCGGAACCGGGTCTTCAAGAAGCATGCTGACTTCCCGGTAACCGTCATTCAAAGCGTGAACCGGAATAATACGGCATCCCGGAACTTTACGCATCAGGGAAGTTTGCCATAAAGAAAGCGTATGTTGTTCACTGAAAGAACTTTGCGGACCGGCGACAATGGCGGCAGATTTTATGTCATGTTCCAAAATCCATCGGGCAACAGAATCAAAACGTTTTTCAGGATTGCGGAAATTTACCGCCGGATGACGCGATGAAATATTATAAGTCCCGAATACTGCATAGGGAATTTTTCCCCTGGCAAGCGGAACAAGCATCCGGTCGGTGATATGTCTGCCGGTGACAATGATACCGTCAATATCGGGATAACGTTTGAGCATTTCCGGAAGTTCTTCATCATTTTCGAAGCGGTTGACCGGGATCAGCTGATAGCCGTAACTCAATGCAGCATAGTAAAATTGGGACGAATATGCGTTGCGTAGAGAATTGCTTTCATTGTCAAGAAATCCGATTCGGTAAAATTTACCGGCGGAATATTCCGGATTGATAAAGTATCCCTTGCGGTTGACGCTGATCAAAATATGCTGCTTTACCAGTTGCCCCAGTGAAAAAAGTGCGATCTGCCGTCCGACCCCGAACTGTTCCGCCAACTGCCGGACGCTTGGAAGCTTTTTATCCCGGGGAAAGTATCCGTTTTTTATCAATCCCTGCAAGTGGCGGATGAAACCGCTGCTGGAAAACTTATTTTTACTCATTGGTACTTATTCCAAGATAAGAAGTTTGAAGTCATAACCGTCCACGATGATTGAGGATGGTTTTTCCGCTTTTCCGGTTTCAGCATCGACAAGCTTAAAGCTGTCCGGCAGCTGCAACGCTTTGCGGTCAACGGTCAATTTCAAAGTTTTTCCTGACTTGTCCGTATTGCCCAATATCAACATAACTTTACCGGGGAAACGCCACGAACTTGCCAATACTTTGTCATCATTGACCCGAAGCGCAACGGCATCCGGATGCCAGAATGGAACAAATTTACACTCCTTTTTCCAGAAACCGAAGTCAGAGGCAAGCGAAATTATCCGGTAATAAAACTTCGCATCGGCACCGGTATTTATCGGAGATTTGTACTTTGCATTGAACGGCAGCGAAAGCGCGATCATACTGCGGGTGAGCTTGCGTAACTTTTTTCCCCATTGATCTCTCGGGGTAGTCTGACGGAAAATACCGGCGAGTATACAGCATTCCACACCGAGCTGGGTTCCGGAATCAGTTGCAAGTATCTCATCGATACGAAAGCGTTCCGGATGGGGCTTTTCACCGTAATGGTCTTCCCACCCCAGCGTACTGGTCGCCAGACTGAAACAGGGAATGAGCAAAGCATTGGTCATATGTATCTGGATCAGACGCGGATAGAGATTGCGTTTATGCTGAAGTACCGCAATACGCTTAACCAGTTCGCGCATTCCGAGAATACCGTTGGAGGGATGAAAATTTCCTTCATTATCCCGGACGGCAATGGTTTCCGGATTGGGATCCGGCATCAGGAACATATCATCCAGATAGATGCCGTGACAACCGTTATCCAATTCCTGTTCGAGGCAGTAGATCATGTAATCTATCTCCGATGGAGTGAGCGAAACCCGGCGCGCACCGAAGTAATTCTGCGGAGCCGGATTATACCATTCAGCACGGAAATATTCCGGAATATCTTCAAACATCCACATCAGTTTGGGATCGGAATATTTATACGGCACTCCCGGACGGCGTTCCGGTCTGTCCATCTGGGCACGCCAATAGTTCACACGTACCTTGTCGTAGTGAGTCGGAGTATTTCCGGCGCTGGGCACGCGCGACATCTCGTCAAAAACCTGTTTACCGTAGTTTTTCATCCACAGATCAAGATCAGCTTTCATATTATCTTTGCCGCCGTTGCGGACAGCCCGGCAGGCAGCGCGGAACAAAGTGAAATCTTTATTGAATGGTTCATGCGGCCAGTAGGTAAATCCCATCAACTGCCGCGCAACGAAGGTGAAATTTTTCATCCCGCGAGCGCCGACGCCATAGGCATCGTGAGTATATTCATTGAGCCGCGGGTCGACTCTTTTGACCGGAGTCGGCATCAAACCGAATTCAAAGTCACGTGCATTTTTCCCCAGTTTGACCGGAGTGTTGATAAAATCCCATTCCAATGTCAATACACCGTCTTTGCGGATGAGCCGGACAGAACTTTGCTTGCGGTCAAGACTGTAACCGGCGTTGCTCTCGGTAAAACATGCCAGGCCGCGTGAAGCACCTCCCAGCCAGATATAGGGGACTCCTTGCGGATGAAGTGTTTCCACACCCTGCGCATTGACTCTCGGCAATTTTGTTCCGTCCCAGACGATTCCGGAGCCGCCGGGTATCAAGCCTGCCGGATTTTTACGGATAAAGTTTGAAACGACATGAAACAGAGGTGTTTCTGAATCTTTTAACGGTATGCATAAAGTAAGGCGGTCGATCTTCTTTCCGGAAGCGGACAATTTCATTTTCAACCATTGGAAACCATCATATTCCCAGCGCGAAGTACCGCCGAGTTCAATTCCGGATTTTGTACGCGAAGTAAAACTGTGATTGAGGGCATATCCCTGAGCTTCCACAGTTGGAGCAGAGAGCTGACCCGGCTCAAAACGTTCAGTATTGCCGTTGCAGGAAACCTCAAAATACATTGGAGCTGCGAGCATTTTATGTTCTTCTGCTTCAAAATCATCCCAAACCCCTGAAGAATTGAGTTTGACTTTGCTCAAAAGCAGCTTCACCTCGTCATTTCCGGCTTCAAGCGGCTTGAATGGCGGCAGCACGATTTTGTCACAACCGGTCTTTGCCCCCAACCACGCAAAAGAGCGTTTTTCCAGCGCAAAGGCTTTCGGAAACAGATCTTTACCTTTAACTCCGGGAAACTTCATGCCAAACTCATATTTGCCGACAGTTTTTGGAACCGGAAAACGGAAAAAGAAACTGCCCCGTTCAAATTTCCCTGAAATTTCTTTACCGTCCGGCAGAATAAGCACCGCATTTTTGATATTTCCATTACCGGTACGGAAATGCAAAGTGGCACGGTCATACCCCGGATAGTAGCGGCATTCTCCGGTGCCCAGACCGGGAAGAACAAAAACTGCACTTGACGGATGGCGTTCGGTCGAGCCGCGTTCACCGGTGAAACTTCTTGACGCATGGACCAGACGGGTCACGGGATCATAAAGCACTGAAGTAAAATAATATTTTTCCACCCCCGGAGCGGTAAATTCAGCAGAAAACGACGCCGATTTTCCGGGAGCTACCGGAACACTTTTCATCACATCTTTATGCATTATTTTCTGCTTTTTATCCGGAGAATAAGTGTAATGACGCAGCATCGCAGCCAGACAAAGCTCCTTATCAGTCGGATTGTCGGCACTCAAAGCTATTTTCCACTCACCGTTGCCGATCGCGCCGAAATCAGGTTGCCTCATCGTACCGCGTTTTTTATCCCAGCGGACAGTGACCATCCGGTCAACAGTGAAATATTTACTTGCCGCGTTAAGCAGAGCGGGACCTGCTTCTTTCCAATTGCGCCCGACATTTATTTTGAGATACTTTTTGGGTATTCCGATACCGGCAAGCGGGAAGGCAGCTTCAATATCCCAGAAACCATTGACGACCTGCGCTTTGACCCGGGCATTTTTCAAATTCCATTTGAGATCAACGGCATCGTTCAAAGCCAAATCACGCCTGGCATCCCAGAGTGTCCCCAGCGGATTGATGATGAATTGATACATGATTTTTGAGTTGTGATCGGAAATCAGCAGAATATCCACTGAATCATCAAAATACACCTGTCCGTCACGATCGGTAACAGCGGCACGCAGACCGCCGCCGGGTTCATTGTTTACAGCACTCATCCGGATGGCGATATAGAGATTGTCTTTATCGCGCATAAGTTTCAATGCGCCGCTTCCGCAGGAGACATAGTTACCTTTGAGCAGCGAAAAGCCGGCGATCTCAGCCGCCTTTGCCCATTCTTTACCATTGATATTGCCGTCAATATTGACCTTGTGAGCAATAAACGGAATATTCATTGAAACATTTCCAGCCCACTGCCGCAACAGCATCTTTTCTGCAACAGCATCATCAGCGGTCAGAACTGCCGTACTGAAGAGTGACAGAATCAATAACCACAATTTTTTCATGGACAAGTCTCCTTTTTTAATTTTCCGTTTCCCAGACCGCAAAACCGGGAGCATCGGGAATATTTATCATCACACCTCCGGAGCATGGAACTGCCGTTCCATTACCGAAAACCAATTTCCATCTGGTATTTTCATTGCCGCACGGCACAAAAATTTTTGACTCCTTTGAATCCTTTTCCCGCAAAGCAAGAAGCAGTGGAGAATCTGAAACCGTATACAATCCGCCGAGAACAGTTCCATCGGGTTCACTGCCGAAACGACGGACTTCGGAAGAAAGTATCTCCCGGTCATGCTTTTTTCTCCAATCAGTAAAACGGGCAGCAGTCTGCCGCAAATCTTCCGGAAGCTGTGATGGGGAAAACCACATCAGCATCTGGGCAAAAAGTGAAATGGCAAGCCAGTATTCCCAACTGTAAACATCCGGAGGCGTTTCACCTTTGGCACGATACATCTCATGATCGATATTGACCGGAGACGGAACTTCGCACAGAATTTCCTGTATCCGGGCATAACGGCTCAAACGCCAGAAGTTTCTCCAGGTGCGTTCCGGATGATAAAGTGCTTTACGGATGATCCGGGTGTAACGGTTTTCCAGAAACACGCTTCCATATTCCAGAAACCGGTAGATCCCCTGCCGCAATCCCCATGCTGTCACATCAAAGTGAAATGAAATCTGTTTTTTTGAACGGCGGCGGATAGTACGCAGCATCAGTTCAAGGTTGCGTTCCGCCTCTGAATTGACCAGGTTAATCGCATCTACTTTGAATGCGGTAACGCCATACTTTTGGTGAAGCTCAAGGCAATGTTCTGCCATTTCCTTCCAATCCCGGTAAGCTACATTGGCAAAGGGGGCGATCCAGAGTGACAAATCGACTGTTTTTTCTTTACAGCGCACACTTACCGGAGTCAGATCTCCCTGCCACAATGCGGGGTTGACCTGCCAGAACTCTTTACTTGAAAGCAGTTTATTGTATCCGCTTATATCGACGAGAACACCGCCGGACTGCCAGGCATCATCGGCCTGATAGAGTTCAGCTCCGCATTGAGAAGCTGCTTCAACTTCATCCAGCAGGAATTTTTCTGAAACTTTTTCGTAAAAATCACAGTCCCCCCACGGGTTGACGGTGATATAATGGGGAAAGCGTTCCGGGAGATAACGGCGGCGAAGATATTCTTTGAGGAAACGTTCACCATCATCGCTGTTTTCACAGCAAAAGAGGACATGACGCGGTGAACGCCACTCTTTTCTGTTGCCGAGTTCCCCCGGATTCAAATTCCATGAAGCAGAAATAACTTCACCGTTTTCCATGCGGAAATCATAATCTTCCAGATCGCGCCGCTCTTCACTCGGAGGAGCTTCCTGAAAATAAAAGAGTTCACTCTGATCCTGATTTTTCAGATAAAATAAATTCCCGTTGAGCGTTTTATTTTCCGTGTAAGGATGGTGGATGATCTGTTCATCATTATAGTCGGTCTGCGCCCGGAATTCCACACATTCAGTTGGGACAAAACCGGAGACCGGATTGATACGGTCTACACACCCTTCAAAAACCAGTCCGCTTCTGGCGCGGCTCTGGTAACGTTCCCGCACCGGGCGGCGGCAGTTCCATACCGCAAGCGGGAAAACCGGAGAAACGATCCGGCAGCGCATCGCCAGCGCCGGAAGTTCCGGATAAATATAGAAATCTTTGCGTAAAGTAAGCTGCTGAAACGCTTCATAAAGCGAAACGGTAACATGCAGATGCGGAGCAGTTCCGTAAAGGCGGTCGACAACGCATGCACCGACATACGGAGTTTGATAATTCATCTCTTCCGGAGTACAGCGGTCTCCGTAAAAGTAAAAGTCTGACGGTGCATTGCTTTCCGATGCAATAACCGTACCGTCAGACTTTTTCATACTCACAGTATGAAGCAGATTTTTTGACAGATCAAATTCGCGGACAAAACAACTGTTGCCAAGTCTCAAACAGCATCCGTCAAAGTTGACAAAACAATCCTGAAAACTTTTGCTTACAACAGAATTCATTACCGTTCCCTGTTCATTGTATGGAAGTTATTTTCTGAATAATATAACACCACCTGACATATTTTCAAGTAAAACTGTCATATTTACGCAAATAACTCCCGCACAAAGCAGGAAAATTATTTCACCCGGATGGTTGCACTCCGTCCGTGGGCATCAAGCTGTTCCATACAACCGAAACGGTGGGCGATCTCCGCCTCCCGTTTGAGGGCACTTTCGCTGTATTTGATCAAGCTGGTACGGCGGAAGAAACTGACCGTTTCCAAACCGTTGAAACGCTTGGCACTTCCGGCAGTGGGAAGAACGTGTGACGGTCCGGCGCAGAAATCTCCAATGGGTTCGGGCGTCCACTGACCGAGAAAAATAGCTCCGGCGGCAGTGATGAGTTTCGCGGCAGCTTCGGGATTTTCCGTATGGATTTCAAGATGTTCCGGAGCGTAATCACCCGCGATGGCACAGGCGGTCTTTATGTCCGGAGCATAGATGAGGAAAATTCCGTTGGCGATGACTTTGTCGATCGTCGCCTGACGCTTCAGCGTATCACGCTGGATATACAGTTCTTTTTCCACCTTGTCGATAAGAGTTTTATCGGTAGTGACCATCACGGCGTGTTCCAGACCGCTGCCGTGTTCTGCCTGACTGAGCAAATCGGCGGCGATGAAACGCGGTTCAGCGGTGTGGTCTGCGATGACCAGAATTTCCGAAGGTCCGGCGACGAGATCGATACCGACTTCGCCGTAGAGCAGTTTTTTGGCGGCGGTGACATAGGCGTTGCCCGGACCGCAGATCTTCTCAACGCGCTGGATCGTTTCAGTACCCAGTGCCAATGCGGCAATACCGTAAACTCCGCCCAGACGGCAGATTTGAGTGACACCGGCTTGAAGCATGGCATAGAGAACCGCCGGGTGCATATTTCCCGGAGGAGTGATGGCGACGATCTCTTTCACTCCGGCGGCACGGGCGATACCGGCGGTGTGGAGAACCGTTGAAACCAGCGGCGCAGTACCACCGGGGATGTAGACACCGACCCGATCCATGGGGGTGAACTTTTCACCGGCTTTAACTCCCGGCCGTATGGTTTTCATCCAGTTGCGCGGGGTCGTGAGCTTGGCAAAAGCGGTGATCTGCTTCAACGCCTGCCGGATCACGCGTTTGTCGGCGGCGGGCAGGGTCGAAGCGATTTTTTTTGCCTGATCAAGCGGCATGAAAAATTCATCGGCGGTAAGTTTGGCATGATCGAATTTCTCTGCATATTCAGTCAATGCGGCGTTGCCGCGTTCTTTGACCCCGGCGATGATCTGCCGTGCAGCTTCTTCAGCGGCGGGCGGAAACGCGGGGCGGTCATAGAGAGATTGCAGCTGTTTGTCAAAATCAGCACTGCCGTAGATGATCTTTTTCATGTCGGATATTCTTCAAAAGTTAAAGTTCAAAAATTTCGTTGTCGATAAGGCGCGTGGTTCCGAAAAACGCCGCCGCCGCCAGAATCACCCGTTTGGAATTTTCATCGGGTGCAGCCATGGTATCGCAGTCAAGGATCTCGATATAATCGACCTTTCCTCCGGCGGCAGAAACCTTTTCCACCGCTTCAGAAATCGCCGGGGCAAAAGTTTTTTCGCTGATAATACGTGCTTTTGCACCGAGCAGAGACTGGTGGATGGAAAGCGCGCGGCGGCGTTCATCCGCAGACAGATAACGGTTGCGGGAACTCAAAGCCAACCCGTCAGCATCGCGCACCAGCGGAGCGGGGATGATCTCGACCGGGAAGTCCAGATCGCGCACCATGCGCTGGATGACAAAACATTGCTGGGCATCTTTCAAACCGAACACCGCATAATCAGGCTGTGCCAGCAGAAAGAGTTTGGCGACCACGGTGGTAACTCCACGGTAAAAGGTGGGGCGGGA
Source organism: Lentisphaerota bacterium (assembly GCA_015061605.1). Taxonomy (GTDB): domain Bacteria; phylum Verrucomicrobiota; class Lentisphaeria; order Victivallales; family Victivallaceae; genus UBA1784. The sequence continues at coordinate 30,341 of SUWH01000012.1, read as the reverse complement.
AGCCCCGCACAGCGGCTTGGCAAGAACCGTTTCCTCGACCCAGGTCGAAGAGTTTACGTCATACATTTCAGATATTTCCGGAGCAAAAACCACATCGACTTTGTGCGCTTCACACTTGGCAAGGTCGCCCTCAAAATCGCGGGGATAGCGGTCAAAGTCTTCCGTCGGTGCAAACTGCTTGGGATTGACAAATATCGAAACAATAACGATATCCGCTTTTCCCCTGGCAATGTCCATCAGCGAAGTATGCCCCTCGTGGAGAAATCCCATGGTGGGGACCAGAGCGATGCTCTTTCCGGAACGTTTAGCTCCCAGCGCAAACTGCTGAAGTTCGCGCCGGGTCGTGAAAATCTGCATTTTTTCAGCACTCCACCAGCCAGTTGTGTTTGTCCGGGCGTTCGCCGTACTGGATACCGGTCATTTCGTCGTAAAGTTTCTTGAGAGTGGGGCCGATTTCGGTCCAGCCGTAATCGAAAACCTTTTCTCCCCAGACGATCTTGCCGACCGGAGTGATGACCACAGCGGTACCGCAGGCGGCGACTTCGGCGAAATCGGCAAGCTCTTCGACGGGAACCGGGCGGCGTTCGACCGTCATACCCAGATCAGCGGCGACGGTGAGCAGTGAATCGTTGGTGACTGACGGCAGGATGGAATCGGACTTGCTGGTGACATACTTGCCGTCTTTGGTGATGGCAAGGAAGTTGCTGGTGCCGAATTCATCGATATACTTGTGGGTCTTGGGATCGAGGAAAAGGACGATCGGGAAGTGCTGTTCTTTAGCCTTTTTGCTGGAAAGCAGACTTGCGGCATAGTTTCCGGCAGCCTTGATGTGTCCGGTACCGTGCGGTGCGGCACGGTCATAATCAACAGAGATCATCGCATCGACCGGCTTGATACCGCCTTTGTAGTAGGCACCGACCGGCATGACCATGATCACCAGTTCATATTCCAGACTGGCGTTGACGCCGATCTGCGGGGAAGTTCCGAACATCACCGGACGGATGTAAAGTGAACCACCGGTACCGTAGGGGGGAACATAGTCGATATTGTCTTTGACCACGGTACGGACTGCTTCGACGAACTTGTCGACCGGGAATTCCGGCATGACCAGCTGGCGGGCGGAACTGTTGAGACGGCGGCCGTTGGCATCCGGACGGAAAATACGCACTTTGCCGTCTTTGCCGCGGAAAGCTTTCATACCTTCAAAGATCGCCTGACCGTAATGAAGTACGTTGGCGGCAACTGAAATGTTGATGCTGTAATCGGAGGTGAGTTTACCTTCGTCCCACTGGCCGTTGGCGTAGTGGAAACGGATGTTGCTGCGGGTCGGAGTGAATTCAAAACCGAGTTTCGACCAATCAATCTGCTGCATGATAAATGGTTTCCTTTTTTTAAAATGTTGTGCCGTCATAGCGCGGCAGTTAGTAAACGACATTATTCAAAACAGTATAATATACAGCGTAAACGGCATCAAATCAAGTTGTGGAAAACAGTACTCGGCACTATCTGTGTATTTTTTTAAAAATTTTCCGTTTTTGGTACAAAACAGGGTTGGAAAAATCACCATTCAGATGTTATATTGTGTAAAAAGCATATTCCCTGAAATAATTATAATAAAAACTTAAAACAAATGAGGAGTAAAAAATGAAGAGTTCATTGTTCAAAGCCGGCCTCGCTTTTTTTGCGTTGGCACTTCTGACCGGTTGCCAGTCTGAAAGCACCATTGAAGACACCACCCCCGTAAACGATAATGTCGGTGCCGTCAATCCCGATCCGGCGGGCGGTATCAATATCGGTCCCGGGAACGGTTTTGAACCCAGAGCCAACAGCGGCAAATGGGTCGATCCCAATGCTCTTGCCGCCAATGCCGATGCCGACGGCTGGACCCCGGCTGATCCCAGCGGCAGAAACCTCGGTTTCCCGGTGATCTATTTTGCCTATGATTCCGATGTCCTGGTTCCCTCTGAAACTGCCAATCTGGATAAGATCGCAATCTATCTCAACAACCATCCGCAGCTCGGTCTGGTGATCGAAGGCCACTGCGACAACCGCGGTACCGACGAATACAACCGCGCTCTGGGCGAACGCCGTGCCAATGCCATCCGTGCTTACCTTGTAAAGCAGAATGTCGCCGACAACCGCATGAAAACCCAGAGTTTCGGCGAAGATAAACCCGCCGTCGAAGGTTCCGGTGAATCGATCTGGAAGCAAAACCGCCGCGGTGTTCCCATCCCCATGGTGATGCCGCGCTGAAAGTCAATGGGATTCAATCATGAGCAAAATCAAAAATACACATATTTTCACCAGTGAATCCGTTTCCGAGGGACATCCCGACAAGGTCTGTGACCGCATCTCTGATGCCATTTTGGATGCATGTCTGATGCAGGACCCCGCCAGCCGGGTCGCCTGCGAAACGCTCTGCACCACCGATCTGATCGTGATTTCAGGCGAAATCACCACCAAAGCAAAGGTCGACTGGCAGCAGATCGCACTCGATGCGGTGAATGAGATCGGCTACAATGAAACCGGTGTCGGATTTTCTGCCGATTCCGCAAAAGTTCTGGTCGCCGTCCACCAGCAGTCGCCCGACATTTCCCAGGGAGTGACCGCAGGAGAGGGATTGTACAAGGAACAGGGTGCCGGAGATCAGGGTATGATGTTCGGCTACGCCAGCCATGAAACCCCCGAACTCATGCCGGCAACCATCCTGTACGCCCACAAGATCGTTGAAGAACTGGCAAGATTGCGTAAGAGCGATCCCGTAAAATACCGCTATCTGCGCCCGGACTCAAAAAGTCAGGTCTCGATCCGCTATGAGAATGGTCTTCCGGTCGCCGTGCAGACGGTGGTCGTTTCCCATCAGCACACCCCGGATATGCCCATCGAATGGCTGCAAGCTCTGGTAAAAGAGGTGGTGGCAAAGGTCATCCCCGCAGAATTGCGCAAAGAGGAAATAACCTACTTTGTCAACCCCACCGGCAGATTTGAGATCGGCGGTCCCCACGGCGATACCGGCCTCACCGGCCGCAAGATCATCGTCGACACCTACGGCGGTGTCGGTTCCCATGGCGGCGGAGCCTTTTCCGGTAAAGACCCCTCCAAAGTCGACCGTTCTGCGGCCTACTACTGCCGTTACATCGCCAAAAATCTGGTGGCGGCAGGATTTGCCGACAAATGCGAGATCCAGGTCGCTTACGCCATCGGCGTAGCTGAACCGGTCAGTGTCAATGTCGACACCTACGGCACCGGAAAGAGTCTGGATGATACCAAACTCGAAAAACTCGTGCGCAAAGTCTTTGATCTGCGCCCCGCTGCGCTCATCGAAGAATTGCAGCTCAAGCACCCGGGTAACAACTGGTGCTATGCCGACACGACTGCTTACGGTCACTTCGGCAAGAGCAACTTCCCCTGGGAACAGCTCGATAAAGTGGAAATACTTAAAGCCGAAGCGGCAAAATTGAATTAATGTCATTTTTTCTGGCAGGAGCAGGTTCTCCGCTGGTGGATTTCACGGCGGAGGTCAATGATTCCTTTTTACAGGAGTTCATTCCCGGTTGCAAAGGCGGTACACTCAATATTGACGATGCCGGACGCAACCGGCTCTTTACTGCCTTGAAAAGTAAAATACTGCGGACCCCCGGCGGCGCAGCGGCAAATACGGTTTGCGCACTGGGAAGAGCGGGGGTGGATGTAACGTTTTTCGGGAAAACCGGAAACGATGAAGATGGAAATTATTTCCGTACTGAATTGAGAAAAAGCGGAGTCAGTACCGATTGGCTGTTGAACAGCGATGGTCAAACCGGTTACTGTATTTCACTGGTGACCCCGGATGCGGAACGGACCATGCGTTCCAATCTGGGGGTATCGACTCAAATCAGCCGTAAGGAGCTTTCCAACTGCCGTTGGCAGGAATGTTCCTGGCTGCTCACCGAAGGCTACATGCTGCAGATACCGGGGTTTGAAACGGTATTTGAACTGGCAAAAAAAGCCGGGTGTTCGACCGCACTGGATCTGTCCAGTATTGAACTTGCCCGCAGATTCGGGAAAACCATGCCGGAACTGCTGAAAAAAGGCGTTGACCTTATCTTCTGCAATTCCGATGAAGCAAGTGCCCTGACCGGAGTCGGTTCTCCGGAAAAAAATGTGGAATATCTGGCAGATCTGTGCGGTCTGGCAGTCGTGAAACTCGGGGCAAAAGGTTCTCTGGTCAAACGGAGAGGAGAATCGTTCATCCGGATCGCGGCGTACAGTTTCGGTGCGGCGGTCGATACCACCGCCGCCGGAGATCATTATGCGGCAGGTTTCTTTTACGGACTTGCCAAAGGCGAAACTCTGGATAAGTGCGGATTTTACGGTTCCGTTCTGGGAGGAGCAGCAACTGCCGTTCCCGGTTCAAGGATACCGGATAAGCTCTGGCAGCAGGTGATGAAGATTATTAAATAAACTTTTATATACAGGATAAAGAGAGCAATGAACTATAAAGTAAGAGATATCGATCTTGCGGATTTCGGCCGCAAAGATATCGCCATTTCCGAACATGAAATGCCCGGTCTGATGGCGTGCCGGGAAAAATACGGTCCGTCCAAACCGCTGGCAGGAGTTAAAATTTCCGGCAGTCTGCACATGACCATCCAGACTGCGGTGCTTATCGAAACACTCGTTGCCCTCGGCGCCGATGTCCGCTGGGCAAGCTGCAATATCTTTTCCACGCAGGATCATGCCGCAGCCGCCATCGCCGCCGCCGGAGTTCCGGTCTTTGCCTGGAAAGGCGAAACTCTGGAAGAATACTGGCAATGCACCCTCGATGCCCTCACCTGGCCGGACGGTTCCGGACCGGATCAGATCGTGGATGACGGCGGGGATGCCACTTTGCTCATCCACCGGGGCGTTGCCGCCGAAAAAGATCCCGCTATCCTCGATGAGCCGACTGAAGTCGAAGAACTCAAGATCATCAACGCTCTGCTCAAGCGCGAACTCAAAGAACATCCCGGCCGCTGGAGCAAACTCGCTCAAACCATCCGCGGAGTCTCCGAAGAAACCACTACCGGAGTACACCGACTCGAACAGATGATGGCGCGCGGCGAATTGCTCTTCCCCGCACTGAATGTCAACGATTCCGTGACCAAAAGCAAATTCGACAACATCTACGGCTGCCGCCACAGCCTGACTGACGGCATAAAGCGCGCACTGGATGTGATGCTTTCCGGAAAAACTGCCGTGGTTTGCGGCTACGGCGATGTCGGTAAAGGATGTGCCGAAGCATTGCGCAATGAACGCGCCCGGGTCCTGGTGACTGAAGTCGATCCGATTTGCGCACTTCAGGCGTGCATGGCGGGATTTCAGGTCTGTACCGTTGAAGATGCCCTGCCTTATGCTGACCTCTATGTGACCGCCACCGGCAACTGCCGCATCATCACTCTCGAACACATGAAAAAGATGAAAGATCAGGCGATCGTCTGCAATATCGGTCACTTTGACAACGAAATTGAAGTAGCTGAACTGGAAAAATGTCCGGATGCGGTAAAGACCGAATTCAAAGACAGCTCCTGTCCGGTCAGTTACTATACATTCAAAGACGGTCACCGCATCTATCTTTTGGCAGAGGGCCGTCTGGTCAACCTCGGATGTGCCACCGGACACCCGTCGTTCGTGATGTCCAACAGTTTCACCAATCAGGTGCTTGCCCAGCTGGATATCGCCCGCAACCCCGGCCGCGCAGTCGGAGTCTATCTGCTGGACAAGAAACTCGATGAAGAGGTGGCGCGGCTCCACTTGAGCAAAATGGGAGCGAAACTTTCCACCTTGACACAGGAACAGGCGGATTACATCGGCGTTGATGTCGACGGCCCGTATAAAAACGAGCACTACCGTTACTGATAAAGTTATCTCCGGGGGGGGGGCAGAATATGCTTTGCAAACATTGTCACTATGAGTTTTATGTTTCGGCCGATTCGCTCGGGAGCAAGGTGCGCTGTCCGAATTGTACCGGAACGGTGAATGTCGTTGACAAACAGATCATCTATCCCTGTCCGGAGTGCGGCGGGATGCTGGATATTTCCATCTGGATGCTGGGTTCATCAAGCAGCTGTCCCCATTGTCAGAAAAGTATCATACTTTCTCTGGGTGAGGATTCGGCAAAGTATCTGCCGGAATCCCCGAAGCATACTGAAATGCTCAAGACTGCCACTTACAAAGCCGGCGATATCATCGGCAAATACCGGGTGATCCGCTGTCTGGGTATCGGCGGCATGGGCGAAGTCTATCTGGTCGAACACACGTTGCTCAATCACCGCTGTGCATTGAAGCTGTTGAAGCACGATATTGCCAAAGATGACCCGGAAATGCGGGCGCGTCTGCTCCGTGAAGCGCGGCTGGCAAGTCAGATCCAGCACAAAAATCTTATTGCGGTACTGGATGCGGAGTTAGATGAAAAATCCGCTTCAAGTTATATCGTCATGGAGTATGTCGATGGTGTTTCCATCGAACAGATTTTAGTTGACGGCCCGATGCTGGAAGAACGCGCATTGGAAATCATAACCGAAGTTGCCGAAGCGTTGAAGGTCGCTGCCGAACATAAAATAACTCACCGCGACATCAAACCCGCCAACATCATGTTGAGCCGTACCGGGGAGATAAAAGTTGCCGACCTGGGTATCGCCAAAGTTGAAAGCGACGGCAAACAAAATGTTACATTGACTCTGGATAATGCCGTACTTGGCACACCGAACTATGCTTCACCGGAACAGTTGCGTTCCTCACATCAGGTCGACTGCCGCGCCGACATTTACAGTCTGGGTGCAACACTTTACCACATGCTGACCGGCAAACGCCCCTTTGAAGCAGAATCGGTTTTCGGCGTGATGTGCAATGTATTGGAAAAAGATCTGCCTGTGGCGCATGAAGTCAATCCGGAAATTTCGCTTAAAACCTCAATGCTTATTGCCAGAATGACCGCAAAAAAGCGCGAAGACCGCCCGGATGACTTCGGAAAACTGCTCGACGAGTTGAAATCCGGAAAAAGCAAAAAACGCAAACTGGATTTAAAACTGCCCAAACTGAAACTTTCCGGCAAATCATCCGTTATGGGTAAAATATGGCAGGGATTTCTGGCTGTTATGGCGATAAGCGGTCTGATCATCGCCGGTTTCATCATATACGGCAAGTTGAATCCCCCCGGAGATGAGACACTCCCGGCCTCCCAATATCCTGATCCGTTCCCGACCCGGGATGGTATGATTTTCAATCCCGCCATGACCCAGCTGGTAAGATGTGAAAAAAAGAGTGCAAAAATGGTCATCCCGGATACGGTGCAGTCGATCATGAACTTTGCATTCAGTAATTCTCCGGAAATAAAGGAGGTGCAATTACCGCCGTATCTGGAGTCGATCGGATCAAGTGCATTTGCCGACTGCGACAATTTGCAGAAATTGACTATTCCCGCCACGGTGATCAGGATCGACGAAGACGCATTCACCGGAGTTAAAAAAATCGAACTTGCTCCCGGTAATCACAATTTCCGGCTCACACCGGAGGGAGCTTTAGTCGATTTGGAGAAAAAACTTCTGCTCTACGTCCCGCCGTCAGTTGAAAATTTTGAAATCCCGGATTATATCACCAGAATCGGAAACGGATGTTTCCGTAAATGCGCCAATTTGACCAAACTTGTCATACCGCAGAGAATAAAAAATTTCAACAACAATTCCGTTGAAGGATGCCGCAGCTTGAAAGAGATCGTTATCGAAACCGATTTGAAAGTCATCTCTTCAGGCATGTTCAAAGATTGCCGCAATCTGGAAAAAGCAGTTTTGCCGGACACGATAAAACGTATTGAAGATGAAGCATTTAAGAATTGTACCGCTTTAACTTCGATCAACATTCCGAAAAAACTATATTATATCGGTTCGGAGGCATTTATGAACTGTCCGGGATTGAGCAATTTGAAATTGCCGGAACGATTCAGCCACCGTCTGGTGGATATCGGACTGGAAAAAGAAAATACTGCCCTCTCTGCCCACTACGAGAGCATGGGATTGAAAATCACCAACAACGGCAGAATTCTGGTGGAATGTCTGAATAAAGATATGGTTTCTGTCACCGTCCCCGATGGTGTGACTCGTATTTACAACAATGCATTCAGAGGATGCCAAAAACTGGAATCGATCACCATTCCGGACAGTGTCATCCAAATCAGTCATCTCTACAACTACACAGGCAATAGACTAGATCATACATGGAACTATATATTCTATAATTGCCGCAGCTTGAAAAGAATCACCATTCCGGCACACTTGAAATCACAGAGTTCCAATTGGAAACTGCCCGCATCGTGCAAAATTGAAGTTTACGGAAATCAGGTCAGCAGTACAACCTCCACCCGGCAGGTCAGCAGTACAACCTCCACCCGGCAGGTCAGCAAAAGAAGTGATTCAGAGAATAACAGTACTAATGTTTCAGACCAGGAACATTTGACCGTCAGCAGTCTGCGGGATTTCCAATTGAGTTCAGATGGTAAGACATTGATAAAATGCACCAATAAAAATATTGAAAAAGCAATCATCCCGCCCGGAGTAACTGTGATCGATGATAACTCCATGAAAGACAAATATGATTTGAAACGTGTCGTATTACCGGACGGAGTGAAGCGTATCGGCAGATGGGCTTTTATACGTTGTTACAACCTGGAAGAGATAAATCTGCCGGACAGTGTGGAAACAATTGGAATGTTTGCCTTTTCAGATTGCCGAAAACTCTCGCTGGAGCTGCCGAACAGTCTCAGATCTCTTCCAGTTGGAGCTTTAAGGGGTATTGCATCTGTGAAATTATCTCCTGACAACCGGAATTTCAAATTGGATGAATATGGTGCACTGCTGAATTACAGCGGAACAAAATTGTTTTATGTACCAAATATACCGGAATATGAAATCCCGAATGGGGTGACTGCTGTTCCTCCCAGCCTTTTCAGTACCAATGACCGCCTGGTCCGTGTTAAAATCCCGGACAGTGTAACTGAAATAAATTCATTTGCATTTTATCGGTGCTCCGGACTTACTGAAATAGTTATTCCATCAAGTGTAACAACTGTAAACAGCAAAGCCTTTGAGGACTGTACAAATTTAAAAAGCATCACCATTCCGGCGCACTTGAAATCGCAAAGTTCCAGTTGGAAACTGCCCGCTTCATGTGAGATAAAAATCAATCCGGCAGCAGCCGTCCGCCGGACAGATAATCGGGATAACACTTCAAATACAGCAAACCGGACAGCATGGCAACATGATATTGATTTTGGCAGATTGAATGAAGAACAGCGGAATTATTTTACCCCTCAAATGCTTCAGAATGTTTTTTTGAAACTTGACGGCATTTATCCCAATTCCAGAGAATGGAGAGATAAGTACGGCAGAGCAAAGCGCAACGCGATCCCGATATCCAAAGAGGCGATACAGAATTTTTCAGTTTCAATACTCTTTTATCCGCGTTCCGGCGCACCGCGTGGATACAGCAGAAGTTATCCGGTGTTTGTACTGAGTCGCCCCATGCGCTATTTTGCATTGGCACTGCCGAACCGTAAATTGGCGGTAACTTTAAGTAATGGCAGAGTCATTTTTGAGACCGGATTCGAGGTCGAATTGAATAAGTGGCACAGCTGTCAAGTGACGTTTTCAATTCCGGAAAAGCGTTTGGAAGTGATCTTTGACGGCAAAGTGAAGCACTTCAAATTGAGCGATGATTTCAGATTCAACCCAAGCAAGAGTATGAGAAATTCGAGTCAGGAGAGTTTCTGCTTTACCAACTATTCTGCCGGAAGAACCTTTTACGGCGACATCCGCCATATAAGGATATATGAACGCGCCTTGAACTCTGTTGAATTGCGGAATATGGCACTGGAAATCAATGCAAAATACAGCGATATGTTGTCAAAAACACAACCGGCACAGAACGCAGGAACACAGAATTGGTTCGTTGACAAATTACCGGCAACACTTATCAACCGTCACGGTACGCAAATCAATACCGCAACGGCATTAAGAGGTAAAATGGTCGCACTTTACTTTTCCGCCTCCTGGTGCGGTCCCTGCCGTAAATTCACTCCGGAACTGGTAAGATTCTATAAGCGGATAATAAAGAAATCAAATTTTGAACTGATTCTTGTCAGCAGCGACAGAACTTCAGAAGCAATGATGAATTATATGAAAAAATATTCCATGCCATGGCTGGCGGTTCCATTTAATGACTCGCAGAGGAGTGAATTGAAACGGGAATTCAATATACGCGGAATACCGACGCTGATAGTTCTGGACAGTAATGGCAGAATCATTTCCACCCAAGCCCGCAGGGAAGTGGACAGTCGCGGAACCGATGCCATGGACGTCTGGCAGAGAAATGCCGGAAGACGGTAAATAAAGCTCTATACCTTTTTATCACTCAATTCTATTGACAATTCCACGTTGCGATGGTATATTATATAAATTTGAACCAACTTCACTTAAATCAGGAGAACATTTAAAATGGCGGTAAAAAAATTCAGAGTACAAATCACCGCTGATGAGTGCAAAGGCTGCGGCCGCTGCCTCATGGTGTGTCCGAAAAAACTGCTTTCCCGCGGTCATGAACTGAATATTCAGGGTTACTACCCCGCAATCGTCGAAAATCCCGAAGGCTGCGTCGGTTGCGGTTCCTGCTTCTATCAGTGCCCCGAACCGGGAGCTATCACCATCTTTGAGGAGGAATGATCATGGCTTATCAGAAACGTATGCTGCTCAAGGGAAATGAAGCGGCGGTGTACGGTGCTTTGCTCGCCGGTTGCGACTGCTACTTCGGTTATCCCATCACCCCGGCAAGCGAAATCGCCCAGAGTGCCGCACTGCTTTTCCCCAAACTCAACCGCACTTTCGTCCAGGCGGAATCCGAAATCGGTGCCATCAACATGGTCATCGGCTGTATCGGTGCCGGACGCCGCGCCATGACCGCCAGCAGCGGTCTGGGTATCAGTTTGAAACAGGAAGCGGTGAGCTACCTTGCCGCTTATGAAATGCCCGCCGTTATCGTCGACGTTATGCGCGGCGGTCCGGGTCTGGGCAATATCGCTCCGGAACAGGCAGACTATTTCCAGGTCGTCAAAGGCGGCGGTCACGGCAGCTACCGCTGTCTGGTATTCACCCCGAATTCGGTTCAGGAAATGTGCGATATGACCTATCAGGCATTCACCATGTCCGAAAAGTACCGGATGCCAGCCTACGTCCTCACCGACGGCGTTATCGGTCAGATGATGGAATCAGTCGAACTTCCGGCTGCGGTCAAATATGACTACGCCCCCGAATGGAGAATGGGCAACATCGTCAACGGCGAAGCCAACTGCATCAGCAGTATCTATATGGAACCCAACGACCTCGAAGCATTGAACAAAAAACTTCAGGCCAAATACGCCCTGATCGAAGAAACCGAACAGAGCGTTGAAGAGTTCTACGTCGATGATGCCGAACTGGTCCTCGTTGCCTACGGTATCAGCTCCCGCGTTTCGCAGGGCGCCATCGAACAGCTCCGCGCCGAAGGTTACAAGGTCGGTCTCATCCGTCCCAAAATGGTCTTCCCGTTCCCGAAAAACAGCCTGAAAAAAGCTGTCGAACGCGGCACCAAAAAATTCCTCTGCGTGGAACTTTCCGCCGGTCAGATGATCGAGGATGTTAAACTTGCCATCGAATGCCAGCGTCCGGTGGAATTGTGCAACCGTATGGGCGGCAATCTGCTCACTTGCGATGATGTCTGCGCCGCCGTCAGAAATATGATGAAGGAGATGTGAAAATGAGTGAAAAAGTCAAATTCGGTCGTTCGCCGGTCTTCTTTGATACCTTCACCCGCCGCCCGGGACCGATCAAAAAGAATATGCACTACTGCCCCGGATGCGGTCACGGTATTCTGCATAAACTGATTGCCGAAGCGGTCGACCATTACGGTATCCAGAAAAATACCAAATTCATCTCCCCCGTAGGTTGCGCGGTTTTCGCTTACTACTACTTCAACTTCGGCAACATCTCCGTGCCGCACGGCCGTGCGCCCGCCGTTGCCACCGGTGTTTCCCGCGCCAACCCCGAAGACTATGTTATCAGCTATCAGGGTGACGGCGACCTCGCAGCTATCGGTTTCAACGAATTTCTGCAGGCTGCCAACCGCGGAGAGAACATCACCGTTTTCTTCGTCAACAACTCCAACTACGGTATGACCGGCGGTCAGATGGCTCCGACCACTCTTCCCGGACAGAAGACCACCACCAGTCCCTACGGCCGCAACCCGTTGACGGAAGGTTATCCCACCCCGGTCTGCGAGATCGTTAATGCGCTTACCGCTCCGGTTTACATCGAACGTGTCGCGCTGACCACTCCCGCCCGGGTCGCCGCCGCCAAACGTGCGGTCTACAAAGGCATCCAGAACCTTAAAGAACGCAAGGGATTTTCCTTGATCGAAGTGGTTTCCCCCTGCCCTGTGAACTTGAAAATGTCCGCCGAACAGGTCAATGAATTCATCGAAAAACAGATGATGAACTACTTCCCCCTCGGCGTGGTGCGCGACAAAACCGCTGAAACTGAAAGCCGTCCCATGCCCGCCCCCGTCATCCGTGACGAAGCCGAAGTGGAAAAGATCCTGCTCACCGAAAAACGCGCCGACAGTGTCGCCGCAGATTTCCGCAACACTTCCAGCATGTTCGATAACGAACTGCGGGTCAAGATCGGCGGTTTCGGCGGTCAGGGCATCCTCTCATTGGGTGTGATGCTCGCCAACATGGGTATGCTCCGCAACTTCAACGTCAGCTGGATGCCCTCCTACGGTCCGGAACAGCGCGGCGGTTCAGCCTGCTGTTCGGTGATCGTCAGCCGCAAGATGATCCCCTCTCCGATTCTGGAAACCGGTATCGATCTCATGATCGCCATGACCCAGACCGCATTGGAGAAATATCTCCCCGGCTTGAAAGAAGATGGTATTCTTATCTATGACAGTGCTTCGGTAAAACTGCCCGAACTCCCCGCCACCGTGCGGACCTACGGCATCGATGCCATCGACATCGCCGCCAATCAGCTCGGCAGTGCCAAATGCGCCAACAGCGTGCTTATGGGTGCGCTCGCCGCGGTTCTGGCTGCCAACGGTCTCAATGAAGCGGATCAGGCTGACTTCGACCGTGCTTTCAAAGAAGCTGTCGAAGAAAAATTCGGCAGGAAACCCGGCGCCGTAGAGATGAATGTCAAGGCTTATGACGCCGGTAAAGCCGCTTTGAAGTAAAAAGCGGTTCTGCTGCCGGGCGGAAGTCCGGCAGACTCAAGACATATAGTGCTGCTGCAAAACATCAGTTTTTGCAGCAGCATTTTTTATTTTGCAGCTTCAGTCTGCAACATCTGCTGTGCGCTGTTGCATTTAAGCTCCGGAGCATAGATTCCGTATCCTTTTGCCGGAAGCGCAGTGACTTTGCCGCAAAGCTGGGCGCGGATGCGGTAAAAGGCATTGGATTGCCCGCGTGCCATATTGCGCAGATAGAATTTTGCTCCGCGCTCCTTGTATTCCACATACATCGGGCTTGACCACTGCCACATCCAGCCGCTCGCCGGGTTTACGTACTCAAATCCGGAAGGCATAGCATCCTGAAACACCACATAATCGTAATCATTTTTCGCTGTGGAAATGAGTTCGACCTCCACCAGATCGCCCGGATTGACGGTGTCACCATCTTTAAGCAGAATGCGTTTATATTTCAGCACCTTTTCACTGACGGCGGCACCATCTTTTCCGGCGAGAAGAGCGGCGGCGTCATTATCCTGACGGAGCAGATAGTAGTTGCGTTTGATTTGCATTTCCAGTCCGGCAGGCGGAATGTTTTCTTCCAGAGTGAAGTAATTGAGCATGCCATTCCAGTAAAGCGCGCCCTTGCCGGAAAATTCGATTTCGATATTCTGTCTGCCGGATTTGAGTTGTCCGGCAGGAATGAAAAGCGCGGGGTTATCATTCTGCCACATATTTTGAGCGTTGAAAGTGTATTTATGTTCCGCATTTTTCGTCCGCACGGTGACGGTGAAATCCGGCTTGCCTTCGCCACTGGCAACGATATATTTTGCCAACGCCCGCACCGCAGCTCCAAGTGAACGCGTGGAGTTGCGCCACGGCGAATTGCGCACATTGGTCACCAGATAGTTGGCAACTTTCTGTGCAATGATGCTGTTGGGATCGTTGCGCAGCAGAAGTTCCAGATAGGCGGATAAAGTTTCATTTTCATTGCCGTACCAGAAGAAACAGCAAGCGGTGGGAATATTCAAATATGCGGTATTGTTTTCATCATCGACTTTCAAAAACTGTTCCAGATTGCGGATGAGCATTCGGCTTTCCGCACTCTCCTTGTCGAATGCCAGTGCCAGCATCGCATAACCGTAGGGGGCAAGGGATTTACGGTATTCATAACAAAGTTTCATCAGCTCTTTGTGCGGTTTTCCCGCTTTGGCAAGCACCCGGGCAACGAGGGCATCGGTATTGCTCACTGATTTATATTTTTTGATTTCACTGATGCGTTTTTCCGCATATTTTTTCAGCCATAGCACGCCGTTTTCAACCAGTGTGCGGTACTTTTTATCTTGAAGTTCCGATAATGCATCGACCACATACGCGGTGGTATCGGGCCAGCTCTGTTCCCGGTAGGCTCCGAACCAGCCCCAGCCGCCGTCACGGTTGACCATTTTGGAAATCATCTGCAAATTTGTCTTTATCACGCGGTCAAAATCGGTTGCTTTGAAAGTGGGAACAGCTTTGCCGTTCCAACTGAACCGCTGCATATATTCAGCGTACAAGGGATCGCGCGCCGTCTTATTGCCGACGGCATCTTCCCACTTGATATTGAGCTTTTGCAGTGCGAGTTTTGCCGACAGCGCCGGCAGGAAGCGGTTGACCACGCCGAAAACATCTCCGGAATCGTCCGCCGCCAGATAAGGAAGAAGTTCGACCATATTCTTTGCCGCGCCGGGGGAGAGGTGGAGGGCAAAGGCGGTGGTCTCTTTTTTGCGCTGTTCCGGAATATCGAGCGTGAAGACTGTCTTTTTATTTTTCTCATCCAGTCTGCCGCAGAAGTTGACCTGCTTGTCGATACCTTTGACCAGCACTGGCAGTTTCAGCTCCAGAGCGTCAGAATCAAACTTGTTTTGTGCCGACAGAGTGAGCGTGTATTCTCCCGGAGCTGAAGCCGTCAACGGCACATTGAAAGTCACATTGCCATTGGCTTTAAGCGTTACTTTCTTCTGATACATTCCGTTCAAAAGTCCGGGAGCGGTCAGGGAAACGGTACATTCACCCAAATCTTTATTGGAGGTGTTGTTGATATTAACCACCGCATCAACGGTGTCGCCGGAAACCATAAAGCGCGGCAGTTCCAACCGGGCGATCAGATCTTTGCTGACGATGATTTCACTTCTGGCTTCGCCGACGCGGGTGTCGCCGGTCAAACTCCAGACCCGGACGACCCAGGTGGTAAGATCATCCGGCAGCGGCACATTGACCGTCGTTTTGCCGGAAGCGGGCAATTCGAGGCGCCCCGCCCAGAACGCCCGGTCACGGAAGTTTTTCCGGAGTATGACCGGAGCTGCTTTGCGGTCAGCAGACGGGATTGCTTCAGATGCCCCCAATGCCCTCATCGCAACTGGCGAACTCAAATATTCCACTTGCTTTGCCTCAGCCGCCGGTGCCGGCCTTGCCGCATCGACGGATTTGGTAAGCATCATCCGGTTGTTGCGCATCATATACATTACGGCTCCACTATCGTTGTGGAAGGGCAGTGAAAAACTGTTTTCGATATTCTGCATCATTTCCCGGTCATAACTGATGTCGGTCGGAGTGCTGAAGTTGTGGAGGAAATGAAGCTGATCGTGCCGTTTCCAGTCCCAGAAAAATGGAGAAATTGCCGGGATGCGGTTTGGGGCAAGGGCTTCCAGACTCTTGTCATATACGGCGACGGTCACATTGCCGGAAATGGGTTTGCCGTCCAGACCGGTGACGGCGATTTCGACCGGCAGACACGTTCCCGGTTTGACCTTATCTGCTTTGGGAGAAACGGCGACATTCAACACCTTTTTTTCCGGAGGGACAAAGAGCTGTTTCTGTAAAGTCAACATTTTGCCATCCTGATAACTCATCACATCGACAAAGAAATTGGGCTGATCGCCTTTCTCAATGGGGATGCTGAACAATTTGGAGTATCCATTTAATGTAACATATTCGATTTTTGCCTCCCGTTCGGAACGGGTGATAAAGTAGACCGTCCGTCCGGGGCGGTCACAGGAAACGAGGAGCTGCGCCGTTTCACCGGGGCGGTAGGTGGGTTTATCGCTGGAAACGGTTATCGGGTATTCGCCGAAAAGTGAAGATCCCTGCTTTTCGCCGACGATGAAAATTGGCATTGATTCAGAAACGGTGATGCCATTTTCCGCAGTGACTTCGGCATAGAGTTCGTACACCCCCTCTTCATTCAGGATGAATTCTGAATTTTTTCCGTCACTCAAAGTGAAGTGAATGGTTTTCAACGCCGCTCCGGAACGCGCCGGAACGCCGTCTTTATTCAAGGAGCGGCGGAAAATCTGCAAAACACCTCTGCCTTTGACCGGTTTGCCGTCCGGAGTTACCGCCTTGACTTCGACCGGATAACGCGAACCGGTTCGGGCAAAGCCCCACGGAGTGTAGAGATGAACGGCAAACGGTTTCACGGCGGCAATGATACTGCCGGAAGCGGAAACGATCCGGTTGGTGGAGTCTTTCACCTCCGCTTCCACGGTGTACCGGAAATCTTTATTGCCGAATCTGGCGAGGGCATCAGCGGAGTCGATCTCAAATTTCAGCACACCTTTGGCATCGGTTCTGCCTTTGGTATCGCAAATGAGAACCTGACCGTAATTTATATTTTGGACTTCGGGATTTTGATATGCTGCAGTGCAAATGGCGTAACGGCTGCCGTAGAGCCAGTTCCAGAGGAAAGCAAAGGGATAAATGGGAGCAGTTTCCGAACGGTAAACTTTGTAAGCGACCTCCGCATTTGCCACCGGGGCACCGAAATAATATTTTGCTTCGATGGAAACTGGTATCTTCGTTCCGGCTTTGACCGGTTCAGTTGGCGGCGTTACGGTGAGGAGGTATTCGGGTCTTTTGTACTCTTCAACCTGGAAACCGGTACTGAAACGCAGTTCACGGCAGTTGACCCGCCATTCGCCCAGCATCGCATCATCCGGCAGAGTCACTTCAAAGGTGAAACTCTGACTTTTTGCATCAAAGGGAACGGTTTTTTTGAACGCCTTTTTATGTTGCGGATCAAAGAAAACGAGTGTGACGCTCTTACCTTTGAAAACACTCATTTTTCCATCGTAAGCGGGGCGGCGCCAGTAGCCGGTCAAGGCGATTTTGTCACCGGGTTTGTAAATCGTTTTGTCGGTGATGACAAAGGTGCGCGGAGATTCATTGGGTGAATCGGGAATGTTGGGGTGAAAATAGCTGCAGTTGAGCAAAGTAAGTTTGCCTGCCGGGGTTTCAGCGATGATGTAACGTGCGGCGATGTAGCTTTTTGGGGGCTGTTTGAAAATATTTTTGGAAAATTCAGCAATACCGTTTTCATCGGTTTTCAATGTGGTAACTTCCGGAGTGATGCTCTGGCGCTGTTTGCGCTGTCTGCCGCCGTAACGGTGATAGTAAGAATAAATTTTGAGCGTGACACCTGGAATGGGTCTGCCGGAAACAGGGTCATTCACAAAGAGCCGGAATTTTCCATTGCCGGCTCCATTCTGAAGTGTCAGGGCATAATCGGCGTTCCAGATCATGGAATAAACGCGGGATTTTTCATTATTATCGGGGATAAATTCGGCGGCAAAGACCCCCGGGGCAAATTTGCCGAACTTCAAATATGCAATAGATTCCCAGTGGTGCGGCAGGGGGGAAAGGTCAAAGGTACGGACGATTTCCGGAGTTTTGCTGATAAGACCGTTCCAGAATTTTTTGCTTTCTTTGTGGTTTGAAAAGGGCTGGGAAATCAAATAGGAGTTGGATTCCGGATTTTTGAGCATTTCGAGCAGCCGTTCCATCGCCTTGGTCATATCGACCTTGTAGAGTTTGACGGTGAGCTTTTTGGCATTGCGGAAGTGGTAGGGGATGGTCAATTCAGTATTGGCGGGAGTTACATGCATTGCTTCCGGTTTGCCCCAGCTGTTTTTGAGTTGATCGACATAGGTTTTCATGTAAGATGGAACTTTTTCAAATTCAGAAATTGCCTTTTCAAACTGCATTCTGGAAGCGTAGATTTTGCCGAGCTGCTCATGTTTGCCGAGTTTCTTGTAGAGTTCAATGTAGTTGAATTCCTTTGGCAGTGTGATGCGGCGCGTGCCGTCGGCAAGTCCGGCAACGGTTTCGTTGTCTTTAAGGTCATAAAGATACTGTTTCATGGCGGGGGTCAGGTAATACTCCTGCCGGAACCGGTGATCCAGAGTCAGAAAATCGAATTGCCCGCAGAGAAACTCCGCCCAGAGGAGTTCCGCTTCTTTGCAGTCGGCATGTTTAACGACGAAATGGAGCCGTTCACCGTCATTGGCGGCACTTTCCCAGGTTTCAGGCAGCTTGTAGAAAAGGGGAGTGCCGTCCGGCTTCACCGGCGGTCGGCTGATGGTGGTAACGCGCCCTTCGGGAGTATCGTAGTCAGGAAGTTTTTTCAAATCGGTCAATGTTTGCAGCTTATAGGAGCTGCCGGAGTTGCGGTTTTGCAGTAAAAGCAACGCTAAATTACAGAAAAAGTGTTTGGTATCAGCACTTTGAGGATTTTTCAAAACTTTTGGGACGAGGGCGAACATCAAAGCTAACTGCTGTACCCGGTCGCGTTCAAAACAAGTCGCCATCCGTCCGGCATTGCCCCGGTTGGCTCCGCGTTTGAAGTTGTTGTCGATGATAAAACCGAAACCGCAATTTTTTGCCCATTTCTGCCACGGATAAGCGAAAAACGCCGCATTTTGAGCAAATTTACCGGCGGCGTATTTGGCAAACAATTCATCATATTGCGCCGCTTCATTGCCGTTGAAAACTCCGCAAAGCAGATAATCCCAGTATTTTCCGGCACGAGGATCGTCCGGAGCAATGGCATCGAGCTGTTTTTGCGCTTCGATCCGGAGTTCTTTCCACAACTCCTGTTTTCTCAAAGTCTGCAGTCTTTGAGTACCGGCAGAAAGCGTATTTCCGGCAAGAAGTACGGTCAAAAGCAATCCTGTCAGGATGATTTTTTTAAACGTGAGAACGAAATTCAGCAAATTATTCATAACTATTACTCCAGATAATAATACCGCTTGCAAAACACTCACTGAAAGACACACTCTCACCGGATCATCCGGAAAGATCTCAAAGCATCCGGCTCAAAATATCAAAGATTTCGGCGGCTTCCATCATCCGTCCGGCGCCGTCGGCACCGCAGGCAACGTGGCCGCAGGCGGGACCGGCGAACTGCACACCGCGCAGTTTCAAGGTATTGACATTTTCCATACAGGCGGTCTGGCTCCACATTTTGGGATTCATCGCCGGAGCGACCACCGAAAGTCCGTGATAGGTGGCACAGAAAGTCGTCAGAGCATCATCGGCAATGCCGTGAGCATATTTGGCAAGGAAATTGGCGGTCGCCGGTGCGCAGACGAAGCAATCAGCTTCATCGGCAAGTTCAACGTGGCGCGGCCGCCATTCGGCGGTATCCCAGAGGGAGGTTATCACCGGACGGCGGGAAAGGGTTTGAAAGGTGAGCGGGGTGACGAACTTCTGTGCATTTTCAGTCATAATAACCTGAACTTCATAAACTTTGGCAAGTTTACTGCACAAGTCAGCCGCTTTATAAGCTGCGATTCCCCCGGTGACACCGAGGACGACAAGTTTTTTTCCCGCTTCTGTCATGCAAAAGGCTCTCCCTTGACGATATTGGTACGCATTTTCATCGTTTTCAACAGCATTATCAACTCATTACCGGCGGTATTCAAATCATCATTGACCACCAGATAGTCATAAACGCGGAAATTGGATAACTCGCTCTGCGCACCGGAAAGGCGCAGTTTAAGTGATTCGGGAGTTTCGGAATTACGTCCGGCGAGACGGCTTGCCAAAGTCTCCATATCCGGCGGCACGATCATGATAAACTGGGCGGCGCGGGCGATCTCCGGATCATTTGCCGCCGCCTGACGGATCTGCTTTGCGCCCTGAACATCAATATCCAGAATGACATCCGCACCTTTCTGGAGCCGGGCGACCACTTCACTTTTGAGCGTGCCGTAACGGTGAGCGAAAACACCGGCATATTCCAGAAATTCCCCCTGCTGAACTCTGTTTTCAAATTCAGCTTCAGAGAGGAAAAAGTAATCTTTGCCGTCAACTTCACCTGCCCGGGGCTGCCGGGTGGTGCAGGAAACCGAAAATTCCAGATAAGGCAGCTCCTGCCGCGCCTGTTTCACCAAAGTGGATTTGCCGACACCGCTGGGGCCGGAGATAACGATAAGATTTCCGCTGCGTTCGATCATTTAAAGGAGCCTTTACATAACTTCTGCCAGTCGGGGAAATTCCATTTTTCAGGGAACGCCCGGCACTGGCGTGGTTTTACAGATTCAATGGCGCACCCCGGCAGACCGTCGGGTGCGGTGATAAGATATTCGCATTCGCCGTTGCCCTTTTCCAACAGAGAAAGATGCTGACGGTCGGGGGTGAGCCGGGTGTGCTTATTCAGAAACTCCTCCACGCTCATATCGAGAAACGCGGCAATGGCATCGACTTCATCAGCTTCCAGTTTTACCGCGCCCTCCCAGCGGCAGCACTCCCCGCACCGGCTGCAGACAAAAGTTTTTTCAGAAGCGGTCAAGGGTCAAATCGTCTTCTTTGAGGTCGATAAAGAAGAAACCGAGAACAAAGTCCACAAGTTCCAGCGGATGGACATAAAGATTGCCATCCAGAATAAAGCCCAGAGAACCGCCGATCGCCCAGAAATCACGGGGACCGTTGATAAAGTTGTAGGTGCGGGTAAGGGGATTGGGAACACCGGCGAAACGTTCGACATACATATCCATCATCGGAGTGGCTTCAGTCATGCGGTACTCCTCTTCGCCGACACAGATCGCAGACCAGTACCAGCCCTCTTCCACGCCGGCTCCGTACTGACGGTTGTAATCTTTGAACGCCTTGGCGGTCCCGGCACTCCAACCGGCACCGATATCGCAGTAGCGGGTGAACATCAAACGGGCTTCGACGGTGGGACCGACACCCAGATTGACTGAAACGAAATCCAATGCATCAAGGATACGGTTGGGAATGTAAAATGCGATCTTCTCCCCCCAGTTGATATCGGAGAAATTTTCAGCACGGACGGTGCAAACCGCAGCAACACTCAACAGCATGACCAACAGAAACTTTTTCATAAACTCACTCCCTTAAAAATATAATTCAGTTAAAATAACATGTCAACTTAATAATAAAACCGCTCCACCGCATTTTGTCAAGTGCTTTTAAAAAAGTTATACCGTTTTTTATGAAAAATATTCCTGCTGCCTTGATTTTTCTGTCTTTTGCTTTCGCTATATTCCCGATAAGGGAAGATTGCTCTTCTCCCGCCCTCATCCCTTTTCAAGGAAAGCGAGGTGTTATGCCGCTCCGTTGTCGCGGCATAACTTACTCCAATGACAGTGCAGTTATTGAAAAAATATTATCTCTCCGGAGTTGGAATAGAGCGTTTGCTTTTTATTTGGCATTTTTATTCAATTCTTTTACAAATTCCCTGATTCTTGCTGTCGCCTCCAGAATCCCCTCCATAGATGAAGCATAACAGGCCCGTACATATCCTTCGCCGCAAGCACCGAATGCAGTTCCCGGGACGACGGCGACCTTTTTTTCCCGGATCAGGCGCAGGGCAAATTCCATGGAGGACAATCCGGTCGAAGTTATATTCGGAAAGACGTAAAATGCCCCTGACGGCATAACACAAGGCAATCCGGCATCATTAAAACGTTTTACAATCACATTCCTGCGGGAACGGTATTCCCGTCGCATAAGCTCCCGGTCGCAAACTGAATTTCTCAATGCTTCCTCGGCAGCTTCCTGGGCGGTGATCGGAGCGCAGAGCATGGAGTATTGATGTATTTTCATCATCGTATCGATAATATCTGCCGGTCCGCAGGCATAACCGATGCGGAATCCGGTCATTGCAAATGCTTTGGAAAAACCGTGCAGGAAAACGGTTCTCTCCTTCATCCCCGGCAGAGATGAAATGGCAGGCATAATATCTGAATCGTATACCAGTTCCGAATAGATCAGATCAGAAAGTACGATCAAATCATGTTTCACTGCCAATTCTGCAATTGCTTTCATTCGTTCCATATCGATTGCAGCTCCCGTGGGATTGCAGGGAAAATTCAACAGGACAGCTTTGGTTTTTGGTGTGATCGCCCGTTCCAGATCTTCCGGATCAAGGGCAAAACCATTTTTCTCACAGGTATTTACAGCGACAGGAACTCCGAAAGCCATTTTTATTTCCGGAGCATAAGAGACATAACATGGTTCATGGTAAATGATTTCGTCTCCCGGATTGGTGATGGAACGGACAGCAAGATCAAGTGCTTCACTGACACCTACGGTTACAATACATTCATTTTCCGGATTGTACCGAACCTTGTAATTTTCTGCGACATAATTGCAGATCGCTTTACGGAGCGAAAGAAGACCGAGATTTGAAGTATAGCTTGTCCGTCCGTTTTCAAGGGAATAAATTGCATTTTCCCGGATAGTCCACGGTGTGATAAAATCGGGTTCGCCCACTCCGAGGGAAATAACATCGTCCATTTTATTGACGAGTTCAAAAAAGTCACGGATACCGCTTTTGGGAAGTCCGGCGATATGTCCGGCAAGTCTTGATTTTTCAGATTCAGGGCGTGATATTAAGTCTTTCTTTATATTCTTCATTTTGCATCATCTTTCCAAGTTCTTTGTACTTCTTCAACAAAAATTGTGTTGAAGTTGACATGACGCCGTCGATCGTTGCAAGTTTACCGGAAACAAATTCGGCGACATCTTTCAGGCTTTCTCCGTGTACTTCGATAAGTAAGTCGTAACTTCCGGAAACAAGATAAACAGATTCAACTTTTGAAAATTTGCTGATCCTTTTTGCAATGCGGTCGAATCCGCTGTTGCGTTCCGGTTTGATTTTGACTTCGATAACAGCCTTGACCGCAGTTTCGGGAAGGCATGTCTCATCAAACATGGCACGGTAGCCAACGATAACCCCGTCAGCTTCGAGTTCTGCGACGGCCTGCTGTACTGATTGTTCTGCTGTGTCCAGCCTTTCGGCAATGGCGGCGTTGTTGAGACGCCCGTTTTCAGCAAGCAGTCTCAAAATCTCATTTTTCAGATTCATGCTGTGTTTTCCTTCCAACTGTGCGAATACAAAGAACCGGGGCGGAGAAATCTCCGCCCCCCTGCTTCCTCTTATAATTTAGCACAGGTCATCATATTTTTCAATGATATGAACTTGATTTTCTCCGCAGTTGAGTTATATTTTCAACACGCAAACGGAGGAAATTATGGAAAACAGCATCCTGCCATTGAAAGTGGCTATTATAAGTGATTCCCAGGCCTACCCCACTTTGAGCGACTGGGGAATGAACAATCTCAATAAAGCGTTGAAGTTTCTCTCTCCCATGAAGCCGGATGTCCTGCTCATGGCAGGAGATCTGGCAGACGGGACAAACTTCGATACTTTCAAACTTTACCGCGAACTTCTGGAAAAATATTTCGATCCGCAGCCCATCCATGTCGGCTGCGCCGGAAACCATGACTACTGGGTGCCGCGCGGCACCGAACGCCAGCCGGAATATATCTACTCCGAAATGAGCCGCCTCATCGGCCAGAAAAACGCCAATCCGCTCCATGAAGTCGTCGGCGGATACGATTTCATCGCCCTTTCTGAAGATATAAATATGACCGATGGCTACTCAAAAACAATGCTCGATGCTCTGGAAAATGAGATCAAAGCCGCCATCGCCCGCGATGAAAACAAACCGGTCTTTGTCGTCACCCACTTTCACCCGTTTGATACCGTAAGCGGCAGTCACACATCCTCCGGCAGACCGGAACTGCGGGAACTTTTCAACCGCTACAAACAGGTGGTTTCCGTTTCCGGACACACCCACTGTCCGCTGGAAGATGAACGCTGTATCTGGCAGGGGGAATTCACCGCCGTCAACACTTCCACTTTAGCCTACGCCTGCGTGGAGGAAAAGTGCTACAACAACTGCAGTGTCATCGTTCCCTTTGCCCGGGAAGTGCTGAACATTATGTTTATGGAGATATATCCGGATCACTTCGACCTCCACCGTTACAATGTGGAAGAGTGCCGCGAAATAAAACCGGATAAACTCTGGAGCTGTCCGATACCCTATCGCCCGGAGGAGGCAAAATATACCGCAAAGCGCAAAATGGAACGTACCGCACCGGAATTTCCCGCTGATGCCCACGGGGTTATACGTTATGACTTCGGTTATCTGTATCTGATATTCGATCAGGCACTTCACGAAGACTTCACCCACTTTTACGATGTAAAAGTTTATGAAAAAATTGATGATAAACTGGAACTGAAAGCTGAAGAACGCTATATCAGCGACTTCTACCGCTTACAGGGCATCGCCGGACGTCCGCAGGTCTACAAGCTCCCTGCCGAAGTGATCACTCCGGGAAGTTTCTGCCGCGTGGAAATCTATCCGGTGGAAAGTTTCGGCAATACCGGCAAACCTTTGATCGTGGAACGTATAATTCCCAACGCCAGCAAATTCAAAGAGGGCAAAGCCCTCTGTCCGCAGGAATAACAGGCTGTTGCCGAAGTTTATCCGGCAGTCAGTCCAGTTCCTCTTTGAGATCAGCAAGGGCTTTTTCGATGCGCGCTCTGGCAGCATCAGTAAGCGTACTCATTTCCTGGGCGACAGTGTAAGCTGATGAACACAAACCCAGTTTCATCAGCGCATATTTCTGGCCGTTCCAGACATTGGCAAGGTCAATGCCGTACACCCCATGGAAAACATCGATGAAAATATTCTGCAGCCGGACCGCTTCGGTAAAGTTTCCGGCATCGACCGCCTTTGCCAGATCGACCATCACTTTGGAAGCCAATGCGCCCATACCGCAAACCATACCGTCATTGCCGACGATCAAAGCTTCATCGACTGCCCATTCCTGACCTTCGAGGAGAAGCGTTTTGAAGCCGCGTTCAGCGCGCATTTTAAGCAATTCACGGCGGAGCCACATATTGCCGGAGGAGTTTTTGATTCCTGCCAGTTTGGGATGAGCCATGATTTCTGCAAATTGCGCCAGCGAAAGATCGATGCCGTTGTTGGGGGGACAATGGTAGTAATAGACCGGACGGTCAGCGGCATCAAGCACGGAGAGAATGGATTTCACCGGATCAAGTGCTGAAGTCCGGCCGGGAAGCATGAATACATAACTGTCAAAATCATACTTGCAATAGCGCTTCATATTTTCCAGAGAAAGCGGCAGACTGGTGGCATTGATACCGACCAGCAGCCTGGCACGTTTCCCGATGATCTTACAGCTTTCGGAAACAAACTCCTCTTTGAAATCATCGCTGAAACTTCCCCATTCGCCCATGCTGCCGAGAATGAAAAAACCATCGACACCGTGAGCAATATTGCGGTCAAATATTTTTTTCAATCCCGCTTTATCCAGCGAACCGTCTTCGAGCAGCGGAGTAACAGTGGCACTGATAACAATTTTTTTCATAATAACACCTCATATTAAAAATTGGTTTTGTCTAATTTTTTGTGAAAAATATAACCTGCGGCGGCGCATTGCGCGCAATCTCTTGGCAAATCTTCGGACTCCGGTTCGGTCGAGTACCTGAGTACACTCCCTCACCATCGCCTTGATTTACCATCGACCTTGCATCACACTGCATCCGCCGACTGCAATCAAACCGTTTTATTGTTTGACAAATTACTGTTTTTGCAGTATATTTTTTGTACAATAACGATTATCATTACAAATTAACATAAAAGTTTCACAAAATTTGAGACAATAACTAAAAATTATATTTTATAACATCTTTATCGTAAACTTCGAGCAGCTCTGCCCGTTTTTTCCGGGCACAGGCGGCATCTTTATAAACAAAAAACTCACATACCGGTTTTGTACGGTCGATTATATTGTAGACCACAAAAAATCCGGCTTTGGTCATCAGAGGTAAGATCCACCCCGGACAATGGTCGCAATATTTTGGACACGCGCCGCCGTCATTATCGGTGATTTTGCTCAAACTCGGACAAACCTTCATTTTGCAATGGAAATATTCCGGTTCAAGAGAAATTTCCATATCACAGTTCTCTTCGATGCGGATATGTTCCCAGTATTCATACATCCCGGCAAGCCCTTTTTTCCGGAAAAGTTCAAGGCAATGAAACTCCTGATTTCCGGACACCAGCTGATAATATTTTCCCAGTTCTCCGGAATTGCGGGAATCGAGAAATTTAAAGACTTCATTGTAAAATTTCACAAAATGGTCGCTGGGGATCATAAAGTCACCTTCTTTCTCAAAATCTGACAACAGGAAAACTCTCCGGTCTTTTCAAATTCCGCAGTAAACGGACTATTTTCACACAGGGAATCGTTAAAAATAACTGTAGCTTGGCAGGCGATCGGGTCGGGAGTCAAACCGCTGTTCTTCAAATGAGACAACAGCGGACATGAGTGAACGGTCAACCGGATCCCGTCATCAAAATTTTCGACAGTATAAGCGGCATTCTCGCGCTTCAAATAATAATCCCAGTATTCAAGAAGTTCTGAAGTGTCTCCGGCAAGCAGTTTTTCATACATTGAACGGTAAACGTTTTGAGCAGTATTTTTCAAAACTTCCTCAACCGCAGTCTCTCCGAAGTTCTCCTGCAAGTAGTGCAGTGTATTGCAAAACAGGATGTGAAAATCTTTGTGCAATTCACCGGTCGAACGATAACGCAGCATAATTTTTCCCTTTGATCATATTGATTACCGTATCATACGGATATAATTTACCATCAGGATATGCTTTGTTCAATCAGATGACAGCCGCATCAAACATAAATCCGATATAAACAACAAAAGTCCTGAAAATATTTATTTTCAGATTGACAAAAGTTATATTTTCCCCCGGAATCGGCTTGACAAATCCATAAGGATGCATTAAATTATCCGGCAATACGGAAGAGATCCGGGAAAAAGTTTTTATGCAGAAAAAACAAAATTCAAAAAGTGATATGGCAAAATGGCTCGGAGAAAGTGCCGATAAGAAGATTCTGCTTGAGCACTTCAAGCAAAGTTTCATCGACAAACCGCTGACCGGGAAATTTCATTACGCATTCACCTACCCCGGAGAGAAACGCTGTGCCGAATTGCTCTACACCATGCGGGTGTGCGTTTTTGAAGTTCCAACCGGCAAGACGCTGCAAATGCGTGGGGCATTCGACGGGCTTGTCGGAATCCGAGACATACACGACAAAGATATCCTCTGCGGCAGTTACAACGCAGTCACAGAAGCGGTGAATCCGGCGGCAACTTACGGCGGTTTTTCCATCGTATTTCACACTCACCATGTCCGGCTGCATTATGTGCGTTTCGATAAAGGCAGAATTGTGGAAAACATCCATTGCTATACCGACAAACCATGCAACGGGGCATTGCAGAAAATATGTCAGGCATTGGATATTGCGATCCATGATATTGAGAGTACCAGAGATATGATCTGCCGTCCGTTGACAGAAGCTCTGGTCAATCAGCTTTACTGTGAACTGCTCTGTTCACTTCATTCAGCAATGGATGAAACTTCCAAACTGGCACGTAAAATAAAATATCATCTGGAATGTAATTTTTCTGAAAATATAAACTGTTCTCTGCTCTGCGATGAACTGGGAGTAAACCGCTCATACGCATCGCAAATATTTCGCCACGACTTCGGTATAACGATGAATGATTATCTGATCAATTTGCGGCTTGATGCGGCACAGAAACTGCTGGCAAGCTCCGATGAGTTGAAAATTGCCGGGATTGCAGCTTTATGCGGATTTCAGGATCCCGGATATTTCAGCCGGGTATTCCGGCGCAAAATGCATTGTACTCCTCTGGAATTCCGTAAAAAACACAGATAACTCTGTCCAGAAAAGAAAAACCGCTGAAAACCATTGTTCTCCATGGGCAAACAGATTGCAGGAAAAAAGTGCCAATACCGTCAGTAAAACAAATTTTTTCCGCCCGATCATTTCTCCTTCTTCAAAATGGTTGTCCTGATCTTTTTCCAATCGGCTTTTCTGATTCCGGAAAAATCCACGATCGGCAATGCGAGCATGGCAGCAATGCAGAAGATCCCCATTTCAAGGGATTTGGCAATAGCGCAGGAAGCAATGCCGCACAGGATCAAAGGCAGATACCACACATAATGCGGGAATTTCCAGCGGAAAAGCAGCCCAAGTCTTATCAATAAACCAAGAACAAATGCGGGATAAGTCAGCAGCAATATGGCGATAAATTCCATTCCGCAGGTTTCATATCCCAATGGCGACCACTCAAAACCGGACCAGTACCAGGCAAGCGCATAAAAGAACCCGATCTCAAGAAGAATAAGGGAAATGGATATTGCAATAAGGTATTCAATTCTTTTTTTCAACTTTTTTCCTCCTTTTATTCCACAATTTTTGAATACAGCGGAAGAGCAGGTAGATTAAGCCAATGGGAATCATTGTAAACCAGATATACATCCAGCCGCAAAAGTAAGCAGAGACGACAGAAAATCCATTCTCCGGATACCGCCCGAATTGTGTTTCAAGAAACATTTCCAGAGCCACGATCCCCCAGCAGACAAGGAAAAATATTCCCCACGGCACAATGGAATAATGTCCGCTTTTGCGATGTCGGAAAAATTGCGGATAGTAGTAATGCAAGAGACACATCCCAATAGGAAAATCAATAAAAAATATGGTTCTCGCAATATCTTCCAAAAAATTCCGGAGTGAAAGTGTACTTGCCGGATCAAATACAAGAACAAGCACGACAGGTACTGTCAACAAAAACACAATCCAGAAAAAATTAATCTTTTTTGTCTGATTTTCATCTTGTGGAAATTCAATTGTTTTATCACGGTATTTTTCTTCAAATTTCCGCAAAGTATTTTCAAACGCCTGACGGATTTGGGGAATTTCATTTTCGGCAACTGAACGGCAGATGGCAAGAAACACGAACAAACACACGCTCATTCCCAAGGGAATAACAGCTTGCCACGATCCGGCACATAAAAGCGAAATCCCCATCATCACCGCAAAACAAAGATAAATCCAGCAAAACAGACTTATATTCTGCGGAGCAATGGTGATATGCAAAATCGTTTCAGGCGAATACTCCGGTTTTTCGCATTGTATGGCAAGTTCGCCCCGCAAAGAGTTTCTGCCGGTGATGCCGGGATGTAAATGAAACGGCTTGCTCCGTCTGAAAAAGGTGAATTTATTTGCTTCAAATCCCGCTTTGAATGCCGCAAAACTGAAAACATGCGGCAACTCTTTCTCAAAGACTGCTTTCAGTTCATTTTCCGAAAAAGTTGTTCGCAAACAGTATTCTGCGTATGGTTGAAAGTATTTGTCAAAGAGTTTCATTTTTACCATCCAACCGTACCCGATAGGAAAAACGGGTATCTTTTTCATCGGGCTTTTTGTCTTTATCGGTATGGCTGAAAATCCGGAAACCGTCTTTTGTTTTCTTATACATCAAAGGCTTGTGATCCCGTTTTGCCAGCGGTATCTGTGGGAGAAAAGAGAGATCTTCCGGCAGTTTTCCGTGTTGTTTGCGATATTCCATAACTTCGGCGGCTACGAGTGCCATCTGGCGGGCATCTGTGATTTGCGCACTCCTGACATACAATTGTCCCAATGCCGGCGTAAACATTCCCGACAGCAAATATGAATTGCGTTTTATTTCGTTATCATCGACTAAGGCAAGTTGCGCCTGTTCAAGACCGGATAAATTTGCCGGGACAGTACAGGCTTTGATAAAAGTTTGTAATGCAAAACGGTAATCCCTCAGAAAGTGGACCTTCATAAATAAAGGCATATATTTTTTCAATGAATTGATTTTTTTATTCTCCGTCTGCAGTAAGGCGTAAATTTGCAGATAATCAAAGCAGCTTTTGAAAGCTGTGGCTTCGCTTCCGTAAGCATATCGCTGATACTTGTGCCAATCCACCGGATCTCCAATCAGTGCAACAAATTCCGGCTGTGAGAACTCGCCGCTGCTCAGGACTGTTGAGAGAGCATTCAGCCGGA
>SUWH01000011.1:62203-92089 GCA_015061605.1 Lentisphaerota bacterium | reverse complement strand
GCTGATAAAACAGGCTTACGGTTTCAGAGATCGTGAGTATTTCAAATTGAAAATCTATCAACTGCCGGAAATTTCGAGCGAGAAATTATTATGACTTCTGTCACAAACCGTCGAAGAGGCAAAAAAATGGGGTGGCTGATCGGACTCGAATCCGGCTTCATCTGCTTTGCAGATTACGCCGTGACAAGCCGACGGCCTTCTGGGCCACACGCCGCAAGGCGAGCCTGAGCGACAGCGAAGGCAACCACCCAAAAGCGCAGGAGGTGCGCTGTAAAAAGAAACACATCCTCCCGCCGCAGGCGGCAACTTCATCCGGCTTCATCTGCTTTGCAGATTACGCCGCGACAAGCAAGTGCAATGGAGTGATAGCGGAATGAAACGTCTTCACAAGCGAATGAAATGGCTTGCCGCGGCGTAATGAAATGAAGACGGGAGCGTCTTCACAAGTGTAATGGAGCGTCAGCGGAATGAAACGACTTCACAAGCAAGGCTTCTGGAATTTAGTGAAGATGTGAAGAAAACCTTCGGTTTTGAGTGAAGTTGCGCTTCGCGCAGTGAAGTGAAGACTTGCGTCTTCGTTATTTTTTTGCCCAAAATTTGGGCAAAAAAATGGGGTGGCTGATCGGACTCGAACCGACGGCCTTCTGGGCCACAACCAGACGCTCTAACCAACTGAGCTACAGCCACCACGTTTGTTGTTCCTATAATATAGCGCGACAAGGGATTTTTTTCAAGCGGTAAAATGAAAATTTTTCATTTTTTCCAGCGAAATGACAGAAAAACAACAATACTGCCGGTCAATTTTCCTGCCACAAATCCATATCATTCAAAAAAGCAATCGGACCGAGTCCGCCCCAGCCGACAAAATCTTTACGCACCAGAACCCCTTCCTCCCGGTCTGCCGGACGCATATATTCCGGAGAATAGCACTCCCAGATGGTATGCGGTTCAAATTCTTCAAAGGTGCGGCACATCGCATCCAGATGTTTGCGGGCGATAAGGCGCGCGGTATCAAGTTTGCCGTATTTTTTCAATCCGGCAACTGTCATGTAAACCATCGGCGGCCATACTCCTCCCAGCCAATACCACCCGGAAGCGTGATAATTTGGATCATCTCTGGAAATCGCCGGAATGGGATGTTCGGTAAAGAATTCATCCGGGTCGAGCAGATGTTTTTCCAGAGCATCTGCCTGTTCAGCCGAAGCCGCGCCGGAGATCAATGTCCAGAATGCGGCAGCGGTCTTGTTGCCAATCAGAGAACGGTATGATTCCGGTCTGGAACGTTCAAACAGGTCATAATAAAAACCGGTCTTTCCGTTCCAGTGATAGCGGTTGATGAGTTTGACCAGTTCATCGGCTTCGGCAAGGTAAAATTCCGCTTTGCCATTATCAAGTTTCCGGGCGATCTCCGCCAGATGCCGGGCACTTAAAAGCTGTTGACAGATGAGGTCGATATGGCTCACATCGCTGCCCATATTCTGAAATGAGGGCCAACCGCCGCGAGGAGTGTTATCCATACCGCTGGCACCGGGGGATTCAAAGAAATAGAGTCCGGAACCGGGGCGGCGGCGGTGATTTTTCAGCCACAGATAATATTTATCCAGAATGGGAAAAATCCGTTCAAACCGCGAATCATCGCCGGTTTTGCGGAAATATTCCCACTCCACCCAGGCGAAAAGCGGCGGATTTATCAGCTCACCGAAGGCGGGCTGGCGGGTTTCGATAACATACGCCATCGCCATAAAACCGTCTTCTCTTTGGCAGAGATACAAGTTGTCCAGATTGTTCATCGGCTCAACAATGTCCGGGATGTCCAGAGCGAACAGCGCCATAAAGCAGGAATCCCACTGCCAGATTTTTCCGACACCGGGCATACAGCACATCTGGGGTTTCCAGCCGGGGAAATCGGGATGTTCCAGATTTTTGAGCGCCAGTTCTATCGCTTTTTCGCGCAAAGCATTATATCGGGGATTTTTGTCATAAAAAGCCATGATTTATCTCACTAAATTTTATCACTACTGTCCGGTAAAAATTACCGGAGTTAATTGAAATTGTCGGGACTTGTTATATATTAAAAACGCTCAAATTTTTAATATTTAACACGAAAGTCCCGAACCATGTATTACAATAGCATATATTCTCAACTTTTCAACTTCATACCCCGATATCGTTTTGAAAAAATCGTAAAAAAGTCAGGCGGAGACAGATATTGCAAGCATTTTACAGCTTGGAAACAATTTCTGACTTTGCTCTTTGCTCAAATTTCTGCATGGGTTCAAGTTAGGCATGACGGAGTTGACAAATCGCATACGAGACACGCTTGTGCAAAACCAATCATTGTTGGAAGTTCTGTCACTTGACCGAAAAATCCTTGAAACGCCGCCAAACTGGAATTTACCCGTGCAAGAGGAACTTTTCAGCCCTTTACTGCTCTGAAATTTTTACCGGACAGCAGTGTTTGAAAACAACTATTTTAATTAAAAACTTTTGAAATTACCTCATTATATTTTACTTTTTCTACTCTAAATTTTATATATCATTGCTTTTTTTACGGAAAGTGTCGTTTGCAACCTGCAATTCATTTAATCTTTTTTGTGCCGCTTCGCGATTATAGAAAATAACATAATTACAGTCATTAAATTTATACTTGGACTTCGGAAGAACATATGTGTCTTTTACTAATTCAATAATTCCATCCTTTAATTTTATAATACCATTCATATCCCTGCTGCCATATTTCTCCTCCAGTGCCTTAAAGTATAGTTTTATTAATTCATTTGATGGTATTATGCTACTGCTAAGAAAAGCATTGTATATTTGTTTAAGTTCTTGCTTGAAAAAAAACGATTTTTTTATTTTTTTCTGTTGCTTTTTTTACTTTTTTGTGTTATGTTAACTTAACAGCACTAAAAAACCTTCAAAAAAAAACAGAAAAGGGATAAAAAATGAACTTTGAGAGAGTTTTTTCCTTATCCAGCTGGATAAGGAAGCGGTACCGCTTCACGCTGATTGAACTCCTGGTTGTTATTGCCATCATTGCCATATTAGCGGCGATGCTCCTGCCAGCACTGCAAAAGGCACGGGTCAACGCCCAGGCAAGTTCCTGCTCCGGCAACAGCAAACAACTCGGTGCCGGATTACTGCTCTATGCTGATGCCTTTGACGGCTATTGCCCTGCCATTACACTGGTATGCAAAAACGGCACGACCAGTGCCTGGGCACAAGTCTTTATCGAAATGAATTTAATTGCCAATGACACGATTCTCTGTCCCGGGCGACCCAACAACATCCTGGCAAAAAACCGTTTCAGCACCGGTGTAAAATATTATCCGAATTATTCGGATTACGGCATAAATTATCACTATCTGCGTTGGGGGTATTCCGACACCTGGTTCAACGGCACCAAGCGCGGACCGGCAAAACTGAGTCTTTTCCGTAATGCTTCAAAAGTTATCGGCTTTGCCGACAGCCACAATCCGTTTCAACTGAAAGCAAGTACCCATCACATATTGCATACAAAGACCAGCGCCTGGGCAAGCGAAACCGGTCGCGGTATGGTCTATCCGGACCACGCCAATAAAGCCAACATCACCTGGCTGGACGGTCACGTAACTGCAGAATTGTGCCAGGGAGCAACCCCCTATGCCAGAAGTCAGGATTTCTACACCCGCTTTAACGATCAAGCCGTCACCTGGGGCAGATTGTGGCAATAACAGATAAATAAAAAAAGGCTGATTTGAACTATGTTAAAAAAATATCTCCTCACAACTGCGGCACTTGCCGCACTTTCGCTGTCTGCAGTAGTCCAGTTTGACTGGAACTTTAATAATCCCCTGCCCCGTAAAGATCACAAGGTGCTGTTGACCAGAGTAAAAAAACGACCGAGCATATACACTAAACTTTTGCAGGAAGGAGT
Organism: Lentisphaerota bacterium; assembly: GCA_015061605.1. Taxonomy (GTDB): domain Bacteria; phylum Verrucomicrobiota; class Lentisphaeria; order Victivallales; family Victivallaceae; genus UBA1784. The sequence goes on along the minus strand of SUWH01000011.1, from coordinate 88,173 downwards.
TCTTGCGAACGGCGACAATGCTCTGGTGTTTGATGGCAAATCCCATCAGGGGGTCGCTATGCCGGATATAAACTTCAAGGAAGCTACGGTCGAAATAAAGTTTCAGATCAATGAAGCTGTCAAACAGCGGATGACTCTTTTCACTTATCAAAAGAGCAAATGGCATTGGGCGCAGCTGGAAATTTATTTGGATAACCACAACACCATCGGAGCAAGATTTTCAGTAAAAAATGAGAAAAAACAACGGGAAGTCAAAATCATTGTTCCCAATTCGCCACTGGCTGCCGGAGTTATGCACACACTGACACTGACCACCAAATCAGGCGAAAAAATGTCGCTTTATCTGGACGGGAAACTGTTGAAAGAGGAAAAAGATGCGCTTTCATTTTCAGATTTGTCGCCCTACGTAAAATTCAAACATTACCCGATCGGTCGTCTCGGCTACTCTGTGGACAGCAAAATATACCGTCATTTCAAAGGAATGATCGGCGGCTTGAAGATCACTGATACTGTGGACAAACCGGTTTCAACTCATATTGCCAGCGGCAAAGAGGATGCCGTTTTTTCCCGAACCGACCCAAATCTGGTCATAAACAAACTCAAATCAGCCCCGGTCATCGATGGCAATATCAATGATAACGCCTGGAAAAATTGTGAAAAAATCGGGAAATTCATTGTTCTGGGTTCAATGAGCAAAACCGTGAATGCGCTGTTTCTTGCCGCAGATGACAAGTTTGTAAAAAACGCCTCCGACGGCATCCTCGGCTATCATAACGGTAAATTGTACGGTGCATTTATCGCTCCATTTCCGCCGGGCACAAAGGTGATAACCGAACATAAAAAATCAGGCCCGTTTGTATGGAAAGATGATTGCATAGGTTTCTTTCTCCGGCACGGATTGACCAACCGTTTTTATCAGATCGAATTCAACTCTCTTGGAGCCTGGTGCGCCTTTGAAAATTCAAATTCCGGCACCAGCACTCCCTGGCACCCCAAAACTCTGCGTGCTGCCGGCAAAACCATCGGCAACGCATTTTATATCGAATTCTCACTTGACCTCGCCGAAATCGGACTGGAAATCCCCTCTGAAGGCTCCATCTGGTACGGCAATATCACCCGGCGCGGCGACAGCTGCGGGGGCTTGAGCACCTGGGCACCGGTAGGCGAAGATTTCCAGTTTGCAATGGAACGCTACGGAAAGTTCATTATAGGCAGCCGCCGCGTTATGCTTAAAAAAGAATTGGCAAAACTCGCAGCAATGCAGCGCAAATATATCCCGCAGGACAAAAAGATCATAACTGAAATCAATGCGCTGGACAAGATCATTGACAAACGCGGTGAAAATATCGCAAACTGGCACGACATCAACAACCAGCTGCAAAGTTTATCCAACGCTATCGTCCAAAGTGTAAATAAGGGCAAGACCTGGTTTATCTGGCAGAAGCCCTACTGTTCTCAAGTCTCACCGGATGAAAAACTCTCTATTGACTGCAAAGAACTCCAAAAGATATCTCTTAAAAGTGCCAAAGGTGCCCGTCCCATAACCTCGCTGCTTATCACCAATTTGAGCAACCGCAATTTTATGGGCAACATCCAATTGGTCGCCTATTCAAAAAAAGAAGAGGCGTGGCTCAAAAACATCCGCTTCAGAGAAATCGCATTTGTTGAACTCAATGGCGGCAAATTCATCCCTGATCCGGTATTTGATCTGCCGCTGGGCAGTGTTTTTCGCGTGCCTGCCAACAACACCGGGATTCTGCAGCTTGACATCAACACCAAAAATCTCAAACCGGGCAGATACCGGGCAAAGATCCGCTTCGTCCCATCATACAGCAAATTTGAATACAAACAAGTGGCATTGGAACTGATCGTAAGTCCGGTGGATTTGGACAAAGTAAAAATGCGCACCTGGACCTACGGCATCGATCCTTTTATCGTCAAACTGCTGAAAGATTATGAATTCAATACGGTCTGCATCAAATATCCGCATTTCGGTCCTCCCGGACAGATCATCAATAAAGACGGTTCCGTCCATTTTTTCAAGATCGAACAGCTGCTTAAAGATCTGGCTGCCAACGGTATACCCAAAGAAGACATTATAATCACACTTTATCCGGAATACAAGTGGCACCGCAAGAGAAATTTCATGAGCGAAAAGTGGCAGAAAGAAACCCGCAAAAATTATCTTGATATCTTCAATTTTCTGAAAAAACACGGCCTTAATGAAAGCAATCTGGTCTTCAGCCCGACCGATGAACCCACCGGTGATCCGGATGATCCGAAAAGTTCAGCCTGGCTTGCATTTACCGGAGCCAAATTCATCCGGAGCATCAATCCCAAATTCAGGATATTCATCAATCCGTTCCGGGTTGGCGATGGTTATCATCAACGTTATCTGGATACCTTTGATATTCTGTGTCCATCCTACGGTCACCTCAAGAAAGATATGAAAAAAATATATCGGGACAGCGGCAAAGATATCTGGAGCTACGTCGTGTTTTCAAAAAGCGTCGCCCCGGAACGTTACCGCCACCGCTTCTGGGAAAATCTTGAAGCTGGTTTTGAAGGACCAGCCACCTTTTACAGCATCAGTGTTCCCAGCGGCGATTTCTTCAATTCATACGATACCAAACCCGGCAGCAAATATAAGACCACCACCGATTATTCGACAACATATATAAATCAATTTCAGGATGCACTGGTCCCCTCCCGCCGTCAGGAGGCATGGTACATCGGCTGGGTAGAATTCAAACTGGCAAAATTCTGTCGCGAAAAGATCGCCGCCTTGAAAAAAGCCGGTAAAAATGTTTCTGTCTGGCAGAAAGAATACGACCATATTGTCAATCTCGGATATGCCAGAGAGGGCGATATGGAAAAAGCCGGCAAGATGCTGCTTGAGCTTGCTGAAAAACTCAACGTGGTCAAATAATAAAAAAAAGAGGGATTTTTTAAAATGAAACACAGTATATTTAACTTTCAATATACTCCGGAAAAAATGGAGGAGCACGCACTCCGGATATTTAATGTCCGTTTGCAGAAACGTCAGCTCACTGCCGACCCGGAAGTTGAAATTACAGTAGTACGCAATCCGCGCTGTACTCCGGAAGAATTCCGGCTTTCCGGGTTATGCAATTCAAAAAAACTTCAGCTGGACTGCGGAAGCCCGGCAGCCTTTCTTTATGCTGTCGGCAAACTTCTGCGTACCGGAAACTATGTCGATAGCATATTCACTCCCGGCAATTGGCGCGGGATATGGAAACCGGCAAAAAGTTTCCGCTGTATCTATTTTGCCAGCCATTTTTATAATGTCTACGAAGTTGCCCCCGTCGAGGAGATGGAAGAGTATATTGAAGATCTGGCTTTGCAAGGCTATAATAATTTTCAACTTACTGCCGGTTCAGCCGCCAAAATCGCCGGTTCTCCAGAAACTGTCAATGACTTGAACCGCCGCAAACGTCTCTGGAAATATGCCATGGAACTGGGTATGGGAATCAATATCGGCGTCAGCAACAATGGTTATGCCGATTCCCCGATGGAATTACGGGCAACACCTACCGGGCACTCGTTTTTCGGAACAGAAATTTGTCCGAGCAATCCTGACGGCATGGAATATCTGCTGAAAAAGATCCGGAGTTTTTTTGATGAACTTGAAGGAATAAAGATTTCAACGGTCAAATTCTGGCCCTATGACCAGGGCGGATGCGGATGCGAAAAATGTTTTCCTTATGGTATAAACGGGATGTTCAAACTGGCAGACAAAGTTGTCCCTCTCATCCGGGAGTATTGGCCCGATGCAAAAATAATCTGGACCACCTGGGAATTCGATTTTTTAGCTGATCTGGGCGAATGGGAGACCTTGTACAAAAAGATCAATAATGGTGAAGCTGATTTTATCGATCTTATTATGGCAGACAGCCACGGAAGTTTCCCGGAATATCCGCTGACGCACCCGCTGCCGGGCAAGACGGAGCTGATAACATTTCCGGAAATCACTATGTGGGGACGCGCGCCATGGGGTGGATTCGGTGCAACTCCGCTGCCCAAACGTTTCTCCAATCTGTTCGGAGAGATATCGCATCTTGCCAACGGCGGCATACTCTATTCCGAAGGTATTTTTGAAGATTTCAACAAAGTACTTTATTCCGACTTTTTTGTTACCGGTCAAAATTCTACAGAAGAAACCATTCAGGAATATGCCCGGTATTATCTCGGCATCCCGGATGATGCCCTCGATGATTTCAAGCGGCTGCTGGAACTTATGGAGGAAAACCATGAAGGCGTTATCTGGATCGAACCGCAGGAAGAGGCAAACGATTCCTTTGAAATGATGTCCTCCAAACCGCTCTGGAGATTGAAAGGCAAAACCTGGAAAAACACCGTAGAGATGCTTGCCATTGCTGAAAAAATTGATTCAAAATTACCGCAATGGTCAAAAAAATGCTGGCGTTGGCGGCTTTTATATTTGCGTGCTGTCATCGACTTTGAACTTGCTCAGCATAACAACGAAACCAACGAAGTCACCGAAAAAGCGATGCTGGAAATCGTTGACATCTATCACGTTGACCCCAAGACAGCGTCCCGGCGCGTTACACCATTTACCGATGCCTGGATCGAACATCATGTCGAGGAAAAATACAAACTGAACCGCAACACCATTGGCGTTGACTGACCGTTTGCAAACCCCGAATCATCCGGTCAAAAGCCGATTGCAAACTGCCGCTCCGGGAACTTCCCGGCGGCAGTTTTTCTCTATTAAAAAACGATCAAAATTGCAGTAAATTTTCACTACTGTCCGGTAAAAATTACCGGAGCTAATTGAATCTGCATGGTTTCAAGTTGGGGATGACGGAGCTGACAAATCGCATACGAGACACGCTTGTGCAAAACCAATCATTGTTGGAAGTTCTGTCACTTGACCGAAAAATCCTTGAAAAGCCGCCAAACTGGAATTTACCCGTGCAAGAGGAACTTTTCAGCCCTTTACTGCTCTGAAATTTTTACCGGACAGCAGTGATTCTCATTCTGACTTGTCAACGATCTCAAAGAATGGAGACGGTGAATCTCCAAGCGTAAAAGATATCCTGCCGTTTTTTAATTCAAACGGTATAGCAAAATCGCGTTCTCCATTGAATTTCACCGCGTAAACTTCCGGATTTTTCATTGCCGGAAGCGTGACTTCAAAACTGCCGCGGCGGATCTGCCGAAGCACCGGAGCATGACCGTTGTTGAGCAGAACTTCTTCTCCATCCTGAACCATGTAGGTACGGTTCTCGGTATCGACGATATATTTCCCGCCGTTATCGTTGTTCTCCCGGATGAGGAAAGCACTTTCACTGTTGAGAGCATTGGTACCGCACACAAGCAGCGCGCGGCGGCAGTGGTCAAGATCAAGCATACCGTCCTGTGAAATCAATGCGATCACAGCTTCAATATTGCCGGGAGCAATATCGATATGTTTGAGCGAATGGCTCATACCAGCCGGAAGCGAAACACCTTCCATACGCGGACATTGCAAAGTCAATATCTCTTTTACAATATCGATTTTCAACTCTCCGGTTTCAGACTCATATATTCCCTGCCCCGGATCGGTGGCGTTATCAGAAGCAATGATCTTCTTCTCCCGGAGTAAACCGACAAGTTTATTGAATTTTTCACTGCCTTTGAAGTGATGATAAAATTCCGGACCGAAAAACTCTCCCAGGGGAGCCGTTTCAAGCTGGAAATGCAAATCGGCTTCCGGAGTGCTTTCATAGGCGAAACCGATTCCGGTGAGCAGTGCGGCAAAACTGTTGGTGCTTTCGATCATGCGGTCAAAATTTTTCACCATGAACTCCCGGTCATAGCTCCAGCAGATACGGTGTTTTGCCGGAGTTATGTCACGCCGCATAAAGGCGCACCCGGTAATCACCTCCGCCGCCCGGGAAGCCGGATCGTTGCCGCCGGAAAATGGACGCAGTTCACCTCCGGACTTCATTACAGGAGTTGAGTGTTCGATAAGCATATCAAAATCCTGAAATGAGCTGTACGCTCCGAAGCCCAGTCCCTGCTGAAACCGGTGATTGTTCCAATACGGTTCGCCGTATTCGGTTATTCCGAACGGTTTTCCAAGCGGCCGCTGGCGTGCGGCACGCCGGAAATATCCGATACCGGAAAAGAGCGTACTCGATGCGCCCTGCGATGAACCGGGGTAAAAGAATTTGTGCGGACACCAGTGGTAAAGGTGATTGGTCACGGATGAATAACGGCAGCCTACTGCCAGATTGACCAGTTTATTGCTGTTGTCATACTGGTTTATCAAACCTTTATATCCGGTTTCACGGATGGTCGCATCAATAAATTGAGCAGTTTCCTCAAGGGTTTCATAATTGAGTTCGGCGAGACTTTTTTTGCTTCGTTTGATCCGTTTCTGCCATTCGTCGCAGTTGCTGATAAGCAGTTCATTGAAGCCCAATACAAAGGCGACACACGGATCATCGGCAAGGCGCATTTTTGTATATGGATTCATCGCAGTCATCACCCGGAGCACTCCGGCACGGTAATTGGCTCGCACCGCCGGGTCTCTATCCAGAAATTGTGAAGAATAGCGCGTGGGCCCATGCTTTTTATTGATCCATATACCGCCATTCATCCAGACATCGCCGCTGTGCCAGCCGTTGATAAAGGTACACATATCCAAGTAGAGATAGATCCCGCGCTGTTTAAGGGCATAGGTAAAATAATGAAGGCGTTCCTCGATTTCCGGCACGACCGGAATATCTTCAACTTTATCCGGCATAGATCCGTCCCATGCCTCACTTCCATCCATCAACAGCGCATTGACGCCGTGGATGCGAACCAGATTGTACCCCTGATTGCGCAAGGCATCGGCAAATGCATCTATTTCAGCGTGAGTATCAGGAATGGTAGAGCGGGTCAACGCCATGGAATGTCCGAAAAACCGGATGTACTCATCCGGAGAATTGGCATAGCAGAAGTGGCCGTCATCTGAAACCGTCACCCTGCCCTTTGCATCAACATCCACACTTGGCACGATAGCGGAAAAATCCAGAACAGTCCCCTTTTTCACATAGAGATCACTCAAATCGCACGGTTTCCAGTTTTCGTCGGCACGGATTACTTTTTTGGGGAAATCCGGCGGCGGCACATCGCGGTCAGTGCGCAAAAAATATTTCAATGTCCCCATATAGATCTTGTCACTGTCTGCCATATCCAGAAATGATACTGCAATACACCCCGGCACCCGTTCCAAAGTTTCGTTGGAAGGAATTTCCAGATTCACAAGATTCCATCCCGGACGACAGCGGAAAGTTTTGCGCCGTGACCGGAATTCCATAACCACTCTCATCTCATGCGGAGCAAACAGCTGGAATCTGCATCCGGCAAAATCCCCCTCTGCCATGTAAAATTCCTGATTCCACAGCAAAGTGCGCTTTGAAAAATTCCCCAGAGCGCGGAGCAGCAATGCCGCTTCACCATCCGGGGTTTTCATCCCGGAAACAGCGGACATACTCATGGTCTGCTGATTGCGGCACGCTTTGAGGGTCACGACTCCGGTGACAGTACGGGAATCCCAGACATAATTCATTTCACTCTGCCATGCACTGCTGAAATAAGGATGAGTCATCATAGTTTCTTTACTCCAAATCTAAAATCAAATCGCCGAATGAATCCGGTGAATGTACCCGTCCTCCGCCCCAGATCGCGGCTTCATTGCGCCCGTTGGATTGACGTACGGTCAGCATAATGGTCGCACTCAATTTATTATTCTGCAATAAAATCATCCCGGTTTCATCGAGCGGAATAGAAAAAACACTGCTCCAGCCGTCAGGATTTTCACAGGTTCTGACGCTCCATTTGCCATTCCATTTTGGATCGGTCGTTTTGGCATCATAGATACTGCCTTTGTAATCCCACGCCAGCTGATAGTAGTATTTGTCCTTGCGGTTGACAAAGAAAAATTCGACATGATCGCCGCTTGGGAAACCGGCATCGCGTTCAGCAAAGGCACGGCAGAAGAGGTCGGCGGGAGCTTTTTTCACCCGGGTGCCGATGTAGAGATTTCTGCCGTCATGGAATAGTTTGACGGTAACATCTGAAACGGCTTTCAATCCCACGCGGTTCAACTGGAAAAGCGGCGAAAGGACCGCGGCTTTTGCCCACACGCCGGAAGCAAGATCGAAACCGGGAGCTTTTTCCGCGGAAAGCTTCGGAACGTTCAGTTCCAGAACCGCTTCAGCTTTTGCCATATTGAGATACATTTTGAATCTCTCCAGAGCAAGAGCGACCAGTTTTCTGCTTTCCGGATGTTTCACGGTTTTCATTGCCTTATTGAGTGCGGCAAGACATTTTTTGTCGATCTTTTTACCGATGATATAGTAACTGAAAGATTTGACGATATTATCGTTGAAAGCCGACGGTCTGGGATCATTGAGCCACGCTTCGCGGATAAGGCGGTAAAATTCCTCCATTGCCGGAGCCGCTTCTTTATAGGTGCGTTTCATAAAATCGCTCCGCAACGCTGTTACATCCTGATGCGGGTCCCAGATCAGCTGGCTCATCACCCAGACTTCCCCTGCGGTCAAATCCCAGAAGTATTTGGCAAAAACTCCGTCTCCGGGCTTGTGTTCATCATCGCTCCAGGTAAATTCACTGGTGACATAAGGAATATTGTGCTTTTGCAGATAGCGCAAATCCTGCACCATTATTTCTGCCAGCGGCCGGGGGAAACGCGCTCCGGAATAGTAATATTCGCGCAGCAGAAGATTGCTGGTAAGTTTGAGCCAGCCGTCAGTCCTGATCTGCCACTTTTTATTGCTCGTGCCGGAAAGCGGTTCTTTGTCATTGCGGATATAGGGACAATAGCTGATGGCGATATTGGGTTCAAGCGCGACCTTGGGCGGAATGGCGGTGAACATATAGCCGTAGGTCTGAATCAGGACATCCGGAAACTCTTTGCCGATCATCCGGGCGATTTTGTTGAAAAAGATGAAAAACTGGGTGGAACGGAACGCTTCATCTTTGATCGTCAACAGAGAACCATCCGCAAGTTTTATCGGCTTGACGCAGTTGGCACATTCGCAGGTGAGTCCCTGATCGGAATTCTGGATCACCATTATCGAAACCGGAAGTTTACTGCTCCGGAGTTCCTGAAGAGCTTTTTCAGCGATGATACGCGGCACATCTTCATTGGTATAACAGGGGTTGGCGTTGCGTTTGACATAACGCTGTCCATCGACCAGCATATAATATTCGGGGTGGTCTTTGCCATAAACCGTATCCGGCAGGTAATGGCTCACCATGTTGTGTCCCTGTGATTGTCCCCGGATGCAAAAGCCGTCGCGGAAAGCGAGTTTGCGTTCCAGTTTGGCGTTGCGCTGCGAAGCCGGCCCGCCGGGAAGATTGAAACACATTCTGGCGCGCCAGATATTCAGCTCATCAGATGTGACGGTACGGCTGTAATTCCAGCCCCAGCCCCGGTATTTGAATTTGGAAATGTCGATATAATTTACCGCATTGAAGGTCAAACTTTTCACCGGAGTAAAAATTGCAATTCCCTTTGCCGGACGGGGCCAGATGATATCGCTGTTTTTCATCAGGAACCGGTAAACGCCATTGAGCAGAGCTTTGGGGCAGTCTCCGATGATATAAAGATCGTTTCCAGATTGCCGGACGGCATAACCGTCAGTTTTTTTCAACGCCTGCAAGTCAGAAACAAACTTCTCTTTTACCGGAGCAAAATATTTTGAATCCGGCAGACAGAGAAAAATTTTGTGTGCACTTTTGCCGGGAACTTTGTTGAGTTTGATTTTCAAGCCGGTAAGTTTCTGCAAATATTTCTGCAATTCGGTTGCGGCATAACTGCCGGTGGTATCAGCTTTGGGAAAATCCGCCACGATCTCAACATTGGCAGCACCTTTACCGCACTCTTTCAACACAACAGGAGCAGCAAAAACCGTCCCGGCGGCGATGGCACAAAAGAGTATCAACAGTTTTTTCATCTTACTTGTTTCCATTTATTTTTTCGATTCTGATACAACGCATCAAACCTTCGCTGAAAGATGGACGCATCCACTTTGCCCCCTCCGGGACCGGGACGATCAAAGAACCGGATTTTTCTTTGGCAGTCAACCGCATCGGCAGTTTGTTGGTACCGATTTTACCTTTTTTTAAATCGAACTGGGGATTGTCAAAAAAGGTCACACCGAATTTCATATAGCGGCGGTTGGCAGCGGCCTCACCGGCGTAAGAAATTTTCAGTTTATCCCCCGGTGTCACCGGGATGGCATCACAGACCGCCCAGCTGTTGCCAAGATCGATATACCAGCCGGCATTATCTTTGCCGAAAACCCCTTTGTGCGCGTAACCGAAGCCGCCGGGATTGTAATCACCAAGCGAAAAATCAGCATTGGCATTGAGATATTTTTCTTTACTCATATCGACTTTGACGATTTCGCATTTACCGATTTCGACCACATTGTTTTTATCATTGGCGCGGACAAAGAAACGGAGCGCATCGGCGTTGTCCAGAGTATAAATATCAAATTTGTACTCCCGGAACTTTGAACTGAAAACATTCAGTTTTGTATTATGATACCGGATAAAAAGCCGTTTGCCGCTTCCCCGGTATTCATAGTCTATTGCCGGCAGTTTCCACGGAAAATTGCCGGGATTCCAGACCATCAATCCCAGCAGCTCTTCCATTGCCGGAGTATTTTCCAAAGCGTTTCCGGCTTTGATGCGGGCACTGACCGTTATCCGGTAACGCTGACGCGGGGCAACCGTAAAATCCTTGAAATTCTGCACGATTCCGGCAACTTCAACATTACCGTCAGCATTACGGGAAGCACCTTTTTTCAATTTGGCAGGAAATTCCAGCGTTTCAGCTGAAACAATAAATGCAGTCGCAACAGCACAGAAAAATAAAAACATAAATTTTTTCATTTCAACACTCCATTTCGCTTCAATCTTTAGTCGGACGGGCATAAATATTTTTCCACTTGGGATCGGTCCAAGCGCTGTAATCATTGAAATCCATAGATTGTACAGAACCATCTACCATTGCTGCATTGGCAAATCCGCCGGTAGGAGCACCATTGGCACGGCGTGTTCGCGGACGGTGTCGCCAACGGATGGATGTCCCGGTGATATCCTTGAACTTATAGTGGGTGAATTGATAATTCATTCCGTAATGATCGATAAGCAGGATATGACGGGCGTTCCAGTTCGCCTGTTTTACCCAGCGGGCAGTGTAACCGTCGTATTTATAGAACGTACCATCATCCAGATAGCGGGAGGTCAGCATAAAATTGACAGCGTAATCGGTGCCATAAGATGACTCATCAGTAATCGGATTGGCGGGACAGAAAACAATACCGGTTTTGCCATATCTGGGTTGACTGGCACCGGTTCTGCTGTAGTACCCAAGATCGGTAAAAGTCTTCATAAACGAAATGCTTTTATCATCTTCATAATAATTGGCACAGGGAAACCATGAATCAAAATCACCGACATATATACTGAAAAAATTTCCAAGCTGTTTCTGATTGTTTTTGCATCCGCTATCCTTTGCCCGTTCCCGGGCACTCTGCAATGCAGGGAGCAATATTGCCGCAAGTATGGCGATAATGGCAATGACAACGAGGAGTTCAATCAAGGTAAAGCAAGTCTGCTTTACCTTCCCATGGGAAGGTAAAGCAAGTCTGCTTTACCTTCCCATGGGAAGCACTTTTGATCATAATCCAAATCCTTTTTTGTTGAAGTTTTCAAGGCATTAGAACTGCAAACCGCCGGCGATCGGAATTTCCGCTCCGGTGATATATCCTGCCGCATCGGATGCGAGAAAGGCGATAAGTTTACCGCACTCCTCCGCCGTCCCGAAACGGTGCATCGGAACTTTTTCTTTGAGCATATCGGAAAATGCTTTATCGCTCAATGCTTCTGCGTTACGATCGGTTTCAATAACTCCCGGCAATATGGAGTTGACCGTGATATTGAATTGAGCACACTCCTGCGCCGCCGTGCGGGCGATATTCTGGAACGCCGCTTTGGTCGAACCGTAAACAGCCAGCCGTCCGGCAGGTTTTACGCCGTTGACACTGCTGACAAAAATTACCCTGCCCCACTGTTTTTTCTGCATTTCCGGCAAGAGTTTACTGAGCAGTATTCCGGTGCTCAAAATATTGGTATCGAACATTTTCCGGTATTCTGACTCCGAAAAGTTCCCGATACCGGTGTAGCTTTGATATGAGGCATTCAGCACCAGAATATCCGGTACCATAGTTTTGGAAATCAATTCATCTGCAAACGCTCCCACAGCTTCAGCATCGCTCAAATCCACTCCGTAAAAAGGAGAAGTTCCGGCGGCGGCAAGCAGCTTGTCACTCACTCTGGAAGCGTGATAAACGACCTGACAACCGCCATTTTCCAGTTCTTTTGCCGCGGCAAGTCCGATTCCACGGCTGGAACCGGTGACCAATGCAATTTTTTTCATAAGGCGAACTCCTTTCCGGCTTCCGGAAGAATAGTTTTTATTCCGGATTTTTCACAATATGCGGCAGTGACCTCCTCTTTGGGATCGTTACCGGCAAACATTTTTATATGACACGGAATCAAAAGTTTTGCACCGCAGTTTTTGGCAAGCGTTATGGCTTCATCGACATCCATATTACCGGCGATGCCCAGCGCATGACGCGCTTCATCGCGCCCATTGACCGGCAGACACATGGTCAACTCCGCCCCTGCCGGAACTGCCCGCAAAATGGCAGCATCCTGCCCGGGATAGGGAATGGTATCCCCGGCAAAAAACAGTGAAACATTTTCTTTGCGGAAATTGACCAGAAAACTTACTGCTTTGTATTCACCGTTTTCATCGGTTTCCAGAGTTTCATGGGCGGCGGGAATAGTGTGCAGCTCGACTCCGGGAGCAAGTTCAACCATTTTTCCGGCTGAAACAAATTCAAACTTTGCCGTTTTTTCCGGGAAAAACTTCCCGATTTTCTCCCGGCAGTCCCTCGGACAGAAAAAGCGGCATCCGGGATTGTTCTCCATCACCGGCGCAATCGTTTCCGGATCAAAGTGATCAGCGTGGCAATGGGTGATAAGGTAAAAATCCACTTTCAAATCAGCCGGATCCCGGACAATGGGAGTTCCGCGCGTGTGGTCAAGTTTGCTTGCAAGTTTTGCACAGGAATCAGAGAGATAGGGGTCGGCAAGTAAAGCCGTATCCCCTGCCCCAAGCAGAAATCCGCTCTGACCGAGCCAGCAGAGTTTTATCTCATTTTTCATCAGAAATATCCGCCTTTGTCGATGATCTCGCTGATGGTGTCTCCCTGACGAACCCAGGAAAAAATATCAACTTCGTTGCGTTCGATACCTTCGGCACGGAGCAGTACATCGTAAGCGATTTCGCGGGGGATGCACAACACACCGTCAATATCGCCGAAAATAATATCCCCGGGACGGACGGTCACTTTACCGATTTTGACCGGAACCTGATAATGGGTGATCATACAGCGTCCAAGAGAACCGTTGGAAGTACGGTACTTGTAGAAGATCGGAAAATCCTGTTCCAGAATCTGCTTGGTATCGCGGATACCTCCGGCGATAACTGCGCCCCGGATACCTTTGGTGATGGCGGTCGCAGTCATAACTCCACCCCACAAACTTGCTTCAACATCGTTGGAAGTATCCCAGACCACGACGCCCTCCGGCTTGAAGTCATCAAGCATCTGCGCCCGGAAGGTCATTTCTCCCTCGATCATCACATTGGGTGCACTTTTAACGGTAAAGGCTTCGCCGCAGACAGTCATCTCATCACGCAGCGGCATGATATCGTTGGGCAGATTCTGATCGAGCAGACAATATTCCCGCATGACATCGTTGATGCATCCGGTATAGAGTTTTTCGTAACGTTCGCACAGCTCTTTGATGGGAATGGGGATTTCGCAATTCGGTATCCGCTGGCGGACGGCAATAAGTTTATCCAGTTTCATCAAACCGGCTTCTTTGGCTTTTTCTCTCATGTCTTTAAGTGACGGCATAGTAAATTTCCTCCTTTAAATCAGATGTTTATAGTAAAGTTGTTATATTTGTGTTTATTGAGATGAATGGTTTTGTTCACCCGTTTGCCAGCGGCAGTGACTTCGATATCGTAACTGCCGTAAAAGCCCCGGAAAGAGAGATCTCCCGACGCCGTGTGCAGCTCCAAATTGGTGCGCCACTCTTGGTCAAACAGCTCTCTGATCACCTTGAATGCCGGTTTCGGGCTCATGTCGAAGCGGAGCAAGCCGCCATAGTAACTGTTTTCGCCGGCACTCATATCTCCGGGTTCAGCACCGTAACCGTAACCGTCCACCAGATTCCAGTAGATGATCCCCTCCATCGCCCGGTGGCTGAACCAGATGCGGTAAAGGTTGCGGATGATCTCTGCCTGAAGTGCTTCATCCTCCGGGTCATTGGAATAGGCGGGAATGGTGATCTCCGTCAAATGCATCGGCAAATTGAGCTTGTCATAGGCATCCATCACCGCAAAAAGCTGTTCCGGGTCGTAATATGGTCTGGTCTCCTCCGCCTCTTTTTCCTGCGGATAGAACATGTGATACTGCATACCGATGCCATCGATGCGTGCGCCTTTGAGCAAAGCGCGCTCGATCTGCATATAGAAGGGGCTGCGGTCACCGAGAAAACACTGCGGGCTCCAGCTTTTGATGTGCGCTTCATTGATTATCAGCTTGTTGGCAGGGAAATACTTTTCTGCCAGAGCAAAGGAGTATTCCACCATCTCCGGCTGCCGGTAAAGAGTGCTTAAAGGCGATGTCCAGAAGGTCTCATTGGTCACCTCCCACATGGGTATGCGCCCGGCGTAACGCTCCGCCAGAGTGCGGAAACGCTCGTTGAGGCACTTTTTTTCCCACGCCAGAGTTCCCTTTGCCCACTCCGGCATGATGACGGCGTAGTTGAGACAGTGTGCTTTGGGTTCGATACCGTTGGCTTCGCAATATTCCAGACAGAGGTCGGGAACGGGGCGGCGGTAGATCCGGGGACTCTCTTTGCTGAAACGGTATTTGCCCGGTTCGGGTTCCAGATCTTTCCAATAAAAGGGCAGCGTGGCAATGTTGAAAGATTCAGAAAAAATTTTCCGGTATGCACCGTTTTTTTCCTCATCCTGAAATTCATCCAGCATGAAAAGATTTGCGCCGTATTTAAAGTCATGGCTCTTTTGCACGACTTTCACCACCGCATCTTTGACCGCTTCACCTTTGCCGTCAACGATGTGCAAAAAGGCGTCACCTTTGCGGTTTGCTTCGATCCCGGCTTTGATCCGGTCTTCCATGTAGGAGTGCTTGGCATTGAATAAGCGCAAAACTTCATTCCGTCTGCTCATTCTTTTTCCTTTCGTTGAAATGCCGCAAATCCAAATTTCGGCAGTATCATCTTTTGCGGTTCATAAAGTCAGCTCCACTGACGATCGTTTGACCACTCTTTATCCCATTGTGAAGTCTCTCCCCATGCTTCTGGGAATTCCGGATGAAGTTTCTCTTTGATAAGCTCCTCATTGAGAGCTTCGATACCAAGTCCGGGGGCGTTGGGAACTTCGATAAATCCGCCGTCGTACTTCAATGCCGGAATGACCAGATCTCCCCACCACGGAACATCCACGCTGTGGAGTTCCAAGCTCATAAAGTTGCGCGTGGCGGCGGCGACGTGGACGGCGGCGAGACAGGCGATGGGACTTTCTGCCATGTGGATATTCATCTGGGCACCGTATTCTTCAGCCATGTCGCCGATCTTTTTGGTTTCAAGAATACCACCGGCGGTGAGGATATCCGGATGGACGACCGCCAGAGCACCGGATTCGAGCAGCGGTTTGAAGCCCTCTTTGAGATAGATATCTTCGCCCGTACCCAGCGGCACGGTAGTGGCATTGTGAAGCTGCACCCACTGTTGAGTCATCTGCCACGGAACGGCATCTTCCATCCACGCCAGATTGTATTTTTCCAGACGGCGGGCGAGTTTTATGCAGTCTTCCAGCGGGATATGACCGAGGTGATCGATGGCGATGGGAACTTCGTAACCGATTTCAGCGCGGACATCAGCCATGTACTGTTCCAGATAATCCAGACCGGTTTCGGTGAGGTGGATCCCGGTGAAAGGATGCGCGGTGTTGAATAAATCATACGCCGCACCGCGCATGGCGGAGGGGTTGATGGAACCATGCGGAGTTTTGAAAACCTGCTTGTATTCCTTCATCGTTTCAATAAAGCCCAGCGGAGCGGAAAGCGCACCGGGGACATTCATCAGAAGTTCAATGCCCAAATCCATTTTGAGGAAAGTGAAACCCTGCGCCATACGCGCTTTGAGAGCTTTTCCCATATCGCTGCCGTGACCTTCACTGTCGGTATCGCAATAGCAGCGTATCTTATCCCGGAACTTGCCGCCGAGCAGCTGCCAGACGGGAACGCCCCAGACTTTACCGGCAATATCCCAGCAGGCAACTTCGATGGCGCATACGCCGCCCGCCTGACGGGAATCTCCGCCGAACTGTTTGATGCGGCGGAAAATTTTTTCCACATTGCAGGGATTTTCGCCCAGAATGCGGCTTTTGAGCATAGCGGCATAGGTGGCACTGGAAGCATCACGCACTTCTCCGTAACCGACAATGCCCTGATTGGTGAAAAGTTTCACCAATGTACACCGTTTGGGCGCGCCGTCGATTTCGGCAAAGCGCATATCGGTGATTTTCAATGTTGACGGGTCGATTTTCATGATCCAAATCCTTTTTATTCCAAAGTAATAATAATTTCATTACGGGAGTACTTGCTCAAATCGACCGTCCGGGTGAAAGTTCCATTATCGGTGGTGATTTCCGCTTCATATTCACCATAGAAACCATGGAACCGGTTGTCGCCTCCGGCACAGTATTCGACGGTGGTTGCGGTGTGCCACTCTTCATTTATCAAGCGGCGCAGCACTTTGCACGCCTTTTTGTCGGTGAAGTCGTAATTGACCAGCCCGGCGCGCAGACGGTTTTCGCCCTCTTCGCTTCCCATGGGTGCGTATGCGGCGGTACCGTCAACGAGATTCCACCAGATGATCGCTTCGGTAGCCGGATGGCTGAACCACAACCGGTAAAGTCTTTCCAAAGCCAGTGCCTGAAATTCATCACCATCTCCCAAACTGCGGCAGGAGAGCAGGCTGATTTCGGACATATTCAGAGGAATATTGAGCTTGGCATACTGATCGAGAACACGCCAGACACAGCGCGGAGTAAGCGGGCGGTTTACGTCCAGACAGTTGTCATTTTTTATACTGTTGAACATATGATACTGCAGACCGAGCCCATCGACCTGACAACCGTGTTCGATAAGGCTTTGCACCAGAAGATAGACGGGGGTGTAGTCGCCCTGATAATTCCACCAGTTATTATTATCGTTATAAATTTTTTGATTGCACGGGAAATATCTTTCTGCAAGTTTGAAGCAGCGTTCAACATGGTCGTCCGGCAGTTCGTTCAAACGCACGCCCGGATGCCGGAACTGCGCCTCATTGACAACATCCCAGCCCGGAATAATATCGGCATAACGCTCTGAAATCTCTTTAAAACGCTTGTCCAGAGCCTTCATCAAATCACGGCTGTTCTTCGGTGCCCATTCCGGGGTAAAATGGTGCCAGCACAAAGTATGCCCTTTGGGGGTGATATTATATTTTTTGCAAAATTCCAGAACCCGGTCGGGCGCGGGGCGGCGATAGATAAATGGAGAATCTTTGGTAAAACGCGGTTTGCCCGGTTCCGGTTCAAGGTCGCTCCAGTAGAAAGGAACGACCGCCAGATTAAAAAGAGAAGCAAAAGTTTCTTCATATTGCTGATTTTGCTCCGCTTCGGGGAAGCAGTCGATCATAAAGGCGTTGCAGCCGAACTTGTATTCGTGATTTTTCTGTTTCAATTTGATCGTTGCACCGGGGATGTCATTACCGTCTTTATCCCGCAGAGTAAAGTGGCCGAATCCCTTACGGTACATTTCAGTACCATATTTGATTTTGAAATCGATCTCACTGTCCTCTTTAAGCAGGAACCCCAAATACTTTTGTGCTTCTTCTGTAAACATAGTGTTTTCCTTTCAATTAAAATTTTCACACTCCTGAGCCGCATGGCGCATGGCATCTGTCAACAACGGAAGTTTTTCATTGGAAAAGTCTTCCAGATTTCCAACGACCGTCAACGCGGCGACTACCCGGCGTTCCCGGTCATGCAATGGGATTGAACCGGCGGCAATATTCCAGCGGTTCTTTTTAAGGTTGAATACAACTCCATTTTCGCGAACCTCCTGAACCGCATTCAGCAGTTGTTCCGGAGAAGATTTTTCCGGAATATCCACCGCACAGCGGGAAAGAAGTTCAAGGATCTTATCGTTATTCTCCCGATAAAGCAAAGCAGCCCCCACCGAGCCCTCCACCACCGGAAAACTCACCCCGATCTTGCCGGTCAGCGAAAACGGACCCGCCAGCTCCGAACGCATGATGGTGGTCTGTTCATCTCCGCGGCGCAGAGAAATCTTGCAGGAAACATTGAGCTTGCGGGTGATATTATCGATAAGAGTCTGAGCATGTTCAAACACCTGCATATTGCGGTAGCAATGATGTGCCAGCGGGAGAAGTCCATGATCCAGTTCATAGCATCCGGAATCATCTTTGCGTGCCCAGCGGTGTTTGAGCAGGGTTTGCAATATCCGGTAGGTGCTGCTCATGGATATTTGCAGTTTTTTACATATTTCACTTTGAGAGGCACCATTGGAAACATTACTCAACAGCTCCAATACCGCGATGGTATGCTCTACGGCAGGGATCGTATTGTTCATATTTGAACACCTCTTGTTATTATTTGAATTCTGCCATTACTATAACCAATCCAACAGCTGTTGTCAATAGCGGATATATAAAAATTTTTAATTTTTTACCGGCATAAAATTGACAAACAAAAAATCAAATGCTATCTTAAGTCCAGAACCGTAAAAGAATAACCAAAAAGAAAGGTTTATTTATGAAAAGATTTTTCTATTCAGCAGTTATGCTGTGCTGCGCCCTGGCACTGCACGGCGCAGATCTCCGTCCGGTCGCTCTGGTCGGCTACAAATGGGACATCAATGAACTGAACAGTTCCATTCTCCTCCCCGCCCGGGTCGAAGCGGTACGCCACATCAACAAATGGCTGCCCACGGCTGACTACGGCAAATTTTCTGCGGTTTACATCGGCGAAAGATTGCGCGGTCTGGGCAAAAATGACAATTGGAACACCCCTGAAGCAATCAAAGATGTACTTGCTTACCTCAATAACGGCGGCACGATCATCGCCTCCGGCAACACTCCGCTGGAATTGCTCAATGCAAAAAAATTCCCGAAAGAATTTGCTTCGATTTTCGGTTTCGCCCGGTTGTTCAAACCGGCAAAGACCAAAGGCATGAAGGTCAAAGGCGAAAAGATGACCTTCCCGGTCAATTTCTCCCGGGTCGCAGACAAACCGGCAGAAACGCTCCAAATCATCGGCAGTCTGCTCGGTGCCGATGGCAAAGAATATCCGGTCATCACCAGCTTCGCCGTCGGTAAAGGTAAGGTGATCTGGATCGCCCCCTGCTACAACCGCTTTTTACTGGACTGCAAAAAAGCCGGTCTGGAAATGGGTATTCCCGATGATCGCGGTGATTACGTTTTGACCGATGAAGGCAAGACCCGCGAAATGCTCATCAAATTTTATACCGATACTTTCCTTGCCATCCCTCAAGTCAAACTCCTGCCCCCTCTGGAAAAATGGGACAACAAACCCCTCGGCGCTCCCGGCAATCTCACCTATACCGGTAAATTCAAAAAACAAGCCGAACTCAACCGCAAAGCCACTGCCCTCAAACCGGGCGTTCCGCTGTGCAAAGACGGTAAACTTGCCGTGATCTACGCTCCTGCCAAAGACAAACGCTTCTCCCGACTCGCCGGAGAATTGAAATATCATCTGGACAAGATGACCGGAAAATCTTTCACCATCACCACCGAACTGCCCGCCGCTGCTCAAAATGCCGTCGTTTTTGCCGATGAAACTGTCGCCGCAAAATATGGCATCGATATCAAAAAGCTCGGTCAGGACACCATGCTGCTTGCCAGAAAAGGCAATCACCAGATCATAAGCGGCAAAGAATGCGGTATTTCACAGGCATTGACCGTCCTGCTTGAATCCATCGGCTGCCGCTACCTGTGGCCCGGAGCCGACGGAAAGATCATCCCCAAAAAAGCAGAAGTCATCCTGCCCGAACTCAACAAATGCCATGCTCCCAAACTGCTGGTACGCAATATCCGCGAAAGACTGCACATCAACAGCCGTGTACTCTCCAGTCTGTTCGTATTCGGACTCACTCCCAACGATTACCATGAACGTTACAAAGTCGCTGAAATCGATGCCCCGGGCAACCGCAAATATTTTGAATGGCACGGCTTGAATGATTCAGCCAAAACCACCGGCTGGGTACAGGGACCGGATCAGTCCTATGAATGGGGTCACTCATTCAATGACTTCCATTTACAACATGGTCGTAAAAATCCGGACTTTTTCGCCTTGCAGCCGGACGGAAAACGCTACGCCATGCAGCGTCCCCGCCTCTGCCACTCCAATCCGAAACTGCTGGATCAGATCGCAGCCGACCGCATTGCCAAATTCCGCAAATATCCTCACAAAGTCGCACTTTCACTCTGCTTGAGCGACGGCGGTTACAGCAGTATGTGTCTGTGTGAAAACTGCCGTAAAATGGATCCGGCGAATGCACCGTTCCGCAATCTGCTTGTATTCAAACCCTCACGCAAACTGGTTCCCTATGTTGAATTTTCCGACCGGGTGGTGGCATTCAGCAACTCCATCGTTGAACGGGTTCACAAGGTCATGCCGGAGAAACGTTTTACCATGTATGCTTACAGCAGCTATGTCAAACCGCCGGTCAAAGTCAAACCGCACCCGGCTCTCATCATCCTGACCGTGGACGGACTTTATGTCAGCGATACCAGTCGCGCGGCAATGCATAAATCCATCGCTTCATGGGCGAGCTTCGGCAACCCGCTGCTGTGGCGCCCCAATGCGCTTCAGGGGCACCGTTATATGACACTCCCCCAGAACCATGCCCGCCGGATGTTCAACGACGTCGAATTGTACAAAGCCAACGGCTTGATCGGAACCGACTTTGACGGTCTGGAAAAGAGTTGGTCCTGCAAAGCATGGATCTACTACGCGCTCAGCAAAGCACACTGGAACTGCGACCGGCTCGATTATGATGTCATAATGAATGACTTCTGTGAAACCGGTTTCGGACCTGCCGCCCCTCACGTCAAAGCCTATCTGGACAAACTGGAAGCTCTCACCGATGAAGCCGCCGCCCGCAACAAGAGCCTCGGACACAGCACCGATTACGCCGATGTCGTCGATGCCAAAGCGGTAGCCGAACTCAATGCCCATCTGGAAAAAGCCGCAAAAGCGGCAGCAAAGAGTCCGGAATATCTCAAGCGGGTGAAATTCCTTCAGGAAGGCATGAAATACGCTGACCTCAACAATAAACTCACCCTCACCAAAGATAAAGATCAAAAAGCATACGCAAAATACCAGCAGGAGCTGATAGATCTGGTCAAAACTCATGTGATGCTTGATCCGCGGATCATCGGCGCGCCGGATACCGGATTCTACAACCGCCACATCCCGCGTCAGGCGAAAATCAAAGCCAATCTGGCAACTGATAAGTATATTCAGGACAACAAACTTTTCCACCTGCTCAAGCACTGAAAAGTCAAAAAATGCCCCGGCGGTCAGTTATCCGGCTGACCGCCGTTTTTTATTGTTATTGTTTCACAGATATCCCATAAAATCGGAAAAAACTCTGTTTTCTAAATTTTTCAGCGGAAGAAAATTGAATTTTGAAAAAGTGATTTTGCCAGATTTGTTTTACGCAGGCAAAACGTGCGTGCCGACAATTCGCGCCCAACCACAACCGGAAAAACGGCACGATGCTCTATCTTGACGGTCACGCGGCAGCGATGAAACCCGTTAACCGCGATTTGCCCACCGCTGCCGGCTACCGGTTTCCTAAACGTAATGATCTTTGAAAAATTGCTTTCAAGAAACATCGCAGCAGACAATCGACGGCAGATTCCGGTCAAAAACCGGAAAACAAACACAAATTCCCCTTCGTAAAAAATGCCATTCCGCTTGAAAAAATCATCATTCCGGTGTATATTACAGATCGTTGCCGTTCCGGAAATTCCGCCGGAACAATATCTGTTTATTTTGAGAGGTTGGAACTATGTACGATATCATGTCGCCGCACGCCGCAGATTTTATCGACGATGCGGAAATAAATGCGACACTTCAATTTGCCGCCGAAAACTGCAATAACAAAGCGATGATCGAAGATGTCATCGCCAAAGCTGAAGAGTGCAAGGGCCTCAATCACCGCGAAGCCCTTCTTTTGCTCGACTGCACCATTCCGGAACTCAACGCCCGCATTCTTGAGCTTGCCGGAAAGATCAAACAGCGCTTCTACGGCAACCGTATCGTTATGTTCGCCCCGCTCTACCTTTCAAATTACTGCATCAACGGCTGTATCTACTGCCCTTATCACGGACAGAATAAAACCATCGCCCGCAAAAAACTTTCTCAAGCCGAGATCCGCGATGAAGTTATCGCCCTGCAGGATATGGGACACAAACGCCTCGCTCTTGAAACCGGTGAACACCCGACCATGAACCCGATCGAGTATGTCCTTGAAAGCATCGACACCATATACTCCATCAAACACAAAAACGGTGCCATCCGCCGCGTCAATGTCAACATCGCCGCAACCACCGTCGACAACTACCGCAAACTCAAAGATGCCGGTATCGGCACCTACATTCTCTTTCAGGAAACTTACCACAAAAAGAATTACGAATATCTCCACCCCACCGGTCCCAAACATGATTACGCTTACCACACCGAAGCGATGGACCGCGCCATGGATGGCGGTATCGACGATGTCGGCTGCGGCGTTCTGTACGGTTTGACCACCTGCCGCTACGACTTTGTCGGACAGTTGATGCACGCCGAACATCTTGAAGCCTTTAAAGGTGTCGGGCCTCACACCATCAGCGTTCCGCGCATTCGTCCGGCAGACGATATTGATACGGAAGACTTCAAAGATGCCATCTCCGATGAGATGTTTGAAAAGATCGTTGCCGTGCTGCGTATTGCCGTACCTTACACCGGAATCATTGTTTCCACCAGAGAAAGTGCCGCCGCCAGAGCGAAAGTTCTGAAAGTCGGTGTTTCCCAGATCTCCGGCGGTTCCCGCACCAGTGTCGGCGGCTACACCACAGAGGAACGCCACGATGAAACCGCCCAGTTCGATGTCAGCGACACCCGCACACTGGATGAGGTCGTCCGCTGGCTTCTGGAACAGAACCATGTTCCCAGTTTCTGCACCGCCTGCTACCGCGAAGGCCGCACCGGTGACCGCTTTATGAGTCTGGTCAAATCCGGACAGATCGCCAACTGCTGTCAGCCCAATGCGCTGATGACATTGATGGAATATCTGGAAGACTATGCTTCACCCGCCACCCGCGAAATCGGCATGAAAGTCATAGCCGACGAACTCAAGCGCGTTCCCAATGAAAAAGTCCAGCGCATCGCCAGAGAAAATCTCGAAGCGATCCGCAACGGTAGCCGGGATTTCCGTTTTTAATGGGGATCTTCAAGTTACACGCCCCTTATCAGCCCTCCGGCGACCAGCCGGAGGCGATTGCGCAGTTGCAGAAAAATCTGCGTTCCGGTCAACCGTACCAAACCTTGCAGGGGGTAACAGGTTCGGGAAAAACCTTTACCTTGGCGTGCGCCATCGCTCAGGAAGAGCGTCCGGTACTGGTTTTGAGCCACAACAAAACCCTTGCGGCACAGCTTTACAGTGAATTCAAAACCTTTTTCCCGGAAAACGCCGTCGAATACTTTATCAGCTACTACGACTACTATCTGCCGGAATCCTACATCCCGCAGACCGACACCTACATCGCCAAAGATGCTTCGATAAACGAGGATATTGAAAAACTCCGCCTCTCCGCCACCGCCAGTTTAACTGAACGCCGCGATGTCATAATCGTTGCCAGTGTTTCCTGCATTTACAGTCTGGGCGCACCGGAAGAATACACCGAAATGTGCGTCCGGCTCGATTCCGGCGACACCCTGAACCGCGATGAATTACTGCGCCGTCTGGTCGCCATCCAGTACAACCGAAACGACACTGCCCCCGGCAAAGGTGAATTCCGGGTGCGCGGCGACGTGGTCGATGTCTTTGAACCGCAGCGCGACGATTTCGTGCGGATAAGTTTCTTCGGTGACGGCATCGAACGCATGGAACGGCGCGATGCGCTCACCGGCAAATTGAAATCCGTCCTCCCCAACGGAACCCTCTTCCCCTGCAAACACTTCGTCATGCCCCCCGACCGCATCGAAAGCGCTTCCCATGCCATATTGCAGGAGATGGAGGAACGCTGTGCTTACTTTGAAAGCAAAAATCTCCTCGTCGAAGCCCAGCGGCTCAACCAACGGGTAAACTACGACCTGGAAATGATGCGCGAACTGGGTTACTGCAGCGGCATTGAAAACTATTCCATGCACCTTTCGCGCCGCGCGCCGGGAATGCGCCCCTACTGTCTCTTTGACTTTTTCAAAGATGATTTTCTCACCATCATCGACGAATCCCATGTGACTTTACCCCAGCTTCAAGCGATGTATAAAGCCGACCGGCAGCGCAAAAGCACCCTTATCGACCACGGTTTCCGGCTGCCCTCCGCTCTGGAAAACCGTCCATTGATGTTTGATGAATTCATCGCCCTCACCCGGCAGACTATCTTTGTATCCGCCACCCCCGGCGATTACGAACTTGAACACGGAGGCAAACCGGTCGAACTCATCGTCCGCCCCACCGGACTGCTCGACCCCGAAGTCGAAGTCCGACCATTGGAAAATGAACTCGATGACGTCATCGCCGAGATCAGAGAATGTTCCGGACGCGGTGAACGCGCTCTCGTTACCACATTGACCAAAAAGAATGCCGAACGCCTCGCCGATTACCTCTCTGAAATCGGTATCCGCGCCAGCTATCTCCACAGCGAACTTGATGCCATCGAACGCGTCCGCATCCTCAATAAACTCCGCGACGGCGACTTCGACTGCCTTATCGGGATCAACTTGCTCCGTGAAGGCATCGACCTGCCCGAAGTCGCACTCGTCGCCATCCTCGATGCCGATAAAGTTGGTTTCCTCCGTTCCGCCCGCGCGCTCATCCAGACCGCCGGACGCGCCGCCCGCAACAGCCAAGGCAGAGTCATTCTCTACGGCGACTCGATCAGTCCCGGCATGCAGGAACTTATCGACCAGACCGCCCGCCGCCGCCGCATCCAGGAAGAATACAACCGCCTGCACAACATCACGCCGCGCACCATCGTCAAGGAAAAGCGGCAGACCATCGGGGAGATCATCGGTTCGTCTCCGCGCAAAAAAGGCAAAACTTCCATGCCCGATTTCGGCTGTGAAATCGTTTCCGATGACGGCAGTTCCTTTGATATATCCGCCCTGCCCCAATCCGAAAAAAATGCCCTTATCGAAGAGCTCACCCGCGACATGCTCGCCGCCGCAGATTCTCTCGAATTTGAACGCGCAGCCGACCTGCGCGACCGCATCCGCGCTTTAAAAAAGGGGTGATTTTTCCAGAATGGAGGGCGGCGCGTTCTCGTGCGCGCTGACTTGTAAAGTTGGGAGCTCGGGAACAGAAGTTCACCTCGCTCCGCAACTTTACGGCGTCATCTTCGCACGATTTACGCGCCGATTGGAAACAGGGAGTTTTCAAATACTACGATCCGGGATTTTGCGCCTGACGTCGGGCGAAACGCCCGACAGGCGAATGGTTGTAAATAAATTATGC
>SUWH01000011.1:0-62193 GCA_015061605.1 Lentisphaerota bacterium | reverse complement strand
CGGCGTCATCTTCGCACGATTTACGCGCCGATTGGAAACAGGGAGTTTTCAAATACTACGATCCGGGATTTTGCGCCTGACGTCGGGCGAAACGCCCGACAGGCGAATGGTTGTAAATAAATTATGCCGCTTGCGCGGCGTTTTAAGAGCCCGGGAACAGAAGTTCACCCCGCCCCGCAACTTACCGGCGTCATCTTCGCACGATTTACGCGCCGATTGGAAACAGGGAGTTTTCAAATACTACGATCCGGGATTTTGCGCCTGACGTCGGGCGAAACGCCCGACAGGCGAATGGTTGTAAATAAATTATGCCGCTTGCGCGGCGTTTTAAGAGCCCGGGAACAGAAGTTCACCCCGCCCCGCAACTTACCGGCGTTATCATCGTATGATTTCCGGGTTCATCGACGGTTTGTGACAGGAACAGGCAGAGAAATATAAAAATCTGAAAGACGGAATTGAAAAATACTGGAATTACACCTATTGTTCTATAGCACCAAAACGATAGGGGGTAAGCAATGCCAGTCAACCTTTACTGTACACAAAAAGTTCGTAGATTTCAACAGGAACAAGTAAAATATTCTTCAAAAAGCACAGCTGTCCCATAAAATAAGAAAAACATCCGTTCCCTCAAATTTTTCAGCAAAAGAAAAATTGAATTTTGAAAAAGTGATTTTGGCAGATTCTGTTTTGCCCAGGCAAAACGTGCGTGCCGTCAGGCCGCACCGACATTTTACGCCGTGCTAAAAAAACGGATGATGCAATCGGCGGATGGATCGTGCGGCAATGTCGTGTTTTGCAAGCAAGAATAGCGGGGAGCATACTCACGTATGTGACCCGCGAGGCGAGCGCAGCAAGGCGCGAGATTGGTCACGAGGCGCCGCCGCCCGTTGTTTTTTATGAGATGTTTGTGTTCAAAAATTGTGGTGAACAGTCAGCAGATATACTTTGTAAACCAGATCATCGAATACATCTTTGCATGTTAAAGAGGGATTCTATCTGAAAGAGGGGGGAATTCGTTTAAAATGAAAATGGCTCCGGCACCTGGGCTCGAACCAGGAACCAAGTGGTTAACAGCCACCTACTCTACCATTGAGCTATGCCGGAGCAAAAACACTTTTCAAGTCCGTGTCAGGACCGCTACAACCGGAATATCCAAAAAAATGGCTCCGGCACTTGGATTCGAACCAAGGACCAAGTGGTTAACAGCCACCTACTCTACCGCTGAGCTATGCCGGAGCGTTGTAACATTGTTTAATATACTGCCAAAAACTTCTTTTGTCAATACCTGTGCGTGAAAAAATATGATTTTTTCCACGGATTTTTCCACGCAGAAAAATTATTTTGCCCCCGGAAGGTATTTCCGGTTTCGTAATGTGATAAAAAAACGAACATCTTTGATAAGATATCAAACGCAATAATCTGTTTTTATTCTTGCAATGATCCGGCTTGTCAATTACATTATGTAAAAGTATGGAACCTGCAATAAAATTAAAGGATTTTAAAGCTATGAATAAATTCCCGGCAGTCTGGGGAGGCGGCCAACTGATCGCCTTTTCCGGGATCGATGGTCAGACCGACTTCAAAAACGGCCTGTGCCTGCGTACCGCATTTGAAAAATATGTCATTCAGTTAAAAGATGGAGCGTACACCCCCACTCCGCCGGTCATCCGCTACGCTGGAAGCGAAGTGGAAAAACTGGAACTTACCGGAGACTTTTTCCGTTTTTACGGCGAAGACGGAACCGTTTCAAGCGGCGTGCTGCCCGACAGTTACCATGTGCTGCTGGACGGTGACTTCTCCGTTGAACTGCAGGACAAATATGACATTGCCGGCAAAGACGGTAAAATGCTTATCGGCAGAAAAGGATTTTTCGATCCGGCTCTGCTGGAACTGAATGTCGAAGACGAAATCGCCAAACGCGGCAGATTCATCACTTCCGCCCCGATCCCGGAAAATATTTCTGATGCCTCACGCCAGACTCTGCTCAAGGCGGTTTCCCAGATCAAAACCCAAACCTACGCCCCGGAAGGCAGAATTTCCTGCAAATGGAGCACCCCTGACCGCTGGCCGCACAAAAAAATGTGGCTCTGGGATTCAGCGTTCCATGCTCTGGGGATGCGCCACCTCAATGTCGATCTTGCCAAACAGTTCATTTCCGCGATGTTCGATATTCAGGATGAAGACGGCTTGATCCCGCACTCCGGTGATCCGGTGGTCAACCGTCCTCAACTCACCCAGCCGCCGGTACTCTCTCTGGCAATGCGTGCCATCAACGAACAATCCCCCTCCCCCGGATGGATCGCTGAACTTGCCCCCAAACTCGAACGTTATATCGAATGGATCTTTGCCAACCGCGACACCGATGGAGCCGGATTGGTGGAATGGGCGATCGAAGCAAATGTCAACTGCCGCAGCGGCGAAAGCGGCATGGACAACTCCCCGCGTTTCGACGGAGCCACCCAGCTCGATGCGCCGGACTTCAATGCTTTCCTCGCCTATGAATGCGAATCACTTGCCATGTTCATCCCCGGAAAACGCGATTACTGGATGGCTCACCACGCCAGATTGTGCAAACTTATGAATGAACGGCTCTGGAGCAATGAAGTCAATTTGTATGTGGACTTTGATGTTGTCGCCAACAAGCGTACCGATGTGATGTCCAGTGCCGGCTTCCTGCCGCTTTTGTGCGGAGCCGCCTCAAAAGAACAGGCGGCAAAAATGGCTGCCCACCTCACTGATCCGGAAACTTTCGGTACTCCGTTGCGGGTTCCTTCCATTGCAAAGAAAAATGTCGCCGCCTACAAAAAAGATATGTGGCGCGGACCGGTCTGGACCAATATCAACTATATGATCGCCCTCGGCCTTGAACGCTACGGCTACCATGACCTTGCCAAGTCGATCGTTCAGGACACCCTGCGCGAACAGGAGAAATTCTATTTGCAGTTCGGTACCTTTTTTGAATTCCACGATGACCGCAAAGAACTCACTCCCCCCGAACTGGAACGCAAGGGCAAAACTGAAGACGGTTCCTACCACCCTTTCCATCAGGTCTTCCACGACTACGGCTGGTCCGGAACACTCTATATCGAAATGCTCAACCATCCGGAATGGCGCTAATTTTTTAAGGAAAGAAAATATCATGAATATTTCCATCACCCCGACGTTGTCAAAATATGAATACGATGTACTGGTCTGCGGTTCCGGAATGGGCGGTATCTCCGCCGCCGTCGCCGCCGCCCAGGATGGTCTCAAAGTCGGTATCGTTGAATACTTCGGCGAACCCGGCGGCATCCCCGTAAGCGGCCGCCTCGGTTCGATTTCCGGTTACAGCCGCCTCGATGAAGTCGCTGTCGCCGGTTTCCCCCGCGCCTTTGCCAACGAACTCATCGACCGCCACCTCGCTAAAGAACAGGGCGGCGGCAGCAATATCAATCTGACACCCCCAGCACTGACCGGATTTCTGCTGGAGATCATCGACTTTTATAAAATCGACTTCCACTCCTACACCCAGCTCATCGGCTGTGCTTCAGCCAATGGCATCATCACTCATGCGGTCGTTGCCAACAAAGCCGGAGTTTCCGCCATCCCGGCAAAAGTTTTCATCGACGCCACCGGCGACGGAGATCTTGCGGTAATGGCGGGCTGCCCCTTTGAAAAGGGCAGACCCGAAGACGGCAAAGTTCAATCTTCCACGCTTGTTTTCATCATGGGCGGAATCGATCTGGAAAGACTTCCGGCATATATGGATGTCCGCAAGGTCTGGAAGAGCGTCGAACGCCCCGTCCCCATCGACCACAGCGTTTTCCAGTTTGTCCCCCATGGGGAAAAAACCAATGAAGTCGCAGTAAACATGACTCATGTCATCAACTGCGACTGCACCATCCCCGAAGATTTGACAAGGATCCGCAGAGAAGCGGTCAAACAGGCGGAATATCTCGTTTATGAATTCTTCCGCAAGGAGATCCCCGGTTGTGAAAACGCCTGGATCAGCCAGTATGCTCCGCAGATCGGCTGCCGCGAAACCCGCCGCATTCTGGGTGACTATTATCTTACAGAAAGCGACATCAAAAGCTACCGCCATTTTGAAGACGAGATCGCGCAGGCGATCTGGGCGATCGATATCCACACCCCGGACGGCATCCACCGCGGCTGCGGACACAAGCTGGAAAAACCCTATGGTATCCCTTACCGCTGTATCACACCGCGCGGCATCAACAACCTTTATATTGCCGGACGCCCGATCTCGGTCGACCATGTGGCACACTCATCTTCGCGTATCAACGCCAGCTGCATGGCGATCGGCGAAGCCGCCGGATGCGCCTGCCGTGCCGCTATCGAAAGCGGTTCGACCCGCAAGGTAGACATCAAAGCATTGCAGCAGAAAATTGCGGGGATGCACTATACGATTTTTGATAAATAACCGGTAAATCCCCGACGGCAGAAGTTTGTGCTTCTGCCGTTTTTTTTATTTGTGTTCCGGGAATAAAATTTGCAATCCGGCAACAAAGAAGTTGAGTGCCATTCTGGAAAAAATCTACCGCAAACAATTCCCCATCCAGAAAGGCGACGGAACTTCCGGCATCCGTCCCGCCCCTGTACTCGCTGCTGAATACCACCATGCTGCTGCCGGAAGATGTGGTAAAACAGGATGCCCTCTCTGCCCTGTAACAATGCGGTAAAAAACCACCGCGGTTCAAAGTAATTCGCGGTGGCGCAGGATGTATTTATCTTCCCAGTCCAAGTCAAAGTGGAGCCATTGCCGCTTTTCGGCAAGCACCTCTTTGACACGTCCGAAATAGGTATCATATTTGCTGTGGACAAAGACCCGGCTGTCGCGGAAACGGTGGATCCAATTGAGTAATTCATCGACATCGCTGACGGAAGCATTGCCGGAAGCATTCAAGTCATAAAACTTCTTGAAGCGCAACAGATATTCCATCCAGATGACCAGATCCTGCCGGAATTTATCCTGCGGAGCAAGTGAAGAAAGCTGCTGTGCCGTGTTGAACAATTTTTCGCAATCGTCAACTTTTATGCGGCGCAAAAGTGAATCCGGATAAGGTATATGGCACAAACCTGCATTGAGCAGAAGTTTTTTGACTTCACGGTAAAATGCTTCGGCAGATGCGGCATCTTTGCCGAAAAGTCCGACGAAAAATCCTTTTATTGAAGCATCGGCATCCTCGCCGCGCGCCGCCTGTGCCATCAAGCGGTAATTGACACCGTAAACACTCCAGTGCGCCACATGGAATTGGGTCAGTATGCCGTCCACGCCCCACTTGGAATAAAGTTCCATTTCGTGGAACATCTCCTCAAAATGGAGCATCGGCAATGAAAGATAGAAATTGACTCCCATAAAGTATTCGTAAACATTGACTTCACCGCCGTTTTTGGCGCGGCACCATGCTTGGATATCCCGGGCGTAATGGGGATTGATAAGACAATTTTCATCTTCCAGAGTGTGATTGATACACCGCCAGTAAGTTGCCATGTGGACCGCCATGCCGCGTTCAAGTTTGAATCCCGGTGACGGCGCGCAGTAGTTGATGTAAGCGCAGAAGGTCAACTGGATGTCCGGGCGCACCTTTTGCAGTTCTGCCGCCACTTCACGCAGCAGATCATGATAGATCACATCGGCTTTGTAGACATGTTCCGAAACGCTGTAAAAGTCCCCCATTTTGTTTTTATCATAAAATTTGGAACAGTTTTCACATTCGCACCAGCCGAAACCGTCATTGGGGATGAGAGAAATAGTTTTTACTTCGGGGTGATTGGCGCAGTATTCGACCATTCTCGCCACGATCTCACGACGCAGCGCAGGATTGGTGGTACACAACTGCTCACTCAACAAAAGACCGTCGCCGCCGGAAGGATTGATACGTTTGCCGTTGATTTCGGCAAAAAATTCCGGGTTGGTCTTTCCGTAAACTTTACCGGGGATCCAGTAATCAAAGTTATGGTGACCGCTTTCGATCTCAATGCCGCGCAGTTGAGCAAACTCCTTGAGTTCCGGAGCGAGTTTATCATAATACTTCATCCAGACCAGAAGATAGTTGAGCTTATTTTTTGCCATCCAGTCAAAGAGCTGTTCCGTTTCGTGGTCAAAGGGGAACTCCTGAATAAATCCCCGCCGCTTGAGCAGCGGAGCTTTTGCCGGAAAGAGAACACCATCCGGTAAATCATTCATCTTGCGCGTTTCATCGTAACGGTCGACTCCTACTTCAAAGAAGTTCCAGCCGCCGAAGCGTTCAGCGAAATCATAAACACCGTAAAGAAGTTCTACTTCACATGGGGCGGCGATGATGATCTGACCGTTGACTTTCCGCAATTCAAAAGCGGGGAGATCTTTTTCGATAACGAGCTTTGCTTCAAAGCCGTAGCGGCGCATCTCCTTTTCAGCAAGTTTCAGGGTGTTTCCCATAGATAAACCTCAATCATTCAAAAATATTTTACCGGCATGAGCGAGAAGATCGTCCCAGTTTTCCGGAGTACAGTTGTGTTCACCTTTACGCATGAAGTAGCGGACATTGTCATCCCCTGCCCCGTTTCCGGCGGCTGGAAATTCTGCCGAAGCAAGCGAACTCTTCCATGCTTTGGCGGCAAGTCTGGTCGCGGTAAATTCGCCCAACGGGTCGGCGAATTCATCCAGATCGGCACTGGCGACATAGAGTTTGCGCGGGGCGATCGCCGCCATAAGCTGCTGCTGATCGTAAGGTACTTCCGTATCGCGGTCGATGAAATCGCAAATCCCCGGCACAAACCAGTATTTCCGCCAGAAGAGCAGCCAGCCCAGATCCTCTCCGAAGTGCCGCCGGGTCATTTTAGCTCCACAGCACCCAGAACAAATCGAAACCGTCATCGCAATACGTTCATCGTTTGCCCCTGCCCATAATGCCGTTTTTCCCAAACGGGAAAGCCCGTGGACAATGATCCTTTCCCCGTCGATCTCCGGCTGTTGAAGCAGACAATCCACGGCGCGCAGACAGCCCCACGCCCACGCGGAAATCGCGCCCGGACAGCGGCGTTCAGGGGCATCCCACTCTTTGCGGCTGAAAAACAGCGGCAGGATACTTTCATCAAAGCCGTCCGGATGATCCGGAAAACAGTCAAAACAGCAGATGGTCGCCGAAGCAAATCCGGCTTTAAGCACCTTTTCAAAATCCCAGCGGTCAGCCTTGCCGCCGTAAGCTCCTGCCTCCACACGGCGGTCGGCGTGCCAGACAAATTCGGATTGATAACGCCTGAATGGATAAAAGGTCACTTCCGTATCATGCGTGGTGGCGATATTGCCGAGAAAGTTCAAACCGAAAAAGCAGGGAACTTTCCTCTGCCGTTTTGCCGGGATGTAGAGCAGCATGTGCAAAGTGCGTTCGACACCGTTGTTGGAAAAGATCATATCGATCTCTTTTCTTATACCGATACCGCCGAAAACGATGCCCTCATTTTTGGTAACGAGCTTCATTTCGCACGCGGGAGGAATTTCACCGTACATCTCATCGGCAAAGGTTTTAAGTACTGCCTTGCGGTCAGAGATCAACGGCAACGCCTGATAAGGGGGAACATCTGCTTCACAGGTATTCATTTTATCAGCGATCTGCTGGATATATTCCGGCAGATTGGCTTTCGGGAAACGTTTTTCTTTCATTTCAACACCACACTTTCAGTTATGCCGCTGATAATATCAGTGACTTCAAATTTCCAATTCTTTTCCGGCAGATTAAGCGGCAGAACCAGGCTCATACTGCCCTGATTTTTATCCGCAAAAACCATCTGTGAAAAAGATTTGTTTTCTTTGCCGTCCGGGGAGTAAACTTTTACCCGGAAGGTGTGATCACAGCTGCCGCTGCCGGAACTTTTGACAGCTTCAATATTGAGCGTGACACGGCGGGCATTTAACTTGAGGTTAAGTTTCACCGCTTCGACCTTGTACGGCATCAATGCGAACAATGCTTGAGTATCCGGAGCAAATGGATACTTAAATTTATCCGTAAAGCCCAGATATTTTTTATTTATCACATCGTAGACGTGATATTTGCCGGAAAGCTGCAAGAGAAACGGGATCGTATATTTGCCCAGCATCGCCGACGTGGTGGGGTCGCGAAGGACTGCGGTAAAGAATCCATCGCCGCTGCGCCGGGCGGTGAAGCGCGCTCCGGGCATACCGGGAGACTTCATCAAAGCAGGGATTTTCCGCTCTATGTGGAGCAATTCGTGGAACAATCCGGTGATGAATTTTGACGCATTGATATTGCCTTTGGAAAAACGCATCAGCTCCCAGTCACCGAATGTCGCCGGAATCGATGATGCAAAATAGACCGCCTTGCCTTTGCCGTAATTGTTGACAAAGAGTACCGGTTTACCGTTCAAAGTACAAATCGCGCGGGCGGAAGTGACCGCTGCCGCAGCATCGGCATAAGCCGACTTGATAGCAATATTCTTATACTGCACAGCGGCAGTGGAACGGACGGCATTGCCGATATTTTTCACGCCGAAAAGTTCAGCAAGCGGATTGTTTTCCCGCACCGCACCGTGTTCATCATAGAATCCGGGCATCAAATCAGCGATGACCAGACCGCCCCGTTTGACAAATGCTTTTACAGCAGAAATTTCCTTATCGGACATGGCACTGGAAAGCGGCAGAACCAGAACTTTGTATTTTTCCGGAACGCCGGATTTTTCCATAGTTCCGTAGGCGAGGTAATCATAGGTGATGCCGTAATCTTCCATCGCCGCCCGGAAGCCCTTGATCGAACTCTGCCGCAACGCATCCAGACCGATGAACCAGTCCGCTTTGATGGAAGCCGGAGAGTAGTGAAACGCCACCGGACTGCTGTGGAACTCGGCACGCATAAGCATTTCAGCGATGCCGTTCTGATAAGTTTTGATCGCCCGGGCAAGATCTTTACCCCGGGGAGAGAGTTCATAGGCAGGATCGATATTGAAATTGCCGTAGATCGAAACCCCGGAAGCTCCATCCATCAGCGCATCCAGTATCCGGTAGTTGGCAGCAGTAAAGTTCTGATCGTAACCGACCCACGGACAGTTGCGCAATTTACCGGCGGCAAAACTGCGGTGCTGGGCACTCTGTTCGCCGCGATAGCCGGAGAGCGCGCGCAGACTGGGCATCATCTGATAGTAGTCCCAGGCGTTCCACGGATTGGTGTTCTGGGTTCCGGAAAGCGAATAGGTGAGTTTGGGATCGGCGGCGTTGATACCGCGCACCAGATGAGCGAGCGCATCGGCGCGATTCCAGTCGTTGAATGAACGGTGATCGAGCCATGAAGCAAAAGATTTCATCTTGCGGGCTTCATCGACAGTGGAAGCGACCACATCTTCCCAGCGGGCAAAATCGGTCTGCCACGATTTATTCAATGCTTCAAGCGAGGGATAGACCTTTTGCAGATACTTGCGGAACTCAACTTTACAAGCGTCGGAGAAACAACCGTCCCAGTTGTTTATACTGTTGGATTCATCGGGGCCGGCGACATCGAGCACGCCATAGCGATAGGAGGGACCGAAAGCGGTGGGTTTCTGCGCCAGTTTGTCCTTGAATCCGGGTTCACTCAAACAGGGGATGCGCACCATTTTGTCCTTTTCTTTGACCTTGGGATCAAAGGGGAGCTTGCCGCCGACGGAGGAGGTGGCGTTAGTGCTGCCGTAGAGAATATTGTTGTTGCGGAACGCGGCTTCAGCAGAGGGCATATCGACATATGAACCGCTGCCGCCCGCCATATTGACACCGAATTCTTTAAGCTGTTTCAAATAAAGGTCGTAATTCCAGAGATGGGCGCGCTGACTGATGCCCGGCCAGCCCTGCATCACGCTGAAAATCCGTGGATCGGGTGCTCCGTGAAGCACGATCCGGAAGTCCGCCCGGTCAAGAACTTTGCCGTTCAATTCTTTACGGATTTGCAAACGGGCAGTTTTGGTGGCACAATCAACAAGCGGCAGAGCGATGTTGCTGCCGTTGACGCGGGCGAAGCAGTTACCGTTGCTGTCAAAAAGTTCGGCAATGAGATCGCCTTTACCTTCAGCTTTGACGGAAACTTTTACCGTATCAGAATTTTTCCAGATGCGTCCGGTGTCAATGGAAATATCAAGCAGTTTGTCCGGAGCGGCATAATCAAAACATTCTCCACCCCAGCAGAGAGTACCTTTGGCATTGCCGATGGTAAAATCATAGAAGTTTCTGCCGTTCATAACGGCGCGGGGCAATTCGAGAGCGATAAGGTTTTCGCCTTTTTTCAACTGCACATCTTTGACCGATTTACCGTCAATGATAGAAAATTTATTCCGCAGGACGGCATTTATTTTCACCGTTTGCGCCTTGTCAGAAAACAGTTTGAGTTGAGCCTTGCCATTCTGCACAGCGATACCGGCAACATTCACGCCGCTGTCAATATTGGCAGCATTGTAGATGAGTCTGCCCAGAAGCGACATCTGGTATTCCTGATACATCCACGGAACATTTGGTACATTGTCGTTGAGGAAGGGCAGAAAGAAGTTGCTGCTGCGGTTGTATTTGGATTTACGCGCTTTCACCACCTGCCAGGAGCAGATGAAAACTTTTCCTTTTCCGAAAGAGGTTTCCGTAACCAGCGGAGCATTTCCGGCATTGGCAAGGATTTTGCCGCCTTTGATCTGGTAAGTAAACGCCGGAGTCGGCGGCAATGCGGCAAAGGGGATACCGGCAAGCAGTGTTGAATTTCCGGTATTTTTCCATACCTGAACTTTGCCGGGGGAACGGCGGAGTTTGATGATATTTTTCAAATCAGCAGGCAGCTCTTCCGGAGCGGTGACGATCAATCCGGCGCCATTGGCAACTTTGCCGAGGATGGCGGCGGTGACATCTTTGCTCAAACATCCCCAGACATCGCCGGAAATGACGATACAATCCCAGTCGTTTTTAAGCTGCTCACCCAACTCCCGGACACAGGTGGCAATATTGAGCGAAACCGTATGACCGCTCAACGACCACATCCCGGCGATGAAATTGGTAGTGAGTTTCATTTCAAAGCGGCGTGAAAGTTCGATCATATCGCGGATGCCGCCGGAAACGGAGTTCACCGCCAGAACCCGGGGGAGTTTACCGGCATATTTCTGTGCAAAGTCAAAGGTCGCATCACCGACTTTTTTACTGTTGAAATTCAAATTGAGTTTGGCACCTTTGGCGGCGGCATCGGGACGGCGGACACCGTCGGGGGTGACTTTGAATATTCCGCTTGAACGGCTGATGATCGCCGCTTTTTCAGCCGAGAAAACTCTGGTTTTGCCGTCAAAAATTTCGGCTTTATAAACTGCAGTACCATACTTTTCCCTATTGGCAAACTCAACTTCAAAAAAGCGTTTGCCGTCAAGTGGAACTGATTTCACCTCCTTGAAATTGGCTACAATATTGCCTTTTTTCATCGTTCCGGAACTTATTTTAAGCGTATATTTACCCGGTTTGAATATTTCACCTTTGAAAACGATTGCTGCCGGACGTTTGGCATATTCCCGTTCCAGAGCGAAACTTCCGGCGGCAAACTGATTGACTTTGTCCGGGATACCGACTTTGGAAAATGGAGCAAGGTACATGGAAAAATCCATCGCAGTTCCCGCTTTGATGGGATAAATGCCGAGTTTGCACTCCGCCGTACCGAAATTGGGA
This sequence comes from Lentisphaerota bacterium, assembly GCA_015061605.1. Lineage (GTDB taxonomy): Bacteria > Verrucomicrobiota > Lentisphaeria > Victivallales > Victivallaceae > UBA1784. The sequence goes on along the minus strand of SUWH01000011.1, from coordinate 50,543 downwards.
TTGTTGCTCCAGAAATAAACCTCTTTCATCAATTCATAGGGCATGACAAACGCCACGCCGCCGTCCTTGTCCCCTGCCCCGAACCAAGTTCCGGCGATGTCGCGGGTGGAAAACTCTTTGACTCCGCCCGGAGAAAGTTCAACGCCGTTTTCGCCGGGGATCAAGCGGAAGTAACGGTCAGGGAAAACGACACCGGCATTCATCCAGTAGCCGCTTTCCAGAGGGACGACATTGTCCAGAGAGTTTTCAATGGAATAATCGGCACGCAAAACCGGACTGTCCGCTTCGAGGGTGTATCTCTTGGTGATGCAGACATTCTCAAACGCACCGCTTCTGCCGCTGCCGCTGAATTGGAGCTGTTTCAAATTTGCTTTATCCTGAAGCACCTTGCCCTCATATTCCACATGATGATAGAGGGTCTTGTTGCCGCTGCCGCCATAAAAACGGTCGGCAAACGCCACACCAAAATCACCTTTGGCGGGCATAAAATGGATATTATTGCGTTTGGCATGTTTGTCATAGGCATAAGCCACGCCGCCGTTGTTGCGGGGATCGATGGCATAGAGGACGTGGCGGTTTTCCAGAATGTAATAGACGCCATCGCGGTAAAAGCGCAGCTCATCTTTCATATTTTTCTGCAATTTATCCAGCGGATTGGCGGCAAGAGCGACCTTTTTGACCGGAACCACGCTGCCGTCGAAACTCAAATTGCACAAACCGATGTAACTTCCGGTACCCCGGATGACCAGTTCGACTGCTGAAACAGGAGTATCATCACTGGTTTTGAAAGAAAGTTTCTGATAATAAGATTCACCTTTGGCAAGGGCATAAGGATGATTGAAAACCTGCGATGCCAGCGGGATGCGCTTATCACCATCCACACCGAAAAGGTTCACATCCTTGTAACCGTAACTTTTGGGACCGCGGAAAATATCCAGCGTGACCGAGGAAATTTTTACCGGTTCTTCAAACTGGCAACTGATGACCACCCGTTTGTCTTTCTGAGTTTTAAGGTTCCAGATGATACGGGATTTACTTGAGGTATCACCATTGGTCAACCGGGTATAACCGCTGTCGGCATAGTCGGCACTCATGACCGCAGGGGTGAAGCGGTAAGAGGCGATTTTCAGTGGAGCTGCAGCAATCTGGCTCAAAGTCAGAAGTGCGGAAAAGCAAATCAAAAACTTTTTCATCTTAATAAAACCTTACTTCTTTTCAAAGCTCACTTCGCAAAGCCCGAGGTAACTTCCGGTACCGGAAATGACCAGTTCATAATCGACCGCCTTGGGGGCGGTTGCAGGGATTTCGACGGTAAGTTTCTCATAATTTTTATCTTCTTTGCCGAGCTGATAGGGGTGTTTGAACAGTTTTGAAGCAGCTTCAACTTTTTTACCGTCAACGATTGCAAAGAGTTTTACCTCTTTGATGCCGTAACTGCGCGGGCCGCGGAAAATATCCAGATGGAGTTTTTCAACACCTGATTCTTTAAGTTTAAAAGTGATGTTTATCACGCGTTTGGGAGCCTTTTTATATTCCCAGATAACGCGGGATTTGCCGGACAGGTCGCCATCGGTAAGTTTTTTGAACTCTTTATCTTCATAAGAATTGCGCTTTTCCGGCAACACTGGAATATCAAATTTGTATGATTCGACCGGAATTACTGCACCGGAAACGGCGATAGCGGCAAACAGAAAAGCAAAAATAAAACTTTTATACATTTCCAAGTTCCTTTAAAATTAATAAATCAGTCTCAATACAGAGATTCCAAAGAAGTTTTTCCATCCCCCAACCAGAAAAAGACCTTGGACCCCTCTGTATGATAACCGGTCAAATTTGTATTTGTATGAGAAATCTGAATATTTCTCAACTGGTTGACATGACCGTCAACATAAGCAATACTGGCGGCCTTATTGTGGCGGAAAAATTTATTATATTCCTCCTGGGTAGAAGGAGAAATATCCATCTTGTAGGTCAATGTCAATTCACTTTCCACATCCATAAATAACATTGCACGGCTTGGACGTTTGACCTTGGACAACCGGTTGACTTTCCAGTTTTCAAATTGCTTATTGTAAGCAATTGTACTGTTGTTAGAGCCACTGACCGCCCGCGCTGACGGACAGGCAAATTTACTGTAAAAACCCTTATCGTTGATATTACCGATATTGGTAATATCACCTACGGCTCCGACATAAGGAGCAAGGTTGCCGATATTAACTTTAGGGGACATTATATGTTTTAACGCATTAGATCCGGGTGGTTTTATCTGATAGGCGGGAATCCATCCATTGTTATCAGTAAAATACATTTGCATTCCTTTACCAAGCTGACCGAAATTATTAAGACATGCTGAACTGCGTCCGCGTTCGCGTGCCTGCTGCAATGCGGGGAGCAGGATCGCCGCCAATATGGCGATGATGGCAATGACAACGAGAAGTTCGATAAGAGTAAAGCGAAACTTTTTATTCATAACAATCCCTTTCATTTTATTTCATTTCAGACAGATGTTTCAAAACGATTTCAGCCATGAGCTGGTGACCTTTGAGCGAAAGATGCACGCCGTCATCTTCGACATTCAACTCCTGAAGATCTTCGGCACTGCGGAAAACCTTTCCGGCATCAAGGAAACCGGTCTGATACTTTTTGGCGGTCAGACGCAATTTTTCCGAATAATCGGCGATGGGACCGGGCAGTCCGAAAAGATTGTGATTTATCTTCTGTGCCGCCATCGTTTCAGTGAGTGACTTCTGATAGGGCAGATAGCTGTCCAGCGGAGTTACCAGGACGATTTTTGCATTGGGAGCGCGCTTTTTCAATTCCTGCACGATTTTCTCCATCAGCGGCCGCTGGGTGGTGACCGGAGTGAAATTCTTTTTGTAATTGCTGGAAAAGGTGACTTTGGTATCATTGCCGCCGCAGAGGAGAAAAATCATATCCGGCATGGGAGCAAAAAGATTTTCATACATCTCCGGACGGTTGACTTTGCCTCCGGTCAAGCGGGCATAGACCCGGGGGAGAGTGTCGCCGCCGACTCCGGCATTGCGGAAACTCCACGCTTCGGGAAGAAAAGTCCCGGTAATGCTGGCATAATTGCGCCCCCGGTCGTAGTCGGTCAGACTGTCACCGAGAAAGAGGATATGCTTTTTGCCGCTGATCTTTTTACCGTATTCCCGGAAACGCGCCAGCTGCGCTTCAGGAACGATGGTGGCAAAAAAGCTTTTTTTGACTCCGGTTTCCGGATTTGATACGCTCAAACGCATACCGTCACTGGCGGCATTGGAAACTTTGAAAGTATATTCAACAGAACCATCTTTACCGGTCGTGATCTCTTCGCGTTCCGGAGCAGCATATCCGGAAAGCCGGGTCTGTCCGCAATAAAGGTCACAGACCAGCTTTTGTTCCGGGACTCCGGTCGCGATGGTGACTTTGACCGTATCTCCCGGGCGGACGACTGCCGCTTCGGGATAAAAGACCAGCGGGTGGGCTTTTTTGTCCAGATAATAAAATGAGGTGGCATTCACTGAAATTTTCCCACTGCATTCAATGGAAATTTTATCGTGGAACACGGTAAAACGCGAAGTATCGACCGCTTCAAAATCATATTCTTTAAACTCTTTGGTCAAAGAGTATTCCGGACTGCTCAACGTTGCAAATTCCACCGCGTTTCCGGCCAGCATCTGCCGGGCACGGACATGAAGCCGCATCGTCCCCTCCCCTTTGGCACGCACCCGGAAGCGGAAAGTCCGGTTGGCAGGCATGGCACACTGGGGATCGGCGTGTTCAAGGTTGCCCAGATCGAAGTAATGGCTCAAAGTTCCATCAGCAAATGAAGCGGCTTTTTTCACAATGGCAGCTTTGCCGTTTCCGGTGTAGTGCCAATGGAGCAGACCGCGGGCAAAGTTGCTGTTGTTGATCAAACTGACTTCCCTTGCTCCGGCGGCGACTCCTGCTGCCGTAAGCAGCGCGATCACGGTGTTCTTCATTTTTTCACCTCTGCAATAGTTTTATTTAAATAGAATTTACTTGGCACATTGCGGTGGATGACCGTACCGGCACTGCTGCAGTTGTGCAAGTACCACAAAAGCTCCACCAGTTCAGCGCCCAGCGCGGGGCGCGAATAATCTACGGAAGAAAGAAATCCACCGGTATCATTGTCAAATCCGAGAAGCGAAATATCTTCCGGGACATTGATATTACGTTTTTTCAATAACCCATATATGATCATACCGCAATGATCGTTCTGACACCAGATGGCAGTCGGGGCAAAACCGCTTGAAAACATTTGGTCAAGCTGAAGTTCCAATTCAGCAGTTTCCGGCTTGCAATAGAAAATACGTTTCGCCTCAAAACCGTGGAGCAAAGCTCGTTCATACATGATTTTCCCCCGGAAAGTTGCGGTGCTCAAAAATCTTCCGGAATCCCAGTGCTGTTCAAAAACTGCGATTTTACGGTGTCCGAGGTTTTTGAGATATTCAAGAGCCTCATCAAAACCGCTCACATAGTCTTCGGAAGCTGAACTTATCGTATCATCATTCAATTTCGCACTCACCAGCACCTGCGGCAAGCCGCGCAAATCAGCAAGACGGTCAAAAATCATATCGGTTTTATCCACATAACGCGGACAGAAATTTATCACACCGATGGAGTGCTGCTGGATCTCATCAAGCCAGTTTTCAATAATTTCAGCATTGGCATCAGGAGCAGGCAATGCGGCAATATTAACTGAAATACCCAGTTTTGAAGCACGTTCCATGATGCCGCCGAAAACTTCCAATCCCTGCCGGGAAAATGATTTCAACTGTTCAGAGAACGGCTGGTTGAATATCAGTGTTATCGTGGGAAACGGCGTTTTGAACAGCTCTTTTACGCCGGGACCTACCGCAATAGAACGGCAGTTGCGGTTCATCAGAATATTTTTGGCCCGCAATTCGGCGTAAGCCTGACGGACGGTGTTGCGGTGGAGTTTCAAATCAGCAGCGAGCTGGCGTTCTGAAACTACAACCGTTCCGACTTCCGGACGGAAACGGACCAGATCACGGCAAATACCATCTGCGATCTGACTCCACATCGGTGCAGCAGATGCCGGATCTACAGTAAGTTGCCAATTGAATACCTGCGACATAACAGCTCCTTTTTCATGTTGTACAGTGTAATGTACCACATAAAAAACTGCTTGTCAAGCAACTTTTAAACATTTTCAGAAAAAAAATAAAAAGTGATGAACGTTTTGCCGGAATTTACCAGAGCCGGACGGGGATGTTCAGAATTTCAGATATGCGGTTGCGCACCGGATGCAATGGATGAGTGGGAAGCGGACGGTTTTTGGTAAAACCGATCGCCAATTCACTGTCACGGTCAAAAAATCCTTCTGCACCAGCCGCTCCGCCGTGACCGTAAATGCGGGTCCGGTTGTAGGCAGGTCCTGCCAGTACAAAACCAAGCCCGAAGTGATGCCACGCATTGACCGCCACAGTATCATCTTTATCGCGCCACTCCCGGTTGGAAGCAAGCTCCAGAGTTTCAGGAGAAATAAGCTCTATCCCGGGCAATGAGCCACTCAATGCCGCATAAAACCTTGCCAGCGCCCGTGCCGAACCGCAGCCGTTGAATGAGGGTATGCAGCTGTAACGCAATAATTTATTGTGCATTTTTACAGCATACCACGAAGGCTTATCCGGCATGGCTGTGTCATCTATCGGGATAAACCGGCGGTCAGTTTCACTGTCCAAGCCGAAAAAAAGTTCTTTTTCAATACCGCATGGACGCAATATCCACTCTTCAATAATATCTTTAAGCGGACGTTTTTCTGTAAGAACGAGCAGATTTCCCGCCAGCCACGCAAAGGTGAGCGGGTGATAAACACACTTTTTCCCCGGAGCGTTGCGCGGAGTAAGCGAAGCGGTAAGGCGGCACATCGTTTCCCAGTCGGCGAAGTTGTCATCAGAATCCACTTTAGGCAGGATGTACATCCCGGCCCGGTGGCTTAAAACATGTTCGACCGTGATCCCGGCTTTATCCGGAGAAGCGAACTCTTTCCAGAATTCAGCAAGCGGCGTATCAAGAGTGAAATTTCCTTTTTCGACCGCTTTCAACACCGCAACTGCCAGAATCGCTTTTCCACAGGAAAAAAGCGGAAACAAATCATCCGGAACGATCGGACGTCCCTGTTCGACTTCCGTTGTTCCGGATGATATATCCACGACCACTTCGCCGTGGTGATAAATCGCCAGCTGACAGCCGCACTCCTCACCTTTTTTACAGATATTGTCCAACAGCATTTGAAGCTGCCGGGAGAGAAGCTGCCAGTTGTACATAAGAAATTATTACATTACCCGTTCGATGGTGATTTCCGGGTCGAGTTCATCCCGCAGGATGCGTTCCAGACCATTTTTGATGGTCATGGTGGCATGGGGACAGCAGCCGCAGGCACCGCGCAGTTTGAGGTTGACGGTCTTGCCTTTGATGGAAACGATTTCCAGATCGCCGCCGTCAGCCTGCAGATGACAACGGAGCTCTTCCAGACGGGCAGTGATTTTTTCAGCGAGATTTTCCATAGCAAAAATTCCTTATTATTTGTGATTGCAGTTTACCTTAAAATATAAAGCCTGAAGAGCTGTTTTTCAAGTTGACAACGAACTTTTCCTGAAATATTTTGTCCGGACAAGTCGGACAAGTCGGACTGGTCGGACTGGTCGGACGTGTCCGACCCATAACAACCGCCGTCAGGCGGAACAAAACACTACCTTGCCTGTCGTGCCGGAGGCACGACAACAGGCACAACAGCCGCCGTCAGGCGGAATAAACACTACCTTGCCTGTCGTGCCGGAGGCGCGACAACAGGCACAACAGCCGCCGTCAGGCGGAATCAAACACTACCATCCGCCTGCCGGGCTTCAGCCCGGCGACAGGCGCAAACTCCAGCCAGCCCGGAATCAGGAGCGATATCGCACAGCCGGGCGGGTTTTGCAAGCGAGAACCGACAGGAGCGTACTTGCGTACGTGACTGGAGGATCGAGCGCCGCAAGGCCCGCCCGGCAAAGCGAGATCGCTCCGTGAACACAAAAAAAGAAAGCAGGTGTACGCTCAGCGGCAACACGACGTACAATAAGCCCGAAGATGGACCCGAATAACATAATTGTTCCGAGACAAACCTGCTTTCTGGTGTATAACATATATCGTTGGATGGATAAAATCAAGGGGGCAAATAAAAAAATCCCCCATTTTTCCGGAGGATTTTTCAAAAAAGCGGTTCAAAGCTCTTCGCTTTTGACAGTTTTACTCAAGCTGTCGATAATGCGGATGTATTCCGGAATCGGCAGCAGATCTTTTTTCCCGGCGGCGATCGCTTTACCTTTGGCGGCATCGCCATAAAGGAGATCGACAGCGATGATCGCATTAATGATGGAATTTTCGATATAGGCTTTTTCCGGATCGGATATCCGGTAGTCAATACCGTGCGCAGTACCGCTGCCGCCGGGTACGTAGCCGTGGACGGCGGGGATCACAGTGGCGATATCTCCCATATCGGTGCAGCTGGAAAGGAAATTCTGATTGTGGTCATAATTTGCTTCCGGATTGACATAAAGCGTAGTTTCTTTCATAAGTTCACCGAGTTCAGGATCATCGATAAGCGGCATGAAACCGTGAACCGTTTCGATGGCGGCTTCGCATTCAGCGGCGCGGGCGGCGTACATCACGACTTTATCGAAGCGGTCATTGAGAGCGACGATGCTGTCAAGATCGGGGGCACGGAGCATGTATTCAAGGGTGACAGTATCGGGAATGATATTGACCGCGCTGCCGCCGTTGGAAATGATACCGTGGATACGGACATACTTATCATTGCTGTAAACTTCACGGAGCATGGCAATGGCATTGAGGGCAAGGGTGGCACCGTTGAGAGCATTGTGGCCTTTCTGCGGAGAGGCGGCATGACAGCTTTTCCCGCGGATGGTGATTTTTTTATTGACACAACCGTTGTGGTCGTTGTAACCGTAGCGGGTGCTCAAATGGTGCATATAGGAGATGTCGACATCATCGAAAACACCTTCACGCAGGAGCTGGGATTTACCGGAAATGGATTTGATTTTTCCGGCATCGATCAGGGATTTGCGGTAATCCATTTCGATGCCCTCTTCGGCGGGGGTGCCGATGAAAGCGATTTTGCCGCAGAGTGAATCAATCACGCCGGATTCGACAATACCGATGGCGGCACCGAGCAACCCGGTGGCACTGGCATTGTGACCGCAGGCGTGGACAGCTCCGGTAGTTTTGTCACATTCCGGATGATTTGGAAGCACAAGAGAATCGAGTTCTCCGAGTATAGCGACAGTGGGACCGGGGCGGCCGGTGTCGATATCGGCGCGGAAACCGGTCACGGCGAGTCCGGTCTTGACTTCAAGTCCGAGAGATCTGAAAATATCGACCAGGTACGCGGAAGTCTTTTCTTCGCGGAAACCGGGTTCCGGATTGTTCCAGATATGAGTTCCGACAGCACAGAGAAAATCACGGCGTTTTTCAATTGCCGCTCTGACAGCGTTACGGGCTTCTGAATGATCCATAAAAAATTGCCTTTCCTGTTTTGAGATATGATTTGCGATTAATATAATTTCTGTCGTAAAAAAAATCAAAGCGTAAACAGAAAAAATAATGTCTGTTTTACCTGCGGGCACTTCCAAACACAAATTAACTGTGATTTTCTTTGAAATCAACTGGAAAAATCGCTCTACAAGTAGTATTGTATAGAGATGTATTGTAAGTTCAAACAATTTTAAGGATTTTGTGCCCAAAATGAAATACGAAGCCGTTATCGGTCTGGAAGTACATGTTCAAATCCGTACCGCCAGCAAAATGTTCTGCTCCTGCGCCAATAAATTCGGTGCCGAACCCAACACCCTCACCTGTCCGGTCTGCCTCGGTTATCCCGGAACTCTTCCCGTTCCCAACAAGGAAGCCATCCGCGCCGCCGTCAAAGCCGGACTGCTCATGGGCTGTGAGATCGCCAAATTCAGCAAATTCGACCGCAAAAGTTATTTCTATCCCGATCTGGTCAAAAACTACCAGATCTCCCAGTTCGATCTGCCCTTTTGCGTCAACGGCAAAATGAATATTTCCGGCACCGGGTTCTCCGGCGAAGCTCTCCCGGAAAAGGTCATCGGCATCACCCGTATCCATCTGGAAGAAGACCCCGCCAAACTCACCCACTTCGCCAACGGCAGCGGCGCGGACTACAACCGTTCCGGAGTGCCGCTGCTGGAGATCGTCAGCGAACCGGATATGCGCAGTGCCGACGAAGCCTACGCCTATCTCACCAATTTGAAAGAACTTATGCGTTACAGCGAAATCAGCGATTGCGATATGGAAAAAGGTCAGCTCCGCTGTGATGTCAATATCTCTCTGCGCCCGGTCGGTACGGAAAAATTCGGCACCAAAATCGAAATGAAAAACCTCAACAGCTTCCGCGCCGTCCACCGTGCCATCGAATCGGAAATCGAACGGCAGGCGGAACTGCTCGACGCCGGAACTGTCCTCAAGCAGGAGACCCGCGGCTGGGATGATGAAGCCGGTTCAAGCTATCTGATGCGTACCAAAGAGTCCGCACACGATTACCGTTACTTCCCCGATCCGGACTTGATGCCGGTAACATTCACCGATGAAGATATCGAAGCCATCCGCGCCACACTCCCTGAACAGCCGGAAGCCAAACGCGCCCGTTTCGTAGCCGACTTCGGTCTCACCGCCTATGATGCGGAGGTCCTGACTGCCGACCGGAAACTTGCGGCATACTTTGACGAGTGTGCCAAAGCGGCAAAGAATCCCAAAGCGGCAGCCAACTGGATCATTTCCACCTTGTTGAGCCTGACCGGTGCGGCAAAAATTTCTGTTGAATCTTCTCCCGTCACTCCGGCGATGCTCGCTGAACTGGTAAACTTCGTTGAATCAGGCAAAATCAGCGGCAAGATCGCAAAAGACCTTTTCCCGGAAATGTTTGAAAGCGGCAAATCCGCCGCCGTCCTGATCGAGGAAAAAGGGTTGTCCCAGGTAAGCGATGCTTCCGCCATCGCCGGTATCGTCACTCAAGCACTGGATGTCAATGCCAAGCAGGTCGGCGAATATCTCGCCGGAAATGAGCGCGTACTCCAGTATTTTGTCGGTCAGGTGATGAAACTTTCCAAGGGCCGCGCCAATCCGGGCGTGGCGATCGCTGAACTCAAGAAACAGCTTGCTGAAAGAAAATAACAGGTTCATAAATTGATAATCAACTGTCAATGCCAATTCATCGTGCTGGATAAACGGCCGTACCGGGAAAGTGCCCTTATTTGCAGCGGCATAAGTCCCGATTACGGCAAAATATCCTTTGTCATCCACGGAGCGCAGAAGCTTTCGGAAAAAAGTTTTCCGAAAGCGGATCTCTTCCGTGAACTTGAATTGGAATTCAGCGATGACGGCAAAGCAAAAGAGCTTTATACTGCAAAAAACGTGGAAGTATTGACCAGTTTTGATGATATAGCCAATGAGCCGCGTAACTTCAAAATGGCGGGACGAATCGCTTCGTTTCTGCTCAAAAACACTCAAATCGACCAGCCGCAGCTCTTTGTCTACGGTGCGCTGCGTTCGGTGCTTGCCAACCTTGCAAATATGGATTGCGGTCATGAACCGTGGACTCTGGAACAGTGTGCAGTAGTTGTCAAGTGCGCTTATCTTTCCGACAACGGTCTGCTCCCGGAAGGTCAAACCGAACAGCAGAACGAGTTTCTGGAAAATCTCGTTTCCGCCGGAGCCGACAACGAACCGCTTCCGGCGTGCAGTCCGCAATACTGGAATATTTTGAACAACTGGCTCAATTCGATCATTGAATTTCATCACCTTAAACGTTGAGGATATTATTTATGAAATTACTGCTGTCATCTTTTTTCATTCTTTCCGTACTGATTTTCAACGGTTGTGTTATGGGACCGACGGCAACGACCTCCGACGGCAGAAAATGCCGCGCCCTGTCGGACAAACAACTGTCCTATCTTGTTGCAATGGCAAGAAATGCCCTGAAAAGCGATAAAAAAAATAATATTTCCGCCGGAGAATTGAGGATCATCAACACCACAGCTCCGGATATAAATATCGAATACCGGGGCGACTGTTTCGGTACTGCCATCATCAGCTGGGAAACCCCGACCCGCAAACTTGGAATGTGGTTTGACCGGCAGCTTGATCTGCGCATACCGCAGTGTGCGATGATTGTCCAGAATACCAATGGCAAAAATTTCGGCCGGACCAAGCCGAACCGGACTTTGCGCGGACGGTAACTCCGCAATCGGAATAAAACGAAGGTATATAAAAATGATTTCCAACGCAAAACTTATCGAATGTGCAAAAACTTACGGCACACCGCTCTTTATATATGACGGTTCACTGATGCTTGAACGTTACTTTGACCTTTTCAAATTCATCAAAAATCCGAATTTGAAAGTCCATTACGCGTTGAAAGCCAACTACAACCCCGCCTTGCTCACGCTTCTGCGCGATGCCGGGGCGGGAATTGACGCCGTCAGCCCCGCCGAAGTCAAACTGGCACTGAAGCTCGGTTTCGCCCCCGACCGCATCATCTACACCGCCAACAATATGACCGATGCCGAATTTGACCGCGTTATGAAAACCGGTGTCATCATCAACATCGGTTCACTTTCCCGGTTAAAGAAGTGTGCAAAGAATTATCCGGGCAGCCGGATCTGTCTGCGCTTCAATCCAGATGTGTGCGATGGTGACAACAAAATGACCATGACCGGCGGCGATCTGACCAAATTCGGTATTCTGCTCGATGCCGTTGAAGAGGTGAAAAAGATCGTCAAATCAGGTGATCTCCACGTGGTCGGATTGCATGAACACACCGGCAGCGGGCTTCAGCACGTTGAATCGGTATTGCAGAGTATGCGCAATCTGATGGCGATAGCGACAAAAGAAAACTTCCCGGAACTGGAATTTATGGACTTCGGCGGCGGCTTCAAGGTCCCCTACCGTCCCGATGAAGCAAAAATCGACTACGTTGCCATGGGTAAAGAGATCGACGCGCTCTTCAACGACTTTTGCAAAACTTACGGCAGAGAACTTATCATGCGCTTTGAACCGGGCAAATATCTTTCCGCAGAGTGCGGCACGCTCATCACTGAAGTCAACACCATCAAGCACAACCGTACCCGCACCATTGCCGGATGCAATGCCGGTTTCCCGCAGCTCATCCGTCCGGTGCTGTATGATGCCTATCATCATATAGTCAACCTTTCCAACCCGGACGGCGCATTGCACACCTATGATGTCTGCGGCAATATCTGCGAAACCGGCGACCGCTTCGCCGAGCAGCGCGAACTGCCGGAGATCCGCGAATATGACCTGCTGGCAATCGGAAACGCCGGTGCATACTGCTACTCAATGGGTTCAGTTTACAATCTGCGTGCGATGCCCTCTGAAGTTATCGTCGTGGATGACAAAGTTGTAAGCGTCCATCAGGCGCAAAGCGAAGATGAGCTTATCGACTCGGTGCTGGCGCGTTTCGCGCCGGAGGTGGCAAAATGAGTAAACTCCATGGTATCCTTGATCCGCAGCCGGGCAATCTTGCCTTTGCCCTTTTCCGCGATGGTGAATTGATTTTGCATTCCGATTGTCCGATGCACGGCCGTGACGCCGCCATATTGCCGGATTTTGTTGCCGGTGAATTGCAGAAAATCGATTTGAAAATAAATGATGTCAAACAATGGACCATCGGTTCCGGACCGGGCAGTTTCACCTTTTTGCGACTGGTCGCTGCGTTGGCGGCCGGATGGAAGTTTGCCGATCCGGCAATGGATTTCCGTTGTATTCCGGGGGCATTGGCGCTGGCAGGGAATTCCGGAGCCTCTGACAATGAAAGTTGCGGAGTTCTCTACGACGGCCGCAATAAGGAAATACTTTATTTCGGCGCAGTAAAACGCAACGGTGCATGGGAAAGTTCCGGCGAAACCGCCGTCCTCAACGCTGCTCAGGCAGTCGAATTTTTCGCCGCCCGCCCGCAGGAAAAACTGGTCTGCTTTGAGTGTGAAAAATCTGCCGTCGAAGCGATCCTCCCCGACTCCGTAAATGTCGAAGCCGTCTTCCCCTGCCCTGCGGCTCTGGCAGAAAACAACTCCATTCCCTTTGACAACAATCTCGACAATCTCGTCTACATCCGCCCTGCGGTCTTCAGTTGATCAATCATGGGAGAAGGATGATTGCAACACAACTTTCAAAAATTTTTCAGCGCAGTTTGTTCAATATCCGGCAGAACCGGGTCGGTTCATCTGTGGCATATTGACGGATCCCGAGATCGAGCATGGTTTTGATCGCCGCTTCGGTAAATGCCCCGAAAGGAAAAACTTCCAGATTACTGCCAAGGCGGTTTACCGCATACTTCAACTCTGACAGAGACAAATCATAAATCCAGTTGCCGACCGGATTTTCTGCGATCCGCAAATGCAGCTGCACCAGATCCAAACCGGCAAAATTTTTGCTTTCCAGCATCCGGAAAATTTCCATTCGTTCCGCCGGAGAGTGCCCGATCCACTGCATCGTCTTTATCTCCGGATATGCTTCTTTCATCCGGCAGTTGAGTTCATAATCTTTACCGGCAACAATGACCTGCGAAGCGACACCGTACTCATCAAGCAGTTTGCCGAACTCCTCCAATAAGACCGGGAACAGTTCTGCATCATAATTTTTGATATCGGCATAAAGCATCTTTGCCGGATCGTCGCGCATGATTTCAAAAACTTCGCTCAATGCCGGAACTTTTTCTCCCGCATTATCCGGAGAAAACTTTTTTCCGGCATCATAGTGCCGGATCGTGGCAAAATCCAGCATTCCGACCGGACAAACAGCAATATCTTCCGGAGCATCTGTGGTACGCGCCAAAGTATTATCGTGCAGACAAATCACCTTTTTATCCCTGGTCATGCGGATATCCGCTTCCGGAATACCGCCCAGATCCCAGCCGTATCTCATGGAATAAAGCGTGTTGTCAGGTGCTTCGTTTCCACCGCCGCCGCGATGAGCCTGCCAGTAGATCTTATCAGGATCGAAAATCATTTTGCCGAACTCCTTTCACATTTTTTATAACGTTCAGCATCGGCTCTGCTGCCGATGAAGAAGATTTCAGTTTGACCGCGTTCCATTTTCAGCTTCAAAGTTCTGGATTTACCGGAAACGGCTTTGTTGCGGAAAAGATCATACCACTCCCGCGCCTCCGGCAAAGTAAGCATCTTTTCTCCGGAAGTGTTGGCATGAATGGCGATAAATCTGCCGTCATAATAAACGGGATCTTCACTTTCACAGAATATGTGAAGACCGTTTTTACGGAAAATATCCCGGCACATCGCCGCATTCAATTCAGGAACCATCGTCACCACGACATTGGCTCCGTTGACCTTTTTAGCGGCAATGGCACCAAGTTTGCTGTTGACAAAAGTTCCCATGACTTGCGCCTTTTTGTCTTTGACAAAGAATGCCGGACTGAATTTCACCGCATTGCCGAGTTTTCCAAATTTTGAATTGACCATGCGGGTGATTTTTCCGTCGGCACAACCGAAACCGATGCCGGTCAATTCTTTCATCGCAGCGAGGTCGATTTTTCCGGAATTTTCACGGAACGCTCCCGGAGCGTAACCGAAAATGACCAGTTTGCCCTTTTTCAGCAATTTTTCGTGGATTGCCTTACGAACTTTGTCGCCGGGAGCATAGGCATTGGGGAGGATATAGCAATCGTATTCGGGGAAGTTGTCCTGCAGGATGTCTTCCAGAAGATACTGATCGACGGTGATCCCGCTCCATCCCAGATTGCGCCGCATATCCTGCCGCAACGGAACAGTTATGCCATTATTATTCTCTGCCAGACGCTTGATCGATTCGGCACAGTACAGCACCGCCGCCTGACCGCGTTTGAATCCCGGCACGGTCAGGGCAAATTTTCCGATTTGGTTGGTCTTGCGTAACGCTTCCATGATCGCCGGATGGTCGAACCAGCCGCCCGCCAGATCGTAAAAGGTGTTGCCGACACCTTTGGTGATCTGCAGGATAAGGTCGCGTTTCAGCACGCCGATGGTCTCATGCATACTGTCCACATGGCGGTGACCGCCGGGGGCGCACATGATGGTACGGGTGTCGTTTTCATCCCACCACGAAAGATCATAGAGCGAAGTTCCGACGACCGGACCGTGATGACCGCCGGGCCAGCCGACTTTGCGCTGGATGTAATCGTGCGGCGAACTGATGAAATCTGCCAGACGGGAACGGTACAGTTTGCCGAAGTTGGAATGCGCGCTGTTCAAGAGTTGATAACCGCTGTAATAGTAGACATAACCGCCGTAAAGTCCGGCAAGTTTATTGGGAGCTTCTTCGCGCAGAACCTGCAGGAACTCCATTGCTCCAGAGACCATGGCATCGGAGAGGCAATCGATAAAATCAGCCACATTGCGGGCTTTATCCAGATCGCGGAACATTCCGAGTTCGGCGGCTTTGCGCTCTTTGCCGGTAGGAATTTTTGCCGTTTTCAAAGTAACCGCAGAATTGTTCCACGCCTTTTGCAGTTTGGCATCACTGCCGTAGCGTTTGGTGAGAAATTCCCGGAAATAACTCTGCATGGCGGGGCTGTAATCGGCATATTTGCGCTGCCACGCACCGAGATACTGAAATTCGCCGCCGGAGCAGTGCGCCTGAATACGGTATCCGATGATCCACGGAGCGTATTTGGATTTTTCAAAATATTTCAAAAATGCCCGGAACGCTGCGACCCCCTCTTTGCGCCACTTTCTGGAGGCAAGACTGGTCAAACCCTCCGGCTTTTTGCCGTTTTCAAACCAGACGCACTCTTCCGGATGCGCCTGACACCACCAGCGCGGGCCGTCGATGCCGTAGGTGACAAGGATCTTTGCTTCGGGATAGGTGCGGATGAATTTGCCCAGACTTTCTTCAACTTTTTCAAATTCGTAGCGTTCAGGTCCGAGCCAGGTTCTGCCGGAGTTGGAACCGTCCGAGCCGCCCATACCGGCACCGAAGTACATGATCCGGTAGTTTCCGTCCCGGTAAGCCCGGTCGCGCTGGCTCTCCCGTCTGGCGCGGAATCCGCTGAACCACAGCGGCTTGTCATCGAGCATCATCTGCAGATAACCGTCTTTTTGAACCGGTTTCACCACAATATTTTTCACATTCTTCTGCGGCGGCACGGTGAAATTGAGCAGTTTACCGGCATTGACGATGAATTCCGGATCGGTGGAAAGAGTATATTTTCCCGGCAGCAGCGCAGAAACATCATAAGATAATTTTAACGTATTATTCAAATGTGCATGCTTGAATTTACCGGCAACACCGCCGTCAAATGAGAGCAGCATCGGCAACCCGACAGGGGGGAATTTTTCGATGGTGAGTTCACCGGTGATTTTTCCGTCAACATATTTCAAACTGTTTTTGGCGATCTTAACCGGAATCCGTTGAGCAAGAGCGTTGTAAGCAACGCTGTGCCACGGAGCAATGGGAGGAATACCAAGTTCCATTGCCGCAGCTTCACCAAGTAAAGTTCCTTTGCCTTCGATTTGTTTGACCTTGAACGATTTATCGGTTTTGATCAATATAATTTTACCGTCCGGCATATCGAAGCGCAGTTCGGCGATCAAGGCGGTGGGACCATTGGCATTCATCACCGAAATTTCAATCAGATTCTTACCGGCTTTGAGCTGTTTGGTGATCTCATGCAGTGCGGTCTGCTGCCAGCCGCCATCCCGTCTGGCGACCGGAATACCATTGACTTTCAAAATATATCCGTCATCGGCGGTGAGCTGGATGCGGCCGTCCTGCGGCAGTTCCGGAAGTTCAAATTCACGGGTGTAATGAAAAACTGCCGGATCGGCAGTTCTTTTTCCCTGCGGATGACAGATCCACGATGCCTGCCAGTTAGCTCCGGTACGTCTGCCGGTTTCGCCGAATTGGAAATCCCGGAGTTCGCCGTCCGCATCTCCGGAGGCGGTGACTTCGATCACCGTGTAAGTCGTTCCGGGAGTAATGGCAAACACTTTATCATTATTACCATCATGATGAGCGGTAGTCCCCACCCCTCCGGCGGATTCGTCAACATCATTATAAAATTTGACATTGATGGCAGAAGTTTTCACCCCGGTACTGTTGAAGGCAAAACGGTATTCCCTGCCCTCAAGCAGATCGTAGCGTTTTTCGATCAATTTTACACTTCCGGAAGTAAGTTTCACCGGAGCATTGAACGCATTATTCTGAAACGCGCCGGGCTGTTTTTTGCTGAACCAGATTTTGTGGATGATCCATTTCTGATCCGTTTTACCGGAAATATCGAAGCGGAAACGCTCGATAACTCCTTTCCAGTTGCCGCCGGAAAGCGGAATGGAGATGGTCTGCGCTTTATTGGCTTCAAGCGTAAAGGTAATGCGTTTGCGGTTGACCGGGTTAAAAGATTTTTCTCCTTTGCGGGCAAAATATATTCCAACATTGCCGGAAATATTTTTGTCGCTTTCCAGAGTGCAGTTCAAAAATTTGCAGCCTTCCGCCTTTTTGAGATTGACAAAAATCGGGGCGGTATAGGAGTAATCGCGGCTCTGTTCAGCAATGATTTCCTGAGTTCCGCATTGAAAAGTCTTGAATCCGACTTGAGCTTCAAGCTTTTTTTTTCCGGGGAAGATCACGATATCAGAGCTGTGGTTTTCAGCGGGAACCGACGTTTTTTTGGCCTTGACAGTGGTTTTGGGTTTCGCACCTCTGGAGAGGAGTGCATCGGGAGAGCCGGTGAAATAAATTCTTGAAATTTTCCATGCAAGATCTTTTTTACCGGAAATGTCGAAACGGAATCCGGTGATGATATCTTTCCAGTTACCATTTTTAAGCGGAATGGTGACCAGAACCGGCTCATTGGCTTTGGCGGTGAAATTTTTGCGGCAGAAACTTGCTTTGTCAAAAGTTTTTTCGCCCTTGCGCCGGAAATAGATGGTAAGTTTACCGTTGATATCTTCACTTGCAGAAAGCACAACATTGAAAGCACTCACCCCGGCAGCCTTAAGTTCGACCGGAACCACTGCGCTCCATGAATAAGGTCTGGTCTGCACAGTGGTAATAGCATCTTTGCCGCAGAGCCACTTGTCAAATCCTGCCATTGGATAGAGCATCATTTCCGGGAAAATGCCGATTTCGGCAGCAACTGGTGAAGCCGCCTCTTCTGCGGTAAAATAAATTTTGGAAATATTCCACTTCACCCCTTTTTTACCGGAAATGTCGAAACGGAATCCGGTGATATCGCCGTTCCAGTTGCGGTGCTTCATCGGGATAGTGACCGTCAGCGGCTCATTGGCTCTGGCGGTGAAATTTTTGCGGCAAAAACTTGCTTTGTCAAAAGTTTTTTCGCCTTTGCGCCGGAAATATATGGTGAGTTTACTGTTGATATCTTCACTTGCAGAAAGTACAACATTGAAAGCACTCACCTTGGCGGCGTTAAATTCGACCGAAACCATCGCGCTCCAGGAGTAGCTCCGGCTCTGCACAGCAGTAATAGCATCAGCTCCGCATTGCCACGTCTGAAAGCCAGCCATGGAGTTGATTTTGCTTCCGGGGAAAACGGTGATATCAGCAAAAACACTTACGGAGAAGCAACAGCACAGTAAAAGAAGAAATTTTTTCACTTTTGCAATTTCCTTTTAAATCATTCCCGGTAGAGCGGATTCAGGTAGATCAAATCGACAAGAGCTGAAGATCCGGATTTGAACCCACGGTATTTTTTATCAGCTCCCTTATCCCAGGCGACATGACCGTCAACAAAACTGACATTAGCTCCCTTTGCATGACGATCCATTATTTGTCCGGAGCCGGAACCATACGCATAAAAGAACGCAAACCCGGTAGGAGTTTTATTACCGACATTATAGTATTCTCTGCAGAAAGAATCGGCAAAAGCAACTGTTTTGCCGGGGTTGATTGCCTTTCCGGCTTTCATTGTCGGTAAACTTTTGATTTTTGAACTTGCACGCGTTGTATGAATATAATTACTGGCAATACCGGCATTTATACCATAATGCACATAACGCAAATAGGTTGATACAGTACTGGTCGGAGTTGGTGCAGCACTCAAAATGCTGCCGACATATTGATAATTATGAACTGCCGGACAAATCAGCAAAGAGTTATCTATATACTTGTACGCTAACATTGCTGCACTCCAGTGAAAATAATTGGTCTGATTACGCTTGCCGGGCACCACATATTCATCAAAATCAGGCATATATGAGTTGAGTGCAGCATTTAACTGCTTTATGTTACTGGCACAATTTGCAGTAATGCCTCTCGCGCGGGCACTTTGCAATGCCGGAAGCAATATTGCCGCCAGTATAGCGATTATTGCAATAACCACGAGAAGCTCAATAAGGGTAAAGCACGCTTTACCCTGCCCATGGGCAGGCTTTTCACGATCACAGCAAAGATGTGAGCCTTTAACCAACAGTTCAATAAGGGTAAATGCTGATTGAGTCTGTCTTTTATTCATTCTCTTCTCCTTTTTTATCTTATTAAAATTCAGTTTCCTCTATATCAATACCTTTTTTCCGCAGACGTTCCGCTTCATCGCGGGATATTTTCTTATTGGCACGGAAATATTTGGCGGTAAGCCAGGTGATTTTTTCAGTTGTCACCACGTTTTCATCGTAGATGCCGTCCAGAGCGATATTGGTGAATTCCGGGCGCTCGCACATGGAAACCCAGGTGATGTGATCAAATTCACCGAAATGCACACCGCGCTGACCTTGCGCGACTCTGACATCGCCGCCGCCGGAGGTGCCGAGCATAAAATATTTCCTGCCGTTGCGGACATACTTGGTATAGGTGTGCTTATCTCCGGAAATTACGGTATAGTTGCGTTCATAGAGAGCTTCTTCGATTTGAGAAAACTCCTCCTCGAGCCAGCAGGCGGGTTTGTGGAGAAATACAAACGTCCAGCGGACATCAACATTTTTTTTGATCACTTCCAATGCCCACTGGAGCTGCTCTTCTCCGAGACCGCTTGCAGCATAGCTGCTGTTCAGGCAGATGAACAAAGTTTCTTTGTAGATAAAATAGTAATATGAAACACCGAATAAACTGTTCCAGAGATCACGGTTTTGCGATTTTGATCCCGGCGGTGAATAATCGTGGTTTCCGGCGACATAAAAAAACGGCTGAACCGATTTCTCTATTTCCGGTTTGATATAATCCCATTGCTTCTGCAGAAACGGCGCAGAAAAGTCTTCCATACAGCCACCTTCGATAAAATCACCGACACTGATGACAAAATCCGGCCGCATCCGGTTGAATTTTTCGATAGCTCCCTCAAAAACTCCCGGAGTCGCGCGTCCCGTCCGGTCGGAGATTATTCCGAAAGAAAAATCCATCCCGCCCCGGTCGCCGAAATTCAAATGCGTCCACGGTTTTTTTTCCGTAGTAACTCCGTGAATAAAATTATCGTTCATGCAGACAGCCTCCTCGCTTCGCCAACAATACAATTACAAATAATTGTGATAATATAATACCTGACTGGATTTTTTGCAAGCTTGCTGATTATAAAAGGCAGTTTTTCAACATTGAGTTCACAGCTGTCTCATAAAAAACAACGGACGGCGGCGCATTGCGGCCAATCTCGCGCCTTGCTGCGCTCGCCTCGCGGGTCACATACGTGAGTATGCTCCCCGCTCTTCTTGCTTGCAAAACACGACATTGCCGCACGATCCATCCGCCGATTGAATCATTCGTTTTTTAAACACGGCGTAAAATGGTGGTGCGGCCTGACGGCACGCACGTTTTGCCCGTGCAAAACAAAATCTGCAAAAATCACTTTTTCAAAATTCAAATTTCTCTCGCTTGAATGCAGAGGGAATACCCGCTTTTTGAAAAATTATGGGATGTCTGTGCATTGAGTTCTTGAAAATGTAAAGAAACAGTTTAAATTAAGTTTTTACCGGAACAACTCTGATACTGCAGCGGATAAAAAGTATGAGGAGAGCTGTTTAGCTGATGCAGTATCACTGTTCCGGCAAAATTAAATTTTCTGTTTTTTATTAAAAATGCTTGACAATCTAATAATGAGTATTATATTCTAACACAGAACTGAACAGAAAGGAGAATAAATTGTGAAAATTCATCACCTCTGCATGATAACCATTTTCTGCGCCTTGTTTTTTCCGGCAGTTTATGCCGGGATAGATTTGAAAATCGATGGTGATTTCAAAAATCCGGCATCCTGGAACTGCGAAAAGGGCAGCTTCACCCGGCTCCGGGTCGATGGCAATGATTTTGCGGTCAAACTTGCGCCGGAAAGCAAACTCGTTTCAAAACTCTATCCGGTAAAAAGCGATAAGATAAAGCTCGAAGCCGAAGTCCGCGGCAGCGGCATGGGACGGCTCTCCTATACCGCATTCGATAAGGATGGCAAAGCAATAACTTTCCGCGAAGACGGCATCCGCTTCAGCGCCCAAAACCGTAAAAGCAAAATCAAAGCGCGTTTGAACATCCCCGCCCAAGCGGCATTTGTGGCAGTCACACTGGAAGCCGGAACCAATTCCGGAATAACCTTTGAAGATGTCGACGCGGAATTTGAACCGCCATACCGCAAAGATGTTCCGGTAAACGGAACCGTTGCCCTGACCAATGAACGCTTCTACCGCCTCACCGACTTGACCGCGCTTCCCTTTGCCGCCACTCTCGCAGCCGGTAAAGATATCGAGTTTGAACTTGAGGAAACTCAAGGCGATCCGTGGCAGGTCATAAGTTACAACGCCGATCTGTGCCGGGTAAAAATCGAACACGACGTGGATGGCATCTGGCCCTTGCGCCGTTACAAAGCGGAAATCGAAATCGATGCCATCCGCGCCGGAGAAACTGAAGTAGTATTTGCCAATCCGGCGGGCAAAAAGGTTATCGTAAAATTGACCGTGAAATAAATTCTGCGCAGTGGGGAAATATGCCGGAAATACAGTTTTTGACCGGAACCAGAATTACCGGGGAAATAATGCGGGTGATTTTTCAGAACCCCGACACGGGATTCTGTGTTGCCGAAATTCTCTGCGATGATGAACGCCGCCTCGTGGCGTGCGGCATCATCCCCGGCTGTGCCGAAGGTCAATGCATCGAAGCGGATGGAAAATTTGAAAAACATGAAAACTTCGGTCTGCGTTTCAAAATCGAAGAGGCGCGGATCGTTCCGCCTTCCACCATTGCCGGTATCGAAAGATTTCTCCGCTATCAGATCACCGGCATCGGCCCCAAAACCGCCGCCTCGATCGTCAAACACTTCGGCAAAGAAACCATCCGTATCCTGGACATGTACCCGGGAAGACTCTGTGAAGTACCCAAAATCGGCAAACAGAAAGCCGCCGCTATCGCCAAAGCGTGGAAAAACGCCCGCAGTCACCGGGATGATATGATTTTTTTACAAGGCTTGGGGCTGACTCCGGCATACTGTCAGAAACTCATGCGCTGTTACGGCGAAAAAACCGCCGACATCGTCCGCGCCAACCCCTACCGTCTGGCAGAGGACATCCACGGTATCGGATTTCTCAAAGCCGATGCCGTGGCACGGGAACTCGGTTTCGCCGCAGATTCCGTTGAAAGAATGAGTGCCGCAGTCGTTTTCACATTGAACAGTATGATAAATGACGGTCATGTCTGTTCTCCGGTCGATGAACTGTTGCGCCGCACCGCAGAATTGACCGGACAACCGGTGAATATCGCCGCCAAAGGTCTGCAATCGGCATTGGAACGGCGGTTGCTTTTCAATGAAGACAACTGCTGTTACACCCCGTATCTGCTCGCCGCCGAAAAGCGGCTGCCCGGTATCGTTTCCCGTTTGGCAAACTGCCGGAACTTCGCCGGAAAACGGTTGGAAAAAATTGCTTCACGCGGCGATCTGGTGCTGGATGAATTGCAGCATCAGGCGATAAATGCGGTTTTCAAACATCCCTTGACCATCATCACCGGCGGCCCCGGTGTCGGTAAAACGACCGTCATCGGCGAAATCGTCCGCCGCGCCAAAGCGGCAAGAGTGAAACTCGCCCTCGCCGCCCCCACCGGACGTGCCGCCAAGCGGATGGGCGAAAGTTCCGGCATGGAAGCAAAAACACTCCACCGGCTGCTGATATTCGATCCTGCTACGGGAAAATTCAATTACGACCGCAACAATCAGTTGAAGTGCGAACTGCTTATCGTCGATGAAGTCTCCATGCTGGATATCATCCTTGCCTATCAACTGTTTCAGGCGATCCCGGATGATTGTTCCGTGATACTGGTAGGCGATGCCGATCAGCTTCCATCGGTCGGCCCGGGGCGGGTGCTGAATGATTTCATCGCCAGCGGATTTTTTCACGTTACCAAACTTACAAAGATATTCCGTCAATCCTCCGGCAGCCGGATCATCGTCAACGCCCACCGGGTCAACAAAGGAGCGTTGCCGGAAAAAGCCGCCGCCACGAATAATGAACTGCTGGACTTTTACTGGATCGAACAGGACGATCCGGAACATTGTGCCAACCTGATTGCCAAAATGGTTTCTGAACGCATCCCGGAACGTTTCGGATTTGATCCGATGAGTGAAGTGCAGGTATTGTGTCCCATGAACCGGGGCAGTTGCGGAACCGCCGCTTTGAATGAACAACTCTCTCTGTTGCTCAATAAAAATGCCGGACAGCAGTTTCAATTCGGCAGCCGGGTATTCAAACTCGGTGACCGGGTGATGCAGACGAGCAACAACTATGATAAAAATGTATTCAACGGCGACATGGGACAGATCGTGGAGATCGATCCCGGCAGAAAGATGTTCATCGTCAGCTTTGAAAACTCCAAACTGGTCGATTATCCTTTTGACGATGCCGACCAGCTGACACTTGCCTACGCAATAACCGTTCACAAATCGCAGGGAAGCGAATTTCCGGCGGTGGTAATTCCGCTGCTTTCCCAGCACTACATGATGCTTCAGCGCAATCTGCTCTACACCGGAATGACCCGGGCGCGCAAATTACTCATTCTGATCGGCAGCAGTAAAGCAGTGGATATGGCGGTGAAAAACATCCGGCTGCGCCCCCGCTACTCCCGGCTTCCTGAACTGCTCAAAGCCGAGGCAGAGCGCGGGCAAAAGCGTTGAGCTTGCGCCGCAAAGCCCGGTATTCCGGGCAGAAATGCTCAACAAGTTTCCAGAATTTCACTGAATGATTCAGCTCTTTCAGATGGGCAAGCTCATGGATCATCACATAATCAATGGTATCTGCCGGACACTGGATAAGTTTCCAGCTAAAAGCGATAACCTTGCGGTTATTGCATGATCCCCAGCGGGTTTCTGCGGAAGTTATGCGGTAACAATCCGGGTGCAGACCGGTAAGCTCTTCCAGAACTTTTGCCCGCTTGATCAGGGATTTTTCCGCAAGTTCCCGGTAGAGGGAAATCAGATTTTCCCGCATGGAATTTTCATCGCCGCGCGGGATGATGAAGCGGTTGCCATCAAATATTTTCAACCGGGAACTCAAGTGAAGCGGATAAAATCTGCCCAGAAGCGCAAATTCAGCATTTTCCTCCAATACCGCCTGCGGGCGTGCCAATGTTTGTGTACGCAAGCGCAAACGGTCGATCAGTTCCGGTTCTCTTACCGGAATCGACCGCAAAAAATCTTCCGGCACAGCAGCTGGAGCCAATATTTCCAGTACCCCGTCCGGAGCGATGCGCAAGGCGATACGCCTGCGTTTTATATTGCGGATTATCCGGAAATCGACAGGTATTTCAGCCAAGATATTTCTCCGCATCCAGAGCCGCGCGTGCGCCGTTGCCAGCCGCGATTATCGCCTGACGGTAACGCGGGTCCATGCAGTCTCCGGCGGCGAAGACCCCGGGGATATTGGTTTCACTGCTTTTGCCGGCAGTGACGATATATCCGTTATCATCGACTTCAACTCCGGAATTTTTAAAGAGTTCCGTTGCGGGAACGTGTCCGAGAGCGGCAAAAAATCCTTTTGCAGGAATGGTTTCGCTTTCATTGGAAACCTTGTTCATAATACGAACCGCTTCAACTTCATTTGAACCGGTGATCTCTTCGACGACGCAGTTGAGATGCATCTTTATTTTCGGATTGCTTCTGGCGCGTTCGACCATGATCGCCGAAGCCCGGAAACTGTCCCGGCGGTGAACCAGATGCACCTCTGAAGCAAAGCGGGTGAGAAAGATCGCCTCTTCCATAGCAGAATCTCCACCTCCGGCAACCACGACCGGAACCTCTTTGAAAAATGCTCCGTCACAGGTAGCACAGGCGGATACTCCCCTGCCCCACAACTTTTCTTCTCCCGGGACACCCAGTTTGCGCGGAGTGGCTCCTGTTGCAATGATCATGGCGCGACTGCGGAACTCCCGTCCGTCAGCGGTGGTAAAACGATGACCGTTTACGGCATCAAATTCAATGGAAACGATGGTATCATAATCGGTTTCGGCACCGAATTTTTCGGCTTGTTCCTGCATCGCCATCACCAGATCAAAACCGGAGATACCGGAGGGAAAACCGGGGAAATTCTCCACATCGCTGGTTAAAGCCAGCAGACCGCAGGGATGATCTCCTGCAAAAATGCGCGGCTTAAGTCCGGCTCTTGCGGCGTAAACTCCGGCGGTACAACCGGCAGGGCCGTTGCCGACAATGACAAGTTTTTCTTCTATCATAAATATTTCTCCTGAATTTGATACAATGTTAAATTTACACTGCCGGAGGCGTTTTTTCCAGAGTTACGGAATAAAAAATCAATACTTTTTGAAATATTCCTTTTCAGTCTTTTCCAAAAATCTGCCGCCCTCCCCCACTCCGGCGGCACGGTAAGAGGCTTCCTGCGCGGCGAACTGCCATAAATAAAGCTGTTCAACCGCAAGATTTTCAAATATCAAGCGCACAAAAGTACGGTATTGCGTTTCTTCAAATTCCAATTGCTCTTTCAATTGCCTGAAAATTACCTCAAACTCATCCGCCCATGATTCATCGGCTCCCAGTTTCAAAGCAAGTTCACTCAACTTCAAAGCCAGCACTTTCACTTTTGCCGAACGGCGCAAGCTGAAAAGCATCCACTCCCGACTGTAATACTCTCTCACCTCATTTATATCCGGTCTTTTTCCGGGAAGGAACAGCTTATTGGCATCGGCAAAACTTAAATTCAACATCTTTCCGTTCGGGATACCGGCAGTATCCAAATCCGGCACAACTATCGTCTGCAGTTTATCCAAATCACCTTTAAGCAGCGGTTCCGGCATGGGCGACCGTCTGTCCCATAATATTTTTTTTGCCGCATCGGTCAATTGGATCCGGGCCTCTTCCGGCGAAGGAAAACGGTTCAGCCAGTGATCATCCGGACGTTTTGCGGCACTGTATTCGATCATATACGGCAACAGCTTCTTTCCGGCAGCCAACTCCAGAAGCAAACATGACATCTGCCGGTAAACTGCCGCCATCGCCGGATCTTCCGGAATATTTTCAAACCGGCAGAGCGCGCCGAAATCCGGCAGATTCTTACTGTTTTTAAATATATTCTGCAATATGGAATAATCCCGGTCACCGATGATAAATTTTTCTGCGGAGCGGTGTTCAAGGATCTCCTCATCCACCGCCGTACTCATCCATACCGGAAGCCGGGTTTTTCCGGCTTCAATAGAACGGTTCAACCCGAACCGGAGATAAAAAATAATACCGTATATTGCCCGCCGCATTTCAAATGAACGGAGCCATTCCCGGCTGGTTCCCGGGATGTACACGGTAAACTGTTGTTTATTTTCTGCAATATCCCATTTTTTTGCCTTTGTATGGAATGTAATTTTTTTATAAGGACGTTTGACCTTGCTTTTACCGGCGATTTTGTGCAGGTACTGAACCAAACCGGACAAAAATCTCCGATCTCCGCCACGGGAATATTCCAGATGCAAATAGACACGATTCCCGAGAGCGACTTCGCCGTTGGCGGATAAAACCACCGACAAAAGCAGAGCCGCGACCGAAAATATTTTAAATATTCTTACCATTTCAATAAAATATCAGTTGTTTTTTTGCCATTTTGGATGTAATTTAGTACATGACAAAATATAACATTGAAAGTGCAACAAAACAAGTCTATGGAAAAGAAAAGAAAAAAACAACTTGAAAAATCTTATCCGGCAGCATTGACCATCTCCGGAAGCGACTCCGGCGGCAGTTCCGGTATCCAGGCTGATTTGCGCACATTTAATGCGTTCGGAGTTTACGGTTGTTGCGCTATCAGCGGTATAATGAGTAAAAATCCGGCAAAGTCGGATCGCTGTGATCCGGTTTCTCCGGAAATCGTAACTTCCCAAATCGATGCGGTTTTATCAGCGATCGACATAAAAGCGGTCAAATGCGGGATGCTTTTCAATGCCGGAATTATTGAAGCAGTCGCTCAAGCCACAGAAAAATATCGATTAAAACTGATTTGCGATGCCAACTTTGACTCTTTTACAGAACCGGAAAACATTGAAGTTTTCAAACAGAAACTGCTTCCGCAGGCTTCATGGCTGATCATCAGTAAATCAGAAGCTGAACTTCTGCTCAAAAAAGAGATTTCCGGTGTCAATGACAGGATCGCGGCGGCAAAGGAGCTTTGCCGCTGTTCCAGAGCATCGATTTTACTGAAAGGTGGAACCGTTGAAAAAAATTCCCGGCAGATATTGACCAGATTGACCGATGTGATCTGCCATAACGGAAAAATATGGGAAGCCTCTTCGCTGAAAGTTGATGTACCGCAAACTACCGCCCATGGCGCCGGATGTACACTTTCGGCGGCAATGACTGCCGCACTGGCGTTGGAATTTCCCTGGGAAGAAGCTGTTTATGCCGGAAAATCTTTTGTAATGGGTTCTCTGGTGGAAAATGTCCGTATCGGCAAAAACATCACCGCAATGTATCCGCCGGGAAATGATTACAGCGGCAGTATTCAGCTTGAAGAAATGGATGTAAAATAATGTTTCTGCTGCGTATATTGTCCATTGGAATTTTCCTGTTTGCCGTTTTGCTGTGCAATGCCGCGCCGACAGCCCGGATACCGGAGTGTAAAGTCAACGGACGGCAGAGTTTCCATTTTGCCCGGCTGCTGCAATACAACGGGGCAAGGACACGGCTGCGCGGTAAGGATTTTGAATTTGCTTCACGTTTCTTTAATGGAGAGGTAAAAAAAGATGACCGCCGCAGTACCGTAAACGGCGTGCGGGTGATGTTGAATTTCCCGGTGGCATTTATCAGCGGAGTACCTTATATTACCGGCTTTGACTGGCACAAAACTTTCCGTCCGCTGTTTTTTCCCTCGACATTGAAGAAACATACCGTCTATACCATTACGATCGACATGGGACACGGCGGCAATGACCCCGGAGCCCTCGGCGCGTTTTCAAAAGAGAAAAATATCACATTGAAAATCGGTCGCAGACTCGGACAGATATTGCAGAGTTATGGATTCAAAGTCCGTTTCGTCCGCAATTCCGACATCAAAGTTCCTCTGGAAAAAATCCCTGCCATCCAGCGCCGACACCGCAGTGACCTCTTTGTTTCACTTCACGTAAATTCAGCGAAAGACCGTTCGGTCACCGGAATAGAAACCTACTGTCTCACCCCGGCGTACGCACCATCCAGCAGTTCCACCAGAATCCAGCGTACGGTGAAACCGGGCAATAAATTTGACGGCAATAATCTTGCTCTGGCATACAATATTCAAAGAGGGATGCTCAAACGCACCGGAGCCGCCGACCGGGGCGTAAAACGGGCAAATTTCGTCGTGCTGCGCGAAATCACTGCACCGGGAGTTCTGATCGAAACCGGATTTATCAGTAACCGGCTTGAGGAACGCCGTCTCAACAATTCAGTTTATATCGATGCCCTCGCCCGCGGGATCGCCGACGGCATCATAAATTACAGAAAATCCATAAAATAGAAAGGATAAAGTCATGAAACTTGGTACAGCTTTAACTGACAGTGCCTGCAAAGTTCTCCTTTGCGGCTCCGGTGAACTCGGCAAAGAGGTCGCCATCGCAATGATGCGTCTCGGTGTGGAAGTGGTCGCCATCGACCGTTATCCCAACGCTCCGGCAATGCACGTTGCCCACCGTTCCTATGTGGTCGACATGCTCAATGCCTCTGAACTGCGCCGCATCGCTGAACTGGAAAAACCCGACTACATCGTCCCCGAAGTCGAAGCCATCGCCACTCCTGAACTCATCAAACTGGAAGAGGAAGGCTTCAATGTCATCCCCACCGCCCGCGCCACCTGGCTCACCATGAACCGCGAAGGCATCCGCCGTCTGGCTGCTGAAGAACTTGGACTTCCCACCTCCACCTACCGTTTTGCTTCCAACTATGAAGAGTTTACTGCCGCGGTCAAAGAGATCGGTCTTCCCTGTGTGGTCAAACCGGTCATGAGCAGCTCCGGCCACGGTCAGAGTACCATCCGTACCGAAGCGGACATTGATGCGGCGTGGAATGAATCCCAGTCCGGCGGCCGCGCCGGTGCCGGTCGGGTCATCGTCGAAGGTTTCGTCAACTTCGACTTTGAAATCACCCTCCTCACCGTCCGCCACGTCAACGGAACCAGTTTCGTCGAACCGGTCGGACACCATCAGGTCGACGGCGACTATCAGGAATCCTGGCAGCCCCAGCCGATGAGCCCGGTCGCCCGCAAAAAAGCCGAAGAGATCGCCGGAAAGATCACTGCCGCCCTCGGCGGTCGCGGTATTTTCGGTGTGGAACTTTTCGTCTGCGGTGATGAAGTTATTTTCAGTGAAGTCAGTCCCCGTCCGCACGATACCGGTATGGTGACGATGATTTCGCAGGACTTGTCCGAATTTGATCTGCACGCCCGCGCCATCCTCGGTCTGCCCATTCCCAACATTGCGTTCCACGGCCCGTCTGCCAGCAAGGCGATCAAAGTCTACGGCAACTCCAATGCAGTGAGCTTCGGCAATCTGGAAGCGGTTCTGGCAGAACCTGACACCGATATGCGCATTTTCGGCAAAGGCGAACTCAAAGGCAAACGCCGTCTGGGCGTGGTGCTGGCACGTGCCGCCACCGTTGAAGAGGCTTTGGAAAAGGTCAAACGCATCCATTCAAAGTTGGAAATTGAACTGTAATTTCCTGTAAATCAAGCGGCAGGTAAAGTGAAGTGTCATTCACTTTACCTGCCGCATTTTTGTTGTCATCACCACTTTACAATCACAACCATTCCGGTATCGGAGACGCTCCGGAAGGAATGTCTCTCAAACGGAATTTCAATGTTCCGCCGCGTTCAATGCAATCCAGCGGCAGCCACGGTTCGGAGAACTCAATGCCGTTGAATTCGTAACCGGATGGATAAATCGAATTTGCACTTTCACGTTCAACTTCGATTTTCAACGTACCGTTGGGCAGATCGATCTCCGCTTTTTCAACTGACGGCGAACCAAGAAGATAGTAACGGCTGCCGGTAAATGGATAAATCCCCAGCACACACCATACATACCATGAACTCAAGCCGCCTGAATCATTGTTCCCGGGACAGCCGCCATCTCCTTCGCAGAAGCGGCAGCGGCGCACCAGATCGCATACTTCAGCCAATCTGTCGCTGCGTCCTGCCCACAAATAGCAGTACGGGGTTTCCATGTCGGATTCGTTATTCATGCCCTCGAAGCGGTTCGGAATAGAAACTCTTTCTCCGGGATCGGTTTCAGGAGGACAATCTGCTCCGAAAAACTTGTCCAGCAATATATTGAATTTCTCCACGCCGCCAGCCAGCGCAATACGTTCACTCATTTGAGTATGCGGGCGGAACGAATAGTTCCAATGGGTCCCCTCGTAATAAACGGCATCGGCGACCATCAATCCGGTCTCCGGATCATAAGCACTTTTCCAGACTCCGCTTTCCTCACGGAGTTTGGCTGAATATTCTTCATCGCCGCAGCGCATTGCCACATCGGCTGCCGCCCGCAGCGCGCCTGCCATATCCAGTTTATGAGTGGGAGATTGTTGAGAAATATCAGCATGACCGAATTCAGTTTCAAACGCCTTTTTCAACCGGGTATAATCGCGGATATACCCGCGGTTGTACGCATCGCATAAGGTGTAGATGACCAGCGAAGTTGCCTGATTGTCATCATGGTGATAATCAGTCGTCATCATATAACCATTGGGAAAAAATCCGAATCGTTCAATGGTATTAAGCATTGATTCAGCGATTTTTTTACCCAGATCAGGGCAAATTGCCATCACCAGCGGCAGCTGGGTACGGTAAACGTCCCACATGGTCTGGAAATCAGTGAATTCACTTCCGGTATCGACCGGTTTGATCAGTGAATGATAGAGCGCACTGTAAAAAATCCGGGCATCGGATTCACTGGCAAATTCGGCGCGGATCGTATCCAGCCGTTTTTCCCACTGGGCTTCGGCGTTATTCAGAGCAGCATCGAAACCAATTTCGACGGCTTCAGCGAGGCGGCTTGTTGCTTCATCCACACTTTTCAGGGAAAATGCAATAACGGTTTCAGCATTGCTGCCTGCGATCTTAACTTCAAGTTTGCCGTTTTCAGCATTTTCCGAAGTGATATTGCCCAGAAATTTTATTGCATAAAAGATTTCCACTCCATTACCTGTTACAGAACCATTCCAGATATTACTGCCGCTGTTTTTCAGTGAAAAAGATTCGATATATTCCTGTTTGCGCTTGCCGAGCAATTCTTTATCCAAGCCGAGCAGCTTGACATCAAGGACGATCTTTGCCGCATCACTGTTGAATTTATAACGGTGAAATGCGGCATATTTTCCGGAAGTGAGTTCAAAATCAACTCCGTAACCGCTCATGGTTCCGGAATAATATCCCGGGTGCGCAACTTCGTTATCCAGATTTGAACGTTTGGAAATATCAGCGTTTCCGACTGCCGGAGTCAGCAGAAAATAGTTGTAAAAGTAACCGAGATAGCCAACGCCGCTGGTATGGAAATGAGATATTCCCCACGCATATTTACGGTCAAACGCCACCGGGGCAGAGCCGCAGCTGGATATGCCGCTGATACCGTAGCCGTTGGAATATGCTCCGGAATAGGGGACCGCAGAAACCCACCCGCAGGGCAGCAATGCTCCCGGGTGGGTATTGCCGGTCTGGGCTTTGAGCCAGTTCCAGTTGCGCGCCATGCCGATGGCATCGGGAGATGTTGTTCCGGCATTGCCCCAGAACGGATTTGCAAGCTTCAATGTTTCGATTTTTTTCATATTGTTTTACTTAAAATAAAAATCACGCCACGCGGACCGTGGCGTGTATTTTTGAAAATTACTGTTCCTGATTTTCTTCCCCGCCTTCAGGGGCTTCTTCCGCCGGAGCATCATTTTCTCCGTTTTCACCATCTTGTGACGGTTCCCCGGCCGGTTTTGACTTGCTTTTAGCCTTGTTATAAATTTTATCTTCCAGTTCAATGCGTTTCAGGACGATACTTTTAGAAAGCAGATTCATCAAAACCGGAGGTTCTCTTTGAGCAATGGGAGTCTCCTGGTATTTCGTAGATTTTTTGCCGTCCTTATCTGTGGTGGTTATAACTTTGACCGCTTTTGCCGGTTTGGGCTGAAAACTCTGCTTGACCTTTTTTGCCAGCGGCCACTGTTTTTCGATTCGCATCACAACGCTTCTTACTCTGCCTTTCAAGCCCAGGTGACGGTTGCTCTGATAGATGCCGAATTTTTTCTCAAAAAAGATCAATGTATCATAGACATTTTTTTTACTGAACTGCTTGATCAAAGCATCGATCTCTTTATTTTGAGCGGCGGTCCGTTTTTTCAGTTCGGCCTTCTGCTTCTTTGCTTCGATGGCACGCTGTTTTTTCAATTTGGCCTGCTGAACATCGTATTCTTTTTTTCTGACTTTGAAAACTTCAATTTCTTTAGCAAGGCGGCGCCGGTCAGATTCACTTAAATCATTGACATTCAAATAGCTGCTGCCGGAGCTGTGCGATATTAATATACCGCGATGGTTGACTTTCAACACCTGGACATCGGTGTATCCTGCCAGATAATGAAATTTCGGCATATCATCGGCAAACGAACAGAAACTTACAGCAAGCAAGAACAAAACTGTTCCGAAACGCATGATCTATTCTCCCGTAAAATGATTGAAATTATTCGTAAACTTCATCAAGAGACCACTTGCCGGTGGTCACGACATCTTCATAGATCCATTTGCCGTTGGTGAAGTCAGGGATCGCAACCGGCATGCTGCCGCAGGCAATCGACTGCTCGGAAAGACAGGTCAGGCACATCCATGCCGCACAGTCATAAACGTCGATCGGAGGGACGGTACGGTCACGCACTGCTTCACAGAATGCCTGAAGGGTCAAGGCATCCATGCCGCCGTGACCGCCGACGATATCTTCGCGGAATTTTTTCCAGATCGGATGGTCATATTCTTCATACATATCGGCGATGGGAGTCCATTCATGGGTGGTGTAGGGGTTTCCGGCGACGTCGAGTTTTTCATATTTGGGACTGATACCTTCGATATAAACGCCCTTTACGTCTTCGAGCCAAATACCTTTGGTTCCCTGAACCCGGCAGTCGCGGGAATAGGGACGGGGCAGAGAAACACCGTGAGTCATGGTGATGGTTTCACCGTTGGCGCACTTGATGACAGTGGTGACGATGTCGCCCTGATTGTAGAACACCTGACCGCGTCCGCAGCGTTCAGCTTCCAGCATGAATCCTCGGGCCTTGCTGGCGGTACTGGTCAGAGAAACGAAACGGTTGCCGCGGTTGATACGGAGAATTTTGGCGATAGGACCGATACCGTGAGTCGGGTAAAGGTCGCCGCAGCGGCGGTAGTTGTGGACTTCCCGTTCAGCGCGGTTGTCGAGGCGCGCCATTTCGGAAAGATCGTGTTCATATCCGCATGAACAGTGGATGAGTTCACCGAACATACCTTTGCGGACGAAGTTGAGAGCCATAAGCTCATTACGGCCGTAGCAGCAGTTTTCCAGCATCATGCATGATACTCCGGTCGATTCGGCGGCGTGGACCAGATGCCACAATTCATCGACACTGGCAGCACCGCCGACTTCGATACCGGCATATTTGCCGTGAGCCATCGCTTCTTCGGCGATTTTGAGGTGGGAGTTCCAGGAAGTGGGAACCAGCACTGCATCCACGTTATCAGAAGCGATCAGAGGACGGTAATCGGTATAAGTTTCCGGTTTCGGTGCATTGCGGGAAGCCAGAATGGAGAGGATGCGGTCGATACGTTCCTGACGGACATCGCAGATCGCGGTGACTTCGATATCAGATCTGCGCAGTTCATTGAGAGTTGCCAGCAAGGTTTCAGCGCGTGCGCCGAGACCGATGATTCCGAGTTTGACTACTTTTGCCATGATAAAATACTCCGTATTATTATATATAATGACCTTAATACAGTTTTGCTGTTTAATATAGTTGCCTAAACTGAAAATTGCAAGTTGTTTGATAAAAAAGCGGCAACTTTAATTTTCCCGGAGAATCAATCCAGCGCGATGCTTTCGCCCCAGGAGAGGATTTGAGCGCGGTTTTGCTGATAACAGTTGTTATATACGCGGTAAAGTTCTTCAAAACACTGGGTGGCAGGCCCCGGTTTTCCCGGTTTGCGGTGGGAAAATTCCCATTCGTGGATGGGAATGAAGCGGCAGTGGTATTTCTCATCGAGAAAGGGTATCGGCTCCGGGCCGGAGGTCGAATAATGGGTGGCAAAGACATAATCGACACCCAGTTTATTGGCATCCAGAAAATCCATACAGCCCATGAAGCCTTCGGCGTGGTAAATATCTCCGCGCACCCAGACCGTTTTTTTATTGGAAAGGGTAAGGTGATACATCGCACAATCCAGACCGCCGGCAGCAGTTCCCTGCCAATTCAAATATGTATATATACCGGGACAGTTCAATTTTTCGGCGGCAACGGCGCGGGGGACGCGCCAGCTGAAGCGGCACTCATCGGGCATGACCAGTAATTTTTTGCGCCGGACAAGAGCATCACACAATTCACCTGAAATATGGTCGCTGTGGGAATGTGTGACATAACATTCGTCGATAAGCGCTGCCAGTTTGCTTATATGTGACGGCTTTAAAAATACAGAGGCACGTCCATTGAGGTGGACACAGCCGTTGTTGATATCGAATGCGATGACTTTTCCGGCATCTTTGATGAGAAAACCGGAGCTGTAAAGTTTCCAGAAGCGCGGAGCGGAGCCGCCGTATGCGGCAACTTCCTCCAGCACCCGGTCGACCTGCCGGTGATAAAATCTGCCGAGTTCAGAAGAAAATTCCGAACACTGTTCACCAAAAAGTTTATCAAACCGGAGCAAAAACTCACGTCTCTGCTCTGAAACGCTGAACTCCGGCGGGCAGAGTTTCAACGCTTCAGAGATCCGGATCAAGTCAGCATATTTCATCACATATTCCAGGAGGAGATATCATCACAGAGTTTGTGGTTTGCACCGGTTGCCTTGTTCTGGCAGGTGTCCAATTCAACATTGCACCCGTTGTCATCGATACCGTTGGGACCGAATGAATAGGCGGCAAGACCGGTGGCGAGAGTTTTTGAATTGTCTGCCATTTTCAAGGCATGGTCGGTATCGACCCCGACGAAAACCACGTAACGATTGCCCCATGGATCGCGCCAAAGCTTTTCTATATTGGCGGCTGAATTGTAGTCGGCGGTCGGATCAAAGCCGTTCTGCGGATCGAGGTAAACTTTTTTGCGTTTGTTCACCCGGTTGGTGAGCGAGGCGGAAAATGAAGATTCACCGTTTTTCGGAGCGGAAAGTTCAGCGATCATCGCATCGTAAAGCGTATCGTCAAGGCAGATCACCGTGTGCGTCTGGGAAGATGAGTGTCCGACTGAACAGGAGAATGTCTGGGTTTGCGCACTGCTTGCGGTGATATTACCGATGCAGTAATTTGAACCGGATTTGACCATGATGCGATTGTAATCACTCTTGAGTTGTTTGAGCGCAGTAGTGATACTGCTGATATCGGACTTTGCCTGGGTGATCTGACCGCGTTGTCTGGATATGATAACTGCGGGGATGACCAGAGCGGCGAGGATACCGATGATGGCGATAACGGCGAGCATTTCGACCAGAGTGAAATGTTTGAACTGTTTTTTCATAAGGAATTTTCTCCTGCTTTTTTTGCTGAAATAGTGCTTCTGTTATACTTTAACGCCGGAAAAGCGGTTTTTCAATAAATTTTTCTGCAAATCTGCAAGATTTTTTCATCTTTGTACACAGATATCCCATAATTTTTCAAAAAGCGGGTATTCCCTCTGCATTCAAGCGAGAGAAATTTGATTTTTGAGAAAGTGATTTTGGCAGATTTTCCTGTCCGAAGCAGTTGCACTCGAAACTGCCTGTTTCCAGTCGGCGGATGCATCCGCCTCCGCACGAGGCTTCGGCGGGACAGGGTGGACTTACATGGTGACCGCTTGTCGCGGCGTAGTGTAACGAAGCCGGAAGCGGCGAGCGAAGCAAGGCGCGAGATTGCCCGCAATGCGCCGCCGTCGGTTGTTTTTTATGAGACAGCTGTGATCTTTGTACAAACTAAAATAATTTTTTATCTGACAGCGAGGTTTTGACTTGACTTTTTGCGGGGGAAGTGGTATAGTATTTGAGTGACAAAGTGAAATGTCTTATTCCCGGTTTTCGGGGATCAAGAACAAAGGAAAGGATTTTGATATGAAACGGCACAGTTACACTATTACCGAGCTTCTTACTGTTATTGCCATTATTGCAATTCTTGCCGCCATCGCCATTCCATCGGTAGGCTATGCCCGCCGCCGCGCCCGTACTGCCAATTGCATCAGCAATCAGGGACAAACGATGAAAACCATCATCAATGCGATGGCGAACCATAAAAACTTCCTCTATTCCGGTACTGCTACCGGTGCGCCGGCGGAAAACGGATTGGCAACTGAAAAAGCCTCCTGGAGCCGTTTCCTTGCTGAAAAAAATTACATAAAGAGTATGGACGGTCTGCGCTGTCCGGAAATGGATCATCAAACCGACGGCAAGACCCTTACTGCAGCATCCATCAAAGAGGCTTACGGAGTAGTCGTTGCCAGTGATGCTGCAAATGGCAAATTTGATTTCCGCGGTACTAAACTTTTCCGCAAGAGCGACAAAACTGAAATCGCCCCCTCTGCTCTCGCCATCGGCGGCTGCGCCACTGCTGACGGCAAAACGCCGACGGAGCTGTTGAACCTCGGTTCCGGTGTCGGTAACGGTAAACCGACCGGAGTCCATAACAACAACATGGTCAATATGTTCTTCTTTGACGGTCACGCTGAATCTTTTGATAAGAATACTTTCAATGAAAATAAATACTATCCCAGTCAGACCAGCGCGACCGATGGTGTTGCCGTGGCGATCGGAAGTGTCTGGCAGGATGCAGTTAAATGAAATAAAGGTTTTTTGCAGGGGAGAATGATTCTTCCCTGCGTTTGTTTATTAATAAACTTAAAAGTTAAATTCTTTTTTATCAACCTGTGAAATGAAAGGAGACATCATGGGAAAAAAGATGCAGACAATTGATGGTAACTACGCAGCAAGTTACGTTGCGTACGCCTTCAGCGAAGTGGCGGCGATCTTCCCGATCACCCCGTCCTCACCGATGGGTGAATACGCCGACGAATGGGCAAGCCGCGACATGAAGAACATGTTCGGCGAACCGATGCAGGTCGTCGAAATGCAGTCCGAAGCCGGTGCCGCCGGTGCCGTCCACGGCAGCTTGAGCGCAGGTGCTCTCACCACCACCTACACCGCCAGCCAGGGCTTGCTCCTGATGATCCCGAATATGTACAAGATCGCCGGTGAAATGCTCCCGACCGTCTTCCACGTGTCCGCCCGTGCGCTTGCCGCGCAGTCACTCTCAATTTTCGGTGACCACTCCGACGTTATGGCGTGCCGCGCTACCGGTTTTGCCATGACCAGCGCCAACAGCATTCAGGAAACCCACGACCTCGCCATCGTCGCCCACCTCGCGACCCTCGAAAGCGAAGTTCCCTTCCTCAGCTTCTTCGACGGTTTCCGTACCTCTCACGAATTCCAGAAGATCGAACTTCTCGACTATGCTGATATGAAGAGCCTCGTCGATATGAAATATATCGAACGTTTCCGTCAGCGCGCTCTCCGTCCGGAAGCTCCCTATGCCAAAATGGCTGCCCAGAACCCGGATGTCTACTTCCAGGGCCGCGAAACCACCAACCAGATCTACTTCGATCTGCCCGGTATCGTCCAGAAATATATGGATCAGGTCGCCGGCTTGACCGGTCGTCCGATGCACCTCTTCGACTATGTCGGTGCCCCCGATGCTGATAAGGTCATCATCGCCATGGGTTCCGGCTGCGAAACCATCGAAGAAGCTCTCGATTACCTCGTCGCCAAAGGCGAAAAAGTCGGTCTTATCAAAGTCCGTCTGTATCGTCCCTTCTCGGTCGAACATATCAAAGCGGCTCTCCCTGCCAGTTGCAAAAAGATCGCCGTCCTCGACCGTACCAAAGAACCCGGCTGTCTCGGTGAACCGCTTTACCTCGACGTCAAAGCCGCTTTCGCCGACCGCGCCGATCTCACCATCATCGGCGGCCGCTACGGTCTTGCCAGTAAGGAATTCACTCCGTCCATGGTCTATGCCATCTACAAGCACCTCGACGGAAAATGCTTCCACAACTTCACCGTCGGTATCGAAGACGATGTCACCCATCTCTCTCTGCCGATCGAAGAAACCATCGTCACTGAACCTGCCGGCACCACCAGCTGCATGTTCTGGGGTCTGGGTTCCGACGGTACTGTCGGTTCCAACAAGAACTCCGTTGCCATCATCGGTGACAACACTGACAAGTACGTTCAGGCTTACTTCAGCTACGACTCCAAGAAGTCCGGCGGTATCACCATCAGCCACCTGCGCTTCGGTGACAACCCCATCCGCAGTGAATATCTCATCACCGCGCCCGACTTCGTCGCCTGCCACAACCCGGCTTATATCGGCATGTACGATATGATCTCCGGCATCAAAGAAAACGGAACCTTCCTGCTCAACACCTCTGCTCCGGCTGACAAGGCTTTTGAAACCCTGACCGCCGATATGCAGAAGACCATCATCGACCGCAAAGTCAAATTCTATGTCGTTGATGCTCTCAAGGTCGCCGTCGAAGTCGGCAGCCCGAAATACATCTCCACCATCATGCAGACCTGCTTCTTCAAGCTCGCCGGAATCATCCCCGAAGCTGAAGCTATCGGCTACATCAAAAAAGGTATCGAGAAGAAGTTCGCCAAAAAAGGTCAGGCTGTTGTCGATGAAAACAAACTCTGCGTTGACAAAGCTCTGGACGGCTTGAAACTGGTCGATGTCCCCGCCGCTCCCGGCGCCTGCTACACTCCGAAAGAAGCCTTCACCGCTGACATGGGCGAATTCGCTGTCAAACTGATGAAGCCGGTTCTCGCGCAGAAAGGTGACACTGTCCCCGTTTCCGCCATGAGCTACGATGGCTCCATGCCCATCGGCACCTCCCGCTTCGAAAAACGCGGCGTCGCGCCCAAAGTTCCCCACTGGGATTCCGCTAAATGTATCCAGTGCAACCAGTGCGTCATGGCTTGCCCGCACGCTGCCATCCGCGCCAAACTGATCCAGCCGGCTGAACTTACCGCTGCTCCTGCCACCTTTGAAACCGTCGATGCCAAACCGCCGGTCAAGAAAGAACTGGGTTTGAAGTTCCGTCTTCAGGTCTACGTTGATGACTGCCTCGGCTGCGGCGTCTGCGTCGAAACCTGCCCGGTCAAAGATAAAGCCATCAGCATGGTCAGCGCCGCCGGTGAACGCGCCGCCGGACAGCAGGCCAATCTGGACTTCTTCACCGCGCTTCCCGATGATGAAATGGGCGGCCTCACTGATGCCAACGTCAAGGGTGTCGGCTTCAAGCAGCCGTACTTTGAATTCAGCGGTGCCTGCGCCGGTTGCGGCGAAGCTCCGTATGTCCGTCTGGTTTCCCAGCTCTTCGGTAACCGCATGATCGTTGCCAACGCCACCGGCTGCAGCAGTATCTACGGCGGTTCCTTCCCGAGCCTGCCCTATTGCCAGGACAAAAAAGGCCGCGGTCCCGCCTGGGCGAACAGCCTCTTTGAAGACAACGCTGAATACGGTTTCGGTATGCGTGTCGCTGTCGACAACAATCGTAAGATGCTCAAAAACTGCATCGACAAAGCTTATGCCCTGGGCATCTGCTGCGATCAGATGAAAGCCGCTCTCGATTACGCTGTCGCCAACTGGGACAAAACCGATGATGCCGCTATCGCCAACCAGACCAAACTCGGCGAGATCCTCCCGATCGCGGTCGAAAAATCCACCGGCGAAGCCAAGGAAAACTACGCCAAGATGCTCGAACTTAAAGACTACTTCGTCGATAAGTCCGTCTGGATCCTCGGCGGTGACGGCTGGGCCTACGATATCGGTTACGGCGGTCTGGATCACGTTGTTTCCCAGAACCGCAACGTCAACATCCTCGTCCTTGACACCGAAATCTACTCCAACACCGGCGGACAGGCTTCCAAGTCCACCCCGATCGGTGCGATCGCCCTCTTCGCGGCATCCGGTATGCGTCTGACCAAGAAGAACATCGGTTTCATGTGCATGAGCTACGGCAACGTCTACGTCGCCAGCATCGCTATGGGTGCCAACCGTCAGCAGACTCTCGCCGCCATCAAGGAAGCGGAAGCCTACAACGGTCCGTCCATCATCTTCGCCTACGCTCCCTGTATGCTCCATGGTATCAACATGACCAAGAGCCAGGAAGAAGCCAAACGCGCTGTGGAAGCCGGCTACTGGCCGCTCTACCGCTACAACCCGACTGCGGAAAAACCCTTCACCTGGGAAACCAAAGACGCCACCGGCGACTTCCAGGAATTCCTCAAAGGTGAAAACCGTTACCGTCAGCTGCTGAAGAAAGCTCCTGCCGAAGCTGAAGGCATCTTTGCCGAAGCTGAAGCCGACGCCAAACGTCGTATGGAATTCTTCAAGAAGATGGGCGAAATCATGTAAGATTTCCACCTCTCCCCGCCGGAAATCCCGGCGGTGAATACGAAAAATCCCCTCGCTTAACTGTGAGGGGATTTTTTTATGGTATTGCGGGGAGGGGAAAACCTTTTTTCCCGTGAAAAAAGGTTTTCCCCTCCCCGCACCCCACCCCTTTCGAAAAAAGCGAGGTATTTTGCCGCTCCGACATTTTACGCCGTGCTAAAAAAACGGATGATGCAATCGGCGGATGGATCGTGCGGCAATGTCGTGTTTTGCAAGCAAGAAGAGCGGGGAGCATACTCACGTATGTGACCTGCGAGGCGAGCGCAGCAAGGCGCGAGATTGGCCGCGAGACGCCGCCGTCCGTTGTTTTTTGTAAGATGTCTGTGGTTTTATTAAATAAAACTTATCATATCCTTACTCGCGCAAGCGAGCGCTTCACTTTTGCCGCAGGCAAAAAGCTTCACATTGCGAAGCAATGCTTCACGACGGATGCAATCCGTCTCTTCACATCCTCAAATAATTTATCATATCCTTACTCGCGCAAGCGAGCGCTTCACTTTGCCGCAGGCAAAAGCTTCACATTGCGAAGCAATGCTTCACGACGGATGCAATCCGTCTCTTCACATCCTCAAATAATTTATCATATCCTTACTCACGCAAGCGAGCGCTTCACTTTTGCCGCAGGCAAAAAGCTTCACATTGCGAAGCAATGCTTCATGCAGGATTTATCCTGCGCTTCATATTGGTTTGCTGTGCAAACCAATACCCACCTCTTTCGAGAAAAACGGGGTATTTGCTGCTCTGCCTGTCCCGCCATAGCTCGCAGAGCGACGATTGATCATCTCCGTGATGTCAGGACAGATTAAATTCAGGAAATAACTTCTATATCCAGACTTTGCTCAAATTCGGCAAAGCACTCTGCCGGTTTGGTCAGGCGGTATTTACCTTGTTTGTACTCCAACTCGATTGCTCCGTATGGAGTGGGGTGTTTGCAGTAAAACTCCTTGAGCTTGCCCGGATGGGGAGTTACTGCAAAACGTTTGAAACCCGGTTCCAGCGGTTTGATGCCAGCTATGCAGCGTGGT
Organism: Lentisphaerota bacterium; assembly: GCA_015061605.1. Classification (GTDB taxonomy): domain Bacteria; phylum Verrucomicrobiota; class Lentisphaeria; order Victivallales; family Victivallaceae; genus UBA1784. The sequence continues at coordinate 8,370 of SUWH01000011.1, read as the reverse complement.
ATAAGGTTGGCGGGGGCCGCTCCCCAGGCATGGTTCCAATCCTGATTGGGTTTCAATGTATCATCCCACGCTTCCATGGTAATGGTGGCACCCTTGTTGAGCATGTTGTTCCAGCTTCTGAGGCAATTGCTTAAAAGCAAATTGTATGCGTGCTCCACCAGACCGTTGTCAAAACAGTATTCTAAAAGGAAGTGAGCAGTATAAACACTGCACGACATACCTTTGGCGATCAGAGAGTTTTTCATGTTTTCGCTTAAATCGGCGATCTTGAAGTATGCCGGATAAAGCAAGCTGTGCAGTGCCGTGTGGCTGCTGCCGATACTGTCGATAAACTTTTCGCCGTTGCGGAAATTTTTCAGAATGGCGTTTTTGACTTTTTGGGCTGCAATGGAGTATTCGTTTTTGCCGGTAAGCTCATACATTACCTGCATAGCTTTAAAATAGTAGCAGTTGGGAGTTAAGTTGAATTTGCCAAGTTCATAACCATCCCGTTCTCCCCGCGGCCAGTCGATCAAGTCCCGCGGGAGGCGTTGGGCTGTTTCTTCCGGTGTGGCATCACGCAGCAGATTATTCTCTTCCAGAGAAAACTTTGCTATATGTTTTTCCAGTTGGGGCAGCCATTTGTTTACACTGGCATGATCATTGGAGTAGAGCAGATAATCCCGCACCAATATAGCGGTAATCAGCTGCCACTCGTTGAACCAGGTCGGCACTTTCAAAAGCCAGTCAATGGTGCGTTTGGCAGTATTCGCCGAACCACCGCAGCAAAGGTCTCCTAAAAGATTGCTCAAGGCGTCGCCTTCATAAGGCTGCCGCTCCCGCTCGCCATCAATGTAATAACCGAAAGCTGAAGTAGCTTTCATGGTGTATTTGCAGAATTGCCAGATCCGGTTGAGTTGGATGTTATCGCAAACAAAATCGGCAGCGTTGTCATCAAAATCTCCATAAAAAGCCTTGCGGATAAGTTTGGCTTTGCCTTTGCCGCCAAGAATTTCTACATAGCGGAACGGAACGATTTCCCGATTGCCTGCTTCCGGAGGCAGGGGAACGCTGGTTGAATTGGCATAAGGGGATTTATGACGTGGCAGATCAAAAGCAAAAGAGCTTTTTCCGGTGGGGCACTCTTTTGACATAAGGCGGACAATGCGATAGCCGCCCGGGTTACGATCTACCCGGTTCCCGGAAGTTACTTCGCCCAGAGCAATATCCAGAGTTGCCGCAGACTCCAGTTCAAGTTCAATATCCAGCTGACAGAAAGCATCAAGCTCAAAGTCTATAAAGGTACAAATCCCGTCAAGCAAAACGATTTTTTCAGTTATGTGGATCATAATTATTTCAGATTTCAGAGTTTGGTTGTTTTATAGGGTCAATATACACTGCGCCTTGTTCCCGGCGGGACAACTTTTTCAGAAAGACCGGTGTAAACGGTTTTGATTTAATGTAACCTCTGTTTACTTAATTGCAAGTGCCGAGATAAACTTTATCCGGAGTTTTGTACTGCAATGCACAGCTGTCTCATAAAAAACAACCGACGGCGGCGCATTGCGGGCAATCTCGCGCCTTGCTTCGCTCGCCGCTCGGGTCGAGTACAATCGTACACTCCCCTCGCTTCTCGCTTGCAAAACCCGACCTTGCCTCGCACTGCATCCGCCGACTGGAAACAGGCAGTTTCGAGCGAACTGCTTCGGGCAGGAAAATCTGCCAAAATCACTTTTTCAAAAATCAAATTTCTCTCGCTTGAATGCAGAGAGAATACCCGCTTTTTGAAAAATTATGGGATATCTGTGATTGCAATGCGGAATGAATTCTCTGTACATTGTAGAAATTTACATAGTCTGGTGCTATATTATAGCGAAAACTTCGATTTAACCATGGAGATGTTTTATGAAGTTGAAATTATTCTCTTGTTTGATGTGCGCCATACTCGTTTTGAGCTGTGCTTCGTGCAAGTCCACGGCAAATCTTTCGGCAGATGCCGGAAAATCACCGGAAAAATCTGCCGCTCCCCGGTTGCGTATCGGTCTTTATGTTGATCGCGGCAGTTCCGGCGGCGGCGTTTTTCACTGGGCGGAACTGGTTGAAATCTCACCGCAGGCGGAACTTTACACTATCACCGGGCAGGATATCCGCGATGGTAAATTGAGCTCCATTGATCTGCTGCTCATGCCCGGCGGATACCCCACCCGCCAATACGGAGCCATGAAACCTGAAGGAATTGCCATCCTCCGGGAATGGATCAAACAGGGCGGAACTTATGTCGGCAGCTGTGCCGGATTGACCTGCGCATTGAACCACCAGGCGCGGCTGCGGCTGCTGCCATTTGTCCGCCATCCCAACACTGGCGGCGCTACCGGAAACACGCAAATCGAAATATCTGAACGCGGCGCCCGGCTGCTTGGTATCAAACCCGGCAAGCGGGTGGTTCACTACGCCAGCGGTCCGATTCCCCGTCCCGGAAGAAAGCCTGATCCATCAAGTACCGGCGAGGTGCTGGCACTCTATAAGAATTCGATCAGTTATTTCGGTAAACCGCACGGCGGACTTTTTGATAAACCGGCGCTGGTCTATGGAACTTTAGGCAAAGGCAAGGTGATTGCCAGCAGCTTTCATCCGGAATACCGGGAGTCAACTTTGGATATCGCCGTCGGCATGATCTATGCGGTGAGCGGCGTCAGGCTTACCCCGCAATTTCCGCAGAAATCTCTCCGCCCGCTCCGGGTCGGTTTGAGTGCTTCAGCGATCATGGGGCATGGGCCTGTCAAAGCGCTGGTTTCGCTTATAAATCAAAAACACATCACGGTTCAATATTTCAATTTGCCGCATATGGATGATGGCGCTCTGCGGCATATTGATGTGTTGATTTTGCCCCACGGCATTGCCGAACACAACCGGGATTTTTTCTCCCGTGGTACCCGTTGGGAAAAGCTGAAAGATTTCATGGCGCGCGGCGGCATCATTCTGGCATCCGGCAATGCCGCAACTCCGTTGCCGGAGCACAAGAATTTGAAAAAACTTCCTGCTGATGCCGATTTCACCCGGCATCTTGCAGATAAATAAGTTTAAAAGAAAGAAGATACTATGTTCCCTGAACTTTACTCAATTACTCCCCGGGTGGTCGCAGCCGATGCGATAACAGAAATCGCTGTCAAAGGAAATTTTCCCCATTCCGATCTGCGGGCGTTTCAAAGTGAATTCACTGTCGATGCCGTAGGCCCCGGCGGCCTGTTTCAAAACGGCGATCTGCCCGGTTACACCTGCGGAAACGGTTTCAGTTTGGGGCGGCCGGCTTTTGAGCCGATCCCGTCGGTTCTGGATGAAAACGGCATACTGCACTTCAAATATGATTTCAAAGGGGAGGGGCAGACCACCTTCCGCATTACCATTGGCGAACGGGTGATCACCACCTTTTTTATTTACGCCGTACGCCGGGAATGGCTCGGATTGCGCCCGTACCGGGGCGATCTGCACTTGCACAGCGGCTATTCCGGCTGCTGCCACGAAAAAAATCTGCTCTGCCCGGAATATTATGCCGCACTCAACCGTTCCATCGGGCTGGATTTCATCGCCATTTCCGACCACAAACAGCACTATCCGTCATTGAAAGCTGCCGATTTTGTTGATCAGTGCGGAGTTGGATTTCAGGTTTATCCATCAGAAGAGATCCACCTGCCGGATCTGCATACCATCCACAATTTGAGTTTCGGCAGCAGTAAACCGATTTCAGCACAACTGCATCGCGGCAATCCGGTGTTTGACAAGCTTCTGGCAAAATATATGAAAGTTGTTCCGGATTTCAATGATGATTTTGTCCGCTATCTGGCGGCAGCGTTCCATGTGGTTCACGATCTGGTGCATGACGCCGGCGGTATGAATGTATTCTGTCATCCCTTCTGGCGGCCGCTTGACCGGCTGTTTCTACCGCGCTGTATCCGGGAATATGTGTTTGAAAACAAACTCTTTGACTGCATCGAACTCTTTGGTGCCGGTTCGCAGAACAGCGATGAAACTTCTGCTGTATACCATGAAGAATGTTTGAAACTCGCCCGCCGGATCCCCGCGGTCGGCAATACCGATGCCCATACCCGTGCCGGAATGGGATTGAATTCATCGGTGGTATTTGCCAAAGCCAATGATTTTGCATCCTTGCGCGATGCCATATTGAGCAATACCAATGTGGTCGTCCGTCAGCTCCCCGGTGAATTCCCCCGGGTTTCCGGAAGTTCTGAACTGGTGAGTTTCTACCACTATCTGCGCAACAACTATTATCCGCGTCACGATGAACTTTGTGTGAAAGAGGCTGATCTGATGTTCAAAGCCTTTGCCACAGGTTCTCCGGATATGGAATACGATCGTGTGGTCAATACCCCCTACGCCCAGCGTCTGGGGATCATTACTGACTTTACGCGGAACACATTTTCCCCGGATGCTTCCGCATTCGCCGCTGTTCAAGCTGAATTTGCAACTTTGGAAAAGGAATTCTGGGGATAAATCCGGTAAAAATAAAAGGGGCTGCTGCAAAATGAAGTGCACCTCAAAAGTTGTGTCCAACTTTTGGGGTGCACTTCAGTCCGCATAAAACTGATTATCCCGGAATATATCATTAAATCTTTGCACTTTCCGTTCGGTTGATATTGCAAATCAGACGCCGTCAATGTAATATAGCATCGGCAAGGTGAATTTCAATTTGCACTTTTCTTATTTTCAGAAAATCCTGCACTCCGCAGCTTGTAAACACTTACGGGATGTGGTATATTACTTTCAGGCGGTCGATTTGAACATAAAAACATGTCAAAATACAGTATCTGTACCGGAGCAAAAGAGTAATAAAAAATGGCCATCCCATTCAGCATCAGGATTTTCAATATCGTGTACGAAAGCGGCAAATATCTGCTTCCGGCACTGCTGGCGCTGTGGCTCGTCTGGCTGATTTGTGTTATAATCCAAAGGAAACGCAAGCAGTTTTTTTGGACTTCAGCGGTGTTTATCGGCATCTTTATCATTGGTGGAGTTTTCACCTGGAGCGGCTGGCACTACCGGATGAAATTGTATGAGCGCTATGCACTTGTTCAACCCAATGCCGACAACAGTTCACGTCAAAAAACTTATGACCTCGACCGGATGCCCGCCGAAGTCCGCCGGGAATATGCAAAAAACCATTACCGTCCCCGACAGCGTCAGGTCTATGGGCAAATCGTTTGGGTGCTTCTGCTCACGCCGATCACCTTGCTCGGACAGTGGCTGCTTTATCTGCTCTTTTTCCGCCGGAAAAAACAAGCGGAAAATCCGGATGCCCCCGCCATTTTACCGGACTGGAAATTCCGTCTTGCCCGGGCAGGATTCATTGCCGGAGCGATTCTTGGTTTCGGTTCGGTGTGTATGATTGGCGATATTACCAACTGGCTGCTGTGCAGCTGCATCCCGCTGATTCTGCCGCTTTATTTTGGTAAGTGGAAAAACTGGCGCATTCCGGCAATCATCCTCACGCTGATTTTCCTCTATTTTGGAACAGTTTCCTGTATCCTGGCCGCCCGCCGTTCCCGAAAAATTTTGAAGGCAAAATATAAAACTGAATTTTTAACTTCCGCTCAAAAGCCCGGATGCCTCGGAGCAAAGGTATTCAACGATCCGGAGTGGCAGAAATATTTTGCAGAACTCAAACAGAATCCGGATAAATTTGAATTTCTGCTTTTCTTATTCCCCGATACAGCAGAAACAAAAATCCACATCTGCAACTTTGAAAATGCTTCAACCGGAGTGCTGGCGGTGATGATCGCTGAAAAAATCACCGGCTCATCATGGACAAATTATGACGGCAATGATCAACTTTTGATTACAGCGGTCAATCAGGCAAAAACAGCTTTCCCGCAGCACGCACCGTTGAAAAAAGTTTTGACTGCCCCGGCAAGCTGCCGCGAACTGCAAGAATTTTTCCGCAAAGCATATTCAGGTAAATAAAAATTTCATCAGTAACAGAGGAATCATGTAATGAACAGCGCCAGCAATAATCACGTTAAAGGCAAAACCGGTATTCTGATTTTAAAAATTCTGATTTTCGGCATTGGTATTGCCGGAACGTGCTTTCTTTGGATTCTTGGAGTATTTATGATCGCTTTCGGCTTTTTAAATCAGACCCCGATGGTAATTTTCATGACCCTTGTACTGCTTTCGCTGCTGGTCATGTTATATGCTTTTCTGTTCTGCAAAACGCGGAAAATCTGGAAATATTCCGGAATCGCCGCCCTCTTTTTTATGCTGATTTTGTGCGCTGTTCCCGCATACCGCTACTTCACGGTGGAACGGTTCAAACAACTGAACGACCGCATCAACTGGGATGCTTATGATCCGTGGCGAACCGGTACCAAAGTTGTCGCGGTCGATGCCGCACCGGAATTCAAAATCAAAAAAGATTTGCCGCGAATCGACGGCGCATACGCTCTCTATCCGGTTTATTCCGGCGTGGTGCGCGCCCTGTATGATCGCAAAGAATACGACAAAGACAGTTGGAAATATCTGAACACCAACGGTTCTGATATGACATTCACCAATCTGCTCAATGACAGAGCCGATCTTCTTTTCAGCGCGCCGCCCTCAAAAAAGCAGATCGCTGATGCCAAAGCCAAAGGCTTGAAGTATGAAATAACTCCCTTTGCCAAAGAAGCCTTTGTCTTTTTTGTCAACAGTAAAAATCCGATAGAAAATATCACTTCACAGCAAATCCGGGATATCTATTCCGGAAAAATCACCGACTGGTCACAGATCGACCGCCGTTTGAGCGGAAAAATCAAGCCGTTTCAGCGCAACGAGGGCAGCGGCAGTCAGACGATGCTGCAAAAAATCATGGGCAATACTCCCATTATGCCGCCCTTGAAAGAGGATCGCCTCGGCGGTATGGGCGACATCATCAACGATGTTGCAAACTACCGCAACTATCAGGAGGCGATCGGCTTTACGTTCCGCTATTTTTCAACTGAAATGTTCAAAAACGGCGAAATCAAACTGCTTTCTATCGACGGCATTGCCCCCACCGTGGAAAACATCCGCAACGGCACTTATCCATTCATTGCCGACTGCTGTATCATCACCGTCAGACCGCGCAGTGAAAATGTCCGCAAAATCATCGACTTTCTCTTCTCCACCACCGGAAAAGAGTTGATTGAAAAAACCGGCTACGTCGCCCTGTAAAGGTTTACTTTACAAATACATCTACACCAACATCCCTGCCCTGCCGGTACTGTGGCTGGTCTGGCTGATTTATGTTATAATCAAAAAAGAACGCAAACAGTTTTTGCTCACTCCGATTACATTGCCCGGACAATGGATACTGTATTTGATTTTTTTAAAAACGATATCGGGGAATGATGTTGAAAAGTAGAGAATCTGTGCTATTTTAACACATCATCCGGGAGTAAGACTTAAATATTAAAGATTTTGAACGTTTTGATATATTACCGTTCCGGATATTGATAATCAAATCCGGTAATTATCACCGGACAACTGCGAGGGAAATATGAAAATATCTGACAGAGCAATGAATCTCACCCCGTCTGAACCGAGACGGATTTATGATGAAGCTCAAAAATACAGCGGCGTGATCGATTTGACTTTAGGAGACCCGGATCTGCCGCCGCCGGAAAATATCCGTAATGCGGCCTGTTCAGCAATCGCCGCAGGCAAAACCCGTTACAGTGCCAATGCCGGATTGCTTGAATTACGACAGAAAATTGCCGCAGAATGTGCACGGGAATACGGAATGGATTTTGATCCTGCCGGTGAGATCATCGTCACGGTCGGCGCGATGGAAGCGGCTTATTTGAGTTTGTGGAGTCTGCTGGATCCGGGCGATGAAGCGATAATAATTGCTCCGTTCTGGATAAATTACCGGGAGGTCGTCAAATCACTCGGAGCAATTCCGGTGCTGGTCAACACCCGCGAAGCGGATAATTTTGTAGTAAGACCGGAGGATATCGAAAAAAGTATAACCGCTTCGACCCGGGTGCTTATTCTCAATTCGCCATCAAATCCGACCGGCGCGGTCATTCCCGGAAATGTACTGGATGAAATTGCCCGGATAGCAGTGAAATATGATTTGACGGTGATTTCCGATGAGATTTACAGCCATTTGGTCTATGACAATAAAAAGGTCGAAAGCATTGTGACCCGCGAAGGAATGCGGCAGCGGACAGTTGTGGTCAACGGATTTTCCAAACGCTATGCAATGACGGGATACCGGGTCGGTTGGGCATTGGCTCCGGCTGATTTGATAAAAGTTATGACCCAGATGACGGAAAATATTGTTGCCTGCGTCCCGCCGTCGTCACAATATGCCGCGATCGAAGCGTTGAGCGACCGGACAGATGAGGCATACATCCG
>SUWH01000041.1 GCA_015061605.1 Lentisphaerota bacterium | reverse complement strand
TTGAACAGCTGGATTTGAAACTTGCCGACCATCTGCTTATAACCAAAGTCGCCCATTTGAGTTTACTGAACCGGATCGGATGTGTTTTCAAAAATTACAGCGAAGTTCCGGTCGATCCCGGCAGATTTGATGTTCACACTTCCAATACTTCAGTAACTTTACTGGATGAAGAAGTCTCTTTTTAACAGAAGCACAATATTCTGTTAAAAAGGGATCCGGCAGGAACATCAAATTGCTGCCATGGCGCGTTTGAAACTTTCAGCGGAGTCGGTGATGTTTTTCTCTGAAACGCAGAATGCCAGCCGGAAGTAGCCGGGGGCACCGAAGCCGCGGCCGGGAACGGCGAGGACCCGTTCTTTGAGCAGCGCGTCGATGAAAATACGTTCATCCGCGGTGGGGGATTTCGGGAAGAAGTAGAAGGCTCCGCCGGGCATGATGAATTCGATACCCGCATCGGTCAGAACCTTTGCCATCGCATCACGGCGGCGGCGGTAGATGTTCAGATCGACCTGACAATCCCAGCAGCTTTCGATCAGCTTCTGACCGACGACCGGAGCATTGACGAAACCGAGGATACGGTTGGTCAGCGTGAGCGCACCCAGGAGTTCAGCTTTGTTTTCCAACTGCGGGGAAACGGCGATATAGCCGACCCGTTCTCCGGGGAGCGAGAGGCTCTTGGAAAATGAACCGATGACCACGGTGCCGTCATAGATTTTGGCGATGGAGGGGATCTCAACGCCGTCAAAGTTGAGGAAACGGTAGGGTTCGTCGGCGATGATGTAGATCATTCTGCCGTATTTACTCCGGGCGGCTTTCAGCACGGCGGCGACCGCTTCGAGTTCTGCTTTGGAATAGATTTTGCCGGTGGGGTTGTTGGGGGAATTGAGGATGATCGCCCGGGTCGCCGGAGTGATGGCGGCTTCGATGTTTCCGATGTTGAGCGAGAAATCCTCATTGGTCGGAACCGGTTTCAAAGTTCCGCCGTAATTTCCGGCGTAGAAGCCGTATTCAACAAAGTAGGGCGAAGGACAGATGACTTCATCGCCGCGCTCCAGCACCGCGCGGAAAAAGGCGTTGATACCGCCAGCCGCACCGCAGGTAACGATGATATCCTCTTTGGCACAATTGAGATCCTGTTCTTTTTTGAGCAGTTTTGCCAACGCTTCGCGGCAATCGACACTTCCGGCATTGGGCATATAACCGAATGCGAACATATCACCGGATTTTCCGGCGATCTCCTCCATGGCGGTCTTTACTTCGGGCGGCGGGGGCAGGTCGGGGTTGCCCAGACTGAAATCGTAAACGTTTTCAGCGCCGTACTGTTTTTTGAGTTCGATACCGGCTTCAAACATCCGGCGGATCATGGATGAATTTCCGAGGAAATTTTTTACTTCTTCAGTGATAAGGTTCATTTTACATATACTCCAAAATTAAATTATTCATATCTCAAGGCTTCGATCGGGTCGAGCTTGGAGGCTTTCCACGCCGGATAGAAGCCGAAGACGATGCCGATGCTGACCGAAACGATAAACGCTGCCGCCACCGCCGCCGGACTGGATTCAATGGGCCAGTTGAACTGGCTTTCGACCAGAAGCGCGGCTCCGTGACCGAGCAGAATACCCAGAATACCGCCGACCAGACACAGTACGACCGCTTCAATGAGGAACTGCTGAAGAATGTCGCGGCTTCTTGCTCCGACTGCCATGCGCAAGCCGATCTCCCGGGTGCGTTCGGTGACCGATACCAGCATGATATTCATAATACCGATACCGCCGACGATAAGCGAGATTATCGCTACACCGAGGAGCAGATTGCTCATAAGTTTACTGGTCGAATTCATCATCCGCAAAAAGTCCGAAGCACTGTGGATGCGGAAGTCATCCTCCTGCGAAGCCGAAAGTCCGTGGCGTTCACGCAAAAGTGCCGTAACTTCGATCCGCGCTTTGTCGATAAGATTGGGATCGGTCGCCGAAAATACGATCTGGTCGATAAAGGTGAATCGGGGCATGACCAGCGTGTCGGTCGACAAATTGGAATCCTGTTCAGGGTAGAATGCCACCCCTTTGACCGGATAGACTTCACCGGGTTTCTGTGCCAGCGTGCTGGTGGTGCCGGTGATGGAACCGGTACGCCGTCCGGTGATACGCATTCTGGCGGTGGTCCACGGCATCATGATCACATCGTCTTCATCCATGCCCATCATGTTGGCACCTTTGGTTTTAAGTACGCCGATGACCCGGAATGTCACATCGCGGATACGGATCTCACAATCCAGAGGAGATGCCCCCCCGAAGACTTCATTGACGATGGTTTGACCGACCAGACAGACCCGGGCATTTATATCAACTTCACGCTGGGAAAAAAATCTCCCTTCGCCGAGCTGCCAGTCGCGGATGGTGAAGTATTCCGGAGCGACGCCGTACATCTGCGCCGGAACCCAGTTCGCTGAACCGAAAACCACCTGCATATTGCTCGCCCGCACCAATGGAGATACCATCGCCACAGTGGGACATTCGCGCAGGATGGCTTCGGCATCGCTGGGCAGAAGCGAAGTGACACTTCCCGAACCCATGTTGACACCGGCGGCACGCCGCCAGCCCGGACGGATAAGCCCGCTGCCGGCGCCCATTTTTTCAATGGATTCCCTGATGGAGCGCGATGAACCCTGACCGATCTCCATCATGGTGATAACAGCGGCGATACCGATGATGATGCCGAGCATGGTGAGCAGAGTGCGGGTGGGGTTGCGAAGCAGAGCTTTGAGCGACATGAATACTGTATCAGTGGTTTTCATTTGGCATCCTCCTCTCCGAAGATACCGGAAACGATCTGACCGTCACTCATGCAGATGGTGCGTTTGGCATAGCGGGCAATGTCGGATGAGTGGGTGACGAGAATTACCGTAATGCCTTCGCTGTTGAGTTTGCTGAACATATCCATAACTTCCAAACTGGTGTGGGAGTCCAGATTTCCGGTCGGTTCATCGGCGAAAATCACCGGCGGACGGTTGATGAGCGCCCGGGCGATGGCGACCCGCTGCTGCTGACCTCCGGAAAGCTGGGATGGCTGATGCCCGGCGCGGTCGGCGATGCCGACCTCCTGAAGCGCTTTCAATCCCCGGCGGCGGCGTTCTGCCATGGAAAGGTTACCGGCGGTGTAGGAAAGCGGCATGATCACATTTTCCAATGCACTGGTCCGGGGAAGCAGATTGAAGCTCTGGAAAACGAAACCGATCTTCTGATTGCGGATCATGGCGCGGCGGTCGCCGGAAGCCTGTCCGAGTTCTTCGCCGTCAAAGAGATATTTGCCTCTGGTGGGGCGGTCAAGGCAGCCGAGAATATTCATCAGCGTACTTTTGCCGGAGCCGGATGCTCCCATCAAGGCTACATATTCCCCTTGGTCAATGGAGAGGTTTATCCCTTTGAGGACCGGGACATCCATCTCACCGAGGAAATAGGTCTTGGTGATATTTTCAAGTTCGATAAGTGCCATATTCAGAAATCCTCAACTTCTTATTTGGAATTCTGTTCGCTGCGGGCGCGTTTGGCGGCACTTCCGGCACCGCGCGGCTGACGTTTGGGCGGAGTCGGCATAAACGGACTGCGGGGCTGACCGGATTTCATGGCGGGACGGTCGGCGCGCTGTTCGCTGGCGGCGATCACGATATTGTCTCCGGCTTTGATATTGCCGTCAAGGATCTCGACTCTGCCTCCGGCATTGAGACCGGTTTTGACTGCGACCGGGGTGAGTTTGCCATCGTTATCTTCGATCCAGATAAAGCGGTACCCCTCCGGCGCACCGGCTTCAAAGGCGGCTCTGCCTGTTGCTGAAACGCACTCTTCGGGAGGAACAAAGCGCAGCGCGGCACTGGAGATGTTGAGCGCATCGGCACGTTCAGCCAGAATGAATTTTACGTTTGCAGTGAGGTAAGGCAGCAGTTTGCCGCTGCGGTTGTCGGTATCGACTTCGACGATGTAGGTGACAACGTTCTGGGACATGGTGGCGTTGAGGCGGACTTTTTTGACTTTACCTTTGAAAACGGTTCCGGGGAAGGCATCCACGGTAAATTCAACATCCAATCCGGCTTTGATGTTGCCGATGTCGGCTTCGTTGACGGAGACCCAGATCTGCATTTTGTCAAACTCTTTGGCAATCAGGAAGATGCTGGATACGCTCATATTGGAGACCACCGTCTGACCGATACTTACGCGGCGGTCGATGATGATGCCGTCCACCGGGCTGGTGATAACGCAGTAATCCATGTTTCTCTGGGCTTTGATCAACGCGGCTTCAGCGATGGCGAGCTGGGCCTCGGCCTGTTTGAGTGAAGCATTGGCGGCGGCCCGGTCGGCAAGGGCGGTGATGTAGGCGGATTCAGCGGAGTCGTAATCGCTCTTTGCCATGGCATGTTTGCTGTAAAGATCCTGCGCGCGGGTCCAGTTGAGTTTGGCGAGCTGAAGCTTGGCATCCGCCTGTTTGATTTCTGCATTGGCGGTGACGATGGATGCTTCAGCCTGAAGTTTTTCCGCTTTGCGCTGACGGAGTTCAGCGGCGTAGAGGACGTCGTCGATCTGGGCGAGGATCATGCCTTTTTTGACTTTGGAGCGGTAATCGACCGTCTTGCCGTCGGCATCTTTGCCGAAAGACATGATTTTTCCGGTGACTTGAGAACCGACATTGATCAACTCTTCGGGTTCGACTGTTCCCGAAGCGCTGATGGTGCGGGCGATTCGTCCCGATACGGCTTCATCGGTGCGGAAATCATATTTTACGGCATTGTCCGCCGAACTTTTTCTCCACATCACTATCCCGCAAACGGCAGCCGCGATCACCACCGCGAGTATGATAAACTTCAAAAATTTTCTCATTTTTCCCATCCTTTCCTGTCCCGGTGTTCCATGTCCTTATAACGGAAAACGGAAATATTTTATTCTTTAAACAAACATTGCACTTAATATAATACCGCAAACATAATTTTTCAATAGCTTGACTTTTATGTGAAACGGAGTTATCTTTAATAAAAGAATTTAAAGTTGCAATAGTTTTTGAGAGGTGCTGAATGGATTCATATTTGAGATTCGCGATCGAAAATAATGCATCGGATTGTTTTATTTCCACCGGCAAACCGGCGGCGTTCCGGGTGCTGGGGGAGGTTATCTCCGCTGATGCCGACCCGGTGGAAGCCGGTGCAATAAATAATTTCCGGCTGAAGGTCATCGGCGTGCGCGGCAACGAAAAGTACCGCGAAAGCGAAAGCGCCGACACCTCCTACCGCACCGAAGACGGCTTGCGGTTCCGTATCAACTTTTTTGAAACCCTCAACGGACCGGCGATGGTCGCCCGTCCGGTGCGTGACGGCGGCGATCTGGATTTTTCCGCATTGTCTCTGCCGGAAGATATCATGGCGCAGATCGCATCGCGTTCCCGGGGACTGATCATCGTCGCCGGTTCCACCGGCAGCGGTAAGTCAACTACGCTTGCTGCGATAATCAACTATATCAACAACAATATGCGCAAACATATATTGATGCTGGAAGACCCGGTCGAATTTACCTTTGCCGACAATCTTTCGATCATCAATCAGCGGGAGATAAACTCTTTCAATCAGGGTTTTGTTCCGGCTCTGCGCGCCGCGCTGCGCGAAAATCCCGACTGCATCGTTATCGGTGAAATGCGCGACAATGAAACGATGAGTGTCGCTCTGTCGGCGGCACTTACCGGTCATCTGGTCATCACCACCTTACACACTTCCGATGCTCCGCAGACCATTGAACGCATAATCAACTTCTTCCCGGAAGGGGCCCGGGATCAGATTTCGCAGGATCTGGCATTTGCTCTGGAAGCGGTCATAGTTCAGCGGCTTGCTCCGCGGGCAGATGCTTCCGGCATGATCCCGGTATTGGAGATCATGCAGGGTACTCCCGGGATCAAAAAACAGATCTCCTACCGCGACTATACCGCTTTGGAAGAGAGCATCCGCAACGGCCGCAATGACGGCATGATAAATTTCAATCAGGCGCTGTATAATCTTTCGATGGATGGCACTATCACCCAGGATACCGCAATAGATATTTCAGACAATCCGGATGAATTGCGTCTTATGTGGCGCGGTATGAATACCGGAAGCGACAGTTTTACCCAGCGTTACGCTGCGGAAGCTGATACCGCTGATGATGAGAACGGCACGATCAATATGAAAACTCTGCTCCGTACCGCCGTCCGCAACAAGGCAAGTGACCTGCTGCTCACCTGCAATGCGCCTCCGATGATCCGCCTGCACGGAGCATATTGCGGTATGGATCTGCCGCAGTTGAGTTCTGATGATGTGCGCCGTCTGCTGTACAGCGTTATTTCCAAACGGCAGAAAGTGACTCTGGAAGAAAAGAAGGAACTTGACTTCGCGCTTTCAGCAACACTGCCCATTCCCAATGATCCCTACGGCGCGGAAGAGGAACACCGTTTCCGTGTCAACGCCTTTTATCAGCGCGGCAGTCTGGCGATGGTCGCCCGCGTTATCAGTAACTACATCCCCACTCCGGAAGAGCTCGGACTGCCGCAGATATTGACCGAAGTCATCCGCAAAAAACAGGGACTTTTCCTTATCACCGGTCCCACCGGAAGCGGTAAATCAACCACGATGGCAAGTTTGATCAACATGGTCAACAAGACCAGTCCGCTGCATATCGTCACCATCGAAGACCCGATCGAATACGTTTACAAAAACGAGGTCTCCGTTATCGAACAGCGCGAACTCGGATTCGATACCTATTCCTTTGCCAACGGTCTGCGCGCCGCCATGCGTGAAGCTCCCGATATCATCCTTGTCGGTGAAATGCGCGATACCGAAACTATCGCCGCCGCCCTTACCGCCGCTGAAACCGGTCACCTGGTTATCGGAACTTTGCACACCAACAGCGTCTCCCAGACGGTTGACCGCGTGATCGACTCCTTTGCCGAAGCCCAGCAGAATCAGGTGCGCCAGCAGTTCGCTTCATCACTGCTTGCGGTAGTCGCCCAGCGTCTGCTCCGTACGGTGGACGGCAGCGGCCGTGTCGGTGCTTTTGAAGTGATGATCGCCACTCCGGCTATTCAGGCGCTTATCCGCGAAAACAAAACCTATCAGCTTCAGTCCATCATCGAAACCGCTTATAAAGACGGTATGATCACCATGGACAAAGCGTTGGAAGATCTTTACAATGACGGCAAAATATCCTATGATGACCTCAAGGCATTCAAACCGGATGTTCAGGAAACGGAGGCGTTCTGATATGGCAGTCATCACGATCATCGGTGCCGGTATGATGGGTTCCGGCATGAGCCGTCCCGCCCGGGACAACGGTCACGAAGTCCGGCTGGTCGGAACTCCGCTGGATCGGGATATTATTTCCGAAGCCCGGGTTTCCGGGCGGCATCTTCCTATGAAACGGCAGCTGCCCGACGGAATAAAGTATTACCAGATCGAAGAACTCCCCGCTGCGTTGGAGGGTACTGAATATATCATCTGCGGGGTGAGCAGTTTCGGTGTGGAGTGGTTTAAAGAAAACATTCTGCCGCAGCTTATCCCCGGGGTACCGGTGCTTTCGGTTACCAAAGGATTGCTCAATTACCCGGATGGTTCAATTAAAACTTTCCCCGCGTATTTCAAGGAATCTTTGCCGGAACATCTGCGCGGCAAGGTGAGTTTCAGTGCCATCGGCGGGCCATGTACCAGTTACGAACTTATGGACAGTCACCAGACCATGGTTTATTTTTGCGGCGAAGATGCCGAAGCGCTGAAGCAGTTTCAGAAATTGCTGACTACAAGCTATTATCATCCCGATATTTCAACGGATGTGTTGAGTGTTGAAATGTGTGTCGCTTTGAAAAACGCCTTTGCCGTAGCGGTTTCCATGGGGATCGGGCTGGCTGAAAAACTTGAGGGCGCGGATGCCTATATGTACAATCCGCAGGCGGCGCTGTTCGGGCAGAGTCTGCGCGAAATGGGCCGATTGCTCAAACTCTACGGCGGCAACGCTGATTTTGCCTGCGGTATCCCCGGAGCAGGGGATTTGTATGTGACGATTTTCGGAGGACGCACCCGTAAGTTCGGCTATCTGCTGGGGAAGGGCAAAAGCTATGCCGAAGCCAAAACGGAACTTGCCGGAGTCACCCTCGAAAGCGTGGTCATCATTACCAGAATGTGCTGCGCTTTGCGTGCCTTGGCTGAACAGGGGAAAATTGATCTGGCAGATTTCAGATTGATAACTTTCCTTGATGAAGTCATCAATCAGGGAGCCGCTTGCGACATTCCGTGGACTGAATTCCGCTGAAAGTGCCGGTCTAAAATATCTGCTGTTTCAAAACCATGTAGATGATGGTTCCGATGATGATCGACAGCAGTGGATTGCGTTTCCAGAGCTGAAGCAGGATGACGGCGACGGAAGCTGCGGCTTCCGGTATGCCGTAACCGCCTGCGGAAAAACTTGTATTGCGGTAGCTTGAGCAATAACAGTATATCACCAGCATGGCGATCGCCGCCGGGGCAAGCACTTTGCCGATATATTTGATCAATGGCGGTACCGGGCGGTTTCCGCTGAACATCACAAATGGAAACGCCCGCAGCGCGATCGTCACTGCGCCGCAGACCAGAGTCATAATGAGGAAATAGAGTTCTTTGCTCATAATTTCTCCTCCGGCATGGCGGCTTCAAAATTTTTCCGCAGGATGATGAATGCCGCTCCCATCATTATCATCGCCGGAATAAGCATGTTGGAGGTGGAGAAAAATATTCTCCCGACAATCGCTGAAACGATCCCGACTCCCGCCGCCATCCGGTTCAATCTATCCTTGCACTGATCGGTCAGTACAACCAGAAAGAGCGCGGTCATGGCAAACTCTATTCCTTCACTGGAAAACGGCAGCGCACTGCCGATAATGGAACCGGAAACCACTCCGGATATCCAGTACAAATGATCCAGCGCCGCCACCCCCATGCAGAAGTCGAGTGGATTTTCGCCTTCCGGAGTACGGTCGTCCACTTCGAGCGCGTAAGTTTCATCGGTCAAACTCCAGATGAGATAGGCGCGTTTCCAGAAGGGGAGGGGACGGAATTTTTCGATCAGTGAAAAGCCGTACATCGCATAGCGCACATTCAAACAGAAGGTCAGCAATGCCACTTGCGTGAATGGTATCATCGCATCGCACCAGTTGACCATGATGAACTGCAACGCTCCGGAAATATTTATCCCGCTGCTCAAAAATGCCCAGAACGGCATTGCGTGCAGTTTCACCGTCCCGGCAAGCAGTATTCCTGCCGCCATGCCCATGGCAGTATAACCCATAAGCACCGGGAGCGAGCTTATGAAAGCTGCTTTTAAAACTCTTTTGGTCATAATTTATCAGAGGTGGGCGAGGCGGCGGAAGTTGCCGGAGAAGATCAATTCAAACTCGTCATCTTTAAGCTTTTCCGAAAGCACTGCCGCCCGGTTCATCGCCGCATTGCAGACCGGGAAATCACTGCCGAAAAGGAAGCGTTCCGCACCGACCTGGCTGACCGCATACTTGAGCATGCCCCAGCGGAACATCCCCGTACCGCAGAGGTCGAGGTGCAAATTGGGCAGATTTTTCATCAGTTCAAGTTTTTCCATGACGTGGACTTTTTCTCCCGGATGCGCCATGATGACATTGAGTTTCGGGAAAAGTTCCGCGACCTTTGCCACATCGGCAGCGGTCATGGGGTGGATATTTACCGGAAGCCCCAGATCGGACGCAAGTTCATAGACCGGAAAAAGTTCTTCCATGGCATAGGTGTTGGTTCCGGTGGTGTAGGGGACGATCTCTCCCAGCCAGTGAAGTTTGCCGGTCCGGTGATACTTTTCGATTTCGGCACAGGATTCCTCCGGGAATGCGGCGTGGACGATGATTCCGGGAATGACGAAACCGGGGAACATTTCCGCAAATTTGAAACAGTCGGCATTGCATTTCTGCATCGCCTCCGGGCGCGCCCGCCACCCTTTGTGGATGACTGAACCGCAACACAGCGTGATGCCGGCATCTTTAAGCAAATTTACCATGTCTTCCGGGGAGGTCGGTGAACCATACATTCCGATATTGTTTTCCGGTTCAAGGAACGGATGCACATGGGCATCCACACAAGTAAAGTCGTACATAAGCTGATCCTGTATTGGATTTTTATTTCAAGGCGATTAATATAACCTTTAAATACGTTTTTTTCAAGTGCTGTTCCGGCAGATCGTTTGTGCAAATCAGCTTTTTTATACAGTTTTGCTGTTGGTGCTGCGCGGAAATGTATAATTTTGCGCAAAAGATTAAATTGTAATTTACTAATTATGTGTTATATTAGTTGACAGTCAGAACTTTCAACATAATCAATATGGTAGAAATCATGGACAAAAAAATCAAAGTAGCTGTCATCGGACTTGACACCAGTCATTCCACCGCCTTCCCGGGTCTCATGGTCGATCCGGAGACCAACCCGGATTTCAAGATCGATTCTTTGCAGCCGACCCGCTGTCTGCGTTTCGACACTCCGTTCCAGTCCCCCGAAGGTCTGGACAAACGGCAGGCCTATCTGGAAAAGATCGGCGTCGAAGTCGGCACCGATTTTGACTGGGCGGTCGAAGGATGCGATGCCATCATGCTGGAAATCAACGATCCGGCGTTCCATCTGGAATATTTTGAAAAATGCGCCGCACTGGGCAAACCCATCTATTTGGATAAACCGGTCGCCGGAAACGTTGCCGATACCAAAAAAATCTATGAGCTCGCCAAAAAGTATAATGTCCGCTTTTTCAGCGCCTCCTCTCTGCGTTTTGATATCGACTTTGAAGAGACCCTCGAAAAAGGTATGCCGGTAAAAAGTGCTGTCATCTGGGGACCGGTCGGCGTCGCCGCCGCTGGAAGCTCCATCGTCTGGTACGGTGTCCATACCTTTGAAATGCTCGAACGCATCATGGGTATCGGTGCTGAATCTGTCACCGTGGTCAATGATGAAAAGGGCCATATCTGTACCGTCGCTTATCCGGATGGCCGCCGCGGTGTCGTCGAATTGACCCGCAAAGCCTACCGTTATGGTGCATTGCTCCGCGATGATGAAAATCCGGCAGTCATGGTCAATGTCACCGGCAGAGTGCCGTTCTATGCCCGTTTGATCAAGCACATCGACAGCTTCTTCCGCGGTGATGACTCCGCCGGAGTGCCGCTGGATGAATCCATGGAAATCATGAAGATGCTGGAAGCCGCCGATATTTCCAGTACCACCGGAAAAACTGTTTACCTCAAAGACCTTTAATTGAGAAAAAGGAGTAAAAAATGAAACGTATACGAGTTGGTATCATCGGGCAGGGCCGCAGCGGACGCAACATCCACCGGTATCTGATCGACACCCACAAAGATCTCCATGAGATGTTTGAACTGGTCGGTGTCGCCGATCCCATCGCCGAACGCCGTCAGTTCCCCGATGCCATTTCCGTCTCTCCGGATTTCAAGGAGTATGACAACTACAAAGATATGCTCAAAGACAAGAGCATCGACCTCATCATCAACTCCACCCGCAGTATGGATCATATCCCGGTAAGTATCGAAGCGATGGAAGCCGGATTCAACGTTCTTTGCGAAAAACCGCTTGCCCGTACCGTTGCTGATGTGGATAAAGTTCTTGAAGTTTCCAAACGCACCGGCAAATATTTTGCGGTGTTCCAGCAGTCCAGATTCCGTCACCTTTTCCGCAAGACTCTGGACATTATGAATTCCGGTGTTCTGGGCGACATCATCATGGTCAAAATTTCTTATGCCGGCTTCAAACGCCGCTGGGACTGGCAGACCATTCAGGATATGTGCGCCGGAGAACTGCTCAACACCGGACCGCACCCGCTCGATCAGGCGGTGTTCCTCTACGGTGATGCCGATCCGGAACGCATTTTCTGCCAGATGGCGTGCGCCAAGACCTTCGGCGATGCCGAAGACCATGTGAAACTCATTCTCGCCGGTAAAGGTCATCCGACCATTGATCTGGAAATTTCCAACTGCAATATGTTCCCCGGCCCCAACTACGAAGTCTACGGCACCCTCGGCGGACTTACTGCCAAAGGCGCTGAACTCAAGTGGCGCTATTGCAAGGCGGACGAACTTCCTCCGCAGAAGCTCATCAAAGAACCGTTGCGCGGTGAAGGCAACAAGCCGATCTACTGCTCCGAAAAGGTCAGCTACTATGAGGAAAGCTGCACTCTGCCGGATACCGTTCTCGGTATGGATGCCTGGGGCAACAAATACTACAAGCAGCTTTATGCTGCTCTGACTGAAGGCAAACCCATGGAAGTCACCCTCGAACAGGTGCGCCGTCAGATCATGATCATCGAAGAGTGCCACAAGCAGAATCCGCTGCCCAAAAAAGTAACTCTCTGATTCTCAGGTCGCAAATTATGAAAACAGCACCGCTCCCTTGAAAAATTTTCACCGGTGCGGTGTTTTATTATCGGAATAAATAATGGATTTCGGGAAAGATTTACGCTTTGTCCGCGTGAGCAACAGCAGTTCCAAAACCTGTGCTTCGGCAGACAGACACTTTTTCAAAGGTTACTACGGTGTACAGTTGATCTTTGAGGGAGAAATTTACGGTGCAGTCGGTGATAATCCTCTTGAATATGCCAAAGGTCCGGTGGCATTTATCAGCTATCCCGGAGTGCCTTTTACCTACGGTTCACCGGAGGGGACGTACCGCAATATCGCTTATATCTGTTTTGAGGGTGACCGGGTGCAGGAGTATATCCGTACCGGATTGCTCAAATTGCGCGAAAAACAGCTCTTTATTCCGATAAGCGACAGCAGAAAACTTTTTTCCACCGTTGAACTGCTGCTGCGCAATCTGGCGGTTCCGGGCAATGCGATCCACCACGCCCGGGCGGTCCTGCTGCTTGAAGAGCTGCTTTTACAGCTTCAGGAAGCTGACGGAACCACCGGGCCCGGAGTCAATCCCTACCGGGGCAAACTTCACGAATTGTGCAGTAAAATCGCCACTGAACCGGAATTGGATTGGGATTTCAAGCAGGAATCTTTGAGCATGCAGCTTTCTTACGCTCACTTCCGGAGAATTTTTACCCGGGAAACCGGGCTGAGTCCGAAACAGTATCTGCTGGAATGCCGCCTGCGTCAGGTCGAACGGCTGTTGATCAACACCAATGACCGGATCTCGGAAATCGCTGAAAAATGCGGTTTTGAAGGAGTGTTCCACCTCTTCCGTATTTTCAAAAAACACCGCCGCCTTGCTCCCAGCCAGTTCCGTAAAATCTACAGTATCACCCATTAAGTCAGATAAGCGGTCACCGGACAACAGCGTTTTATGAAAGTTCGGTACAGTCAAGCAGGGCGTGTTCCATAACTTTTTTGCAGAAGCCGCAATTGGAACAATTTTCTTTACATCTGGATTTTGTATTCCAGTATACCGGAGTTATTTTTGCGTTATCCAGAACTTTGCCCCGGAAAAATATGCCGTGCCCGGGTTCGGTGAGGTCAAAGAAATTGCCGGTGAATTTCCCGGAGGTGTATGCTTCAAGCACCAATCTCGGATTGCTGTGGGTGCGGGTGGCAAGTTTGAGCATGGGAACGAGTTCTTCATAATGATGAACATCTTCCGGGCGGATCACAGTGGAGTGGGCAAGATATTCCATTCTGTGGGTGGGATCAGCGTAAAAGCGGCGGCAGAAAACAGGATCCTGCTCCATACAGCATTCGCTTGTGCGCAATTCACTGAAATGGGCGACCAGATTATCATGGAATATCTGTACTGCACAGTTGCGCAGGCATCCGCTGTTGGCAAGCAGACAGATTTTTTTACCATGTTCCTTTGCCCAAACTGAAATCTGCTGCAACGTATCCAGGTGATAGTTTATATCCCGCTGGATGCAGAAGCCGTCAAAGCGTTCTGAAGCGTAACTCAATGCCTCGATCGTGCCCAGTTTCATATTTACCGAAGCGCGGATCTCCAGTTGCGGAAAATGTTTTTTCAATACCCCGGCAATGAACCATGAAGCGGTGGTGACGGTATCCAGACCGCAAGTCTCCAGAATTCTGCCGGTGATTTTTACCACCCGCTCTTGAAGCTCCCTGCCGATACATTGTCCACCCAGACAGTTGGCATTAAAGAGAAGATTCAGCTTTATGCCGAGTTTTCTGGTTTCAATAAGATCTTCAGTCAGAATATCCCAGGCTTCAGCTTCGTTAAGACCGGAAGCATCAGCGGCAGGAGATCTGGCTCCGGGTTCATTGCCCGGAGCAAAATAAAGTTCTGCCACTGAATCCGCGTAATCCTGCAATATCTCCGGAAAACGTTCACCGTACTCCTCATCCGGATATTGGTATCCGACCGAAAATTTCATATCAATCCAGTTTCCACTCTTTGTGACGTTTGAAGGGCTTTACAAACTTGTGAGTGAGTTTGCCCTGCGCTTCCAAATGGGCGTAACAGGCGCGGATACAGCCGCGGCCGCCGCCGATCGCCGGATTGTTGCGGGTGTGCATGATGCGGGGGCAGGGGCCGCCGTTGCCGCGCGGGGAACCGTAATATTGTGGTGAAAGATATTCATTCATATAAGATTCATCTTCCATTTTCACTTCCGGATCCCAGAACGGGTTGAATTCGGGATTGCCGCCGCTGTATGCATTGGAACAGCGCGCCAGATCCAGATCGCAATGCTCATATTCGATGTCGCCGACTTTGAATTTCACGCTCTTGTCGGTGGGGATCGCCTGTCCCGGGCACATTTTGGCGCACAGTTTGCAGCGGTCGCAGAGAGTTCCGGGAAGGATCGGCGGATCGGTTTCAAGTTCCGCTTCGGTGATGATGAAAACCGCCCGGACCATGGGACCGAATTCCGGAGTCAGGATCATTTTGCTCCAGCCGACTTCGCCGAGATTGGAGACTGCCGCAGCCACCCGGAAACTGATGGTGACGTCCGGACAGGGCAGTCCCGGAGCTACCGGACGGCTCCGGAACTTTTTCTCTTTGCCGGGATAATCGGTGTAGCCGTTGTAGCTGAATGCATCCCAGTTGGGAAGCGGCACAGCTTCATAGCCGTGATCTTCAATAAAGCAGACGATCTGGCGCAAGACGTGCGGCATATAACGCCAGTTCATGCCGCTGTAGCCCATGAATTCATAGGTGGAAAACATCGTTCCCTCTTCGATGCCGCGCAGATAACCTCTGGGTATGCGGAATCCCAGGCCGATGATCGACTTGGCATCCGGGAAAATATAACGCGGATCCATCTGTTTGGGAGCACCTTCCCAGTTGTCCATAGAGCCGATACGGCAGATGTCAGCTCCGCAGGCTTTGGCAAATTTTTTTACATCTTTGGCTTTCAGCATTTTTTTCTCCGTTGCATTTTTTATTGTTCATGCTATATTATACCATAATAAGTGAGGTTTTGCCATGTCAGAAGCGAACAATAAAATACCATTTTCGACCATGCTGCGGGAAATCCGCAAGATCATGCGGAAACCGCAGGCAGATAACGCCTCTTTTCCGGCGGTGAACTTTATGCCCTGTGACCTTAAGATCTGGACGGGAAAAGATTCTGACTTCTTTCTCCGTTCTTTCTGCCACCACCGGATGATATTGAAAATCATTCTGGCGGGCAATGCTTCGACTAATATCGACGGGGTCCGTTATCGTTTGAAGCCGTCAGACGCGGTGCTTTATTTTCCGATGCAGACCCATTCGACCGAAACGGACGAAGATGGTGTTTTTGAATATCTGGCAATAACCTTTGTCGCCGGGATGGGAAATTATGATGTTCTGGATGTGCTGAAAAACCGGGTGTTCCATCCTGATCCTGAAAACCGTTTCATTCTGGATATATTGAAAGCGTGGAATGAAAATCAGCAGGTGCGCGCCGCCTGTCTGCTTTCAGAACTGCTTTCGTCTGCCGTTTCCCGTTTCGCAGTAAAATCCAATCCCTCCGGCGGGGAATTCGGTGAAATGGCAGAGTATATCAGAAAGAATTGCCACGGCGACCTGTCGGTGAAAAAAATCGCTTCGGAATTTGAAATTTCCCCGCAGTCGGTGCGGCGGATATTTCACCGCAACATCACCGGACTTACTCCGGCGGCATTGATCCGTCAGCAGAAAATGATTTTGGCTGAAGAACTGTTGCGCCGGACGGAATTTTCCTTGCCGGAAATCGCCGCACAGTGCGGATTTGCGACCGCATTCTCCTTTTCCCGTGCCTTCCGCAGAGAATACGGAGTCCCTCCCGCATTATACCGCAAACAGCATTCGTAAAAATCGGCAATTTACATCTTTTTTTACTTGACAAATATTCAATTTTGCAGTATAGTTATGTGCTGTGTGTAAATAAGCAACTGTTAATTTGGAGAAATTATGAATAAGACTCTTTTTTTATCTCATCGCGGAGAATCTGACGATGCTCCGGAAAATACCCTCGCCGCTTTTACTCTTGCCATGGAGCGTGACTCCGACGGCATCGAACTTGATATCCGTATGACTTCGGATAAACAGGTCGTCTGCGTCCATGATCCATCTCTGGCGCGGGTCGCCGGAAAAGATATTACGGTCGCTGAACACACTTATCAGGAATTGTGCGAAGTTCATCCGGTTCCGCTGATTTCAGAAGCTCTTGAAGTGCTTCTGCCGGGGAAATTCATCCAGATCGAACTCAAAGGCAAGCCCTTTGACCTTTCTGAACTGCGGCAGCTGGTGGATAAGCACCTCGCGCTCGGGAAACTTATCGGATTGAGCTCCTTTGAAATCGAAACTCTTGAGCTTGCCAACAAGGTGTTCCCGGATGTTTCGCGGGTACTGCTGATCGACCTTGAAAAATATTTTGAAAAGTTTCCGACCGCAGACGAGGTCGCAGAGTTCTGCAATCAGCA
Source organism: Lentisphaerota bacterium (assembly GCA_015061605.1). GTDB lineage: Bacteria > Verrucomicrobiota > Lentisphaeria > Victivallales > Victivallaceae > UBA1784. Next base: position 658 of record SUWH01000041.1, on the reverse strand, counting down.
CAATTTCAGCGGAATAAGTTTCAAAGCTGATTTCCGGGCAGATAAAACTTTTGTCGATGCACTGCGCTCCAAAGGTCTGCGCGTTGTCGCCTGGGGCGTCAATACCGACGAAAAAGGTTTGGCAATGGCCGCCGCCGGAGTAGATGCTCTTACCTGCAATCACGCTGTCGCTCTGCGGGCAAAGGCGGCAAATTGATCGTTTGAATTGCGGGGAGGGGAAAACCTTTTTTCACGGGAAAAAAGGTTTTCCCCTCCCCGCACCCCACCCCTTTCGAAAAAAGCGAGGTATTTTGCCGCTCCGCCTGTCCCACCATAGCTCGCAGAGCGACGGCGGATTGTCGCGGCAGGACTTTTATTAACTTATCATATCCTTACTCGCGCAAGCGAGCACTTCACTTTTGCCGCAGGCAAAAAGCTTCACATTGCGAAGCAATGCTTCACGACGGATGCAATCCGTCTCTTCACATCCTCTCCCGCCATAGCTCGCAGAGCGACGGCGGATTGTCGCGGCATAGTACACGGGACGGTTCAGATCAATTTTAATTTTTATTTTCTTTCAGAAACTCACGGATACGGCGAAACGCTTCCTGCAATTTCTCACAATCCATGGTAAAGGCAATACGCACAAAATCCTTGTATGCTTCGCCGCCGTAAGCAC
>SUWH01000010.1 GCA_015061605.1 Lentisphaerota bacterium | reverse complement strand
GTCGGGTTTTGCAAGCGAGAAGCGAGGGGAGTGTACGATTGTACTCGACCCGAGCGGCGAGCGAAGCAAGGCGCGAGATTGCCCGCAATGCGCCGCCGTCGGTTGTTTTTTATGAGACAGCTGTGAAAAGTCAAATCAAAAACGCTCTTTATAATGATTAAGCCCTTTTATTTTTGCACTTTTGGTGCTATATTAATAACAAGTACGTTTTTATTTAAACAATCAAATAACGAAAGAGGTTGTATTTATGTCCGAGACCAACGAAACTCCGGTCGTCCGTACCAACGAATTGTTTGAACAGCGCTGTGCAAAAATCGCCGAATACCGCGCCAACGGCATCAATCCCTTTGGCGGACCGTTCTACGATATTGAAAAAATCTGCGATATCCGCGAAAAAGAGCTGCCCGCCGAAGAGGGTGCCATCGGTCCTGAAGCCGTAGCCGCCGGACGTATGGTCGCCAAACGCGGCATGGGCAAGTCCATCTTTGCCGACTTGCGCGACAGCACCGGCAAACTGCAGCTTTTCGCTTCCAAAAGCGAACTTTCCGAAGCTGATTTTGCCCTCTTCAAAAAGCTCGACATCGGTGACATCATCGGTGTCAAAGGAACCGTCTTTCTCACCAAAATGGGCGAAAAGACCCTCCGCGTGAAAGAGGTCACGTTGCTTTCCAAATCAATGCGCGCTTTGCCGGAGAAGTTCCACGGTCTTACTGACGTTGAACAGCGTTACCGTCAGCGTTACCTCGACCTCATCGCCAATCCGGAGGTCATGGATGTTTTCAAGAAGCGTTCCGCCATCATCCGCGAGATCCGCAACTTCCTCGCCGACCGCGGCTTTATGGAAGTCGAAACTCCGATGCTCCAGCCGCTTGCCGGCGGTGCTTCGGCAAATCCCTTCACCACCTTCTACGAAGCATTGAACAGCAACGTTTATATGCGTATCGCTCCGGAGCTTTACCTCAAACGGCTTCTCGTCGGCGGCTTTGAAAAGGTCTTTGAACTCAACCGCTCCTTCCGCAATGAAGGTGTCGACCGCCGTCACAACCCCGAATTCACCATGCTGGAGATCTATCAGGCATACAGCGACTGCCGCGGCATGATGGAACTTATTGAAACCATGATCTCCACCATCGCCCTCAAGGTCTGCGGTACTACAAAAATCGACCACGGCAACGGAAAAATCATCGACCTCACCCCGCCGTTCCGCCGCGCAACTTACCATGAATTGTGCAAGGAAAAAGGCGGCGACGACTGGTTCGACATCACCCCCGCCGAACGCGTTGAACGCGGTCAGAAACTCGGTCTGGATGTCAACAGTTCCATGTCCGATATCGATGTCACCAATGAACTCTATGAAAAACTGGTCGAACCCAACAACATCCAGCCGACCTTCGTCACCCGGCTCCCGGCACAGCTTCTGCCGCTTGCCAACCCCTGCGCCGATGATCCATCGCTCGTCGATGTCTTTGAACTCGGCATCAACGGTATGGAAATCGCCCCGGCATACAGCGAACTCAACGACCCGGTGATCCAGCGTCAGCGGTTCATGGAACAGTTTGAACAGAATAAGGAAGAGGGCGACAAGGTTTCCGACAAGGTCGATGAAGACTTCCTCACCGCACTGGAATACGGAATGCCCCCCGCCGGTGGTATGGGTGTCGGTATCGACCGTCTGGTTATCATCCTCACCGGTGCCGAATCCATCCGCGACGTCATCCTCTTCCCCCAGATGCGCAACATCGCACGCTGAGGTGAAGTCATGGAATTCCGGGAACTGCTCAAAACACGGCGTACCATCCGGCTCTTTAAGCAGCAGCCGGTGGATGATGAAGCTCTGGCGGCATTGATCGATGCCGCCCGGGTAGCCAGTTGTGCTTCCAATAAGCAGCGGCTGCGCTACATTGTCGTCCGCACGCCGGAACTGGTGCTTGAAGTGTTGAAACACACCCGCTGGGCAAGTCTGGTTCAGCCCGCACGCACCCCGCAGCCCGGAATTTCTTCTCCAGCAGCGTTCATCGTCATCACCACGACCGAAGAAACTCTCTCTGAACTGCTCTGCGCCGACGCCGGTGCTGCGGTCCAGAGTATAGAATTTGCCGCCACCGATGCGGGACTCGGCTGCTGCTGGCTGGGTGCAATTGACCGCGATGCGATCCAAAATCTGCTGCAATGCGGCAAAATCGTTTATCTGGCAGCAGTAGGCTACCCGGATGAAACCCCGAAAAGTGTGGATGTTTCAATTGATGAAAGCTGTGGATATTACTTGGATAAAGATGGAGTACTTACCGTCCCCAAACTCCGTCTGCAGGATATTTTAAAATGGAAGTGATCAAAAATGAGTGCTCAAATGAATGATCTTATCGCCAAGGCTTCTATTCTGGTCGAAGCCCTCCCCTTTATTCAGAAGTTCCGCAAATCCCTCGTCGTCATCAAATGCGGCGGCAGTATCATGGAAGACCCGGAACTGGTCAAAAGCGCGATGTGCGATGTCGTGCTTCTGGAAGCCATCGGCATCCGCCCCATCGTCGTCCACGGCGGCGGCAAAGCTATTTCCGCCGAACTCAAACGGCAGGAGATCCCGGTCAGATTTGTCAACGGTCTGCGCTACACCGATGACCGCACCATCGGTATCGTCGATGATGTGCTGCACAACGTTGTCAACGCCAATCTGGTTCAGCTCGGCGAAAATGCCGGCGGCAAAATGCGTGGTATTTCCGGTAAAAAAGTTTTGCGCGCCGAACGCACCTACTCCACCGATCCCGTCACCGGAAAATCCGAAGATATCGGTTTTGTCGGTAAAGTTTCCGGTGTCGACATCTCCCCCATCCTCGAAGCTCTTGAAGCCAACACCATTCCGGTCGTCACCCCGCTGGGTACCGGCGCTGACGGTCAGATCTATAACATCAACGCCGACACCGCCGCCAGCGAAATCGCCAAAGCTCTGCGCGCCAGAAAACTGGTCTTTGTGAGTGACGTCCCCGGTGTGCTTCGTGACCGCGAAGATGAAAACTCCGTCATCCCGACCATCCGCACTGATGAGATCGCCAAGTTGAGCGCGGACGGCATCCTTTCCGGCGGTATGCTGCCGAAAGTTCAGAGCTGTGCAGAGGCGCTCAATGCCGGTATCAATAAAGTCCACCTTATTGACGGACGGCTCCACCACTCGCTGCTGCTGGAAATTTTCACCGAAGACGGCGTCGGCACCCAGATCATCCGCCCGGATTCCATTCTTTAAACAGGACAACAGTTATGAGCGGCAGCAGTTTCGGTAAAATCTTTCACATCAGCACCTTCGGGGAATCCCACGGTGCCGCGCTCGGCGTGGTCATCGACGGGGTGCCCGCCGGTCTGCCAATAGATATCAACTTTATCCAGAGTGAACTCGACCGCCGCCGTCCGGGACAATCCGGCTTGACCACTGCCAGAAAAGAGGGCGATCAGGCGGAAATACTCTCCGGAGTGTTGAACGGCATTGCAACCGGCACACCGCTTGCGATCATCATCCGCAACACCGATCAACGGAGTAAGGACTATTCCAAACTGGAACACTCCTTCCGTCCCGGACACGCGGATTACACCTACAATGCAAAATACGGCATCCGCGATGTACGTGGCGGAGGTCGTTCTTCCGGACGCGAAACGGCGGCGCGCGTTGCCGCCGGAGCGGTGGCAAAACTCTTTCTCCAAACGCTCGGAGTGAAAATCACCGCCTATGCACAGGAAATCGCCGGAATCAAAGCTGAAACCTTTGATACGGATGAAATTGAAAAAAATCCCGCCCGCTGTCCTGATGCTGATGCGGCAAAAGCCATGATTGAAGCGGTAGCCCAAGCCGCCGCGCAGAAAGACAGTGTCGGCGGCATCGTCGGTTGTCAAATTTGCGGTGTCCCCGCCGGATGGGGAGAACCGGTTTTCGACAAACTTGATGCGCTTCTCGCTCATGCCATGCTCTCATTAGGAGCGGTCAAAGGTATCGAATTCGGTGCCGGATTTGCTTCCGCCGCCCTGCGCGGCAGTGAAAACAATGATGCACTCCAGCCCGGGGCAAATCCCTTTGTCACCAACAATGCTGGTGGCATTCTCGGCGGCATATCCAACGGCGATGAGATAAATTTCCGCATCGCAGTTAAACCCACGCCGTCGATTTCGCAGGAGCAATCCACTATTGATGATTCCGGCAATGCCTGTACCATGGAAATAACCGGCCGCCACGATCCCTGCATCGTCCCCCGGATAATTCCGGTCGTCGAAGCGATGGCGGCACTGGTGCTCGCCGATTGCGCCCTTTTACAAAGAACCACCCGACTGGATTGAGCACCTATGGAAACCGAAAAAATGTCTCTTCCGGCAAAATTATGGCTGCTGTTTTTCACCTTTGCCAAAATCGCGGCACTGGTGGTCGGCGGCGGATTGGCGATGCTGCCCGTCATCGAAGAAGCGTTTTCCGTCAAAAAGAAACTGCTGACCAAAGATGAAATCCTGGATATGGTAACGCTTACACAAACTGTTCCCGGCATCATCGCCGCCAACTCTGCCGTTTATATCGGTATGAAGATCGCCGGATTTCTGGGTGCGGTATGTGCGCTCGCCGGAGCGATATTCCCATCGTTCACGGTCATTGTTATCATTGCGTGGCTCTTTCCGGAACTCTCTCCGGACAACCGTTTTTACCTCGGAGCCTTTGCCGGGGTGCGCGCCGGTGTCACCGGACTTATCATCGTCACCGCCTGCAAAATGGTCAAAAAAGGTGTAACCGGCATCGTCGAAGCAACTTTGATCACAATATTTTTTCTGTTGGCACTATTCAAACTTCATCCGGCGGCAATCATTATCAGCGGTATGATTTTCGGGATAATTTACACCACCACCATCCGTAAACGGTTGATGAAAGAGGAGAAAAAATCATGAGCTGCTTTATCCTTTTTTATCAATTCGCCAAGTTCGGTCTTCTCTGTTTCGGCGGCGGATACATGCTTATCCCGCTTTTTATTGCCGAATTTGTCGGCAACGGGAAACTCCTCACTCCGGAACGCTTCGGCAATCTGGTCTCGATCTCTCAAGTCACCCCCGGCCCGGTGGGCATCAATGCGGCGACCTTTATCGGTTTTATCCAAAGCAACTTCTGGGGCGCACTTGCCGCCACCTGCGGACTGGTCTTCCCCACCCTCTTTCTGGCAGGCTTCGCAGTATCGCTTATCAAGCGTTTCCAAAATGATTTGTTTGTCAAAGGTCTCCTTTACGGCGCGCGTCTCGCGGCAGTTTCGCTGATCTGCTACGCGGTAACGGTCTTTCTTGAACTCTCGGTATTCCCCGCCGGATTACCATGGAAGTTTATTTCAAACGGCTTCAATGGTTTCCGCATCTCCATTTCCGGAACCATCATCACCGCCTGCTCCTGCATCGCTATCGCCCGCTTCAAACTCAGCACCACTTACGTCATCATCGGCGCCGCTGTCATCGGCGCCGCCCTCTATCCGTTTATCGGATAAGCGTTGAGAAGATTTTGGGAGAGGGGGAAAACTTTTTTTCCCGTGAAAAAAAGTTTTCCCCCTCTCCCAAACCCTCACCCCTTTTCAAAAAAAGCGAAGTATTTTGCCGCTCCGCCTGTCCCGCCATAGCTCGCAGAGCGACGGCGGATTGTCGCGGCGGTAAGGAGCAAAACACTACCTTGCCTGTCGTGCCGGAGGCGCGACGAAAGGCGCAAAAGCCAGCCGCTCAAGGAGCGATATCGCGCAGCTATCCGGGAGTTTTGCAAGCGATACGCGCGGGGAGCAAAAAAAATACCGCCGTCAGGCGGAACCCAACAACTACCTTGCCTGTCGTGCCGGAGGCGCGACGAAAGGCGCAAAAGCCAGCCGCTCAAGGAGCGATATCGCGCCGCTATCCGGTGGTTTTGTCAAGGCGGCGGTGAGGAAGTGTACTCCGGTACTCGACCGAGGCTGAGTCCGCCGACAAGGCCAGCGGGAGCAAGCGAGATCGCTCCGCTATTTTTTTTACAACTGCTCCATAAACAACTTGCGGTAGCGTATGAAGTATCCGAGTCCGGAAAGCAGTGTCACCAGCACGATCAAGGTCAGATAACCGATCCACACATACCAGATGCGGACACCCCAGATGCAGGTGTTGTAGAAATAAGGTACAGTGTCGTTGCCTTCAATGACCCAGGCGATACCGGCCAGACCGAGCATGGACATCTGCATGGCGGTTTTCAATTTGCCCCAGCGGTCGGCGGAAATGACCACCTGTTTTTTAGCGGCAAGCGTTCTCAATCCAGTGACCATGAATTCCCGGAACAATACTGCGATAGCGATCCACGCCGGGATCAGACGGTATTCAACGGCGATAAGCATGGTTCCGGTGACAAAAATTTTGTCGGCCAAGGGATCCATCAACGCGCCGAAGTCACTGATCCAATGATATTTGCGGGCAAGGTATCCGTCAAGCAGATCGGTAAGTCCGGCAAGCAATGCCAGCACCACAGCAATAATACGCATGGTGCAGACATAACTCTTATCCCCCATTGCGTCAAGATGGGCAACCGATGCCATGGCGACGAAAATCAGAACCGCAAAAATCCGGCTCACGGTAAGGATATTGGGCAAATTACGCAGATTTGACATTTTCCAAACTTTCTATATTAAAATTTTAAGATAGTAATTTTCCGATCAGATCAGTTGAAGCAATTCCAGTGATCTCAACGGTGATGAAGTCCCCCGGCTGAACGGTATCATCAACTTCAAAATAGAGAACGTTGTCGATATCCGGAGCATCGGCAAAGGTTCTGGCAACGCCGTAACCGCTTTCATCATCGACATAATCAAATATCGCTTCGACATGTGAACCGATCAATTTTTTCTGTTCGCGTTTCATCCGTTCTTTTTGTGATTTGAGCAGTTTTTTTGCCCTGGCATCGGCAATTTTTTCCGGAACTTGATCCGGCATGGAAGCGGCGGGGGTTCCCGGTTCGGGGGCGTAGGAAAATACGCCGAAGCGTTCAAACTTCCATTTTTTCACAAATTCGCACAATTCGGCAAATTCAGCATCCGTTTCACCGGGAAGTCCGGTGATAAAGGTGGTGCGCAAGGTAAGATCCGGTATGCGTTCCCGCAATTTTGCAAGCAGATTTTCGATTCCGGCGCGGTCGATATGGCGGTTCATCGCCTTGAGTATCCGGTCGTTGATGTGCTGAAGCGGCATATCAAGATAAGGAAGAATGTGCTTACCATTTGCAACGACATCAATAAATTCGTCGGTATAATGCGCAGGATGGGTGTAGAGCAGACGGATGACGAAATCCCCATCAATCCCGTCCAAAGCGCGCAGCAGTTTGGCGGCATTTTCGTTTCTTTTTGGGACATCCTGACCGTAAGCGGTCAAATCCTGTGCGATGACGACCAGCTCTTTTACACCGTTACCGATCAACTGCGTTGCTTCGGCAACGATACCGGGAAGTTTTCTGGAACGTAATGCCCCCCGGAGATTGGGGATAGCGCAGTAGGAACAGCGGTTGTTGCATCCGTCGGAAATTTTCAGATACGCCACATGGGACAACGTAAACTGCATCCGGGGCAATGTTTCATCGGCAAGAAAAGTTATACCGTTTTCATCGCCGACCATTTCAGCTCCGGCAAGCAGTTCCGGTATCCGCGCCGTATCATTGACCGGCACCCAGAGATCGACCTCCGGAAAACAGTCCCGGAATTTACCGATATCTTCATGGTTCATCAAGCATCCGGCAACGGCGACAATGCGGTTTTTACCGGCGGCTTTCCACTCCACGGCGGCGGCGATCGAATCAGCCGCCTCACTGCGTGCTGAAGGCAGAAAACCGCAGGTGACCACGATATAAATATCTGCTTCAGCCGGGTCGAAACTTATTCCGTAATTGCCGGAAAGAAGCGAACCGGAAATAACCTCCGCTTCGACCAGATTTTTGGGACAGCCGAGTGCTTCAATAAAGAAGAATTTCTGACTGTTTTTGCCGGATGCAGTATTTTTTTTCATCTTTTCAGGATAATTCCTCTATGGCGACACGGACTTTGGTGGAAACGCTTTCTCCGGGCGCAAGCAGCTTGAGCAAGCCGCGTTTTTCAAAATTTTCCTGACCTTCCGGGAAACAGTTGGCAGGTTCAAGCCCCATCACATATTCCCCCTGCCCCATCATTTTCCACTGAACCAGATAAGGCAGTTCGGCGGTGCGGTAGGACACGGTAAGTTTGAGGTTTTCATCCTTGTTGATCATCGACATGGAAGCCATGCCGTTTTCGTCGGCGGGAATCTCATGGTAAAAGACCTGTTCGGCGAAATCTTCGGAGGGGGCTTCGGCAAAACGCCATTCGCGGAAACCGGCGGCGGCGATCGCATTCTGCGGAGTCACCTTGTGTTCGACCGCTTCCAGATAAGTATTATCATTGACCAGCGGATAACCGAAATTCATGTGATAGAGCAGCATAAACGGAGTCTTGCGGAAACCTTCATTGACCACGGTATCTTCGATTTCGATGGCATTGTCCCCCATCGCGGTACGGATGGTGCGGGTCATCAGCAGATTTTTACCGAATACTCTGCTCACCCGGATATCGCCCTCTATTTTGAGTTCATAAACTCCATCGGAATTCCAGCGGGCAGAGGAGTTGACCTGACCGGCAGGAGTATGGGAAAGCCGTCCGTGAAGTCCGTGTTCTTCGCCCCCGGCGCGGTTTGGACCGCCGACATTCATAAGTCCGCATCCGGTAAGCAGTCCGCCGCTCCATGACCGCAGCCAGTTGAGGCCCTCTGCTTCATAAAAAGCCGGAGCCACGGGACCGTTGGGAGTCATCCAGGCAAGCGGGATACCTTTGAAACTTGCTTCACCGATATCCATGCCCCGGTCAGGGTAAACCGAGAAACGCAAACCGCTGCCGTTGGAAATTTCCACCACGCGCATATTTCTGCCTTTGCCGTCCTCAAGGACAGCGCGGCGCACAAAAGCCAGCTGCTGCATCGAACCGATGCGTTCATGCAAATATTTTTGTTCAAGATCCATAATCGTTACTCCCACATTAAAACTTGGAAATATAGCACAAAAATCATCTTTTGTCAAGTATTATTGACGTTTTCCCGTCTGCTTGCGGACAAATTCCAGATTATTACGGTATCCGGGATGATCCGGAAGGAGTTTCACGGCAGCAGAGAACGCCTCCTCTGCCGCTTTCCATTGCCCGAGATGAACAGCATTTACTCCGACTTGATTCCAGACATCCGGACGGTTGGAGTCCATTTTCAGCCCGTCGATCAGCAGGAGAGTTGCCTCATCGCGCCGTTTGGGAAAATTTTTACTCAACATCAAACCGAGGTTGAAATTTGCTTCCGGGTCATAATCTTTTTTTGCCTGCCAATAAAATTCTTCGGCACGTTTCAAATCTCCGCGTTTTTCTGCCATTATCCCGCGCAAATTGCCGAATAAAGTCGGGTGATCGATATACATTGAAGCGAATTTCAACGCCTTTTCCGCCTCATCAAACTTGCCTTTGCGATAGTAAACTTCGCCCATTATCGCTTGTTCTTCGGCGTCGATGCGCGGCACTCCGGGTATGATTCCCGCCAGCAAAATCGTTCCGGCGACCGCGGCAAAAAACTGTTTCCGCTTCAATGCGGCCAAAGCCAGTGCTGCCAACAACAATACTCCAGGCATCATCGGCATCCGGTAACGCCCGGAGGTAACAGTTGCAAGCTGGGCAAGAGCCAGGGAAAAGGTCAGCAAAAGGAAGTGGATATAAGGCCGGAAACTTTGCGGCGGTCTGATCTCAAGCAGAACCAGCCCGGAAATGGCAAAAAATCCGATAATGACCGCAATGAAGCGCAAGTAATACTGAAAATCGGTCTTGTATATCATCGCCGGAGAATCCGCACCGGCAACCGATTCCGTCGGCAGAATAAGCAAAAGAGCTTTTTTGAAAAGCAGCTTTGATATGGCACGGGGATTTTCTTTGTAGAACTTGAACATGCGTTCGATATAAATGCGTTCCACGGAAACGCCGCGCTTTGCCGCTTCGAGTGCAGTTTCGCGGTGTTCCCTTGCCCATGATTCATCCGGGCGCAGCCAGCATCCTCCCGTCGCCTTTGGATTGTGTCCGAGCCAGATATTGAAAACAGAATTTTTTTGTAACGGAGTAAACTTTTCGTAATAAATGCTTTTAACAAATATTACCGGCAGGACTGCCAGCATTACACCGCAGAAAAATATTCCGGCACATTTCCATTTGCGCTGCCACAAAGCGTAAACTGTTTCCGCCGCCGCAAACGCCCACATAAATCCGTGAGCGAGCACCCCCATTCCTGAAACCACTCCGGCACACAGCATCCAGCGCGGAGAATCATCTTTTTCCGCTTTGGAAAGACACCCCAGACACAAAGCAAAAATCACGATCAGCAACGATTCAGAAATCAATTCAGCCTGATGAAAGATCACTACCGGCGTAAACATCGCCAGCCCGAGAAAAATCAGACTTTCTTTCAGAGAAGCCCCGCGCTTGCGCAGCAGAATACTCAAAAATATCCACGCCCCCCAGTTCAATAAAAGCTGGATGGCGCGCGCCCAACCGGGGACGATTCCGAAAATCTTGAAAATCCCTGCCAGAAAAAAGCCGTACAGCGGCGCATGGATATCCGGCCTGGAAGGAAATATTTCACCATTCAATATCCCGCACGCCCGGTCATAATAATCCTGTACATCGGCTCCGGCCACACAGTTGAAGTGGTCAAAGGCGGCAAATTCCCGGAGATACTCCGCCCGGAAAAGCAATCCGGCAGCGGCGATAAAATAAAACCAAAAATCCGGACGGCAATACCACGCCATTCCGGATCTGTTATTTGAATTCGGTGTTGAAACAGTTTCCATATATCACTTGCGGGGAGGAAAATCGAATTCATACTCCAAAAGATCGCCGATCCTCTGAAGCGCACGCTCTTCATCAATGCCCTCCACCCGGAGCAGAGCTGTCGTACCGCAGGTAAGTTCCAAAGTCAGCAACGCCAGCATACTGTTGATCTCCAGACGGGTTCCGGAGGGGTTGACCACCTCAAAAAAGTGATCCGGAAACTCATTTTTTATTGCATTGAGAATAACACCGGATGGCCGGCAGTGGATACCCGCCTTGTTGCGTACGGTAAATGAACGTTCCAGCATGACCGCCCCCTGTCACATTATCTCAAAGTGAATTGATATATCTGATGTACTCTTCTTCATTCATCATATCGTCGACATCGGATGAGTCGAAATCGGTCAGACGGCAGATCCAGCCCTTTTCTTCCGGAGAATCGGAAAGCAGCTGCGGCTCATCGACCAGAAGTTCATTGACCATGGAAACAGTGCCGCTGATGGGCGCATAGATATCGCTTGATGTATCGACCGATTCAATACCGCCCAGGCGGTCTCCGACAATAAAATCTTCATTCTCTTCCGGGAGTTCGACAAATGTCACTTCTCCCATATTGTCTGCGGCATACTCCGACAGACCAATTGTCGCTTCTGAACCGACGATTTCAATCCACTCGTGGTCCTCGGTATAATACTTCATTCGATACTCCTTTTGCTTATTTTTCCGGCAAAAATTTTCCGGAACGCTTGCACATGACATAATGGAACATACTTCTGCATAAAATTCAAGTGCAATACCCAAAAAAATCAGTTTTTTTACAGAAAAATTATTTTCTACAGCTGTGTTACTTTTTCTGAATCTCTTTGGCAAAGTATGCCCAGTAATCTTTCCAGAATCCTTTAGAAGGCATATCTTTTAAAGCAGTTGCATCGACATGACGATTCAAAAGAGAAACGAAAAAGTCCGGATTATTCAATTTCGGATGACTCATTTTCAAGCGCTTATAAAGCCTTTGACGGACGACTCCCGGCATTTCATGAAATGCGACCGGACGTTCATAAACAACCCCTTGCGCTTTACACCACAATTTACCATCAGCGATCCGGTTCAAAATGTAAACTCTTTTGTCCAGGGTGATATAGATATTATCATCGGCATTCACTTTTGCCAACTGCTGTTTATACGCCTGGATATTTTTCAATTCTTTTTCCAGATTGACACAGAATTTTTTCAACTGATCGAATATGGCTTTTTCTTCGACCGTCAAAGCAACAGTGACCATGATGAATTCTTCCACCTCAAGTTTGACCTCATCAAAGGCAGAACGGTCTCCGCTGATTGCGGTATCAAGCATTACTTTGGCAAGCTTCTCTCCACGACTGAAACACTGCGCTTTCAACTCTTTGATCCGCTTGACGAACTCCTGCTGTTCGCGCTTGTTGCGTTCTTCGATTTCACGCACCCTTTGTTCAGCTTCAGCAGCCTGACGGGCTTTCAACTCATCCTGACGTTTACGTTCAGCTTCAGCTTTTTCCCGTTCTGCGATTTTCGCATCGACCTCTTCAAAAAACTTATTCCGCAACTTATTGCGGGCATCCATACAACGGAATTGTTCATCCGTAGAACTGAATCCGGACAAAAAGTTTTCATAGGCTTTTTTCTCCTCATCCGTCACCGGATTGCGCAACATCTCATAAACCTCATCGACCTGTTTCAGAAACTCCATGCGCATCTGCGGATTGCTGCGGCGAAAAGCGGTCAATTCTTCGACTTTGGCAAGGTATTCCGGACGGGTGACCGGACCTTTGGGAGCTTCCTCAACCATTTCAGGAGCTTTTGATAATTCAATTGCCTTGTTTTTTGCTTTGGAAACACCGGAACTGACATATTCATTTACCGGAGCCAGCCACTTGGGCAACCGGTCTTTTTTGGCAAGAATCATTACAGTCACCGACAATGCCGCTCCAAGAAATAACACTATAGCGCAGACGATGAAGAACCATTTGGCCGATTTACCGAAAATCATACCTGCCTTTTCTAAATTCAAATTCAATTTGAAATTAAACTTCGTTTTACGTTTTTCAGTTTTATCAATCGGGTCTGCAACGGCCTCGGCTCCGGACACCGCAACCGGCTTCGCGGCGGCAGGGGGCGCGGCAGGCGCAACCGGCTTTGCGGCGGCAGGGGGCGCGGCAGGTGCAACCGGCTTCGCGGCGGCTGGGGGCGCGGCAGGCGCAACCGGCTTTGCGGCGGCAGGGTGCGCGGCAGGTGCAACCGGCTTCGCGGCGGCTGGGGGCGCGGCAGGTGCAACCGGCTTCGCGGCGGCAGGGGGCGCGGCAGGAGCAACCGGCTTCGCGGCGGCAGGGGGCGCGGCAGGCGCAACCGGCTTCGCGGCGGCAGGGGGCGCAGCAGGCGCAACCGGCTTCGCGGCGGCAGGGGGCGCGGCAGGCGCAACCGGCTTTGCGGCGGCAGGGGGCGCGGCAGGCGCAACCGGCTTCTTTGCTCCGCCGAGATTCAGCGTCAACGGAGCTTTGACAGCAGGAGCAGCAGCCGGTTTAATTCCGGTAGCGGCATTGCTTTTATTGCCCAAACCGCCCAGTTTCAACTGAGGCACAGCCGGAGCAGCTTTACGGACATTCAAAGACGGAACAGCGGCTCTGGCGGCAGGAGCCTTGAGTGAAACCAGAAATTTATCCAGATCAGCGATCAACGCATCAGCATCCTGATAACGGTTTTCCGGCATTCTTGCCATCATTTTAACAATAATTGCATTCAATTCATCCGGCAGCTCCGGATTGACACTCTTGGGAGGTTCCAGATTTCCGTCAACATGCATCCGGGGAAGCTGGTCCAGCGAATCAGCCACATAAGCATAACGCCCGGTAACGAACTGATAAAAGGTCGCACCGAGAGAATAAATATCACTTCGGATATCGGTGGGGACTCCGGTCAACTGTTCCGGGCTGATATACTGCGGAGTACCGAGGACCTCATCAGCATCTTCGCCGTCGTCCTGCATTGATGCACTTTTTGCCAATCCCAAATCGGCAAGTTTGGCAAAACCGTTGGCATCCAGCATGATATTATCCGGCTTGATATCCTGATGAACCAGTTTCTGCTCTTTCCACGCGGCGGACAAAGCACGGGCGACGTCACGGATAACTCTGGCGGCCTGTTCAAACTCCAGCTTGCCGCCTTTTTCTTTAAGGATTGATTTGAAAGTATCGCCGCGGACATATTCCATGGCAAAATAAAAAACTCCATCCTCCTCACCGATAGCGTAAGCTTGTACCACATTGGGATGACTTATTTTTGCAGCGGCACGGGCTTCCCGGTACAGACTTTCAACATAATCTTTATCTCCGGTGTATTTATTTTGCAAAACTTTCAACGCGACATGGCGGTCAAGAGATATTTGCCTGGCGAGATAAACCACGCCCATACCGCCGCTGGCGATGACCTTTTCGATCAGAAAATCTCCAAGAACCACTCCCGGAGCAACATTGCTTTCCGGAACTGCGATGGCAGCTCCGCATCCGGGACAAGCGGTCTCATTGCCTGCTTCTTCACGATTGACCGTAAAATCTTTTTTACATTTCTCACAGAACAATTTCATTATCCGCACCCGCCTTTAAAAAAAATATTCCAACACAGCATTCTGCCGCAATTCAGCGATATAAACGGCCAATGCTTTATCTCTTTTTTCCTTTTCCAGAATCTTCATGATTTTTTCCTGCATCCCGGCAAAATCTGCATCAACAGCTTTATTGTGTTTCAGTAATTTTATCCATGCGACACCATCATCCAAAGTTACCGGACCGTAGATTTTTCCCTCGACCGGTTCTTTGAGTACAGCGGCAAATTCCACCCGTATTTTACCCGGTTCCACCGCACCGATCCGGCCATCTTTTCCCAGAGAATTGAATTCAACTGCCAACTCGGGAAAACGCTCCGGAGCATTGTCAAGGATTCCGGAAATTCTGCTTGCTTCAGCATCAAAACCGGCTTTATTTTTATCAAGTTTGAGCATTGCCAACTCGTAACTTTCCCGGACAGCCAACTCATCTTTATGCGCTTGAAAATACTCATACACCTCTTTAGGCGTGGGAGTTCCTTCAATAGCAGACAGACGTTGAAGCATATATATATGGATCATTCTGGACTCCAGCTCTTTCCGGAAAAGTTCATAATCCACATTTTCGGCAGCCATTTTGGCACGGAACTCTCCCCGGGAGCGGCATCCCATCCGGAGTGCGGTCTGATCTATCTCATGTTCAATGTCCCGGCCGGATATCCGGAAACTCTGCTTATGATATTCTGCCACCAGCAACTTGCGGTCGATGAGTTCATCCACCGCCTTTTTCCGAATGCGCTTGATCTCCGCCGTCAGTTTGTCACCGGAAAATGCGGCATAGGCGAGATACTCCTGCTGACGGGTCAACGTCAATACATCTTTGAGCGAAATCGCTTCGCCATTGACACTGGCGAGGACAGAGTTCATTTCGCTCTCATTTACCGCACCGCCGCACCAGGCAGCAACGCCCGACAAAAAAAACAACAGTAAAAAGAACTTTTTCCCCATAAACAACTTATCCTTGCAAATCATATCCGGTTAAATTACCGCCGATTTCAACATTTTACAAGTTTCTACCAATAAAAACACTGCCCTGACGGAGAATTTTCAAATCAGTTCCGGTTGCATCGACCACCGTTGAAGCGCAACGTTCTTCCGGAACAGCCCCCCCGTCAACATAAAAGTCGACTTCTCCATTAAGCTGTGCCAACGCTTCCGCACAATCAGTTGCATCCGGATTTCCCGAAGCATTGGCACTGGTCTGTGCCAACGGTTCATCCAGCAGACCAAGTATCTTCTTGATCAGGGGATGATCCGGGATCCGGAATCCCTGTGTTGTCCCCATCTCTGTCGGAGCAATGATGGTCAACGCTCCCGGAGTGTAACGCCGGAGCAGTTCACGGCTGCGGTCATCAAGGATCACGCCGCATCTTTCAAGCATCGCACTTCCGGAAACGAACCAGCCGATAACTTTATCTGCCGGACGCTGTTTCAATTCAAACAACCTGCGGCAGGCAGTTTCATCTGCCGCCCGGCAAACCAGACCGTAAACGGTCTCCGTAGGCAGCAGCAGAACCGCCCCCGGGCGGCGCAATGTTTCCACCGCTTTGCGGGACAAAATCTCCAGTTCGGCAGCTTGCATTTTTTCATTCCTCTTCCGCGTTGACGCTGATCCGTTCACCGATATAGCAGAATATTGCAGTCAGCAGCGCACAGATAAAACCGTAAACCGCGCCGCAGGTGATAGTACGTTCAAACTGCGGACTGTCCATAAGTTTCACGATCCCCATGCCGCTGCCGCAACTGGCAATAAAGGTATAGCCGAGCCAGACCACAGTACCGACGATCATCGTCGCCCAGGCGACCTGTTTTCCGGCTTTCGGGACATAAAGCGCCATCACAACCGGAATGAAAACCACCACCAATTGTGATATCCAGCTGTTGATCATCAACGCATAGATGCTTTCCACATTAAGCGCGAAATAGAGTGCAATAACGGTAAATAATACCGTCGTGATCCGGGTCGCCGCCAACATGTGACGTTTCATAAAATCCGGCGAAAGCGGTTCAAGCACATTGTTGCACATCAATGAAGCTCCCGCCAGCAGCGAACTGTCCGCACTGCTCATTATCGCCGCCACCAGCGCAGAAATAAAAACCGTCAGCAGTACCGGATGGATATTACCCAGTACAATAAGTGCCATGCGCGGCAAAACCTGATTGCTGACATCCGTTCCCGTCACGCCGTACTTGCTGAAAACCACCCGGGCACTGAAGCCGATGACGATCGGAATAAGTCCGAGTACCATGTAGAAAAAGCCGGAAATGACCGAACTTGAAACTGCGATCCGGTCATCTTTACTTGCCAGTGACCGCTGAACCAGATCCTGACCGACCATACACCCCAATCCCATAACGATCCAACTGCCGATATAATAGACTACATCGTTGACATTGGAAACATTCTGCGGCAGAAGAGACAGATCCTGCGGCGAAAGCGACTTGAGCAGCGCATCCGCTCCTCCTGCCAGATCGACCGACCCCGGAAGAAGAACCAGAAGTCCGGCGATTATGATCGCCACCTGTACCACATCGGTCAAAGTCACTGCCCACATTCCCCCGGCGCAAGTGTAGACAAGCACCACAGCCGCACCGAGCCAGGTACCGGTGGCAACATTCATGCCGGTAAGCATATTGAGAATGGTTCCCAGTCCTTTCAACTGCGCTCCGAGCCAGCCGACATAGACCGGGATCATCCACATTGAAGCATATATCCCCGCCCCCTCGCCGTAACGGCGGGAAATTATATCGGTAACAGTCATACAACCTTTTTTACGCAGTAAACCGACAATGAAAACACCGGCCAAAATCAGACTCAACGCCGCGCCGAAAGGATCGGCAAGAACTCCGGTCAAACCGCTTTCGTAGACCGTTCCCGCCACCCCCATGCTGGAACCGGCACCGAACCAGGTTGCCAGAAGTGTGGCGGTCGCCATCCACAGCGGCAACCGCCGTCCGGCAACCAGAAAATCGTGCATTCCTTTGACCTTGCGGCTCGCCCACCATCCGATAAAAAGCATTATCGCACAATAAACGGCAATACCGCCCCAAAGGAGAATTTTTACATTTCCGGACAATTCGGAAAAACCATTCATCTCATCATCCTTTCAATTTGGCAAAACGTTTGCGCAATTCAGCTTTGCATTCCTGAAGTCTGCCGCAGCTCGGATGCGCCTTGTAAAAACAATCCAAAGGATAGCATCCCGAAACCAGTCCATGCCGGGGAGCGGTAGTACAGTCACCGAATGTCCGGCAGATACGGCGCGGATCAAGCGGCATTCCAGCCAAAGTCACCGCCGGAATATCCGGATAAGAAAGCACCAGACGACCGTATCCGGCAAAATCAGCATGACCGGCGCGGATCTGATACTGCATGGTGTGAACGAAGTATTCCTGCAAACAGGTACAGCCGGAGGTGATGAAACGCATCGAAGTACCTTCAAAATGTTTTTTCACCTCCTGCACCGCTTTGAGCTGACGGGCGGCACCGATGATCGGCTCTTCCGGGGGCAGATAGCCGTCGGAAACCGGATAATATGCCGGCCGCTGAAAATGGGGATTGTAGTAGGGACTGCACGCGGTGGTACAAATGAGTTCCACGCCGAGATTCTGCGCCATTTCAATAAGTTTGACCGTTTCAGTGAGGTCATAGCCCAGACCGGTCCCGTCGCCGCCGAAAGCATACTTGTAATTACCGACACCGATGCCGTTGCGTTCCATGGGAATTCCGACATGACCGGGGCCGGGTTCAAAGGGCAGACAATCAAAAAGCGAAATGCGTGTGGCAACGGCGATCTGCGGCACTTCGGTACGGATGCGTTCAACGATCTCGCGGAAAAAGCGGGTACGGTTTTCAAAATCGCCGCCGAACTTGCCGGGACGGTCAAAGGCACTCAAAAATTCATGTCCGAGGTAACCGTGTGCCATTTTTACATCGACAAAATGAAATCCGGCTTCGCAGGCAAGTTTTGCAGATTCGACAAAACAGCCGATGATGCGCTCTACTTCCGCATCGGAAACCACATTATCTTTTGAGGAATGGAACTTCTCATCCAGCAGCGGGTGGCTGTATGCGGTGACCGATTCCAGTTTGGCATCGTCATTTGGGTGACTGTACCGGCCGGAGTGGGTGAGCTGAAGTCCGATCAACAGATCGTCTGCCGTTCCGAACTTGGCGGCGTGAGCTTTTACCATATCCTGATAAAGCTGTTTGAAGTTTCCGAGATTTTCCCGGGTCATCATCATCTGCCGGGTGTTGCTTTTGCCGGAGGGGGTGACAGCACAGGCTTCACAACCGAAAAGCAGTTTGGCTCCTGATTCGGCGAAGTTCATCCAGCGGCGGCGGGTTAATTCGCTTGGAGAACCGTCCGGCAGACAATCCCAGCCTTCCATCGGCAGGATGCACCAGCGGTTGCCGACGGTGCGACCGTAACAACGGCACTCCTGCGCCAACGGGGAAGTTTCTTTACTCAAGATGGCATCATCAAGGTCGAGATCAAGTTTGAGGTCGTTATGAAGATGCGCGCGGAACTCCGCCGCACCTTTAAATGAATTTATCCGTGGATAATCAGCCATTTTACTTTTGCTCCTGCGATTTTTTATACACATTTCCGGTGCGGTAGTCTGCCCACACCGTCTCAAACCAGCCGTCGCATGACGGCAACGGACGGCAATTTACCCATTGATGGACAAAAATTCTGCCATTCCAAAAACTTTCCAATATCTTTTTCCGGAATTCACTGCATTCCGGAACGATCTTTTCATTTTCATCCAGCACCGCCGCTGAACCGCGGGAACCGCTGCCGGAACGAAGCTGGAACAATATCGCCGAAAGATAACCGTAATGGGCAAATGCCAGCTGCCGGTTCATCAACGCCTGTGCGGCATATTTTGCCGGATAACCGCCACGTTCGATATCGTTGTACAACTTTTCAGCCTCGGCAAGTGCGGTAACAAGTTCAGTTTCTTTTCTCAAATGTCCGGCATACAAGGTCATGCGCTGCTGGAACTCTCTCCGGTCAGCGTGGACATCGCGGGTACCGGAGAGGAATTTTTCCAGATGGGCAATGACCTTTTCCGCTTCAGCGAGAACTTCAGCTTCATCAAAGGTAAAGTTTTTACATTCATTGGCGATATATTCCGCACAGCGGAACGCCCCGGCCTGACCGGCATTGAGAGCCGAACCTCCCGGGCGGGTGACACCGTGGGAACCATTGACTTCGCCGATGGGAAAAAGGTGTTTCAAATTGGGCGACTCGTACCAGATATCTCCGGTAAGTCCACCGTTGTTGTGCTGGGCGCAGACAGCGATCTCCAGCATCTCCTTTTTCAAATCGATATTATGGTCAAGATAAAGTGAGATCGCACCCGGATTCATCTTTTCCAGACGTTCAATGGGAGTACCGGACAATGCGCCGGAACGCTCCAGATAGGTATAGGCTTCCTCTGAAAGTTTTGAAAAATCCAAATCCTCCGGATTACTGCGGAAGTCAAGGAAGACCCGCCGCTTTTTCACCGCCGTCTCCTCATGCACCAGGAGATCGATTATGGAAGACCCTTCCTCCGCCTTGCGGACATCAAAGGGCCACTGATAACCTTTGAGGAAGACCATGGAATTCATTTTCCCGGTGTCGCTGCCGAAGTGATCACGCAGAAACTCCCGCGCATCAGAACCGTCCTGTTCCGTGGAAATGAAACGCGGCAGCACCTGCATATAGGTTCCGGAAACATTCCACCGGAATTTTATTGAAGCCAGACCGAATTGCGATTCCGGCAGATTCTGTGCCAATGCCCCCTTTTCCAATGCCAGCCCGATCGCGCCGCTGTGACCGCAGGGATAGACGCTTTGAGCATATAATCCGCCGGGGCCGCCGGTGGCAAAAACTACATTTTCAGCGATAAAAGTTTCCAATTCAGCAGTTTTTGAATTGTATGCGACTGCTCCGGCGACCCGTTCGCCGACAGTGATCAACTCTCCTGCGGTACGGTTTTCAGCGATTTCGACCTTCAGAGCCTTCACCGCTTTGATCAGAGCAAGACACATCTCTTTTGAAGTGTACGGCCCGCAGCTGGTGGCGCGCCGTTTGGGGTCATGGTCGGTTTTGTAACCGATGTACTGACCGGATCCATCGTGCGGGAAAGGCACTCCCAGATTGACCAGATTCATAAAACAGCGCAACGACATCGCCGCTTCGACCAGAGCCACATCGCCGTGTACCGAACCGCCGTCAAACAGAGTCTGCGCCAGCAATTCCGGCGAATCAGCTTCTTTGCCGTAGATCCCCTGTTTGTAGTAGGTCTGCTTGTCACTTCCGGTGTTGATGGATGTACCGTTATTCAACCCTTCTGAAAGCAGCAGTATATCGTCGACGCCCTGCTGTTTCAATTGCAATGCTGCGGCAAGTCCGGCGGCACCGGAACCGATGATCAATGTATTTATCTTACGGAACTTCATATTTTTACACAAATGTTTCGGAAATTAAAAGGCAAAGTTGAAAAACGGAAAATGTTTTATCCAGGCGTTAGTGTTGGTGTTCCACAAACCGAACTGCAAGCCTTTGCCCTCGGAATAGTTGATAACTCCAGCCTGCACGCCGAAACCTTGAGGTTTCTCCGGAGTGCTGTAATTGTTCTCTATCACCGCATCGGGCATTACCTGATTTATCAAACCGAGCTGCACGCCGCTGTTGTGTTCGGCAAGATTGACCAGACCGGCGGCAAAACCGTAGTTGCGTTCAGCCCCTCCGGCGGCAAAGAACGATGCACCGCGGGACTCCTCACAAACATCCATAAAGGAAAAACTCAAGCCGTTTTTACGCTTGGTAAAAGCATGAATACCGGCGATGCTCAAGCCGTTGATCTCCTTTTGATGCACCATGCCGCCGAGCGACATTCCATAAACGGGGGTATCATGTTTAAAGAGTCCGCCGCCCAGCTGGGGCAGTGTGGAAATTTGAAACGGCGTAAAGCCGGAATCTTTTTCAACTGATTTGAGCGAACGGGTCGCAAAAAAACAGCATTCTCCTATCGGCTCGAAGCTCCCGGCAAGATAGATGCCGATGCCCAGGGTCAATATGAGTGCAATGATCCGTTTACGCTTTTTTACGCCCATAGACTTCTCACAATTTTTCAATATTCATCCCGCCGTCAATATTTATCACCTGTCCGGTGGAATAGGCAAAATCCCCCCGGAGCAGTGATGCGGTGACTTTGGCAATATCTTCCGGATAGCCCCAACGCGGCTGCAAGGTAAGACCTTCAGAAATAAGTTTATCATATTTACCTTTGACCACGCTGGTCATATCGGTTTCGATCACCCCGGGGCGGATCTCAAAGACATTTACTCCGAATTCCGCCATCCGCACCGCCCAGAGTTTGGTTGCCATGGAAACGCCCGCTTTGGACATACAGTATTCGCCGCGGCTGACGCTGGCAACGGTCGCTGAACAGCTGCTGATGTTGACGATGGTTCCGCTCTTTTGCTCCGCCATTTTGCGGGCGACCAGCTGGGTAAAGAAGAAACTGCCGCGCAGATTGATATTCATTACGAAATCGAAACTTTCTTCGGTCATTTCCAGTATATCCGCCCGGACTTTGGGGGCGACACCGGCATTGTTGACCAATGCGCCGATCTCATCGAAACGGGCAATGATATCAGTTACACAGCGGCGTCTGGCTTCACCGTCGGAAATATCACACTGGAAATATTCTGCTTCAATGCCGTATTTCTCCTGAAGCGCAAGTGCAAGTTTGCTGCCGTCCTCAACTTTCTGCCGGGCGCAGAGTGCTAGGTTCCAGTTTTCCGAAGCGAGTTTTTCAGCGATCCCGGCGCCTATCCCGCGGCTGGCTCCGGTAATAATGGCACATTTTCTCATAGCGGTCAAAATTATCTCCTAAAATACCAAAAACAGTTTGAAATATTTTACTCTTTGTAATATATTTCCATAAAGGTGATTTTTCAACTGCAAAAAACTATTTATTTTGATAATGTTCGATCGCGATTTACAACTTATGCTGCCGGAAACTGAATTCATCCGCTTCTGTACTCTGGATTTCTTCAAAGCATCCGGAGCGGGGGGTCAACACCGCAACAAGACTTCAAGCGCGGTCAGAGTTGCCCACAAAGCAACCGGACTCGTTGCCGAAGACTGCTCCGAGCGCAGTCAGTACCGCAACCGGAGCAATGCGATTGGGAAATTGAAACTCAATATTGCGCTTCAAATCCGCCTCCCCGCAGCGCCGCCCCTGCCCCGCATGGAGTGTTCGCTCACCGCACCGGACTACCCGCTTTTTGTCGCAAAACTGTTTGACATCCTTGAAGAGTGCGGTTTCGATCACAAAAGTTGTGCTGCAAAATGCGGAATATCCTCATCCGCGTTACTGAAAAAGCTTGCCCGCGATCCGAAAATCTTTCAGGAATTCAACCGCCGCCGCGAACTCCTCGGACTGCCGAAACTCAATGCGTAACTCTTTTTTGTCCGGCAGGATAAATCAAAGTTATGGTCTAATTTCTTGTTATTGTCCCAAATTTTGTGAAACTTTTATGTTAATTTGTAATGATAATCGTTATTGTACAAAAAATATACTGCAAAAACAGTAATTTGTCAAACAATAAAACGGTTTGATTGCATTCGGCGGATGCAGTGTGATGCAAGGTCGATGGTAAATCAAGGCGATGGAGAGGGAGTGTACTCAGGTACTCGACCGAACCGGAGTCCGAAGATTTGCCAAGAGATTGCGCGCAATGCGCCGCCGCAGGTTATATTTTTTACAAAAAATGAGACAAAACCTAAAAATCTTTATTGCGGCGGCGTTTCTCCAGTAGGTACTTTTTCCGCCCTTTAAAATTCTTTACGGAAAAATGATAAGATCAACTTTTTTATATATGTGTACAATTGCCAGTTATATAAAAGTTTTACCCGGAGCAATCGACCGGAAGCGATCCGGATATCAGATGGCACTTCCAGAACAATAAGATATTGAGCCTGTACAGAAATAAATTCGTCATTTCCGGTTTTATATACCGCGATCGGTCCGCCGAATGGCTGTAACACCGGAGAAGATTTAAATTTTACTGCCACCGGTTCTATCTTTATTACCCGGCATGGAATTTCGGTCAAATCATCCGCCATTACCGCGCCCCCCCGCTGACCGGGATGAACTTTTCCGACTTGTTCATCGCTTGCATAAGCATATATGATGTTTCTTTCTGAAACGATTTCTCCGATCACCGTATTACGTTTGATCAGAGCCCCCGGAGAAATATCCGGCAGCAAAGGAACAAAATGTCCACTTTGGGCGGCTTTGATTACCAGATTTTTCTTCCGGCGCAGCAATTCTTTTAATGCGAGGTGATCCGATTCTATTTTTTTTGCTGTAACTTCGTTCCGGGCGAATTCTTTCTCATCCAGCTCCTGCTGGATAAAAAGTTCCCGATCGTATTCAAGCATTTTACTTATTTTGTCAATAGAGAATTGCAGTCGGGGCGATTTAAGCTCCAGCAAACACTCTCCGGCTTTTATCTTTCTGTTCCGGGCAGGCAACGCATTGACCGAATATCCGCTTTCTTCAACAGTCACCAACCGCCGCCATGCCGGAACGCTCTCTCCCGGCACGGTTATCCCCCATGCCAGCGGTATAAACAGTATACTGCCGATAATTGTAATCAGCAAAAACAGCATGATCCACACCGCTTTGCCGGTCGATCGGCGGGAAAGTTGATAAATCGTTTTTATTTCCTGTGCCAGCGGATACAACAAAATGGAATATATTTCCAACGCAAGCAGCAAAATTGCCAGCACTTTTGTAAAACTGCAATAGATCAGCAGACAAATCGAAGTATACAAAAATACCCGGTAAATAAAAGCTGATATTCCATAACTGATAAGCAGCAGCTTCCGTTTTTCGGCGGAAGGCACTCCCAGGCGCAGAAAATACCATCGCCATGTCTGCCTGACACATTCCGAAGAACGTTTCATCAAATTCTCGATCCCGAGAATATCTGAAAGAATATAATATCCGTCATAGCGGATAAATATATTGCCATTCACCAGAAGTGTCGACAGTGTACTGACAGCAAAGATATAAAACATCGTGGATCTTCCGGTTCCCGGAGGGAGAAAATTCCAGAAAAGTGCAGCAATACCGCCGATCATCAATTCGGCGATTATTCCGGCGCCATCGATCAGCAGCCGCTTTTTTCGCGGCAGTCTCCAGCTGTCCGTTGTATCAGTATAAAGCCGGGGCATAAAGAAAATAAATCCGAGCCCGATCCCCCGGACACGGCATCCCTGACGTATGGCAGCCAGAGAATGGGCCAACTCATGCAGGATCTTTACGGCAACAATGGCAAGAACATATTTTACCAGACCGGCCCAGGAAAGTGTATCGGCAAACTGTTCCAGCACCGTCCCGAAATCCCGCAACGCAAGAATATATCCCCAGAGTGCCGGAATGCTCCACAGAACCAAACTCCATGGCGCAGCGAGAAACGACACAAAAGGAGCAATTTTTCTGAAAAAATTTTCCGGGTGGACCGGCGGCAGTTTAAGAAAAAGACATATTGTACTCAACCGTAAAAGAAGAGTTTTTTCCTTTTGCTTCTCCAACTGCTCCCGGCGGAGCGTCATTTCTCCATAACGGGGGATCAACAATCCGTTAATGCGCAAAAAAGTACACACTTCATGCAATTCATCCGGTCCGGTTTCAATACCGTTGTAACGAAGTTTTTTCAACATCGCCTCATAAGAGATATCCTCTGAAAAACAAGAAATTATTCCGGCAAAACGTTCGGAAATCTTATAATATGCTTCTGATGCAGGATCAAAAAGCAGTAAAGACTCCCCTTTAAGAAGTTTTATATCTCCCCGCAGAATTCCGGTTGTCTGTTCCGAATATGCCATACATCACCAGTTTCTGAAATGAAGTATCAGATTTTTAAAGAGATAATAGCCCAGACATACATAGTCCCCGGACAGTTTTGCGACTCCTCTCATGCCGAAACGCAATCTTTTTTCTGATGTTTCAGAAAGCCTTACCAGAACCTTGTAGCAATACAAATTCTGTTCATTCAGAACCGGATACTGTGCGACCGAAACGGTCTCTCCCGAAACCGCTTTTTCCGGAGCAGTATGCAAAAACAATTCCGCGTTGATCTTATCATGCAATATGGAAGCATCACGTTCATTGACCATAATTTCCGCAAGCATCCCCTGCCCGCCGTAAATTTCAAAAAGTTTATCTCCGGCTTTTACAGCTTTTCCGGTGAATTGTTCAGCCCGGCTGTCGGTCAGAACAACTATTCCGTCTGCCCCGGCCTTGACTTCAGAATGTTTCAAATACCATTGTGCTTCATTTACCGCAACTTGCAAAATTTCACAACGGGCTCTCAACAATTTGACTTTGCCGAGTTTGCTCTCATCGGTAAACGCAGTTTGAGCTGCAAGTTCAAGCTCTGCGGCAGCTTCTTTCAATTCAGCTTCCGCCCGGGCAGAACGGTATTTCAACTCGGTGGTATCAAAGAGGATAATCGGTTCTCCTTTTCTGACAAAACTGCCATCCTGTTTCAGACATTTTGCCACAGCTCCGTCAAACCGGGCATAAGCGGCGGTGACATCAGGAGCTTTTAACATAAATTCAGCGGTGGAACTCTCTCTTACCGGAACAAACATCGCCCCGCACAACAAAAGCAGACCGCATATATATATTAACACACGGTGTTTCCGGCGGGTGAACTGCCATTTTCTGCGGGGCGCGGAAACTTCAGCAAAACTCAATGCTTCAGCGATGCTTTTCCCCAATAACCGGGCGGTGTTTATTGCAGTTTCCGGCACATTTTTTTCATACTCCAACAACCAGACATAAGAACACTCCGACCGGGCTGTTTCGGGAGATGGTAATTTGCAAAGTAAATATACTGAATCATTTTCGGCAAGTTCATCCGGCAGCCGGTCATTACTCAACGACACAACACCATCTTTATCAAAATCAGCACTCCTGATCAATTTCTTCTGCTGCTGTACAATTGCAGAAAACTCATTGACCTCTGCCCTGGCAAATTGTCCCAGAATATCGCATTTCCGGTTTCTCTCCAGACGGAACAGAGAAGAACTGCGGAAATTCAACAATATATGACTGTTATTGACGGCGGCGGCGGCAACGCTTTTTATATCTTTGCAGTCAAACAGATCATGACCGAATTTGATGATCAATGCCAGCGTTTTAAGTTTTGCATCACTCTCATTGGACATCATCCAGGACTCCTGTCATTCCGGCGCGGAGTGTGCCGTTCCGGTTATCGATCAGAATTTTGATCCTGACAGTTCCGGTGCGGTGGTCCGCCTGCGGAGATATCTCATATATCCTGCCCTGCACTTTTATGCCGTTTTGCAGTACAACAGTTTTTACACTGCCGGGAGTCTGAACTTTTCCCAGCGGGACATTCATAACCGCCAGCAATGAATTATCATCTATGATCCGGAACAATTGCTGTCCGGGACGGACAGTTTCATACTCCCGGGAAAGGAATTCAACTATTTTCCCGGCAAAAGGAGCCCGGATAGTGCAGTATGAATAATTCAATTCGGCAACTGCCAGATTGCTTTCCGAAGTTTTGAACTCATATTCAGATTTTTTAAGTTCAAAATCGCTGGTGAACTTGCCTTTGTGCAATTCCAGTTTATCCAGATAAGTGGCCCGGGCAAAATTGAACTGCTCCTGCGCCTGTTTAAGTTTGATCTTGTAGTTTTCCTGATCCAGTTCAGTCAAAACGGCATTGGCTTCAAAAGCCTCCCCCAAGCGGAAATTATATTTGCCGACAGTTGATTCGATACGGGAAGAAATAACCGCTTCACGAAAGGGGAAAAGCACAGTTTTCACCTTTTCCCCCGCCTGAAGTGAACTCATCCCCAGCAGGATAAGCAGATAAACCGCAAAACATCTGATCATTTTATCTCTGACTTCCCTGGTGATTTTTTTGCATATCACTGCCGGATCATGCCTGACATAATTTGTCCAGCAATTTTTCCAGATCGCTCTTTAAATTTTCCACTTTACTGCACAACGCTTCAGATACCGGCGGCAGATTTTCGGCGGAAATAATACCTCCGGAGACACTTGCCGGATCCGGATGCGTAATATGATCAGGTGAAATCTTTTCTGATTCAAAGAATCCAGCTTCCATAAATACCGGCTCATGATGGACAGAGAGAGCATCCCCCCGCTGCCGGAACAACTGAACGAATTCCTCATCACCATTTTCTGTAAAAAGCTCTTTTCCGCTGTACAGTGACGATGCGTGTGTCAATTCGCTGTTTTTGATAGTGGATTCAGAAATCTCCCGGACGATCTCATCGATATTGAACGGATGATACTTCAACCCATCCACCGTTACGGTATGACCGAGCCAGTTATTTCCCATGCCGGTGAACAAATATCTGCCATCCAACCGGGTGTAAGTGAGCATGGTTTCTTTGATCAATTCGGGATAAGACATGGTATAAATATTGTCATTTCCGGTACTTCCGGCAGCATTGGCGGTCAAATCAGCCTGCATGCCGGGAACAGTACTGAAATATCCCGGATAGTTACCCTCGCAATAAACAACGTAATCTCCCGGTTGCTCATCACCATATCCCGGCGGCGCAATGACCGTCAACGTTCCGGCAGTATATCTATATTCTGTGTTTGCCGCAGGATCGATCCCGTCAATCACCGCGTTGGACGGCGTTATGGAATAAACTCCCGCATTAACGACCGGAGACGGCGAAGGTGTAAGAGTTGCAGTTACGGTATTGCTCATTACCGTACCGTCGGCATAGGTAAGAGTAATGTGTGATTTCGGAACGATTTCACTGCCGGTGTAAGCGACTTCGTAATCCCCCTGAGTCACATTCAATCCGGCGGCGGCAGTGACCGCCCCGATGGAATATTTGCCGCTCAATCCGGTTGCTTCATTGATTGCATTGCGGTTATTGCCCAGCTGATCAACTCCGGTTCCGGTATTGGTTCCGCTCCACGCTGCTTTGTGAAATGCATCCGGCGCAATGGTGTGAGTGTCATTATCGTAGGAGTTGTCGCCGAAAACCGTTTCCACGTGGAAGTTGCTGTTTACTTCCGCATTTGTTCCGGTTGTTATGCTGTCAGCGGACGTACCGTCTTTGGATGTTACAAGAGAGTAACTCAATGTGACTGAACCGCCCTCTTCGTGAGCAAGGACACTTGTATCGTCTTTGTTTCCGATAAGCAATGTATTTATAATCTCAACATCTCCGTCGTAATTGTAAATGGCACTTCCTTTTCCTTCTGCGGTATTTGCGACAAAGGTGCTGTTGGTTACAGCAACTTGAGAGTTGTCGCCGTCATGGTCGACAAAGATGGCACCACCCTCTCCGCCATTACCGGATTTTTCTGTCGAGTTCTGATAGAAGGTACTGTTGTCAATGACAAGTTGACCACTGTCGGAAAGGATAATATTTACCGCTCCACCGTTGACCGCGGCACTGTTGCTTTCAAAGGTGGTATTGCTTATGGTAACCGCAGGAGCAATCTGTATCTCCAGTGCTCCGCCGTTATGCATGGAAGTATTGTTGTAAAAATAACTTCCGGAAATAGAAACAGATACACCATAAGCGACAACAGCTCCGCCTGAAGAAGTAGAAAATTGGGTTTTTTCGTTATTGAGGAATTTTGTGTTTTCAATAACCAGAGCTTCCCCATCACCATATTTTTCCTGTATGACCGCGGAATCGGAAAAGTTTTCAACTTTTGAATCTTTGATGGTGAGAACTTCTACGCCGGCAGCGGATACGGCTGTATCAGCACTTCCGTTGCCGTCAAAATTCAATTTTTCAATGCAGATGTTTATATCATAATCAGCATCATCTGTAAATTCAAACATGATGATATCGCTTGCTCCGGTAAGATCAATGTCATCATTTGCACCTTTGATGGTCAAAGTAAGATCGTTTTTGATATCGACTTCAATATCGTATGATATGGTGATGTCACTTTTGATATTGATCACATGCTCTCCGCCGCTTATTGCGACATCATGCAGCGCAGTTTCCAGCTCTCCTAATGAGTTTACGACGATCTCTTCAAGATCATAACGGTAGTCATCGACTGTAAGCGAAGCAGTTTCCACATCTCCTGAAGTGTATTCCAGATCCCAGTTTCCGGATACTCCGGTCGTATCGGTACTGGCTGCGACGTCAGCATCGCAAGCGGCGGCAATCTGATCGATCAATGCTTCACCTTCAGCAGTTCCGGCGATATTGCAGCCGTAAAAGAGGATATCGCCACTGTCCGTCAAATGATCTTTCAGCTCTGACCATTCGGAAGCGTTGAAACTCTGCTGATCAATAATTTTGTCATTGATGATAATATTGCCATCATCTCCGTGCGTGACAAAATGGATCGCCGAATATTCGCCGTCAGTTTCGTCCAGATACTCATTGAGTTCAGTCAAACCGTTTCCCTGCTGCAAAATCAGGATGTCCTGATTTGGGCGCAATTGCTGTTGAATGGTCTCAATATCGCGCAGGGAACTGTCGACGACGACCAGTTCGCGGGGGTCTGAAACATCATTCTGAACAACGTTTTCAACCGCTTCGACTTCCGTATTGCCGGAGGTCACGCCGGAAATCAGCGCATCAAGTCCGGCATCCACGTCTGCCAGTTTTTCCGGTTCAACTGCGGGGAGTTCGGGCGTGGCATTGTTATCATCTGCAGGAGTATAATTCAATGCTTTCTGATCACGCTCTGCTTCCGGTTCATGGTTGTCCGGCTCTGCGTTTTGCCCCTGCGAAGCGGCATCGGCGGCATCGGCAGCGGCGACGATTTCCACCGCAGCTGCGGCTTCAAACAGTACCCGCTCTTCGAGTTTGAAAAATTCAAATTCTTTCATGATCCGACCTCATTTTCCCATCGGTTTGGCATAAGGATCAGCGGGGATCACCGGAGCATTGCTCTCTACAGATTTTGCATTTTTCTTTGCGGCACTCTTTTTGACCGCTTTTTTTACCGTTTTTCCGGTATTATTTTTCTTTACAGCCTTTTTTGCCGGAGCGGATTTCCTTTCAGCGGCGACAACTTTCTTTTCCGGAGCAGCTTTCTTTTCGGCCGCGGCCTGTTCGGCATCGAATTCGGCTTTGGCTTTTTTCAACTCTTCTGCGGCGCGGACACGTTCTTCTTCGAGGCTCTTTTTCAGACCTTCGACGGTAGTTTTGTGAAGATTTTCAATACCGAGCGTGTTGAGTACGCGGAAATAGGAAACATAATAGTTACCGAGAGCGAGATATTTTTCAATTTCGGTTTCGGCGGTGACCAGCTTCATGTGGTCAAGTTCCAACTGGGAAAGCTCACTGGAAATTCTTTTGCCGGCTTCGGCCTTGTTCAGATTTTTGCGGTAGGCTTCATAGATACGGTTGTCGATTTCAAAACGTTCGCGGGTCGCCGCCAGATTGGCGGAAACCATGCGGACCTGTGCCATGACGGCGATCGCCTGCGCGTAACTGCGGTACTCTTCTGCATCGACCTGGGCGCTGAATGCACGGTATCTTGCGATCTGGCGGGGCAGAGTGAGCAGATTGTAAGCGGCGCGGATACCGATCTCCATCCAGCTGTTGTGATAGAGGAAGCTGTTGCTGCTGTTGGTAAAATCGATGAACATCCGGACGTTGGGGAACATGGAAACGAGAGTTTTGCGGCATTCGAGGACATTGATATGTTTCTGCATATCGATCTCATAAAGTTCGGGACGCTTCATGAGAGCGATCTGTTCCATAAGTTCGATTTCCGGCAGGGTGAATTCAGGAACTTTGTCCAGAATTGAGTCATCGACCTTGATTTTTGCATTGGGATAAAGTCCCATGAGAGAACGGAGTTCAACGCAGCTGTTTTCATAGCTGCGGATGTAGTTGGTAAGGCGTTTTTCCATATCGACGAAGCGTTTTACTTCATCAAAAGCGCGGAACGGAGTGATTTTTCCGCTTTCGCCCATCTTTTCAATCAGAGCATAACGTTCTTTGCAGCTGGCAAGGAGTTCAGTTGTGACTTTGACCGCCCGCTGGGAGGCTGCGACCTGGAAATAGACGCGGGTGACATCGAGCACCAGATTCTGTTCGGCGCGGCGGGTGCGCTGCTGACGCAGAAGCATACGGTCATTGGCCTGACAGGTGTTGAAAAACGCCAGACCGAAGTCGATCACGCTCAAAGCCAGGTCTACATTCAGATAGTTGACGGTGCGGTCCTGACTCTGGGAATAGGAGTAGGTTCCGGGTCCGGTGCCATGGAGCTGCTCGCTGCTGGAAGCGGGGGTATTGGTACGGTGGGTAAGGTTGTTGGAAACGTTGAGTTCCGGGAGCATGCCGAGAAATTCGCTGGTGCGCATTTCATTGGAAACTTTTTCTTCCAAACCGAAAACTTTCAGATCAAGGTTGTTTTTGATCGCGAGTTTCACACATTCGTTGTAGGAAAATACATGATTCGGTTTGATGTCGGTGTACCGGGCGCGTTCAAAGTGAGTTACGGCCTTGTTGATGCGTTCATTCTGATACTCATCAAAAGATTTGCATCCGCTGAGAACGGCAAGGACAACTCCTGCACACAAGTAAAAGATCTGTCTGTTCATTTTTGTTTCCTCCTGAAAATTATTGTTTTATTAAAAAAATTAAAAGTTTTTCTGCTTTACGGTTCCCTTATTGCTTCATCCAGAGATTTTACCAACGGATGGATGATATATTCGATTACGCGCCGGACCCCGACTTTGATTTCTGCTTGAGCTTCCATGCCGGGGATGAGGCGGAAATTTGCATGAGTACCGCGCAGTTTACCGGTGACAGGTATACGGGCACGATAGTATGCTCCCTCGGCGATTTTTTCATTTTCCTGCCGGACATTATCTTTCTGAAAGGTGTCTTCGGAAATGGTTCTTATTTTTCCGGAAAGCGTTCCGTGTTTCTGGAACGGGAACGCATTGAGCTTAACCCGCACTGAATCGCCGACATTGACTCTGCCGATATCTTTGGCAGGTATCTCCGCTTCGAGTTCGATTTCGCAGTCGATGGGGACGAGGGTGATGAGAGCTTCAGCTTCGCGGACGGCGGAACCCACCGGGAATGAGGCGATTTCATGGACGATCGCTTCACATGGGGCGCGCAATTCGATATATTCATTGAGCCGCAGGACTTTTTCAAGAGATTTGCGGATGGTGGTTTTGGATTGTTCAGCACCTACGAGCTGCTCTGAAATATCCTTTTTCCACTCCATGATAAAAGTTTCTCTTGATGCGGCGGTGGATTGTTTTTCGTGATTGGCTTCGCGGATGGAATTTTCCAGTTTTGCGATGTCCGCTTCCAGCTGCATTTTTGACATTTGTATTTCAAGAACATCCTTTTTTGAAGCGGCTTTTTTGCGGTGCAGATCCTCATACATACCGGCGATCTCATCGAGAGCTTTGTATCGCTGACGCTGTTTCAAGATGGTTTCATCGGTGCTTGAAATATTGGCTTCGACACGTTTTATTGATTCATCGAAGTAGCGGAGTTTTTCTTTGAAATAGTTGCTGCGCTGATCGAAAATAGCCCGTTGCCACTGTTGATTTCGGGTCGGTTGTACGGGGAGTTTATAATCCCGGTTTTCAAATTCGGCGAGCCAGCGTTCATATTGAGCTTCGATACTGTTCAATTCACTGCGGAGGCGCTCTTCTTCAGCTTTGTTTATCGAGGGGTCGAAACTGATAAGCAGCTGACCGCGTTTGACCACCTGACCGACTTTGACATCGATGGATTTGATAACGGAACGGTCAAGCGGTTTCATTACGATATTCTGATCGACTGAAACCAGTTTTCCGGAACCTTCGACGATGACATCGACTTTGCAGAAATAGCTGGCAAGCAGTGCGGCCACAAACACGGTAATGCCGAAAAACACGCCCAGTCGTGCTGCCAGCGGCAGCGGACGCATGGCGATCTCCACGGCATCCGGTTGGAAATCGACCGCTTTCCGATTCAATTTTTTGCTCATCGGTTGATGTTCCTTTCCATTTGCTGATACCAGAAATCCTTGTAGACGCCGGGGCGGGACAGCAATTCTTTATGCGGTGCGAAGTCAGAAAGTTCTCCTTTATCCAGTACGATGGTCATATCGGCTCCGGAAACGATGGAAAGCCGGTGGCTGATGATGAGGACGGTACGGTTTTTGGCGATAAGCGGGAGATTCTCCTGAATGATATTTTCACTTTCGGGGTCAAGCGCGCTGGTGGCTTCGTCAAAGATGAGTATGCGCGGGTTGGTAAGAAGCGCGCGGGCGATGGCGAGCCGTTGTTTCTGTCCTCCGGAAAGGTTTGAAGCGTTTTCTTCGAGCATGGTGTCGTAGCCTTTAGGAAGATTCTGCACGAAGTCATCGGCACCGGCAAGTTTGGTGACTGCGATGATCTCATCGAGTGAAGCGTTACGTTTGGTGAGCGAAAGATTTTCCCTGACTGTACCGCTGAAAAAGTAGTTCTCCTGCAATACCACACCGATACTGTTGCGCAAGTGTACTTTGTCGATTTCGCGGATGTCGATACCGTCGATCTTGATAAGTCCGGACATGACCGGATAGAGGCTTTGAAGCAGTTTTGTCAGCGTGGTTTTACCTGAACCGGAACGTCCGACGATACCGACCACCTGTCCGGGGAGCAATGTAAATGAGAGGTCGCGTATGACCATAGGTCCATCCGGGGTATAGCGGAAGTTGACATGTTCAAATTCGATTTTTCCGCGGAAGGGATTACGGACTCCGCCGCCGGATGGTTCGGGGCGGGTATTCATAACATTTCCGAGCATCTCAACGGAGATCGCTATTTGCTGATATTCATGGACGAGGGAAACGAGTTTGACCAGAGGCCCGGTGACGCGTCCGGAAATCATCTGGAATGCGATCAATGCGCCGACCGACATGGTACCGTCGAAAACCGAGAGTGCACCCAGCCAGATAACGCAGACATTCATGCTCATTTCCAGAAGTTGGCTCAAGGTTTTTGCGGTGACGGAAATTTTTCCCACCCGGAAGTAGGCGTTGACGGCGAATGCGGTCGAATCCGCCCAGGCTTCTTTCTGCACCGGTTCAAGAGAAAGGGATTTGACCGTTCTCATCCCCTGAATGGATTCGACGAGCATACTCTGCCGTTTTCCTTCGGCTTGATAAAGATCCTGCAGCCGCCGCTGAAACGGCTTTATCAATACGCCGATAACGCACGCCATAGCCGCGGAAAAGGCAAGCACGACAAAGGTGAGTTTGACACTGTACAGCAGCAGGAACGGGATAAAGACAAACAGACTGGTCATTTCCAGAATGGTGAAAAACAAACTTCCGGAGAGGAAGCCGCGGATCTTTTCCGTTTGCTGCATATGTTTGAGCAATACGCCGCTGGGGACGCGGTCAAAGAAGTCGATGGGCAGCATCATCAGCCGGTCAAAGACTCTGGTTGCCGTGGAAATATCTATTTTGTTGGTACCGAAAAGCAGCAGATATCCGCGCAGATACTCCATGACCGCATTGAACAGCAGCACCAGAAATATGGCACAGACGATCACATTGAGGGTATTATAGCTCTGATTTACCAGCACTTTATCGACGACGATCTGGAAAAAGAGCGGCATGATAAGCGCGACCACATTTATCATCAGCACGGCAAATGCGATGTGACCGAAAACATTTTTCAGCTTGATGAATTCCGGTACGAACCAGAGCAGACCGAACGGACGTTCTTCGTCGGAAAGCTTCCAGACCCGTTTGAGCATGAAGCAAACTCCGGAGCAGTTGTTTTCATAATCCTCTTTGCTCCAGAGCAGGAAACGGTTTCCCGGAGGAGGCTGCGGGCCATTGGGATCAATGACGGCGAGTTCACCGCCGTTTTCCGTTTCGCGGTAACCGCAGATAATGATGTATTTGCCGTCCTTTCTGTTTCCGATTACCGGGAATGCCTTGCCCATACCGGCAAAGTGTTTCCACTTCAAACTGGTGCGGGCGGCTTTCATCTGATTGTCAGCGGCGATGCGGATGAGCTGCCGGGGAGTGAGTTCGTCCTGAGAAACAGCGTAATCGTGCATCACCCGGCGCGGAGTGAGCTGTATGCGGTGATGGTTGGCGACCGAAACCAGTGCGAATACCGAAGAGTGTCTGCGGGCATCGAAATCGCGCAAATTGTGGAAAATGACACAGCGTCCTTCGACGATCTGTTTCAATTGTTCATTTGGCAGGACGATATTCTGGGGGCCATTCTGTCCTCTGGGGTTGAAAAGTCCGGTTTTTTCCGTTGCCAGCTGAGTGCAGTTGACAATACAGACAAAGTGGTTATTTTTCAGAAGAGCGATCGCGGGACCGTTGAAACCGGTCAATTCGCTGATATCTTTCACTTCCGGCTGATAATCCATTTGTCCGGCGATTTCGACCAGAGCTTTAACGGCATCTTTATCATATAAAGCGAGCATCTCCTCATTGACTATCCCGTCATAATCCGGAGCAAGCCGCAGTCGTTTTATCAATTCTTTGAAGCAGTCCAAACCGCTTCGCGATACAATACTTTCCATAACGCCATCACATTCCTTGCACACACGGGAGTATAATCCCCCATCATATAATATAGCACAAAAAGATGCTTTGTCCAGTTATTTTATTAAAAAATGCCACAAACATCTCATAAGAAACAATGGGCGGCGGCGCCTCGTGACCAATCTCGCGCCTTGCTGCGCTCGCCTCGCGGGTCACATACGTGAGTATGCTCCCCGCTCTTCTTGCTTGCAAAACACGACATTGCCGCACGATCCATCCGCCGATTGCATCATCCGTTTTTTAAGCAAGGCGTAATCTGCCAAAATCACTTTTTCAAAATTCAATTTTTCTTTTGCTGAAAAATTTGAGGGAACGGATATTTTTCTTATTTTATGGGACAGCTGTGAAAAAATACCGTTATCTTGAAGTATGCGCAAAAAACAGAAGAGCCGCTGCAAACCCTTAAGTTCGCAGCGGCTCTCTGTGGTCAGGAAACTATGGCTTATGCCAAAGTACCGTTGGATTTCTTTTCAAGTGTATCGGTGGTATTGAAACCATCGGCGAGATCGCTTGAAACAACAGCATCACCGAGAACAAGATCGGTATTGTTGTCCTTGTAATGATTGAATGCATCCAGTGCAGCACCAACTTCGGCTTCGCTTCTGCCCCAGGCAACAACCAAATTACCATCAACACGGTTCAAGCTTGCCCAGACATCATCGCTGGTATCTGCATCTGTACCATTGTCATTGATGCATTTGGCTGTACCAAGAACCATATCGACACCTTCAGCTTTCAGATATCCCTGAATGCTGGAAACACCGGTAACGATAGTCTTTGCACCAGCAAGATTCGTTGTCAGATCAGAAATACCGGTAACGTTAACCTTGACATTGGCAACTGTATTGCCGGGATTACCGTCGGCGCAATGCATGTTCAGGACAGAGTCAACATCCATAGAAGAGTCTGTACCAAAGTTCGTAACTCGCCAAGTTTCAACGGTAGATCCTTTCGCCATTGTCAAGATATTTTTTCCTGTACCGCCATTGATCTGGGTATCAACTTTAAGGTGAGCACCTTTACCGACACTCAAGTTATCATCGCCGTCGCCCAGGAATACTCCATCATTACCAGAGGTGTTTCCTCCGGAAACAGTAACAACTGCTCCTTCTGCAACTTCAATATTATCAGATTTTCCTCTGGAAGAGATAGTTCCCGCAATAGTGGTTGTTCCGCTGATAGAAGTATCCATTGCCAAACTGTCTGAACCAGCAACATTTCCGCTGACGGTTGCATTTTCCAACACGGACGTACCGGAAACATTGCCGGAAACATTGCCGCTGTAAACCTGTACAACATCGAGGACGAGGCTGTCGCCGCTTGCGTTGACGGTGTACTGTTTATCAGCGACCGTAACTGCGGTTCCGAGGGTGTAAACTGCATCCGTTTCGCCAAAGGTGAAGGTGAATCCTTCGAATCCTTTGATGTAATTGTCAACAAGGACGTGGTTTCCGACTTTTGCATTGTCGACATCAATGTTGATGGTCTTGGCGAATTCCCAGTAGTTGGCATCGCGGACGATGTACATCGCATCGGTACCGGTTTCGCTGTTGATGACGAATTCAAGTTCGGTATTGGCGGTATTGTGCTGACGGCGTCCGAGTTCCAAACTGGTGTCACCGCTGATGGTGATGGTGTCAAATCCGCTGATTGAACCGTTGAATTCACCTGTGAAGTTGTTAAAGACGACAGCTTCAGTGGTATCTTCACCGTTGATGGCGTTGACTGTTCCTGTGAAAGTGAGGAGAGAGGCATTGCCAGTGAAGGTGATCATTGAATTACCATTCATGGTGAGTGTACCGTTACCGGCACCGCCGTTGACGAAGATGTTACCGCGGATCCAAGTGGCATTTTCCACATTGATCAGGATTTCGGCATCCTTAGTCTGGACAACCGTTCCTTCACCGGCCCAGCTACCACCGACCAAGCTGCCGGTAATGACCATCTGGGCAGTGGACTTATTGTCAATGACAAGAGAGGTTTTTCCGTCAACCGTGATGGTTTTGCCTGCTTCAGTATTGACACTGCCGCCGGCGATCACGCGGTTTCCGAAGTAACCGCCATTGAGAACCAGTTCGGAACCGTTTGCCATATCAGCGTTGAGAACACCGGCCGCGATTGAGTTGCCGCTGGAACGCAAATCGGATGCGTTGTTGATAACAAGCTTGCCGCCGCCGTAGAGTTCACCCTGGATCCGGACATTTTCCAGAGTCAGAGTGGTTTCATCGCTGCCGTCAGAACCGGCGATAACTCCGGTGATCGTAGCGGTCTGACCGTCGCGGCCCTTGAGGGTGAGCTGGGTGACACCGTTAGCATCGGTCATCAGAGTTCCGGTGGTAAGAGTGTACTTGCCTTCGGTAAGTTCGATCATAGCATCGCCATCTGCGGTACCCCAATTCAGACCTTCCGGACGACCCTTGATGAAGCTTACGGCATCGTCGAGGCTGTCGGCGGCATCGTAACCGATGATACGTTCGGTGGTTCCATCCGTGACCGCCTGATACGGAACTTTGCTGCTCCAGTCGCCATCGACTGCCACATAGTTGGAATATCCATTCATCTTGGTCAGGATGAGGGTGTTATCCTTGAGCTGGAGCAGATAGGCTTTGCCGTCGATGAGAACGAGTTTATCGACCTTGACCGTTTCTCCGGTGCTTCCGGCGACCGACAGTGTGATGGTGCTGTCGGTGGTGAATCCGGTGTAGGTGGCAAGTTTGTAGCCGCCTTCGACATAGCTGCCGTCGTTGACATTGACGTTGATATCTCCGGTGAATGCGGTGTTGACGGTGACATCGGCGAAGGCGCCGGTAGCCTGCGCGGCATCGACGGTGATGTTGATGTCGGCAGTCAGAGTTCCGATGGTGAGTTCATCCTGAGAACCGGTAACATAGATTGTTCCAGCCTCAACTGTACCGAAGGTCTGATCCTGACCGAAGTCGAGGATATCGCCTGTACCGGTAACTGAATCAAAGTCGCCGGTTCCGAGTGTGACATCGTTGGTGCTGAAGCTGAGGGCTGACAGCTTGTCGTCTGTGGTCGCATCATTGTTATCTGTTGCGTTAACAGTTACGTTTGCTGTCTTATCTCCGAGATTCAAGGTTCCGCCGATTGCATTGACAACCTGATTTTCTGTATCGGAGAAGGTTCCGTTCAGAGTGACAGACTTGCCTGTTGCGATATCGAAGTGTCCGGCAAATCCGGTTACATCACCGTTGAAAGTCTGATTTGCATCAGCATCAACGACAGCTGCCGCTGTACCGGTGATTGTCGCGGAAGTGGTGTTTTCAGCACCGAGGGTCAGAGTATTGCCTTCCAGTGCAACGGTTCCGTTGAAGTCGTTCAATGCTCCGGCTGCTGTCAGGTTCTGATTTGCATTGGCATCGATGACTGCGGCGGTGGTTCCGGTGAACTTCGCTGCGGTTTCATTTGCGCCGCCGAGGGTCAGAGTATTGCCTTCCAGTGCAACGGTTCCTTCAAAGCCGTTCAATGCTCCGGCTGCTGTCAGGTTCTGATTTGCATTGGCATCAATAAGATTGGTTCCGGTGAACTTCGCTGCGGTTTCATTTGCGCCGTCAAGGGTCAGAGTATTTCCTTCCAGTGCAACGGTTCCGTTGAAGTCATTCAATGCTCCGTCAGCCGCCAGAGTCTGGGCTGCATTGGCATCGATCACGGCATCGGTTGTACCGCTGAACTTGGCATTGGTGTTATTGACGCCGCCGAGGGTCAATGTATTGTCATCGACTTTCACATTACCTGCAAAGTTGTTCAAAGCACCGGTGGCACTCAATGTTGCATTCTTCTGAATATCGATGATATCATTGGCGTCACCCTTGATCGCGGCTGCGAGTGCCAGACCTTCCTTGTTCAGGATCAGCTGGGTATCATGCTCATCAGCAACATCGGTTGCGGACGGAATTGATTCATAGTCCATATTGATGGAAGTTGCCCCCAGAGCATTTTCGACCGTGAGCTTTGCACCTTCGGAAACATTGATGGTTCCTTCGAAGCCGGTGTTAGTTCCGCTCAAAGTCTGGCTGAAGTCTTCGGACTGTTCAGCGAACGCGCCATCGGTGTAGTTACCGACATTGATGGTACCGTTACCGGCGAAGTTGATTCCGGTGGTGATACCATTTCCAGCGAGGTAGATGCTCTGTCCATCTTTGGCGGTGACGGTTGAACCGTTGGCGAAGTAGGAGTTTTCCGCAGTATCAGCAGCGGTGGCATCACCTTTACCCATGACGATGGCGGCATTGTCTTGGGTCATATTGACACTGCCGTAGAATTTGCTGACATCGCGGGTGACGGAATCGTTGACGATCCAGGTTTCGTTGTGGGTGGAGTTCAAAACACCGTTACCGGTAAGTTTTCCGGCGCTGGTGTAGCTGTCTTGAGCCGTGAAATCATTGTTCAATGTTCCCTGGATATTCAACTCGTTGAAGTCGAACTGACCGCTGGTGACGGTGACGTCGCTGTCTTCAGAAACCACAAACTTGAAGGCGGAAATGTCGCCGGTGTAGGTCTGTTCGCCGTTGAAAGTAACGGTTCCGGTGTGATTTGCGCTGTCGATACCGACGCTGATGGAATCATTGTCGCCGTCAATGCTCAAGTTTGCACTGCCATTGAGGGTGATTAATCCTGCACCCCAGGTGCCGCCGTCAAGGATACCGCTGTTGGCATTCAGACCGAAGGTGTTGGTATCGGAGAGGTCGAGGTTTCCGGCATTGACTGTTACGTTGCTGGCATCGCCGCCGGTGATTGCAACATTGCTGGCGTTGAAGGTGGCTTCACCCTTGTCGCCGCCGATGGAACCGGTATTGTTGTCAATGACAATTTCGTAGTCTGCGGTATAGCTGCCTGCCATTGCTCCGGTGTTGGTTCCGGTGATGTTTTCGGCGGTGTAGCTGCCAACGAGAGTATCTTTTGCTGTGTTGGTGAAGGTCAGATCCCCGCCAACTGTGATCTGGGCATCGAGATGACCGTCGTTGTCGATGTTGAGATCGCCGGTGAAGTTAGAGGCCGCAGTATCGGTAATAGTTACACCTGCTTCGATACGGATATCGTTGAGGTTGACGAATTCAGCCTTGGCAGCGCTGACGAGGTCAGCAGAACCGAGGGTGAGACTGGTGATAAGACTCTTGTCGAAGCTGGCGGCCTTGGCATCATCAAACGTGGCGAAAGCATCAACACCGACAGTATACTTGGCGCCGTTGTCAGCGGTGAAAGTACCGCTTGCCGGGACATCGCTGCCGATGTAGATACCGGTGATGTTCGCATTCTGCTTGGAGATGTAGAGGGAGTCGCCATTGACGGTGAAGAGGTAACCATTCGTACCGGCAGTACCGACCGTGAAGTATTCATCGGTGGAGTAAACATTGTCGTTATTGACGTCGTAACGGATCTGCAGACCGCTGAGTTTATCCCAACCGTTGGTAACGAGGGTGTATTCGGCGTTTTCGGGTTTGAGTTCACCGATGACATTGATGTAACCGCTGGAAACGGTGGCGCTGCCATTGAGATTCAAACTTCCGCCGATAGCGATGGTGAGGTCAGTAACGGTGATGGAACCTGCGGAGAGGACACCGCCCTGATTGATGATCAGAGAATCGGTAACCAGTTTGTTCTGGACGGTAACATTGCCAAGGACGACCATTTCGCCGGCGTTGTCGCTGTTGAACGAACCCTTATAACCGTTTTCTGAACCGTAATAGTTAGTAACGGTGAAGGAGCTTTCTGCATCGACATAAACCTTGTTGCCGTTGTAGAATTCTCCATAGCCATTGCCGGTGTAGCTGAATTCAGCGCCATCGAGAACTTTCAATGTACCTGCGCCGGTAGCTTCTCTTTCATGGTAAACGTAGAACGTATGACCATTTTCAACGATATACTTGGCGTTACTGCCGGTAACTGTCAGGGTTGCTTCCGGGTAATTGGGCTTGGACCAACCGGTGTCGGTCGTACCGACATTGGCATAAGTGAAGATATCTTTGCCGTTGCGGGTGGAGTACAACTGACCTTCAATGGTCAAAGAACCGTAAACATTGACCATATGAGAACCATAGCTACTGCCGTTCACATTAATCGTGGCACCTTCAGAGATGACGTGATTGTAGCGCTGGAAGCAGAGGTGGTTGGTATTGATGTTGTAGGTACCCGCGCCCAAAGTAGTTCCCTGAGCATCAGTACCGTGGAGAGCATTGATCAGGAAGTACTGACTGTTGATAGTCAGAGTTTTTCCATTGAGGTCAACATTTGAACTGTGGATCTGATGCCATGTACCATCGACACCATTGATGGTCAGGTCTTCATTCAAGCTCAGATTTGAGTTGTAGAAGTAGATTGTCTTCTGAGTGTACTCAGCGCCGGTGCCGTTGACTTTACCGAGGGAGATGTTGCTGCGTTCGCCTTCAGCATCGCCGAAAGTCATAGTACCGCTGCCGTCAGCATCGGCGACTTTGGAAACTGCGAAGTCGCTGTCGCCGGTAACGGTCAAAGATCCGTTGTTGGTAATATCGCCGACATTGAAGGAGGAGTTCTCAATATCCACGGCGGCGCTTGCCTCGACGGACAATGCGGCATCTCCGGCGTTGACAGTTGCATCGGTGAACTGGAAAGTGGCTTTTTTGGCAGTCAGGCTGTCAAAAGTGATATCACCTGAAACCTGAACTTTGTCGATAGCAGCTGTTCCGCCGTAAACGGTGGTATCCCACTCGTCGCTTACAACATTGTCAGCAGCTCCGGTGTTGGCATCCAGCATGTACTGCAAGCCGTCAAAGCTGTTGAGTTTGGTTGCGCCGAATCCTTCGTCATCGGAAGTGTAGCTGCTGTTGATTGAAACGGTCATCTTGTCCTGATCGGTGATGTAGATATCTCCGTCATTGCCGTAGAAAAGCTTGGCAGCCTGCTCGGCATCGTCTTTGATCATTTCGACTTTGCCGTTGACCGCTTTGTTGACATCGACAACTTTGACCAGTCCGCCTTCGTAGCTGGGGACCCAGTCGTTGGCGGTGTAGATTTCGGAAGCGGAAATTGTGAAGTTTGCATCATCCGCAATGGTCAGGCTGTTCGCCTTAAGCTGTGCACTTGCATCAATATCGACAGCAGCGCCGGAAGCGACAGTCACATCTTTTGCAGACATCACTGTGTTTTCAGCGATGAAGGCGTAAGCACCTTCTTTGAATGCAACATTGTTTGCAACGGTCATATCGGCATTGTAAAGTTCCATTCCGCCGGAAATTGTCATGCTGCCAGCGTTAAAGCTTGATCCCGAAACTTCAAGATAACCGGCATTGGAAACGCTGCTGCTCACATCGACTACAGAACCATTGCTCACTATGAAGTCAGTTTCAGTGGAGTGGATACCGATAGTTTTGGTTTCCAGTTTAGTATTGTCGAAGGTAAAGACCTTACTGGAAGTGTCAGCATTATTTTTACTGTTATACAAAGCATCAGATACATATTCTGTTGCCTTAACATAGCTGTTGGTGAAACTGGCAGTTGCGGAACTGCCGCCACTCATCAATTCCAACCGCTGCGAGAGTACCTGTACATCCTCTTTGGAGCCATTACCGATAACTTCCAAATCATCACGACTGCGAATAGCAAAATCAGCATCAAGCTTACCGGTTTCAGAAACAGTAATCTTACCCTGATTGATATACACGGTACCGTTATCATTGCTCACGGCCCAATCGCCAAGCTTGAGAGTACCGTCGATGTTGATATTGGATGCGTTAAAATAACCAACATACATAACATGCTCATCGGCATATTTATTGTTATTATTTACAGTAACGCCTTCGCCTATATTCAGCGTAACATTATCAATAACAATATCATTGACATTGTCGAATGTAATAACCGCATCAGAACCGGTAACATTGATCGTCTTACCGCCGAAATCTTTATAAATATCACCGTTATCGTTTGCACCGGCATTGACAGCACCACTAACGGCAATCTCAACCTCATCAACGCCCGAAGCAGCACTTTCCAAAGCTTGTGTAAAATCATTGAACTTGCTGAAGCCGAATCCGGGAGTAGCTTCAGTATAAGAAGAATTTACTGTAAGAATCTTGGCAGCCGCCTGAATGACAATGTCGTTGCCATCACCGTTGGTAAGGGTGTAAACAACACCATC
Organism: Lentisphaerota bacterium; assembly: GCA_015061605.1. Classification (GTDB taxonomy): domain Bacteria; phylum Verrucomicrobiota; class Lentisphaeria; order Victivallales; family Victivallaceae; genus UBA1784. Next base: position 50,024 of record SUWH01000010.1, on the reverse strand, counting down.
TTTTTCAAAGGTATTGTTTTCTGCGGTATCTCCGACAGTATAACCTTTACCGTCGATCGTGACCGTAACATCGTTGATATCGGTAGCATAAGCATTCTTTACCGTCTGTTCAAAGATTACATATTCACCGTTGATACCGGCAAGTTTTTCTGCTGTAACGGTAATGGAAATATTGGTAAAATCCACTCCCTGATCGTTGACGATATTCTGAGTAATATAGCCGGTGATCAGAGTACCATCGGTGATAGTAATGCTGCCGACACCGTTTCCGGTAACAGCATGAGATGCGGTGACTTTACCGCCGTCGATATTCAGTGACGCAGTATCTTTTCTCAGAGAAATATCGTAAACTTTGGCTTCAGCACCGGTTTTAATGGTCAGTTCTGCATCGGCATCGTTTGTGCCGATAACAATATTACCTCCATTGTATGCATCCATAGATGCACCGTCTTCCAGCGTAACATCACCTTCGATCCAGAAAGCTCCGTCGGCAACAGGATAACCGTTTGAGTTTTCCCCGGGCACAGCTCCGGCTCTCAGATCAGAAGTAATGGTGAATGTACCGTCGGAGAGGTAGACATAACCGCCAAAGTCCATGTCGGCGTTGATCGTATAGGTTCCGTTTTCAAGTTTTCCATATCCGGTAACGGTGATTTTATCGCCGGAAATTACGGATTCGATTGCATTTGGAAGTTCTTTTCCGCCGCGAAGTTCGTAAACTTCCAGTCCATTCTCCACTGTGAGATCACCATTGAGATTGATAGAACCGTTTCCGATCTTGGAATCGACCAATGTTGTTCCATCCTTGATCTGGATTCTGGTTGAATTCTTCTTGTCATCCGTAGATGTATCACGGGTGAAGTTGCCGATATTCAGTGTGCTTTCGCCGCTGACAGTGAATGTACCGTTATTTATAACGGAGTCAACATCGATACTTCCGCCTTTTACATTCAGAACACCGTCAGCATTAACGTCAATAACGTGTTTATCATTGGCATCTCCGCCATTACCGTAAGTGGAGGTGATTTTTCCTCCGTCAACTGTAAGGGTGCTTCCACCGTCAATATCGATGGTTGAAGTATCAGCCATATTGTTCGCACCAAGCTGGAATGCCAGTTCGCCTTTAACAGTCAGCTCACTGCCGCCGCCATTTGCACCCTCTCCGGCATTTCTCAAATATGCTCCGAAATGAGTCTGAACAAGTTTACCGGATTCGTTGATCGTAACAGAAGAATCTTTGATCTGGATCAAACCGCTGTTGACAGTACCGTCAATAACAAGTTCGGCATCCGGTCTGATGTGGAGAGCATTACTGCCGGTAACTGTGGTCCCTGCTGCCACAGTAAATTTACCGTAAGAATCCTCTTCGGCTTCGGTAGCAGCCATGTTGTTGAAACCAACATAAACTCCACTGGCTGTGATGTCTTGGCTGTTGGTAAACACTGCACCGTCACGGACTTCAAAGGTTTTGACGTTCAGTGCAGTATCAATAACAGTCGTATCACTGCCGACAACGGAAACGATATCATCAGTACCGCCAAGCACTCCTCCGGATACAGTACTGCCGGAAAGAATCGTATTCCCGTCAAATGTGGTATTGGTAACTTCCTGGCCGGAGATCTGAATGAAATCCGCCGTGATGGTCGCATCTTTGATCGCACCGTCCGCCACGCCGTTGTCGTCAACATCCACACCGTCGGCAGTTGCTTCACCATCAGCGATGATGACATTTTCAGTGTCAGCAGTACCGATGCTGCCGATCAGGGTGTTTTTGCTGTTGTTGGCAATAAAGATGTTTTTGGCATCCAAATCAACATTGGCGTGACCGTCATTCTGCAGAATGATGTTGTTTTCAGCAGAGATTTTTGCGGCAAGTTCTTTGCCATCATCATAACCGCCATTGAGTTTGCCTTCCGTTTCGCCGTCTTTGGCGTTGGTGATCTCGGCGGAATTTGTGGCATGGATGCCATCGGTAACCGCCAGTTCTTTGCTGTTTTCAAGCGTAACGTCTTTGGCAACGACTTTGTCGGTCAGAGTGGCGTGTTCCTCATCTTTGAATTCCAGAGCGGCACTCTGGCCAACCACGAAAATATCGCCATCCACGACCGCCGCACTCAAATTTTCGGGCATTCCCGTGAAAGTAATTTTTTCCAAGATATCATTGGTCAAGCCAGTCTTGCCGGTAATGTCGATAAGTTGACCGCCGGTGAAGCCATCAAGCAGGTTGATTGTGATAGTGCCATTGGCACCGAGGTCAAGAGAATCCAGAGTCAGCTTACAGGAGCTGTCAAGTTTGAGAACTTTTCCATCAAGAATCTCAAGTTTACCGCCCGTAAGTTTGGAACCTTCGGTCATGGTAACCGTGTTGCCGACCTGAACAACGGTGCCGCTTTCCACATTGATGGTAGAACCATTCATCGTGAGAGTGGATGCGGTGGCATGATCGGTATATCCCAACCAGACTTTGGCAGGTACAGTCCCATCGGCACCATCATTGAATGTGATAGTGGAGTTATTCAAGGTCACGCGGCTGAGAATGTTATCTTCTTTCGTAACGCTGTCAATTCTACGGTGACCGCTGACTGTTACAGTAGAATCGGTGATCGTCGTTCCATTACTCAATGCAACAAAAACACCTTTGATATCCAGTGTTGTGTTGGCAAAAGTATTTTTTGAAGCTTTATTCAGCCACAAATCACCGACTTTCATATCAGCATTGTTGACATTGAATGCAGCCAGATTGTTACGCTCAACCTTGATACTCAAAAAACGCTCTGTCTGGAAATCAACGACAGCTTTTTTATCGGAATCAGCAGAGCCGATAGTAAAACCGCCACCGACGATAACAATACTGTCGCCCCGGTTCGGAACGGCAGCACTTTTCAATGTTCCGCCGGCAGCCACAGTACCGTTAATATAATATCCCCCGGAGGTACTGGTAAAAGAAACTGTCTCAGTTGCACCATCGGCAACATTCACGGAGGTTGAACCCAGCATAGCAACATTAGCCATATTGTTGAGTACGGTGTAAACTTCTTCCGCATTCTCACCGTAAACCGCTTCGGCATTCTGACCGACCACATAGTTCGCTTCGCCCATGCCGACATACAGCGTGGTCGCAGTTTCGGGAGCGAGGTCAGCGGCAACGAAAATTTTGCCTCTGCCAGCATTGCTGTCATTCAAATCAGCGAGGATGCTCGCCTGCGCTTCGGCGGTAAGACCGCTGTCGGCAACAGTGATGTTTTCTCCGTCGACCATAACTTCACCACCATTGAAATCAACGGCAACGACATTGACATCGGTCATGGTCACGCCTTCGTTGATGACGGTGAAGCTGTCATACTTGCCGCTGGCGACTTTGATAACAATCGCATTGCTTCCGGCGGCGGCGGCGACGGCTTCATCCAGCGTCGAGAATGCGGATTCGCCGAATACCAGCGCATCACCATTTGTCAGCTGAATGCTCTGATCTGTTGAAAGATCAGCGTACTCGTCGCTCCAAAAGATCGTCTTGTACATACTCATAACTTGACTCTTCTTTCTTTTTTTGTTAATTGTTTAGTTGTTGTATGTTGAAAATAAAATATTTACAAAAAAACAAAACGATCATTCAACTCTCTTTTATCAAGATACGGCAAAGCCCGGCGAGCTGATTTTTCAACCATTTCACCGAGCTTTGAGCTGTGGTTTGATAATTGTTCTGCTGAACGATCCATATATCACAATCGCAGAAAACGCGGCGCATGGAAACACACCAGCGATTTCGCTCCTTTATATACTGAAACAAATTTCCTGACGGCTCGTTTCCGGAATTCCGCAACTCCGGTTCTGACCACCAGACAGAGTTTATTCAGCACCGCTTCGCAGCCGGGAATCAATTTCCAGAGCGACCGGCACCGGGCAATACAGATGCACAACCCGGCTTCAAGGCGCGCCGGCATAATATCGATGCGTGTCTCTTCAAACGCGGGCATTACCCCGGCAAGGGAGATCTGCAGTTCGTCAACTGCTCCCTTACATTTGAGGAATTCACTGTTTACGTCGTACATCATTATATATATTGCTCTTTTTTAATTTTTCCGGCTCTCCGTTCTGCAACGGAGAGACGGATGATTTTTTTCAGCCTCAAAAATTACTTCTTGGAGGCTTTGGCTGCCGGAGCTTCATTTTTCTGCAGAACACCGGCTTCGAGAAGCTTGTCGATCAGCTGCTGCATGCTGTTGTAAGCGGCGAGGAAGCCCTGCGGAGGCATGACGATACGCAAATTGGCCTGCGGGGTGGGAGCCTTGCCGTCTTCTTCCGGCTGAAGGGTGACAAAGTCATAGCGAACCATGCCGCCCGCGAAGTGGATCTGTCCGATACCGTCTGCGTAGATTTCTTTTTTGTCCATTTGTTCGATCTCCTGTTTCATTATTAAGTTGGGTTTTATCAACACCTTATTAAATACTCTGTCAACCATCCTCTGCGGAGCTTCCCCGGCAAACGCGCGCCGGTTTCACAGCAAACGCCCCGGTTTCACAGCGAACGCGCCGGTTTCACAGCGGACACCCCCTTTAAAAAAAGGAAGTACACACGTCTCAACACATCAAACCAACCACTAATATAGCAGATGGCAGGATAAATTGCAAGAGGAAAATAAAAATTTTCCAAAAAATTCTTTGCAGCATCAAAAAAAGCAGTTACACTTCCGGAACCGGCTCGCTTACGAAAGCCGCACTGAAAGGTTTGAATGCGGCGACCGCTTCGTAGACATCCGGCAGATCCATATACTGCAATATTCCCGGAACCATACAGGATTGCGGCCAGTCAGTGACCCGCTTATCCACCATGCTCTGATATGATTCAGGTGCATCAGAGATTTTGACGGCGGCAACATCATCGCTGACAAGTGCCGCAAAAACGGCGGGCAATGCCCCCTGCCCCCGTCCGGCAAGTTCGATATGTTTCACACCGCGCGCTTTGACAAATTCGATGGCACGGAGAATATCCAGCACCCGCAACGCGACAGTGGAAGTACCGAACATCAACGCCACAGAATCGTAATGATAATCCTGACTGTAAAGCGCATTAAACTTTCTCACCGCCTCGTTCTGGTCGGTTCCAAGCGAAAGCGTTTCGCCCAGACCGCGGACATCCAGCGCCGCATAAACATCATCTGCCGGACGGTCGATCTTCACGACTTCACTGCCGCCGTCCAGATGGGGGATGTAGATGGTAAGTTTTTCCAGTTCCGGAAAATGGAAAAAGCTGTTTGCGGAATTGAGCTTGAGCGGAGTAAGCATGCCGTGATCACCTTCAAGAACGAAACGGGTAAGAGATCTTTTCTCATCAGCGATCCCGTCAATAAGAATACCGCGCATTACACGGACATAGGGTTCTTCGATCTTTTCCGGAATGTTGAGCAGTTTTTTCAAAAGAGCTTTGACCCCGGCGGGGACAAGTTTGGTACGCGCCGCCTTGAGTTCAGCCGCCTTTTTCACAATAAGGTCATGAACCAGATTGAACTCCGGACGACTGGTCGCCAACTGACCGGATTCGGTGCAGAGCATATCTTTGTCCGCAATTTTTTTGCCGTCAAACAGCTCTTTGGCTTCACAATCGATACCGGCGTGCTGATTGAAAAATCCGTACATGGCTTCGCGGTTTTCGACAGAATAACCGTGATTGGTGGGACCAATGAAACACCGGACATTATCCTCCGCCCCCAGAAGCGCGTAGACCTTCTTTACCTGTTCGTAAGTTTCCATCAGACCGCGCGGGTCGAAGAAGTCATTTTTCTGCCCCAGAAGCAGCACCGGACGGGGAGCATAAGCGAGAATAAAGTCACCCATTTCACAGCCGGAAGCGAGGATACCCGGCGGGATCTGTTCGACATCGGCGGGAAGCTCGTTTTCAAAATTGCGTTTCCAACTGGTCACGTAACAGCTGGGAGCCGCCATGGTGAAGCGGGAATCGAGAGCCTGGGTAAAGGTGGTCATCGTACCGCCGCCGGAGTTGCCGGTGATACCGATGCGGGAAGGATCAACCTCCGGGCGCGAAAGCAGATAATCCAGACCGCGCAGAGCATCGTAAGCACGCCACGCTCCGAAGAAATCTCCGCAGAGCCGGAGCTGTTTGCCGAGCATATTGTGTTCACGGGTGCAAAGACCGTGGATCTTTGAAGCATGAGGAACTCCGGTAAACTGCCAGCGTTCACCCTGACTGATGGGGTCGATAAGCAGTACAACATAACCTTTGGCGGCGAGATTGGCGGCACCGCTGCGGTAGGCTTCAGAAAGCTTTCCGTTTCCGGAGTGTCCGCACAGGAAGATCACGCCGGGGTGTTTTCCGGGAGTCTTGGGCAGGAACAAATTGGCAGTGACCGGAAAATTTTCCCGGCTCAAATAGATGATCTTTTCGATTTTGAAATCATCGTATTCAGCAGTACCGGTAATTTCAGACGGCGGCACGGAACGGTCTTCCGGCATGGGGAAGCAGGCGGCGATCTTTTCGCGGACACTTTTCACATACGCTTCGGCATCGGCGCGGGTTTTAAGCGCATCGATCCGGGCGTTGCGTTCGATATTGAGTTCGCGGATCTGCCGGACAGTACTTTCCTGCAAATAATTTCCAAGTATGGAACGTTGATTATTCATAATAATAAAACTCCCTCTGTATTACATCCAGTTCTTAAGCTGTTCAGCCTGGCTCATTGTCGAAAAATATGACGGCGGAATATCCAGAATGGTAAAAGCACCTTTCTTTCCCTCTTTGCTCAAACGCACCGCAGCGCGGGCATGGGCAACCAGAATATTGGCAGTGGCTTCGGGGTTGCTTCCCCACTGGCAGCGGTATTCGATATTGGCGGGATTGCCGTTACCGGTAGTTCCGGCGGCGACGACCAGGCCGTCATGCGGGAAACCGCTGTATTTGGCTTTGAGTTCCTCCATAGTAACAAAATTCACCACCGTTTTGTAGGGGGCGAAATAACCGGGCATGGAGACGATCTCCTGTTCGATTTTCGCCTTGTCGGCATCCGGAGAAACTACGACGAAACATTCTCTGGTGTGCATATCGCCGGGAGTGAACTGCGGATTTTCACCGTTGCGGACCTTTTCAATAGATTCAGAAACCGCATGGGTATACTGCCGGGCATCGAGAACGCCTTCAATGGTGCGCAGAGCATCGGAGTGCCCCATGCTCAAGCCGCCCTTTTCTCCGAGACCGTAGAAGCCGTAAGCACGGCATCCGGGCAGAAAACTGTTGGCAAGCACCCGTTCCATGGAGAATACACCGGGATCCCAGCCGGTGGAAATGACTGAAACAAAGCCCGATTTCTTTGCGGCATTGTCCACCGTTTCAAAATATTGCGGGATACAGCTGTGATTATCGAAGCTGTCCACGGTATTGACAAATTGATTGATCATGGCAGTCTGTCTGGGCAGATCGTTCTTTGATCCGCCGCAGAGGACAGCGACATCGGGACGGAGTTCAGAAACCCACTTTTCCACCTCTTCCAACTGCATTACCGGAACATCTGATATCTCCTTTTTTACCCGTTCCGGAGAACGGCTGACGATACCGGCAAGAACCATATCCGGATTATTTTTGATTGCGGCAATAACTCCGCGTCCGACATTGCCGTAACCGGCAACGACAACTCTGATAACAGACATTATGATCATTTCCTTTGTTTTATTGTTTCGTAAAAAAAATATCAATTGAAACACAATATAGCGTTAAGGAGCATTTTTTTCAAGCAATGTTTTACAATATTCCTTGATTTCCGTGGTGTGATGTGTTATTTTAATAAGAAATGTTACAGATGCACAAAAAACGGTTCAATTAACGATGAAGATAAAATTTTTGAAAAAACATCCGGATCAGCTCACGGGGTTCGGGCTTCTGGCACTGCTCTACATCGGAGAAGCCGCCATCCGTCCCTTTGCCGGTCCGCATGAATATGAATTTGCCGCGCTGTTGGCGGAAAAACTTCCGGAATTTCCGCAGCAGGAATTTATACTGCGCTTACCGGCGATACTGTTCACGCTTGCAAGCGGCGTACTGTTTTATCTTTTGACCAAGCGCTTCAACTTCAAACGCCCCGGAATGGCGGCGGTGTTTTATCTGTTGTTTCCGCCGGTATTCTATCATGGCACGGGGGCGACATTGATTCCGGTATTGAGTTCAGGGATATTGCTTGCCGCATGCGGGATACAGGGATTCAAATTCAAAAACCGGGCAGCGGCGCTGAGTGCAACGATTGCCGGTGCGGCGGTTTCGTTTTTTTATCTTTCGTCAGACTTCTGTCAAAATGCCGACTGGTGGACACTTGTAACGATCGCGACCGTTTTGTTCATAGGTTTTATCTTTGACCGCAAAGAAAAGCTGGATAAAGAACGTTTTATGCGTTTTATCAACCGTCTTATATTGTTGTTTGCCATTCTCTGCGGGATGATTGCGATTTTGATCTGGGTACCGGTACTGCTGCGCCACTTCAAGGTCGACTTCCCTGAAGGAGTCGCTCTGTACGGAAAACATGAACGGATAATCCGTCCGATGCTGATGCTCATTGTGACAATAATCTGGCTTGGTCTGGCAAGAGAGAGCAAAAAAGTCGGTAAAAAACTGTTTCTGTGCAGCGGTGCGCTTGCCTTTTTCCTCTTTTTCCTGCCGGTGACGATGCCGTGGCAGATCCAGAAGGATCTCTACTGGCACCATACTTTGACGCCGGTCCTCAAGCAGATCGATGTCAAGAATTGCATCTGCCTGTGCAGTAAAGCTGAAGCACCGTTTTTCAAACGCTTTTTTCCAAAACCGCTGATGATGATCGGCAGCGGCAAAGGTGAAATTCCGACCGCGGAACTTAAAACCAAAGTGGAAAATCTGTTGAAAAATTCCGATGTGATGATCGTCTGCAACAACCGGCAGCTGGAAAAATATTGTCCGCACTTTGCCGGCAAGCGCTACCGCACCGGGAAATTCAATTTCTATTATTACTACAAACATGGAGTTGACAAAAAATGAAATATTTCGGCTGGGTCTTTCTGTTTTTCATCGTGGTATATATTCTGCCGCTGGGCAGCCGTCCGTTGATACTGCCGGAGTACGGCTTTGCCGAAACAGCCCGAGAAATGCTCTTATCCGGAGACTATGTAACTCCGCGTCTGCGCGGAGAAACAGTTTCAGATGTTCCGGCTCCGGCATATTATCCCGGAGCAAAAGGGATCCAGCTTTTCGGAAAAAACAGTTTCGCGGTACGTTTCCCCTCGGCGCTTGCGGCAGGATTGACCGCTCTCTTTATCTGGATATTGATCAAACAGATGCTCCGGGATGAGAAACTGGCGGCACTTTCTGCCGTGATCTATCTCTCATTTTCCGTGGTCTACGGTTCCGGGACATTGGCAAATGAAGCCTCTCTGGGAGCAATGCTTACAGTCGGCTGTTGCGGATGCATGTTCATGGTGTTTCAGGAGGAAAAATTCAACCGCCGGAAAGTTTTGAATCTGATTTTGAGCGGAGCACTTATGGGACTGGGATTTCTCGTGAGCGGTTTTGATGCCGTTATCATACCGCTGTTGAGCGGTATCGGTTATATGCTCTGGGACAAAAAACTGCGCCAGCTGCCGCTTTTTGTGACCGGTTGCGGAATCATCGCATTTCTGGTGGCAATGCCGTGGATGCTGGCGATAAACCGGGCGGTACCGGGGTACTGGCAGAACTTTGTCCGTTCCGAATGGCAGGCGTTTCTGCCGAGCTGCGGAGATGCGCCGTGGTACTGGCAGCTCTTTTTCTTTGTGCTTGGAGCATTTCCGGCGGCATTGCTCATTCCGGCAGCGGGAGTGGTGGGCAAAGAGGCGTGGAAAGGATTCCTGCGTCAGCCGCTCTTCCGTTTTGCCTTCTGTTTTCTCTTTCTGCCGCTGATATTTTTCAGCTTTAACTGCACCTGGGATGTCAACTGCGTACTGGCATGTTTTGCGCCGCTGGCACTGCTGATTGCCGCCGGAGTCAGAGTCTACTTCAACAGCGGCTGCCACCATCGTTCCTACAACTGGGTAATGACCTTGTGGGGAGCGTTTCTCATCATTGCCGGAGGAGCATTGATCGCCCTCCGTTTTATGGAACTTTATACTCGTTTCCTGCCGATTTCCCCGCTTTTTTATCCGGTGATGGGGACGGTGCTGATCTTTGCCGGAGCGGCGATGATCTACAGTGCGATCGGCAACTGGAGAGGACGGCTTTATCTGTTTTTCTTCGGTATCGGACTGGTGATGCTCTTTCTGCCGTGGTTTTTCAATGGCAATGCCCATATGCCCGGAGAAGCACTTCAGGAAATAAAAACCCGTTATATCGACCGTCTCAATCCGGAAGTCACAGTCATCGTTGAACGCGACGACCTTGCCAATGCCGCCGCCTGGGAATTTGACCGGCGTGACATTCCAAGCTATGAAAAAAAATATATCGGCAATAAACTGCCGCAGTATTTGATAAGATTTGCCTCTTCCGGCGAATCCGATGCAATATTCACTAAAGACGGGATCGCTCTGCACAAGTGGGCCGTTTCTCCGACATTCCAGTTATTGAAGGATCTGACCGGCAATGCTCACTGAATTATATCTTGCGGGAAAATATCTGCGCCCCCGCCGCAATATGGTTTCCATCATCGCGCTCACCAGTATATTGGGCGTGCTGCTGGGAGTAACGGTGCTTATCGTTGTAATGGCGGTGATGACCGGATTCACCGATGTGATGAAAGCCAAACTCATTGAAACACAGGCACATTTCCAAATCCGTTCACCGCGCGGCTGGATCCTTGATCCGGAACGGGCGGTCGATGCGGTAAAACAGCGCGGCGGCAGTGCCGCACCGGTGATACAGGGAGCGGTTTTAGTGCAGTATGGTCAAAACAAGCGCAGTCTGGACACCCAGGCGGTGATCTTTGCCGCATCGGAAACGGAACTTAAAAAACATCTTGACACCGATTCATATATCAAAGCGGGAAAATTCAAACTCGGCCGGGAGGGCAAAACCAGTTATGCGGTCATAAGCACCGACATGGCGGAACGCTGGCGGATCGGAGTGGGAGATACCTTTCTCGTCCACTCCGCGCGCAAACTCACCGATCTGGTGAAATTCAACGCCAACGGCAAAGTTGAACTCAATCAGGAAAGTTCCATCTATCTGCCGACAGAATTTACCGTTTCCGGCATCTACTCGGCGGGCAAATCGGATTTTGACCGGATAATATTTTTCACCGATCCGGATGATGCTTCTGAACTATTTAATCTGCCGTGGGGAGCGGCTACCAGCGTTTTCGGATGGGGCAACGATCCCTTTGATCAGGAAAAACTGCTCAATGAACTGCGTTACGCGCTTCCTGAATGCATGGTTATCTCATGGGAGGAGGCAAACCGGAAGTTCCTCGATGTGCTGAATGTGGAAAAGATGATGATGTTTTTCCTGCTTATATTCATCGTGCTGGTGGCGGCATTCAGCATCACCAACACGTTGATAACTTCGGTCTACCAGAAGACCCGCGAGATCGGTCTGCTTAAAGCATTGGGCTGTTCGGATGGGGCGGTGATGCGGATATTCGTCTTTCAGGGGTTGCTGGTTGGAGTCATCGGCAGCTTGTTTGGAACGCTTACCGGAATACTGGTCATCCACTTCCGCAACGATATATTGCGTTTTGTTTCCAAAGTGAGCGGCAAAGAACTGTTTCCGAAAAGTTTCTACTTTTTCAGCGAACTTCCCGCCCACATCGTACCGCAGGATGTATTGATCATCGTCGGTGCAAGCATAATATTGTGTACACTCGGAGCGGTGCTGCCGGCATGGCGGGCGGCGCGGCTCGATCCGGCGGAGGCGTTGCGTTATGAATAAACCGGTACTGTATTTACAAGATGTCCGCAAAAGTTACAAGGTCGGCAACGGAGAGTTGAAAGTTCTCAAAGGGGTGGATTTCACTCTCGAACAAGGTGAATGGGTCTGCATCTACGGGGCTTCCGGCAGTGGGAAAACCACTTTGCTCAATATCATCGGACTTCTGGAACGTCCCGATTCAGGGAAGATCTGTTTCGGTGACACCGATGCTTCAAAATTGAGCCGCAGTCAGGCGGCAAAGTTCCGCAGCAGAGAAATCGGGTTCGTCTTTCAATCTTATCATCTGCTTCCGGAATTGACCATATTGGAAAATGTCGCCATTTCCGGACGGCTGAATGGCTTATCTGCCTCCAAAGCGCAGAAGAAAGCCGCTGAATTACTGACTTCGCTCGGCTTGAAAGAACGGATGAAACACCGTCCGTCGGAGCTTTCCGGCGGCGAACAGCAGCGTGCCGCCATCGCCCGGGCTCTTATAAACGATCCGCCGCTGTTGCTGGCGGATGAACCGACCGGCAATCTCGATCCCCATACCGGAGAAGAGATTCTGCAATTGTTTGAAAATATGCGCAAATCCAATCCCCGATTGTCGATATTGATGATAACCCACAATCATCTTATTGCCAACCGCGCCAACCGGGCGGTGGAATTGAATGACGGAGTATTCACTGAATTTGACAAACGCCGATAGTGTGCTATATTTTCTTTCTGTCATTGATATTTTCAAGGATGATAAAACGATGAAACGATACATGTTAACTCTTGTTGCCGTTGCGGCGGTTCTGTTTTCAAGCGGATGTTCTTTTACTGACAACAGGAACAACTATCTCAAACCGTCAGACTTTGCCATCGCGCTGCACAAAGCCGGAATTAAAATAGAACAAGTAAATCCGTTAAGTCCGATCCCCCTCAATGCGACCGAAGCTCTGGAATTGAAGATCGCCGGTTCCGGTATCGGAGTTTATAAGTTTGACCGCACCGTCAGGGCAAACCGGGAACGTTTGGAACGGATCAAAAAGAGTAAAAAGATCTATTTCAACTGCATCCCTTTCCCGATCTACGAAGTGCATGGTTCATTTATCGTGGTCGGTCTGGATAAAAACCGGGAAAAACACCGGATATTGGAAGTTTTACGGAACTTTAAATAAAACGGTATTGAATTTTGCCCGGGATGTATTATTAGTGTAAAGTGTACGTTGCCGCAGAGAAATGAAAAACTGCGGCTTGAAAAAAACTTTCTGCCGGACAGAAAATACAGAATTATCATCTGCCGCAGAAAAAAACAAAAAGGAGTTATCCTATGAAAAAAACTGTTCTGTTGACCGCATTGCTCGCCGCCGGTTTGACCGGTTCATCGCTCTTTGCCGCCGATGCAAAAGCCGCACCCAAAGCTGCACCCAAAGCGGAAGCCAAAGCCGCCGAAAAGCCATTCTGGACCGAATGGCCGGAAAAACTTGCCGAAGTCAACGGCAAAGCCATCACCAAACAGCAGTTCATCACTGAATTTACCAAACAGCTCCCCGGCGGCAAACTTACCCCGGAAATCAATGCCCAGCTCAAAATGATGGGTGCCGAACTGGTCAAATCAATGGTCATCAATGACCTGATGACCGAAGCAATGAAAAAAGCCGGTATCGTCCCCTCACAGAAAATGGCAAAAGAGTTCCTCGAAGCCGACATCAAAAAGATGCCCAAAGAGCAGATCGAATTCATGGAAAAACAGCTTTCCATGCGCAAAACCACCCTCGCCAAGTATGTTGATGAAATCTCTGCCAACCCCGAAGCCCAGAAGCAGATCGCGCTCCAGAGCTTCATGCAGAACAACATCTACAAAGGTATCACCGTCACCGATGCTGATGCGGAAAAATTCTACAAGAGCAACCCTGCCCTCTTTGAATCCCCTGCCGATCCCGCCGATGCCATGCGCGCTTCCCACATTTTGATCATGGTCGATGAAAAGGCCGATGCCAAAACCAAAAAGGCCGCCAAAGACAAAGCCGAAGCCATCCTCATCGAATTGAAAGCCAACCCTGCCCTCTTTGAAGCCAAAGCCAAAACCGAAAGCAAATGCCCCAGCGGTGCCAACGGCGGTTCCCTCGGTGCCTTCCAGAAAGGTCAGATGGTTCCCGAATTTGAAAAAGCGGTCATCGCCCTCAAAGACGGTCAGATCTCCGAAGTCATCGAAACCCAGTACGGCTATCACATCATCCGCCGCGACGCGTTGCAGAAAAAGAGCGTGATCCCCTTCGCCCAGGTCAAAACTCAGCTGCTCGCCACCCTCAAAGCGGAAAAAGAACAGCGCGCGTTGATGGATTTCATCGCCAAACTGGAAAAAGCCGCCAAAGTTCAGTACTTTGTCAAGTCCCAGGCCCTGCCCCCGATGCAGATGCCGATGAAGTAAAATTACTGTCAAATAAGTTGAATAACGCTTGATATTTCAAATATCAGGCGTTATATTATTAAAAGTTCCAACCAAACTCAAAAGGAGAATGAAAAATGGCCGCTAAAATTGATAAAGATACCTGCGCCGGTTGCGGTGCTTGCGTTGACAGCTGCCCCGTTGGTGCCATCACCATCGCGGACGACAAAGCTGTGGTTGATGAAGGTGCCTGCATCGAATGCGGTGCCTGCGTCGGCAGCTGCCCCTGCGAAGCCATCAGCCTGTAATTTTTTTACAGCGATGACTGCAAAGAGACCGGAAAGGAAAAAACCTTCCCGGTCTTTTATTATTTCGGGGAAAACGGAAAAATTTGCTCCGTTGATCATTATACTCATCTTTGCCGTCTCCGCCAAAACGCTGTTGAACCGTCCGCTGTGGTTCGATGAAGCGCTGACGGTACTTAATTTTGCCCTGCTGGATACTCCATCCAAGATATATCACTCCTATATCATCCCCAACAATCAAATCATCCACACCATATTTCTGCACTGGTGGATAAAACTTTTTTCCTTTGACTTTCTGCGGCTTCTGCCGTTTCTCTGCGGTATAAGCTGTTTACTTTTTTTGTGGCAGCTGCGGAAAAAGAGCAGCAATACGGCGGCATTCGTAACGATTTGCGTTCTGGCGTTCAGTTTTCCCTTTGCGCTGTACGCGACAGCTTTACGCGGTTATATACTTGCGGCGATGGCAGTTTCCGGCGGAGCGTGGATGGTGACACGTTACCTTGAATGCGGCAAAAAAAGTTTCCTTGCCGGATGGTTTCTCTTTTCGCTTCTGAGCATCGGCACCATGCCCGGCACGCTGGCTGGATTGGCGGGAGCGATGCTTTACGCGATGGGATATTGCCGGTGGGAGATATTGAAAACCAGGCGTTTCTACCTTGCCGGATTCACGCCGCTTGCCGCATTTGCGTTATTCTATCTGCCGATAAAGGAAAATCTGCTCCGCTGTGCCGCACTGGGCGAAGGATGGAAAGAGGGTTCCGCCATGCTCCTCGCATTGGCGATGGGGGTCGTATTCACTTTTTTGCCGGTAATGATCCCGGCAGGACTTGGCATGATAAAAAAGTACCGTTTTACTCCCAAAATATTTCATTTATTGATCTGGTTTCTGCCCATCCCGGCTGCGTATGTATTTAAGGTTGCCCCCTTCCCCAGAGTGTTTTTTCCGCTGTTCCCGGTTTTCACATTGGTACTTGCCGACGGCGTAAAAGATTTCCTCGCATTGATGCGGCACAAGAGAGGGGAAAAATATGCTGAAACCATCCTGCTTGCAGTCATGGCGGCAAGTTTTCTCTGGGCGGGGTTGTGCCGTTTTGAAACGCTCCGGGAAAAACTTGCTTCACTCCACCCCTGCCCCGGCGGTCAGGAGGATTTTATCGACTGCCATTTTATGAAAAAATCTTTTTCACCGCATTTTACCGCGCAGAAATTCAAAGAATTCTTTCCCGACGCCCCGGCGGTCTATGCCACTTTTGATAGTGATCCGTGGGCGCTGATGTACGCCTTTATGGACAACGGTGTTGAAAGCCGTATATTTTTTGACGGTCCATCCGGCAAATTCCCCGGCATTCCACCGGTGGCGATAAAACATTTTAAAGAAGATAAAGCGGTATTGGAAAAACGTTTTAACTGCCGTTTCAACGAAGTTTTTACCACTGACAACCACACATTTCTGGTGCCGCAAAATGAATGACCATCCACTGATCGTATATATCGGCTGTACCGCCAGCGGCAAAAGTTCCGCCGCGCTCGCCGAAGCCGAAAAGCTCGGCGGCGAAATCATCTCCTGCGACTCCATGCAGTTTTACAAAGATTTGCCCATCGGAACCGCCCAGCCGACAATGGAGGAACGTGCCCGCATCCCTCATCATCTGGTCGGCACACTTGAACTCGATCAGCGCATGACCGTTACCGACTACTGCGCACTTGCCAAAAAAGCCGTTGCCGATGTGCGTTCACGCGGCAAAGTGCCGATCCTCTGCGGCGGCACCGGACTTTATGTAAAAAGTTTCATCTGCGGGATGGACGATCTTCCGGCGGATGTGGATTTACGCAAAACCCTTGATGAAAAATATGATTCCGTTTCCGGTGAAGCGGCACTCTTTGAAGAAATGCGCCGCCTCGACCCGTTGGCATTGGAAAAGTGGCAGAACTGCCGGAGAAAACTCATCCGCGCGTTGGAAGTGCGTCTGATTTCCGGAAGGTCGATTTTAAGTTTTCAAAGCGGTCAGAGCAAACGCTGTTTTCCCTGCTGTGTCAAACTTATTGAACGCGAAAGCGATTGTTTGAAAGAACGCATCCGCCGACGCGCCAAACTTATGCTTCAATCAGGATGGATCGAAGAAGCCGAAGCCGCCATCGCTAAAGGATTGCTTTCAACGCCGACTGCTCATCAAGCTCTCGGTTACAAAATCATCGCCGAATACCTCAATGGCAGCTTTGACCGCGACACACTGCTGGATAAACTCTCCACCGCCACCTGGCAATACGCCAGAAGACAACGCACCTGGTTCCGTCATCAAGCGCCGTTTCCGGATGAAATAATATAATTCCGCCCGCTTACTTGACAGCGGGGAAAGTTATCACGCCGTCTTTAATAACAGCAGTACGGGCGAAGTCGATCGCCAAATGCTTTGAATGGTGTCCGAAAGGCAGACCGCGGTAAACGGGGACTTTGAATTTCGGCGCATATTCAGCGAAAATTTTATCTATTTCAGCAGCATTGCCGCTTCTCAAAAAGTGACCGAAAACCACTCCGGCAGCACCGTCAAAGAATTTTCCGGCAAGGAGTTCATCAAAATCTTTGCGGATCTTTTCCGGTGAACTTTTGACACATTCGATGATGATGATTTTGCCTTTGGTATCCAGTCCATAGTTATTTTTGACGACCAGCACGTAGCGGGAGAGAAGACCTGCGACCATTTTTCCGGAACAATCCCCCGGAACAAGAGTTTTCAACTTGATCGGAGTCAACTCTTCACCGTGGTACATCTTTTTCATTTCCGGAATGATCGACGGAGCAAGTCCGGGATGTGAAGTTATATTCGCTCCGGCAACCGGGCGTCCGTAACCTTTGGCACTCAACGCACACAACAGCAGGGTCACATCGCTGTATCCCATAACATAGAGTTCCGTACGGCGGGGAAGTTTTGCCCAGTTGACATTTTTCACCAGATCGATGGTTCCCCATCCACCGCGGGCACAAATGATCATATCATTTTCCTTATCGCACCAGGCGGCTTCAAAATCTTTGACGCGTAACTCCACCGGGCAGGAACGATAACGGTTTTTCTCCACACCTTCAGGCTTATTGAACACATTTGGATAAACTTTTACCTTGTATCCGGCCTTGCGGAGCAGATCGAATCCCCGGTTGGCGGTTTTGGGGTTGGGATAAGATCCCGGAGTGATAACGGCGATGGTTTTGACATGAGGCGGATAGACGCCCTTATAACTGCGCTTGCCGCCTTTGGTACTCAAAATTTCCGGATCTGCATCTTTTTCAGCAGCAAACAAACACGCGACAGAAAACACCAGCGCGACGGCAGAGATAACCTTAAATTTCATAACAAATCTTCCTTATATAGAGTTTCGTCTAATATAACATCATTGTCAGATTCTGTCAAGTTTCATTCAGAAAAAGGCACAGCTGTCTCATGAAAAACAACCGACGGCGGCGCATTGCGGGCAATCTCGCGCCTTGCTTCGCTCGCCGCTCGAGTCGAGTACAATCGTACACTCCCCTCGCTTCTCGCTTGCAAAACCCGACCTTGCCTCGCACTGCATCCGCCGACTGGAAACAGGCAGTTTCGAGCGCAACTGCTTCGGGCAGGAAAATTTGCCAAAATCACTTTTTCAAAAATCAAATTTCTCTCGCTTGAATGCAGAGGGAATACCCGCTTTTTGAAAAATTATGGGATATCTGTGAAAAAAAGGTGTGAAACAGGATGTTTTTTTCCGGAAAAATCTTTGCTTTTTCGCTATAATGGCAGTATATTAAAGAACACAGATCTCAATATTAAGGTATCCGGATTTATGAAACTTGCTTCACTCTTTCAAAACGGTGTGATCTTGCAGCGCAATACAACCATTCCGGTCTGGGGAACTTCGATTGCCAACAGTATGGTAAGCGGCGAACTTGCCGGACAATTCACTTACAGCCGGACATCAGCTGCCGGTGATTTTATGCTGTACTTCCCTGCCCTTCCAGCGGGCGGTCCCTACACTATGACGATAACTTGCGGTGATGAAAAAATCACCGTAGAAGATGTTTTTACCGGAGAACTCTGGCTCGCTTCCGGTCAATCCAATATGCAGTACAAACTGGGTGATGACCTGCGGACAGACCGCATAGATCCGGAAAAACAGCTTTCACGTCAGCAGGAAAAAGAGTTCTTTGAATCAATGGATAAAACTGCTGTTTTCCGCTATTTCAATGTTGAACACAATGCCGGATGCTGCGAAGAACGTTATTGCAATGGAGCATGGAAAACCATCGATCCTGAGTGTTCCGCCGTTGCCGCATGGTTCGGACTTTATCTGCAGAAACAACTGGATATACCAATCGGTCTGATAGTTTCCAGCTGGGGCGGCACCATTGCCGAAGCCTGGAGCAGTGCTTCTGCGCTCCGTGCCAATCCTCTGACCCGGAATATTTCAGATATATACCGCGCCAGCCACCTCAAAGAAAAGACCTATTCCACAACGAACAATGCAATATACAGCCAAACCGTGCGTGATCTTCTGCGGCCGGACGGCAAAAATGAAGGCTTTGAAAAAGGATTCCACCGGGTCGATTTTGATGATTCAACATGGAAAACCATGAAAATCCCCGGCAGCTGGATCAAACAATATATTTCCGGCAACGGCGCAGTCTGGATAAGAAAACAGATCGAACTTCCGAAATCATGGGTCGGTAAAGAACTCTATTTATGCACCGGAGGCATCGACAAGCAGGATATCAGCTACTTCAACGGCACGGAAATCGGCCGTACCGGAAGCGGAGCATCACTGGACACCTATAAAACTCCACGGGAATACAAAATACCCGCCGGATTGAATACTTCTGAACGGGCACTGATCGCCGTGCGCGGATATTCCTGTGTCTATGACGGCAATTTTTCCGGAGCATGGCGGTTGGAAAACCGGGAACTCGGAGAAACTCTCGACATCTGCGGCATGTGGCTGGCTGAAGCGGAACTCGACCTCGGTAAAATATCACTCCGCCGGGACTCTTCAACATTCGGGCCCGGAAATCCCAATACACCGTCAGCTCTTTTCGACGGAATGATCCGTCCGCTTCTGCCCTGTGCGCTCGCCGGTGTGATCTGGTATCAGGGAGAAAGCAATGCAACCACCATTGAGAGCTCCCGGGAATACAAGGATATCCTTAAATATATGATCAATGACTGGCGGTACCACTTCCAGAATCCGGAACTGCCGTTTATTATGATGCAGATAGCAAACAATGGATTTCCGACCGCCTACCGCGGCATTGCCCCCTGGGCACATCTGCGCGAAAGCCAGCGGTTGCTCTGCACGGAACTTCCCGGAGTCGGAATGGCGACCGCAGTGGATATCGGGGAAGAAGATGATATTCACCCGCAGGACAAGCAAACTGCCGGTTACCGCATGGCAGCGTATGCATTAAATAAAGTCTACGGTTTTGCCGATATTGTCCCCGGCGGACCGGAACTTTTGCGAGTTGCCAATGAAGCTCCCGGCATTATAAGAATCGACTTCGCCTGTGCCGCCGGATTGCGCATTGATGAAGAAGCTCCGCAATCATTTTACATTTCCACGGACGGAGAAAACTTCTCCCCGGCCGAAAAATCCGAAGTTCAAGGCGCATCTGTCGTGCTTTATCACCATTTGGATACTCCGGTAAAGTGTGTCCGTTATGCGTGGGCGGAAAATCCGACTTGTACCTTGTACAATGGCGACGGTTTCCCGGCTTCGCCGTTTTCAGCAGATTTGTAATATAACCTCAATAAGAAAGGATAATTTATGAAACCGATCACAGTTGCCATCATAGGTGCCGGATCCCGCGGACACGGCTATGCCAATTATGCCTTGCGTCATCCGGATACGATCAAAGTCGTTGCGGTTGCCGATCCGGATGATTTCCGCCGCGACCGCATTGTCCGGGAACACAATATCGCTCCGGAAAATATTTTCAACACCTATCAGGAAATGCTTGAACGCCCCAAACTTGCCGATGCCGTCATCATCAGTACGCAGGATCAGCTCCACGTTGAACCGACCGTCGCTTTTGCCGCAAAAAAATATCACATCCTGCTGGAAAAACCGATGGCGACCAACGAAGAGGATTGCCGTAAAATATGTGATGCCGTAAATGCTGCCGGTATCATTTTCGGAGTCTGCTTTGTGCTGCGTTACTCACCCTACTACCGGAAACTGCGGGAACTGCTCCATTCCGGAGTGATCGGCGAACTGGTGACATTCCGCCATATCGAAAAAGTCGGCTACTGGCATCAGGCACACAGCTTCGTCCGCGGCAGCTGGCGCAACTCCTCCGAATCCTGTCCGATGCTGCTCGCCAAAAGCTGTCATGATCTGGATATACTCAACTACCTCATCGGTAAAAAGTGTATCAACATCACAAGTTTCGGCTCACTGAAGTTCTTCCGCAAAGAAAATCAGCCTGCCGGAGCTGCCGACCGCTGTATGCAATGTAAATTTGCCGATGAATGTATCTATTCCGCCAAAAAATTCTACTTCGCCAAACTCCATGCCGGCATGCATTACTGGCCGCTCGATGTTATCACCGAAGAGTTCACCGAAGCCGGAGTAGCCAGAGCTCTCAATGAAGGTCCTTACGGCCGTTGCGTTTTTGCCTGTGACAATGATGTGGTCGACAATCAGGTGTTGAATTTTGTCTACGAAGGCGGTATCACCGGCAATATGACCATGACCGCATTTTCTGATGAAGTCGGCCGGGAAACCGAATTCCGCGGCACCCACGGCACGATCAGCGGCAATGGCGGAAAGATCACGGTCGTCCGTTTCGGAGAAGCTGAAGCACGCACCTATGATGTCAATGCCGCCAGTCAATCCCTCGCCGGAGGTCACGGCGGCGGCGATGCAGGACTTATGGATGATTTCGTCAAAGCGGTGGCCAATGAGGATCAAACTCTGCTCGGAGCCACTCCCGATGAGATGCTCGCCGGTCACTTTATGGCATTTGAAGCCGAAAAAAAGCGCAACGAAGCCGGACGTTAACATTACGGGCGGGTTGGACTTTTCCATCCCGCCCGACATAAAAAACTTGAATACACCGCGTTTTTATTTGACACGTTTAAATGGAGAGAAAACCATCCCGGGGATGACATCGCTCCATTCACCCTCACGCAAGTCGGCGGCGCAAACTCCCGGACGGACACTGGTCACCCGCAATTTCAGTTTGCTGTCAGGACAATCATTTGGAAACAGGATCATACCGGTAATGATCCCGTCAGAACTGCCGCCGGAAAGCACTGCGAGCTGCAATTTGCGGTCAACCGCGATGATTTGCAACTCATTTTGAGTTTTTTCACTCTTTACCGCGCAACTGTTGAAACTGCGGACAGTTTCATCGAGTTCATCCAGAAGCATACTGTGTTTGATCCGGCTGGCACTGTCATATTTGCCGGAATTCAATTCTTTACGGAATAATTTTGATACGGCATCAGCTTTCAGTGCCAAAGCCATTCCGCTTTTTTGCAATGCCGCTATTTTAGCCAGACGGATAGCAGCGGCATCATTTTTATCCAGTTCTTTCTCGCCAGAAACCATTCCGGCAAGCCACTGTTTCATCAAGGTCAATTCAGCATTGGTCCGGATGATCTCACTGCGCAATGCGGCATTTTCTTTCTGCAACGCTTCAAGAGAAGAAAGCGGCTTTTCTCCCGCTGCCCATGCGGTCAGCAGGAGAAAACAAACGGTAATAACAGAATTTATTTTCAACAGAGATTGCACTGTTTATTCTTTCTTTTTTCCATATCCCATGACACGTTCACGCAAGCTCTGGAAGAATGCATAAAGCGGCGGAATAAAGACAATACCGAATATCGTGGAAAGCAATATTCCCCAGAAGGTCGAAACACCGATAGCACGGCGGCTTCCGGCACCGGCTCCGGTGGCAATGACCATCGGGAACACACCGATGATAAATGACCACGCAGTCATCAGCACCGAACGGTAACGTTTGCTGAAACCATTCTGCGCAGCATCGTAGATAGAAGCCCCCTGCTCGCGTTCCTGTTTGGAAAGTTCCACCATCAGAATGGCATTCTTACACGCCAGACCGATCAGCATGATGATACCCAGCTGGGCATAGATACTGAAGTCCTGACCGAACATCTTCATACCGATAAAACCGCCCAGCATGGCAAACGCAAAGGACAACACGACCGAAATCGGCATCGTCCAGCTTTCATACTGACCAACCAGGAAGAGGTAACCGAAAACCATTGCCAGAACCAGCAGCGGCAGCAAACGGCCTTCGTTGCCTTTTTCCTGATAGCTCTGGTCGGTCCAACTGATCTGATAACCTTTGAGTTTGGTATTTACGATGTTTTCGATCGCGCGCATCATGGCGTGACTGGTGACGCCGGGTTTGCCTTCAACGGTGATTTTCGCAGACATCAACTGATTGAAGCGGGTGATCAGACGGGGACCGATGGTACGTTTGATCGTGGCAAAACTTGCCAGCGGAACCATATTACCGTTATTGGACTGAACCATCATCTGTTCGATCTCGTTGACAGCTGAACGGTCTCCGGCTTCCGCCTGCATTTTGACTTTGAATGAATATCCGAGCAAATTGAAGTCGTTGATATAACTTGAAGCAACTTTACCCTGAAGTGATTCAAATATCCGGCTGACCGGCACTCCGAGAGCTTCAGCTTTTTCCCGGTCGATGTCCAGATACAACTGCGGAGTGGTGGCTTCAAAGTTGCCGAAAGCGATTTTGGTTTCCGGCAGCTTATACAGCTCCATCAGCATCAGATTCATCGCTCCGTAAAGCTCCTGTGCACTCTGTCCGGAAGCGGCCTGAAGCACAAAGGTCACACCGCCGGTAACACCAAGTCCCATGATCGGCGGCGGCTGGAAAAAGACGATCCGCGCTTCCGGAATGGCTCCGACTGCCTGCTGAACTTTCTGCTGAATGGCTCCGATCTGGGTTTCCGGAGTCTGCCGTTTTGCCCAGTCGTCCAAAGTCACAATGATACATCCGACATTTTCACCGGCACCGCTGGTGAAGCTGAATCCGGAAATGGCAATGACATTTTCCACTCCGGGGATCGCCATGATCGACTTTTCGGCCTTGCGCAGCACATCCACAGTACGTTTGAGGGTAGCACCGGGGGGGAGATCGACCATACCCATCAATGCACCTTTATCTTCCGGAGGAAGGAATGAGGATGGGATGGTCTTGAAGTAATGCACATTGAAGTAAATGACCGCAGCAAATATCAACATGGCGATCACGGTGTAACGCACCATGAATCCGGAAATTCCCATATATTTGCGGCGCGTCCAATCCAATGCGACGTTAAACGGCTTGAAAAATTTGCTTTCTTTCTGCTTACGCAAGATGATTCCGCACAACGCAGGACTCAAGGTCATAGCGTTGATGGTAGACAAACACAATGCGATACACATCGTCACCGCGAACTGCATATAAATGGTTCCTACCATACCGCCGTAAAAGGCGACCGGAACATAGATCGCAACCGTGACCAGAGTGGTGGCAATGATAGCACCGGTGATCTGTTTCATGGTCTTTTTGGCGGCCTCTTTCGGAGAAAGATTTTCTTCTTCGATCAACCGTACGCAGTTTTCCGTAACCACGATAGCATCGTCTACCAGTGAACCGATGACCAGAATAAGTCCGAACATCGTCAGCAAGTTGATGGAAAATCCCAGCGGGATAAGGAAGATGAATGTACCGATCAAACTTACCGGGATCGCCAGTACCGGAACCAGCGTCGCCCGCCAATCCTGCAAAAAGAGCCAGGTAATGACCACCACAAGAATAAGGGTCATGATCAGAGTTTCAAAAATTTCCGCCATAGTCACACGGATATAACGGGTCGGGTCATAACCGATCTGATAATCGACACCGGCAGGGAACTGATTTTTCTTGATCTCCTGAAGCAAAGCGTTGCAACGGTCGACCACATCAATAGCGTTTGCATCAGTGTTGCGGTAGATCAAAAGAGAAATAGCATCGTTGCCGTTGGCGCGGGCACCGTTGGAATAGCTTTCGGCACCGAGTTCAATTCTGGCGATATCACCGAGTTTGACCTGACTGCCGTCTTCTCCGGTACGGATAATGATATTGGAAAACTGTTCCACGCTGTCCAGACGCCCCAGGGCATTGAGTTTCAGCTGAATAACATCGTTGGCACCTTCAGCACCGACCGTTCCGGCCGCCGCCTGGACGTTCTGGGAACGCACCGCCTGCTGAACATCGGCGGTTTTGATACCCAATGCCGCCATGTGAGCGGTATCCAGCCAGATACGCATACTGTAGTTGCGTTCCCCCATGATATTGACTTCGCTGACGCCGGGGATACGGGTCAGAGGGTCGCGCACGTTGGTGCGGATGAAGTTGGAAAGCTCCGTAAGTGACAGCTTGCTGCCGTCAGTGGTAAAGTTGTACAGTGTCAGAATATCTCCGGAACGTTTGAACTGACGTACACCGTTGTCGATAACAGTCTGCGGCAGCAGCGGTTCAGCACGTTTGACCGCATTCTGCACGTTGACCAATGCGATATCGGTATCGGTTCCGGGTTCAAAGGTGATTTCCAGCATATAGGTACCGGAGTCGCTGCATGAACTGGAAAAATAGAGCAGATCTTCCAGACCGTTCATCTGTTCTTCGATAACGGTCGCCACAGTGTTTGCCACTTCCTGCGCGCCGGCACCGGTATAATTTGCCCAGACCATAATGGTCGGAGGTGCAATTTCCGGATATTCCGCAACAGGAGCGCGCATAATGCACAATGATCCGGCGATGATAGTAACAATGGAAATAACTATCGCCAATTTGGGGCGGTCAATGAATATCTGGGAAAACATTTATCACTTCTCCGCAAAAACCGGGTTCACTTTGGCACCGGGACGGGCCTTGTGGGTACCATCAATGACGATAACTTCGCCCTCTTTGAGTCCGGAAGTAATCAACTGCATGCCGTTGTTGAGTTCACCAAGAACAACATTGCGGCGGCTGACGACATTATTTTTATCCAGGACAAATACATAAATATCTTTTCCGTCGCTCAAAACGGCTTCGGTGGGAACTGCGGTGATTTTGCTGAGCTTGCGGGAAATGAAAACAGAAACCAGACTTCCGGGGATCAGTTTCAAATCCGGATTGTGGAAGTAACCGCGGATCTTAACCGTGTCGGTGTTTTTGTCCACCCGGTTTTCCGGGAGCAGAATGTTGAATGCTTTCTGATCATATATCGTTCCATCAGCAAGCGCAAAGGTAATTTCCGCGTTTTTACGGATACTTTCAATCGAGCCGAAATATTTGAAGAAATCTCTCGAACTGATGGAAAAATCCAGATAAACCGGCTCGGTGGCAACAACCGTCACCAGTGTACCGGTCGCAGGAGTAACATAGTTGAAGTCAGAAAGCACAGCCTTGCCGACTCTGCCGTCGATAGGAGAATAGATGCGGGTGTAGGAAAGATTGTTTTCCGCATCAATAAGAGCCGCCTTGGCAGCCGCGAGAGCCGCTTTGCCGGTTCCTTCCAAGCGGACGGCTTCATCGTAGGCACTTTCAGAAACGGCATTCTGCTTACGCAAAGTGGAAACACGTTTCAAGTTGCTTGAAGCAAATTTGAATTCCGCTTCGCACTGGGCGACCTTTGCTTTGGCAGAAGCGACCTGCGCCCGGTAGGTGGTATCTTCAAGCTTGAAAAGCAGCTGACCTTTTTTGACCAGATCACCGTTTTCAAACAGTTTTTGTTCGATAATACCGGAAACCCGCGGAACCAGACTGACATCAATACTTCCTACCAGCGAACCGATGTAGCGTTTACTGATGGAGGCATCGACCGTTTTCACCCGGTCAACTTTCACCAGCTCTGCCGGACGTTCCATGGCAGCAGAAAGATTCAATGCCGAAACGATTCCGGCGACGAGAATCAAACAACTTTTTTTCATAACTCATACTCCTTCTGTTTTGTTGTATAAGAAAATATTCAATTTATTCAAAATTTTAATAAAAACTTCCATCTCTTCTCTGCTCTGTTCAGAAGCAAATTCCTTACAGACATCATCAAAGAACTGCTCGTAGACCCGGGCAAACTTCAACCCTCCTTCAGAGACCCTTATCATCACTTTGCGCCGGTCATCCCGGGACGCCTCACGCACCAGAATACCGCGCTTGACCATCGTATCGACCATCACCGACACGGCACTGCATGAAAGCGACAATTTTTCCGCAAGCTCTTTGAGCATGACCCCATCGGGCTGCTCCATATTCATCCGCCAGACCTTGCGCATCATACGCTGCTGACTTATCGACAGCGACATGATCTCCTTTACTGCCTGCGCAGACTGGTATCCAAGCCAGTAATCCCGCAGTTCATCGGCACAATCACAGATCAGCCGTTGAAAATTATTTTCACCTTGTTCCATATCATCCCCCTGCCCTTTTTGATATTGTCAAAAATATAATATAACAGCAAACATAATATTTTGCAAATTAAAACTATTAGATTTTTGCTATTTTTTTTACATCGCTAATCATGCAGCAAAAAAACGGCAGACAATGTGAAACTCAATTCACACGGTCTGCCGTAAAACCATCCTGAAAATATATCAGGATAAAAACTGCAATTCACGCATTCTTTTTATCTTTGACAAAGGCGAAGTAAAGCGCCGGAATGACATACAGTGTCAACAGCGATGCGACCACCAGACCGCCGACCACACCGACACCGCAGCTTGCCCGGAGTTCCGACCCCAGACCGGTTCCGAATGCCATCGGCAGCATACCCGCCACCGAAGCGATACTGGTCATCACGATCGGACGGAATTTGGATTCAGTTGCTTCGATCATCGCCTTGTGAGTGGACATACCACCGGCAATAAGCACGGAACATTCATCGATGATCAAAATAGCGTTATTCACCACGATACCGATCATCATAACACCGCCTAAAAGTCCCATCATGGACATCGACATGCCAAAGAGCCACAAGGTGAAATACATTCCGAGGAAGCCCAGCGGCACGGTGAACATGATCAAAAACGGCTTCGTCCAGGATTCCATGATACCGGCAATAAGCAAATAGGTGAGTAATGCGGCAAGCACAATGACCTGAATAAACTCTCTTGCCGTTTCATTCATCATTTCCACATTACCGCTCATGCGGACACCATATCCCGGCGGCAGAGCTTCACGGGCGGTGTCACCGATAGCTTTGGAAACTTCTCCGAGCGCCTTGCCGGGAGCAGTATTGGCAAAGAGCCACATGGTACGCACCTTATCATAGCGGTTGATGATGACCGGACGGGTATCTTCTGTGATATTTGCCAGAACTTCCGTACCAAGCGGGGTGTCCTCTTTGGTCACAGGAGCAGTCTGACGGAGCTGGACTTCGCCATATTCCTTGCGGTTTTTAACGCGGATATCAAACACGCGTGCACCGCTGCGGAAGTCACCGACTTCGGTTCCGTCAAGCGAACCGAGCATATAGTTATAAAGTGTTTCAGCAGACATTCCGAGGTTCTGCAAAATGGTACGGTCGGGAGCGATATTGATATTGGCTTTACGTTCACGGCGGCTGGAGTCGAGGTCGCGGGTAAGTCCGAGACGGGGAATTTTTTCCATGATCGCCATTTCTGCATTTTCAAGGACTTCGAGGTCGGGACCGTTGATAACACACCGGATCTCCGCGCCGCTGCCGCCGAATGTCGGCGGTATGGAAAGTGTGATCAGACAGTTATCCAGATAGCCAAGTTCTTTACGGATAATATCCTGAAGATCGTAGATCGTCTCTTTACGTTCAAACTTACTGGTCGTCTTGAGGTTGATCTGACCGAGGTAGACCGCCGTTGAAACCTGTCCGCGGCTGCTGTTTGAGGTACCGACCTGAATATTCATACCTTTGACGAAATCATATTTTTTGATATGATCCGCCGCTTCCATGATCAGCTTTTCAGTGGTTTCAAGGTTGTAACTGGTCGGGAATTCAAACTTGATACGGATTTCGCCCTGATCGCAGAACGGCAGAAAAGAGAGCCCCACCTTGGGAACGACAAACAAACACACCGCAACACTTGCTGCAATCACCAGCAAAAGCAAAGTTTTGGGATAACGCGCCGTCCACTCAATAGTGCGGTTGAAGCCGCGGCAAATGGCATCATACCCTTTATCCCACGGAATAAACATCTTTTGCAGAAAACTTTTTTTATCACTTTTTTCAGCTTCCGCACCACGCTTGAGCAGCAAACAGGAGAGGATCGGAGTCAAGGTAAAGCTGATAAAAAGAGATACCAGCGTTGCCGCAACCATCACTCCGGCAAACGGCACCATCAAACTGCCGATACGGGTGGTCATCATCATCACCGGCACGAACACAACCACGTTGGTCAATGCACTGGCAGACACAGCGGCGATAACTTCAGCAGTACCGTTTTCGGCGGCAGTTTTGATATCCTCTTTTTTGTCGAGGTGTTTGAAGATGTTTTCAATGACTACGATCGAGTTGGTCACCAGCACACCGACCGAGCAGCCAAGCGAAAGCAAAGTCATGATGTTGAATGAATAATCCAGATACGCCATCGCCGCAAAGGTGACGATGATGGATATCGGCATCGAAACCATAACGATAAAGGTCGACCGGACATCATGCAAAAAGAGGAAAAGCAGTACGGCAGTAAGAATAACACCGGTCAGAATACTGCCCCAGGCATCATCCACAGAAGCCTGAATAAATTCACCGGAATCGCGGAACCAGACCAGCTCCATACCGGTAGGCAGTTCACCGTTTTTCTTCATCGCTTCGAAGCGTTTGCGGATTCCGCTGATAACTTCCAGAGCGTTGGCATCACCTTTTTTGACGATGTTGAAACGGGCGGCAGGTTTGCCGTCAACGTAGGCTTTACTGCGGACTTCACGGCTCATAAGTTTGATTTCGGCGACGTCGCGCAGATAGACACGCTTATCTTTGTAAGTGCCGATTTCCAGCGAACGCATCTCTTCAAAGTCTTTGAAGTCACCGACAAAGGTGACGTTCTTTTCATTTTTATCCACCTGCACACGGCCGAGCGGTTTACGGACGTTGTTGGCTTTGAGTTTGGAAACGATATCATTGATGGAAATATTCATCGCAGTAAGTTTCACGCGGTCAAGCAAAACGTGGATCTGCATTTCATTGGCACCGTAAACCCGGACTTCACCGACCCCGGGAACACTGGCAAAGCGGTCAGCGATGACATCGTCGGCAAAGTCATAAAGATCATCCTGCGTACGGTCACCGACCAGAAATGCCTGCACCACGGTGGTGGCGTTGGTGTCGATCTTGCGGATGGTGGGCTCTTTGGCACCATCGGGAAAGTCTTCGCGGATGCGGTTCAACGCTTCACGGATGTCGGTAGCGGCAACATCGACATCGATACCCATATTGAACTCAAGCTGGACTTGCGCCTGATCTTCGATTGCAGTACTGGTAACGTGGCGGATACCGTCCAGTGAAGAAACGGCATCTTCGATTCGTTTGGCGACTTCGATTTCGATCTCGGCGGGGCTCGCGCCCTGATATTCACAGCGCACCAGAACGGTCGGGATCTCCATATTGGGCAGCAAGTCGATGCTGATACGGGAATAGAGAGAAAGACCGATCATCACCAGTACGATAATGAATGCCGTCATGGCGATCGGACGGCGGACTGACCATCTGCTTAAAAACATCTTATCTGCTCTCCTTTATTTCATTATTCAATAACTTTGAGCAGTGCGCCGTTGTTGATAAAGGTCTGTCCGGTAGTGACAAAACGTTTGCCCTGAACTTCGGCGGCATTGAGGATTTCGCAATAATTTCCGTCGATGATACCGCGTTTGACCACGACACTTTCAGCGCGGCTGTCTTTGCCGACGGTATAGGCGATGTAGCGGTTATTGGCACGAAGCAAGGTGGCATCAACGGGGATACCATAAGCGGTTTTCTCATTCAGTATTATATTGAGTTCACAGAGCATACCGCTGACGACGCTGATCTTTTCCGGGACTTCAGCTTTGATTTTGAAAGTACGGGTGGTTGGATCGATACCGGGAGCTTTGTAGGTAATTACACAACGCCGGATCCTGCCTTTGCTGTCAACAAATTCGACGGGAGTTTTATTTTCTTCGATCCGGTCAAAATAGACGGAACTGATGTAGCAGACGAGCTCAAACTTGCCGGGGTTTTCGATATTCATGATTTTCTGACCGGTGGAAACATATTCATTTTCTTCGATAAAGGTTTCAAAAATCACGCAATCAAAAGGAGCGCGGATGGTGGAGTCATCCAGATTCTTTTTGGCGATGGCAAGATTGCTTTGCGCCTGTTTGAGCTGGGCTTGGGCATTAATGATGCTTGCCTGTGCATTCTGCACTTCCATTTCAGCCTTTTTGAATGCAGTTTCATAGGTTTCAAAATTGGCCTGACTGATCGCCTTGGAGTCGCGCAAAGTCAACGCACGCTCATAGTCAAGTTTTGCCTGCCGCTGATTGATTTCGGCAGTTTTGAGAGCGAAGTTGGCACTCTGCAGCGCGGCTTCTTTGACTTTGATCTCGTCCGCCTTGACCACGACCTGATTTTTCAACACCTGCTGATCGATACCGAAAAGCACCGCTCCGCGTTTGCGCCGGTCGCCTTCACTGACCTTCAAGAGTTCGACTGTTCCGCTGATTTTTGCAGAAATAACAGCATGTTCGACCGGAGAAACAGTTCCCTGAACTGGAATGCGTTCGCGGAAAGTGCGTTTTTCCAGCTCCTGTACATGTACGCGGGTAATGCGTTCCTGAAACGTTTTCTGATCTTTCTTACCTTTGCATCCGCTTACGGAAAACAGCGTAGCTGCCGCAGTGACACACAACAAAACACGACCGGACATCTTCATACAAAATTCTCCTTGTTCAAAACGATGTATATTACCAAAAAATTATAGAAAATGTACTTGCAAATATGGAAACTTGCAATATATTAAAATACAATTCTTAATAAGCAAAAGGTTATCAACATTCATGATCACACTAAAACAACTCCGGAACTTCACCACACTGGCCCAGGAACTTCATTTCGCCCGGGCAGCGCAACTGCTTGGTATTTCACAAGCTGCGTTGAGCAATGAAATAAAGAAACTGGAAAATTCCATCGGCTGTCAGCTCTTTGACCGCTCCGACCGGTGGATGATAAAATTGACCGAAGCGGGAATGATCTATCTGCGTCAGATGAAAGATATTCCGGAATTGATGGAGGAATCTGCTCAACTGGCACGCAAAGCGGCGCGCGGCGAAACCGGAACCCTCTCCATCGGAGTTGCCGGATTGATCTACGATTTTATCGATATCGGGCAACTGTGCAAAAATATGCTGCAAAATTATCCGGAAGTAAAAATCCGTATTTATGATACTCTGGTCTCTCCGGCGGCGGCAGCTTTGGTGCGTTCCGGCAAATGCGACATCAGCTTTTTTGCTTCAAGCAACATTTCCCGGAGTCTGGATAATTTGAATTTCAAAAAAATCGTCAATATACCGCTTGCCTTTGCCATTCCGGCATCCAATCCGCTGGCGCATAAGGAAAATCTGAAAATTCAGGATTTGAAAAACAGTCACTTCATCCTGCCGCCTGCCGAAGAAGCGCCCAGACTGCGCGCCCATTTTGAAACTTTCTTTGTCCGGCATTGCAAAACGTCTCCCCTGATCGTCCATGAAGCCGGCGGCAGCGGTTCATTGCAGCTTGCCGCCGCCGGTCTGGGGATCGCCCTCACTCCGCATCCGCCTGCCAAGGAAAGTTTGAAAAATATTGTCCTGCGCCATCTGCCGCTGGACATCGACCGTTTCACAGTCGCCGCCTGGGATGAAAGCAACAGTTCACAAGTATTGCGCAACTTTATTGCTCTGCTTCCGGCGATCCGGTGATTTTAATTCAGAAGTTCAATCCTGACGCAGGAATTTACCGCGCGTTTCCGGGATGAAGTGAACAGCGATCGCTCCTGAAACCGCCAGTACCAGCAGACAGTAGAAAAGTTTCAAATAGGCATCGACCGAATGGATGACCACGCCTTCCTTGATGACCGGGTTGCCGAACTTATCCAGAAACCAGCCGACCAGCGGCGAAAGCAGCACCACGCCGAGGTAGTTGGTCATATTGTAAAATCCGGCGCTTCGGGTCATCGTCGCCGCGCTTCCCAGCTCCTGGGCGGTAAGTGAAAATGAGATCAAAGTTCCCGAAGCGATGGCAAAACTGATGAAACATCCGGCAAAGACCCACGGCGGCAGCCGGAAATAAAGCGCACTGCACATGACCAGAATATTGACAACTTCCAGAGTTGAAGCGAAGATCATCAGCGGTTTTCTCCGGTTGCCGCACAATCTGGTCAACGTTGCCGAACTCATCAGCACAGTCATGCAGACCAGTGTCAAAGCAAAAATCACTCCCGCAGCCGCACCGGAACTCATTCCCGCCGCATCGTGGAGAAGTTTTTTGCCCACCACCGTCTGAATGACGAAGTAGATGGCAAAATTCAGCGTACCGCAAAAGACATCCAGCCACAAGTAGACATTGGCAAACATCCGGCAGGTCTCTTTCAAGCCGGAAGTTTTACCGACACCTGCCGGCACGGAAGCTCTGCCCTCTTTGGTCGAATAGGCGATCGTGAACCAGATATAAAAGAAAAGCGAAAGCAATCCCGCCACCAGCAGTACATTGCGCCACGGGAACGCCGCCGTAAGCCGTTCAAAGGGCAGAGTTCCAAACAATCCTCCGGCATAGCCGCAGACAAAAACCACACCGATCATCACCGAATAATTCTCCCGTCCGAAAAGCCGGTCGGATTCCCGGAGCAAACTCAAATACATCGTCCCCGCGCCGATCCCCGCCACCATGCGGGCAAGGTAAACCAGTCCGGGAGCATCCAACAGCGGAAATGAGACCACTCCGGCGCAGAAGACCGCTCCGCCGATCATCACCACTTTCCGCGCTCCGAAACGGTCGACCAGATAGCCGATAAAAAGCTGGGAAAGCGAATAAATGTAGATGAATGAAGCTCCGATGTAAGATACTTGCAATGCGGTCATCTGCAAATCCTGCTGCAGCTGATTGAAAATCGTTCCCGGGATCGCCGTCCGCTGAAAATAGCTGGTGGAATAGAGCAATGTCAATGGTACAAAAAGCAAAAATGCCCGCTTGCGGGACCGGATTTCCTGAAAAAATTGTGACATTTTGATCATTTCACTGGAAAACCAGTGCCTTTCCGTATATATTATGAATGATATCCTTTTAATATACCACCGGAAACCGTTTTTGTCAAAGGAAAAATATGTTGTTTGATTTTGCCGGATTCGCTCAAAAGGCGAAAGTTGCCGAACCGGAAGTGTTCGTGAAAAAGTGCGGAGAACTGCGCTGTTTTCTTGAAGAGGTCAATAAGAAAGTGAATCTGACCCGCATCACGGGAAAAACCGATTTTGAACTCAAACACGCCGCCGATTCACTGCTGCTGCCCATCGTTTTTCCGGAACTTGCCGACCGGGAATTGAAAATCGCTGATATCGGCTGCGGTGCCGGATTTCCCTCGCTTATTCTGGCGTTGGCATTCCCGCACTGGCAGATAACTGCCATCGACTCCATCGGCAAAAAGGTGAACTTCGTCAGACAGGCAGCGGAAAAACTGGGATTGACCAACCTTACCGCCATTCAGGGACGCGCCGTTGAACTCAACCGCAAAGCGGAATTTCAGAAAAAATTCGACCTCGTTACCGCCCGGGCGGTCGCCCCCTCCCCCAAACTTTTCCGGGAAACCGACAAATTTCCGGTAAAAAACGGAACGTGGATATTCTACAAAACGCCCGGACAGGCGGCGGAAGAACTTCCGGAACTGCAGAAAATGAATAATATTTGCTGGGAAGTTTCCCCTGAAATATCCCTTCCCGGCGATGCCGGAACGAGATTATTCGTAAAAGGTGTCCGTAAATGAAATATCTTTCAGATACTCAAATAAAGATCCTCAAATTCTGCACTCTGCTCCTGTCAGCCGCACCGCTGATCTGGGTCATCTGTGATATTTTCGATAATTTTCATGCCAAGTCTCAAATCGGAGTTGTCGGCGACGGCTTTCTGCTGGTTTTTGCATTGTATTTATTCGGCATCACCGGTTCTCTGCTTTACAGCGGCGGTATGGCAAGAAGTTTAACCGACTTTCTATTTTATCCGCGCCACTATTTGAAAATACCTCCGGTGATAACCACCCGGCAAAAGGGGTTGATTGCCGCAAAGAAGTACCAGCTCGCCGAAAAAGAATTGATTGAATTACGCGCAGAACATCCTTATTCTCCGGATGTGGCACTGATGCTTGCCGATCTTCATTTTGAAACATTCCTCTCTCCGGAAACCGCGATCGCCGATATTCTCTATTATCAGCAGCACCGGCGCTTGAGATACCATCATCTCAATCTGCGCATCGCCTTGCGCTGTGCCGACTTTTATATGCAGCTGGGGAAACCGCAGGATGCCGTTGAAATGTTGAAAAAAGAGTGCGGTGTAATTTTTGTATATTCCAACCGGGAACGCAATGTTCTGCTCCAGCGTGCAGAAGCGATCAGAGAATCTCTCAACTGAAATAGCGGGCGATCATGGCATCGTC
This sequence comes from Lentisphaerota bacterium, assembly GCA_015061605.1. Classification (GTDB taxonomy): domain Bacteria; phylum Verrucomicrobiota; class Lentisphaeria; order Victivallales; family Victivallaceae; genus UBA1784. The sequence goes on along the minus strand of SUWH01000010.1, from coordinate 14,855 downwards.
TTCGGCTTTCTGCGCAGCATAAAGAGCCGGATCAACCGGAACTGCCGGAGCTTTGCTGATGATTTGATTGACAAACGATGAGTGATCGGTCAATCTGCCGTTGAGTATATCTTCTTCCGTAAAGCGGGAAATAACGATCTCTCTTGCAGCGTACCGTCCCCGGTCATGGACGAGATAGATGTTGCCGTTTTCATCTTCAACAGCATCCGGATAGGAAGAATCACCCGGGTCGATAAGCAGTGAAGCACACCATGACCTGCCGTCATCTTCCGAAAGAAACGCGGTCATATTGTACCGTTCTTTAACATTTTTTGATTGACCGCGGCTGTCATTTTTGACCAGCAGCACCCTCCCGGATCTCAACCGGCGCAAAAAGAAGCGCGCCGACGGATCGGCAATGTCGGTCAAACGGGAATTTTCCCACGTTGCCCCGCCGTCAAAGGAAAACGCTTCAGCAAGGAAACCAACTCCAACCGCCGTCCGCGCCAGAAACCACAGAGTTCCGTCGCGCCGTTCAAGGATCATCGGTTCATCAAAGTTGCGCGGACAACAGCGCAAAGCGCCATCTTTGCGTGTCCAGGTAACGCCTTTATCGCACGATTCAGAATAGTGGTAATTACCTTCCTGAAAATCATAGGCACACAACAGCCATCTGCCGTCATTCAGCACCGTCGGCTGACAACGCAGAAACCCCGGCGCGATATAACGCGGTTCACTCAAAGTCAACACATCCGCATCCGGATCATCGCACACCACAGCATAAGTCGAAAGATGCTTTTCATCCGCAAAGGCATAATGCAGATCACGTTGGGTCCAGAATATCCACATCCGGTATTCCGGGTCGACAAACAACTGGATATCGATACAGCAAATTGCTTCATTTTCCAAACTCGGGATCACCAGTACCGGACGGCTCCAGCTTCTGCCGTTGTCATCGCTTCTGACCAGAAGATTGTAATTTTTCAGCGAAGGTTCCCGGGTGCCGCCGGTGTACCATCCGGCATAAAGTCTGCCGCCACGGCTCCGGGCGATCGTGGGACACCCCTGCCAGAAACGGTTTATTTCATCAAACTCTTTCCCGGGATCTGAATTGATTACACTATGCATACTACAAAATTTCTTTTTTCAACAATCTTTCAACTTCCAGCCCAATGGAATACGCCGTATCATTGAGCAGTTTAACCGCTTCAGCGCGTGGCAAGTCACAAAAATGAATTATCCCGCAGAATACTTATAACACGCGCCGCAAGTAACGGCAATTCATCCGCGATAATATATCTTCCGGCAGTTTCACCGGCGACACCGTGGATATATGCTCCAAGTGCCGCTGCTTCAAACAACGGCATTTTTGCCGCCTGCGCGGCGATTATTCCCGTCAGTACATCTCCGCTTCCGGCGGTGGCAAGCGCGTGATTTCCTGAAGAAATAAGCGTATTTCTGCCATCCGGAGCCGCCAGCACCGAATCACGTCCTTTGAGTAAAACGATACAGCCGAGAGTTGCCGCCAATTCTCCGGCGAGCTGCCTGCGGTCAATATTTTTTATTCCGAAAGCCGCTGCCAAACGTGCCGCTTCGCCGGGATGCGGAGTTATAAGCACATCTTTGTGTTTGCTCCACGACTCCGGAAAACGACTGAACATATTCAACGCATCGGCATCCAGAATGACCTTCCCCGGAAACTCCCACACCGTATTCAATGCTTCTCGCTGCGTTTCATTTCCCCAGCCGCAACCGGCGACCAGTACATCACTGAGCGGAAAAAACGGTAAGACTTCACTTCTCACATCCGAACCGTTGGGGATCTTTTTCACAATAACGGCTGCCGGAGCCAGATTGCGGCATTCACCGCAGGAAACCAGCCGGACGATCCCGGCAGAAGCATACAACGCCCCTTTGGCACTCAATACCGGAGCACCGGGATATTCTTCACTGCCGCCCCAGACCAGCACCCTGCCCCGGGAATTTTTATGGCAATCCGCCGCAGGATGAGTCAACGTTTCAACGGCATCGAGATTGGTAAACACTTCATCGCCGGTATCATCAATGGCGGGCAATCCGATGTCAGCCAGACGCAATCTTCCGCGCAATGCACTGCCGTTCATGGAAAAAAGCCCCGGCTTTACCGCTCCGAACGTTATGGTCAAATCGGCATTTACAGCTCCATCGGAAGATACTTCACCATTGTCACCATTCATGCCGCTGGGCAGATCGAGCGAAATTACCGGATTGCGTACCGCATTGGCGATCGTGACCATCGCCCGGACTTCCGGACGCAACGCTCCGCCTTTGAAACCGATACCCAGCAATCCGTCAATTATCACATCTCCGGGGAGAATATCCTCCTTGCGCAGCGTTGCAGAATCGATAACACAAATTTCAGCAGGTAACTGTTTCGCTGCCAAGGCAGCACATCCGGTAAATTTATTCAGCTCTTTTACGGAATAAACCATCACTTCCCGGTGATAACGCCGGTACAGAATGTCTGCGGCAATCAGTGCATCGCCGCCATTATTGCCGCCGCCGCAGAAAAACAGGAAACGTATCGCGTGAGGATAGTGGTGCTGAATAATATCTGCCGCCTGCCTCCCGGCAGAAAGCATCAAATCAAATTCAGCCGTTCCGGCAGCTACCGCACCGGCTTCAGCTTTGCGGACAGAATCGACCGGCATCATCCGGCTCATTTTTCATCTTCTCCGGGATTTTTTCTCAATAAATTGGACAATATAAAAATGCCCACTCCACAGCAAATGGCAATATCAGCAACATTGAACACCGGGTAGTGCCACACATCATGCCAGTGAACATGAATGAAATCCACCACCGCACCACGGAAAAAACGATCCGACGAATTGCCGATGATACCGGATAAAAGCAATGCCAATGCGAAATAACGTTCACTCCAGCCCTCGGTTATTTTGCGGAAAAATATACACAGCAAAACCGCCGTCACCAGAGCGAAACTCAATAACAGCCAGCCGTAACCGCTCAAAATACTCCACGCCGCACCATAGTTGCGAACACTGGTAAATGCCAGCACTCCCGGGATCAAATCAACCGATTCATGAAGCCGGAAACCTTTTACCACCCACAATTTGGTGGCAAGATCCAATGCCAGCATAAGAATGCCAACGATCCCTGCTGCCGCCAGGATCTTTTTTTCTTCCGGAGAATTTTTTTTCATTTTTTCTGTCATCAGCGCTGCTTCATCATTTCTTCCTGACGGCTTTTGCATTTGATGCAGAAAAGCGCATAAGGACGTACCTGCAAACGGGCTTCAGCGATCATTTCACCGCACTCCATACATTTTCCGTATTCACCGTTGGCGAGCCGTTCAACGGCATCGTCGATGAGTTCCACGATATCACCGTCTTCACTGAGCATCCGGAGCGCCATTTCATTACGGGAATTATCAAAAGAGCTGTCGGCCATGTGAGTGGTGACACCGCGTTTTTCAAAATTTTCAGAACTCAATGCGGAATCAGCACAATGCCTCATCCGTTCAGTTACTTCATTACGCACTTTCATCAGCGCGTTGTAATATTCCAGATCTTTGCCTTTAAAATTCATCACCTGTCTCCGGGATTTGATTGTTATACAGAGAAGCGGACGTGAATCACATCACCGTCCTGAACCACATAATCTTTACCTTCGATCCGCAGTTTACCTGCCAACTGTGCCTTTGCCCATGAACCGCATTCGACCAGATCATCATAAGAAACCGTTTCCATGCGGATGAAACCGCGGCACATGTCAGTGTGGATCTTTCCGGCGGCCTCCGGAGCCAGCGCCCCGCGGGTGACGGTCCAGGCGCGGGATTCCATGGGACCGGCAGTAAAAAATGTAATATAATCCAGCAAACGGTAGCCGGTCTGAACGACCCGGTCAAGACCGGATTCGGTGATTCCGAGTTCTTCCATAAATACCGCCGCCTCCTCTTCAGAAAGCGAACCGAGCTCATCTTCCAGTTTTGCACAAACCGGCACAACTTCCATATTATGCGCTTCGGCATAATCTTTGAGCCGTTTACCGGCATCGCAATTGGTGTAGTCTGCGACCTGATCTTCACCGACATTGGCACAGATGAAAGCAGGCTTCACCGTCAGCAGTCCGAAAGTCTCGACCAGAGAACGGATTTTTTTATCTTCGCGGTCAAAACGCGGAACCGAACCGTTTTCCAGATCGGAGATCATTGACTTGACCAACTCATATTCCAGTTTGGCATCCGCATCGTTGGAACGCGCCAGCTTATGCGCTTTATCCCGGCGTTTCTCCAACATTTCAAGGTCGGCGAGCATCAATTCGGTGCCGATCGTTTCCAAATCATCGACCGGATCGACCTTACCGGAAACATGCACCACATCGGAATCGTTGAAAAGACGGACAACGTGCGCCACTGCATCCACATTGCGGACATGACCGAGAAACTGGTTGCCCAACCCCTCGCCCTGACTGGCACCGCGCACCAGACCGGCGATGTCGATAAATTTCAGAGTTGACGGAACGATACGGCCGGATTTTTCCAGATCAGCCAGAACCGCCAGACGCGGATCGGGAACCTTCGCGATACCGGCATTGGGTTCAATCGTACAAAAAGGAAAATTGGCAGCTTCCGCGCCGCCATGACTCAACGCATTGAACAAAGTGGACTTGCCAACATTGGGCAAACCGACAAAACCACATGAGAAACTCACTTTTTCACCAAACAAATAATATTTTACACTATCAGCAGACTATGCTTAAAAAGAATGCCGGAACCGCCTGACGCGCTCCGGCATTGCTGTACATACTGAAAGATATCTCTCACAGCGTGGGATTGACAATAGACTCGTCAGAGTAGACAAAGTTATTCCAATCATGACCGACATCGATGACCCAGGCGGGTTTCATGATAGGACCGTAGCCCCAGCCTGCGTCTTCCGGATAATTCGGGCAATCGGGAAGCGGGAACGGGAAAGTCACCACATCGATCACACCGACACCGACGCGGGCGACAACGTAAATGATACCTTTAAAAGTACCTTTGGTGATTCCGGCAATACCGCCCTCTTCACGGTTGACATTTGCCCACTGCATCGGCAATTCAAAAACGCTGAATGCCACGTTCGCTATACCGCGTGCGAGCTTGTCGACCGGACGCATGAGCCACTGCGGCTCATTAGTTTCGGCAGCGGAAACATTTCCGGCACACACCACACTGAATACTGCGATCAAAGCGATCAACCACATTTTTCCGAACTTCATTGTCATACTCCGTATTTTTTATGATTTAAGTAAATAATTTTCGCACATTATCTGAAATATAATCTTGAAATATCAAAATTTCAAGACCCGGGCGTACTTTATCTTGAAAAATTTGACAAAAAAACAACCACCGCTTCCGATCATGCTTTTTTATCCTTGCCGAAACGGCTTTCTGTACCATTGAGCAGCCGGCGGATATTACTGTGATGACGGACGATCGCCAACACCGCAATGACAGTAAGAAAAATCAAGGTCAATTTGGAATGCGCCACCGGAGAACCGATACCGGCAACTGCAAACGCCCACGCCACCACCGGCAGCACGGCTGCTGCAGAAATACTCGCTAAAGATACATAACGGGAAACCAGAAAAACGATCACCCAGACCGTAAAAGCGACAACCAGAGGTATCGGAGCCAATGCCATGATCGCTCCGGCGGCGGTACTGACTCCTTTGCCGCCTTTGAACTGGAGAAACACCGGGAAGATGTGTCCGAGGATAGTCGCAAGCATCACCGCGACGACCACCCATTCCGCACCGCCTTTCCATGCGCCGGCCGCTGCGATCTGCTGGGCGGCAAGCACCGGCAATCCACCTTTGAGGAAATCCAGAACAAAACAGATTTTTCCGGGGATGCGTCCCACGGTACGGGTAACATTGGTCGCACCGATATTTTTTGAACCGACAGTACGGACATCAACGCCGTAAATGCGGCCGATGATATATCCCCATGGAATACTTCCGAGCATATACGCTCCAAGTACAACGAACACCGCTTCGATGGTATCAGACATAAAAATTCTCCATTCTGCTCTTGAAACCCCGCCTTTTGCGGAGTATTTTAATACCGTATCAACTGCACTGCAATTGCGTAAACAAACAGTGACCAACACATAATATGCCTCTAAAAGGGTAAAAAGTCAATACTATGAACAAAAATTTTACAAGATTACTTATCGGTTCAGGGGAATCGTCTCCTGAAATACGTTACCTTACCGGCATATCCACTCCGGATGATTTCATCTGTTTTGAAACCCCATCCGGTGTCACAGCACTGATGTCCAAGCTGGAAATATCCCGCGCCAGAAGCTGTGCCAAACCGGGTGTCGCCGTACTTCCGGAAAGCGACTTCGGCACTTCCCGTCAGGAAATCATCACCGGAGCAGCAAAGATTTTCAACACGAACTGCTTTGAAGTTCCTCCGGAATTCCCGTTGGGACTGGCGGAAAAACTCAACGCTTCCGGAATCAAACTCCATGTTTCAGAAAGTGACTTCTGTCCCGGCAGACGAAGCAAAGATAAGCAGGAACTTCAGGCGGTAATCGACAGCCAGCGCGCCGGAGAAGCAGGTTTCTCCCGGGCAGTAAAAGTCCTTGAAGAAGCAACGATTTCTCCGGACGGTCTCCTCATCTGGAATGGAGAAACTCTGACCAGTGAAATACTGCGCGCGGAGATCGACTGCACCATATTAAAACACAACGCCCTGCCGACCGGCACGATCTGCGCCGGAGCAAAACAATCATCCCAGCCACATAATCAGGGCAGCGGTCCGCTTTACGCCCACACTCCGATCGTGATGGATATATTCCCCCGTTCTTCCGTCAGCGGTTACTGGGGAGATCTGACCCGCACCGTGGTAAAAGGGAAAGCTCCGGAGATCGTCAAACGGGCCTATGAAGCGGTAAAGGAAGCCAGAGAATATGCCAAAAGCAAAATCGCGCTCAATGTCAGTTGCGCCTCCATCCACCTCGCCGCAGAAAGCATTCTGGAAAAACACCGTTTTTTCACCGGAACGTCCGATGGTGAACCATTCGGTTTTTTCCATGGACTCGGTCACGGTGTCGGTCTGGAAATACATGAATCTCCACGACTGTCCCCGCGCAGTAAAGATATTCTTACCGGCGGAGAGATATTCACCGTAGAACCGGGTGTGTACTATCCGGAATGGGGCGGCATCCGGCTGGAAGATCTCATATATCTGGCCCCGGACGGTGAAGTACACTGTCTGACCCGGGCGCCGGACTTTCTGGAAATTTTTTAATCCGCCCCTTGTAATGCGCTGAAATACGCTGTATGTTATTGCATGAGTTGTTCAACAATAGGAGAAAATATCATGAACACCGCTTCAAATGTCAAACTGTCCTGGAAAAACAGCGAAGTGCCTCCCGCCATCGCGGATATGCTCAATACCCTGTCCGAAGAGTACCCCATTTCCGAAGGCGGACGCGGACTCAAACTCAAATTCAAAGAGATTTCCGGAACCGGATGTATTTCAAAAGTGACCCGTTCCAAAGGCGAAGTCAAAATCGAATACTCCTCTCTCTCCGGAGCCGCCCGCGGTATCGGCAGCGCCTTATCCAAACTGGAAGAGGATGCTTCCACGCCGTTCCGCAGTCTGGGCATCATGCTCGATGTTTCCCGCGGCATGGTCATGCGTGTGGAACATCTGAAAAAATGGCTGCGCCGGTTGGCGCTTTCCGGCTACAATCAGGTTCTGCTTTACTGCGAAGATATTTATGAACTGGATGATGAACCATTTTTCGGAGCTTTCCGGGGAGCTTATTCTCTGGAAGAGCTTCAGGAGATCGATGCCTATGCCGCCACGCTCGGCATAGAGATGGTCGGCTGCATCCAGACTCTCGCCCATTTGGAACAGATGCTCCGCCATCCGGTCTATGCCGATATTCAGGACACCCCGCGCATCATGATGGTCGGAAACCCGCGCGTCCATGAACTCGTTGACAAAATGATCAGTTTCTGGAGCAAAGCATTCCGCAGCCGCCGCATCCACATCGGCATGGATGAAGCTCACGGGCTGGGACTTGGCAAATATCACCGGCTCAACGGATGCACTGGCGGCTTTGAGCTGATGACCCGCCACTTGAAAGTGGTTTCAGAGATCTGTGCAAAACACGGCTTGGATCCGATGATGTGGTCGGATATGTTCTTCCGCCTCACCAACACCGCCAATCTCTATTACGACACCACCAGTCCCTTCCCGGAAAATCTGGCTTCGGAAATCGATCCGGCCACTCAACTGGTCTACTGGGATTACTATCACAAAGACAAAGAAACCTATAAGAAAATGATCCGGCGGCACCGGGATCTGGGCAAAGAGCCGATCATGGGTTCCGGCATCTGGACCTGGGTGAAATTGTGGTATGATCACAACCAGACCATGCTCACCGCCACCCCCTGTATCGAAGCCTGCCGTGAAGAAAATGTTTCAGAACTCTTTTTCACCATGTGGGGTGACGACGGCGCATATTGCGAATACGACTCCTCGCTTGCCGGTATCGTCCGCTGCGGTGATATGTGCTGGGGAGAAAAAGATGAAAATGTTTCTGCCCGGCGTTTTGAAGCAACCTGTTTTGCCGATTATGCCGCCCAGATCGCCGTCGGAGACATCCATCAGGAAAATATAGCCGTTGAAGGAAAAACTCCGGAAGCCCTTTATGCACAATCCATCCTGTGGGATGATCCGCTGCTCGGCATCGCCTTTGATAACGCCAAACGCGCCAATCCGGAATTTGACTTGCAGTTGCTCGACATCTACGATGAGATACTCTGCCGCATCATGCCGCACATCGAAGAGTGCGAAGCCGGAAACATCGCTTACGCCGTGGCGGTCGTGAAATTCCTGATGCGCAAACTCGAACTGCGCGGCGCACTCGAAGCCGCATATGACAGCGGCGACCGTCTGGCGCTGCACGAACTTGCCACGACCACCATCCCCGCGGCGTTGACTGCGCTCTATCAATTGGATGGACTTTTCCGCGAAATCTGGCTGGCGCGTTCCAAAGCCTTCGGTCTGGAAACCATTCAGGGACGCAATGCGGCGCAGGCGGCACGGTTGGAAGAGCTTATCGTCCGGATCAATGAATATCTTGACGGTCAGATCGACACCATCGAAGAATTGGAAGGCCGCCTCCCGTGGTCCGCCCCCTACTCTGCGATGCACATCCACCAGTATTTTGCTTCCGGAATGATCAAAGTATGGTAACAATAGAATACGCTGAAACGCTGCTTCAGGGCGCTCCGAAAGAGATCATCGTCATTTCAGATGAAATATTTCAACTGCTTTCGGTGACTCTGGGGCACAGCGCACCGGATACGGTGGTGTTTTCGGGAAGCCACTATGCGGAACTTTTCCGCTGTGCCGGCTATACCGTGTGGACCGGAGTGGAAGCTGAACCATCTACTGAAACCGTAAAAAAGATGGTGGAGTTCCTCAAAGAACGCCGTCCGGAAAATGTGGTCGCTGTCGGCGGAGGAAGTGTCCTTGATGCCGCAAAAGCCGCCTACTTATGCTATCAGACCAATTGGGAGCTCTCTGACCTCTTTGGAGTCAACCGCTGGAGCAGTGCCAATTTCGGGAAACACCTGAAACGGATGGTCGCCATCCCGACTACCAGCGGAACCGGTTCGGAAGCGACCCCCTACTCAAACATCGTCGACCATGCGCTCGGAGTAAAAAAACTCATTGTGGAAGATCAATCCGTTCCGGCGATCGCGTTCTGCCCGCCGTTATTGCAGCGTTCCATGCCGGAAGCACTGACCCGTGCCACCGGCTGTGATGCGCTGGCGCATCTGATCGAAGGCTTTCTCAATGTGGGAGCAGACAACCGCCATCCGGATGCCAACATCTGGGCAAAGACCGGTATTGCGCTGGTCAAAGAATACCTTCCGCAAGCGCTGACAGATCCGGATAATGAAACAGCCCGCCGCGGTATGCTTATCGCCTCCACATTAGGCGGCATGACCATCCGCTTCAAATCGACCGGGGTGCCGCATTTGTGCAGTTTTTCATGGTTCGGGCGGATCGCACACGGAGAAGCGGTCGCCGTACTTCTGCCTGCGGCGTGGAAATATTACCTTGCCAATCCCAAGGTCGCTGAACGCACCATGGAACTGGCAGATATTTTTCCGGGGAACACCCCGGAAGAGGTGATAGAAAGTTTCAGAACGTTCACAAGCTCCATCGGTTTGAAACAGAAACTGTCCCATTGGCAGGGCATAACGCCGGAACTTCTGGAAAAGACCGCCCGCAGCGGAGCTGAAAACAAGATGAAACTGGAAAATGCTCCGCAGCCCATTCCGTTGGAAGAAAGTTACAATATTCTCCTTGATATAATGAAAAATTCTTACTGAAAGGTTTTCAAAATGATACATGTTGTTGCCAGAATGGAACTCAATCCCGGTTGTCAGGAAAAAATGCTGGAAATTATGCGTGACCTCGTGCCGGTCGTCCGGGCTGAAAACGGATGCATCACCTACAATCCGTGCATCGATAATGACGAAAATCAGATTTACCTGACCATTGTCGAAGCGTGGGAATCAGAAGCGCATCTCAAAGCGCATCTGGATTCAGCGCACATGGCTGAATACCGTGAAGCGGTCAAAGATCTGCGTAAAGGCAGCACACTTTACCTGCTCAAGCCGGTATTGTAATTTTTTCGACATATATATATTCCGCCGCTTGACAACCGCCATCCGGCGGGGTATATTATGGAATAATCAAAAATCCGGGCGATTAGCTCAGTTGGTTAGAGCGTCACGTTTACACCGTGAATGTCGGGGGTTCGAGTCCCTCATCGCCCACCATTTTTGCCTGTGGCAAAAATGGTGAACGAAGCCGCAAGGCTTCTCTTCACGCGGCGTCAGCCGCTCTTCACTCAAAACCAAAGGTTTTCTTCACATCTTCACCAATTCCAGGAAGCCTTGCTTGTGAAGTCGTTTCATTACGCTGTCGCTTCATTGCACTTGTGAAGCCGCTCCGCTTGTGAAGTTGCCGCCTCCGGCGGGAGGATGTGTTATCTTTACAGCGCGGCTTCGCCGCTTAATTTCTTTTATCTCAAAACCCATTGCGGCAGAGCATTCATCAAGCGGCATTTTTGAGATTTCGCCTCGGCAAGCCATAGGCGCAGACGAGCGAACCCAACGGGGAAGACTGCCGCGGCGTAGAGGAGCGTCAGCTCCCGAAGCCGGGCAATGCGGTACTGATTTGCAACAAACTCATTCCGCTGCAGTTCTCTCAATAGAGAACGGCATAGCCTCTCAAAAGCGCATGTTTTGCATAGTTTCTCCGGAAATTCTCTGTTTGTAAATGTCGGCAGTCATTTATGCGGAGTTATTTTGTTAAGTGTTAGAGATGAGAGTGTTACACAAACACACGGCAAAATACGCAAAATTCTCTATTTTTCTCTATTCTCTATTTGCCGACATTTCGATTAGAGACCAAACATCATTTATGAAAAAGTGTTCTCTATCCGTCATAACTCTTTGAGTGACAACAGCCGTTAAATGACGTATTTTTCCGCAGAACGATACCAACGCCACCTTGAAATGCTCATCGGAAAGTTCTCTGCACCGACCTTCGCTTTTTAATTGTAAGGAAAGTCCGACATCTCACATTTTCCACAAAAAACAAAAAAGGCGGCGGGATAATTCCTACCGCCAAAAGCTGTGTTGCGTTACTCGATACCGAAAAACTTTTTCTGTTCATCCCATAAAATGGGAAAAGGCTGTTTACACTTTTTCACGCTGATTTGGTCCAACTGCCCGGTGAGGACGCCGTGGATGATTTCCGGCGACAGCAGCGTGAGCCGGGTTATCCGGGAAACATACGCCATGTCCTTAACGATGGCACGAGCGAGTTCCTGGACATTGGAGTACACGCCTTCATCGATCAGTTTTTGCCAGCGGAAGGCACGGGCAAGACTGGTTACCATCGGGTCTGTGAAAGTAACTTCTTCATCGGGAGTCACAATCCGTTTCCGTCCGGCACAGTTCCGGAAGGACATAGGGATCGTAAGTTTAACATTTCCATTTTCAAGGATTTCCACTTTATGCATTTTTGAATTCCTCCATCAGCGATTTTATTCCGCTGGTTTTGAGTTCCAATTCCAATTTATCCTCCCAAACGACAACTTTCTCAACGAGCAGAAGCAAAAGTCGGTTGTATTCCCCCGGAGTAATTTCGTTCCTACTCGTGACGACAATTTCAAGAAACGACACCACATCCCCCAGGGGTTAAATTATACGTTTTAGCAATTTCAAACATTTATTGAACTGCGAAAGGAAATGCTGATTCACGCATTGCGTGGCAGCATCAATCAAATAATAAAACAATAATGGTTTGTTTGCTTGAAAAATCACTCTTTTCGGTGTACATTACACCGTGCAGTTATGGAATAAACTCTGGAGGTGAAAAACTCGAATAAAAACTGTTTTTGACATTCTTACATAGCCATCTTTTGAGATGGTGCTTTATAAATACTATGCGTTCTAACGAAATCGGCAAAATTTTGAGCAATCGCATACATAGGCTGTGCCGTATATTTACGGCCCGGCTCTTTGTGCGATTGTGGGCTTTGCCGAGCCTCGTTAGAACATTGAGTCGAGGCCGTTCTTTTTTGCCATAATTCCTCGTCTCACAAACAGATGAGGAAAGCCAGCCGGATGGTAAAATATAAATCAAAATCTTTATTCAAACTCATACTCACCCTCTGTTTTATTTTTTCCTGTTTCTGCTGGGCTGGCGAGCAAGAACCTCAATACGATAACCTTTCCTTCGGTATTCCCGGCAAAGCCGATACCATCATTAACCGCCCCGGATACGCTCTCGGTTACATAGAGCAACACGAACAAGCTGCGTGGGTTATCTATATAATGACCGCAGCGGAGGCTACCACGAAGGTGGTGAAGCGGACAAACAAGTTTCGCAGCGACCCGGAAATCCCTACAGGAAGCGCAACAGCGGCAGATTACCGCAGGTCGGGTTACGATCGCGGACACCTTGCTCCTGCGGCTGACATGGCCTTTTCTGGACAAACAATGGCCGACAGTTTCTTTTACTCCAATATGAGTCCGCAGAAACCTGCATTTAATCGGGGGATATGGAAGGAACTGGAAGCGTTGGTACGAGATTTTGCCATAACAGAAGGAAAAATCGTTGTGGTAACCGGACCGATTCTGCCCAAAGAGCCACGAATCACCATCGGACCAAACAAAGTTACAGTTCCCACACATTATTATAAAGTCATTTATGATTTAACACCACCACAGAAAATGATAGCATTTATCCTGCCGAATGAAGGGAGTAACAAAGCATTGCAGGAATTCGCAGTTACCGTTGATACAGTCGAAAAAGTAACGGGACTTGATTTCTTTTCCAAAGTGCCAAAGGAGCAGCAGAAATACCTTGAAAGCAGCTTTTCCATCAAAGCGTGGCAGGGTTTATGATCTCCAACCGCCAAACGCTGGGTGCGTTACTCGATGCCGAAAAACTTTTTCTGTTCATCCCATAAAATGGGAAAAGGCTGCTTGCACTTTTCCACGCCGATTTGATCTAACTGCCCGGTGAGGACGCCGTGGATGATTTCCGGCGACAGCAGCGTGAGTCGGGTAATCCGGGAAACATACGCCATGTCCTTACCGATGGCACGGGCGAGCTTCCGGACATCGGAAGAGTGCTGCAAAACTTCTTGTACAGGTTTTGCCACCCTCTTTTTATTGGCAAAGCGGGATAAATTTCCGGATGTTTTTGAAATCAATGTACAAACCCGGGACGGCAGTTTCGATATCAAGGATTTTACCGGGTGAAAAGAAGGCGGCGATAATGCCATCCGGAGTATGGATGCCGATGATATTATTGCCGCGCAGGTATTTGATTTCAGGTGCGGGAACACTTTCCGGATGAATGACGTAAAGGTATTGCCCCGGAGTAGAGGAGTCGTGTTCCTGCCAAACCGTCAGCATATCTCCTGAAACCGGACTCGATGGATGTTCCAAATTGATGGTGTTCCAGTTGCCTTGCCGGTGGTCAAGGAGAATTTTGAACGAACCGCTTTCCGGAAGCAGATACTTCATACCTTCAAAGGTGAAAGAAGTTTTCCCGGCAGAACAGAATTCCCCGTCCGTAAGCGGCTTGTTGCCCAGCAAAACTTGAGTGTTGCGAAAACGCTGGACGAGAGTTGTTGCCACACTCCCCGGTTCAAAGGACTTTATATTGGTTCCCATGCAGACGATATATTTATCAAAGCAGAACCATGCCTTATCGGCTTGCAGCCGGGAAACACGAAAACGCATCATAGCGGCAGCAACAGAGTCTTCGGCAAAACAGCAGTAACTGCTTGAATTTTCGTGGGGATACTCCCGGGTCGGGCGCAGAGAATCGGAGTTTTGAAGCTCGGTCGTCCCCGGAACCTTGTGCCAGTTGCGCAATGCGAGAGAAGACTGTTTCCAGGGATACCGGGTGTAGAGCATAGTAGCGCCGTCAGCGGAGTACCGCCCCAAGGAATTTTCTGAATTGACGACTTCCGAACCGATAAGCGTTGCCGAACTCATCTTTACGGAGAAGAAAAAATCTTCGTTGCGGTGAATAAGATAACCGCTTTTAGGGTAACAGATACTTCCCCGGGGTTCCGGCAGCTCTTTCAACAGACCGGATTTTTTCAGCAAGTCGGCATAACTGCAAATCTGAATGAACTTCTTTTGCGGCCAGGATTCGATGATCTGCCGTCCGCAGGCACTGATATCCATCATATTATTGTATAAAGTCCAGCGGAGACCATGTTCATAATATTTGGTAATCAACGTCAGTTTTTCCGGTG
>SUWH01000040.1 GCA_015061605.1 Lentisphaerota bacterium | reverse complement strand
AACGGAACCGCTCCGGCAAGACCTTCCACGGTGTCACGGCCCGCCCGGTCGCAAAACGGAACCGCTCCGGCAAGACCTTCCACGGTGTCACGGCCCGCCCGGTCGCAAATCGGAACCGCTCCGGCAAGACCTTCCACGGTGTCACAGCCCGCCAGGTCGCAAAACGGAACCGCTCCGGCAAGACCTTCCACGGTGTCTCGGCCAGCCCGGTCGCAAAACGGAACCGCTCCGGCAAGACCTTCCACGGTGTCACAGCCCGCCCGGTCACAAATCGGAACCGCTCCGGCAAGACCTTCCACGGTATTCAGAGCGAATACCGGAACGCTTCGCAGCACCGGGAGATAAGAGGTCACTTCTCTATCCACGTTCAAAACTCTGTTCCTCCACCGAAGGGACAGAGTTTTTTGTTTTCCGGGAAAAATTTTCCATAAAAAAAACAGTTTTCTCATGCAAAAGCAGATCTGCGGTGCTATATTATGTAAAACCGTAAATTTGCAGGGAGAAAAAATATGAAAGCAGTCGTTACCGTCATCGGAAAAGATTCTGTCGGCATCATCGCCAAAGTCAGTGCCGGTTGTGCCAGATACAGTGCCAATATCCTCGATATTTCCCAGACCGTTATCGATGAATACTTCACCATGATCATGGCAGTGGATATCGACAAACTCTCCATTCCCTTCAATGAATTCGTCGATAAAATGGCGGCACAGGGCAAAGCCGACGGTCTGGAGATCCACGTCATGCACGAAGATATTTTCAACTCCATGCACAGGATCTGATCTGCCATGTTTGATTCCAGAGATATTATCGAAACTATCAGCATGATCCGCGAGGAGTGTCTTGATATCCGTACCATCACCATGGGTATATCCCTCTACGATTGCCAGAGCGAAAATCCCGACCGCCTCTGCACCCGCGTTTATGACCGCATCATGTCCAAAGCGGCAAATCTGGTCAAAACCGGTGAAGATATTGAAAAAAAGTATGGAATCCCTATTATAAATAAACGCGTTTCCGTCACCCCTGCCGCTCTGATCGCCGGAGGCTTCACTCCGGATGACGCAGTAAAACTTGCCAAAACTTTTGACAGAGCAGCCCACGAGCTGGGAATAAACTTTATCGGCGGATTCAGCGCACTGGTGCAGAAAGGTTTTACCAATGGCAGCCGCGCGGTGATTTCCGCCATTCCGCAGGCACTGGCGGAAACGGAACGGGTCTGTTCCTCGGTCAATGTAGCTTCCACCAAGGCGGGCATCAATATGGATGCCGTCGCCGAAATGGGTAAAATCATCCGCAATACCGCCGATCTCACCTCTGACAAACAGTCCATCGGCTGTGCGAAACTGGTGGTATTTGCCAACGTTCCGGAAGACAACCCCTTTATGGCGGGAGCTTTCCACGGGATCGGCGAACCGGAGACGGTCATCAATGTCGGAGTTTCCGGCCCCGGCGTGGTCGCTTCAGCTTTGCGGCGGCGCGGCAAATGCAACCTCACGGAAGCCGCCGAAACCATCAAACGTACCGCATTCAAAATCACCCGTGTCGGTCAGCTCGTGGCGCGTGAAGCATCCGAGCGGCTCAATGTGCCTTTCGGTATCGTTGACCTCTCCCTTGCTCCCACTCCGGCGGTCGGAGATTCAGTAGCCTATATCCTCGAATCTCTCGGACTGGAAAAATGCGGCTGCCACGGAACCACCGCCGCGCTGGCAATGCTCAATGATGCAGTGAAAAAGGGCGGCGTTATGGCATCCTCTCACGTTGGAGGATTATCCGGAGCATTCATCCCCGTTTCAGAAGATGCCGGGATGATCGAAGCCGCCCGCTGCGGTGCGCTTACTCTGGAAAAACTTGAAGCAATGACCGCCGTCTGTTCGGTCGGTCTGGATATGATCGCTATTCCGGGCGATACTCCGGCAGAAATCATTTCCGGAATCATCGCCGACGAGATCGCCATTGGCGTGGTCAACACCAAAACCACCGCCGTCCGGTTGATCCCGGCGGCGGGATGTAAAGTCGGAGACACGGTTTCATTCGGCGGCTTGCTCGGTGAAGCTCCGGTGATCCCGGTCAATACCTGGTCCCCGGCAGAATTCATCTCCCGCGGCGGCCGCATCCCCGCTCCTCTCCAGAGCTTGAAAAACTGACCACTCCGGCACAAAAAAAGTCTGTCATTGAACGGATTTGACCGTTTGATGACAGACTTGCCGATATTCAAACTCCCGGCGATTGTCAATACCTCATTTTCCGCCGTTGTATATCAATATTGCTTTTATCGTTTCTGCGGCAAGTTTTGCCGCCGCTTTCTGAACCGCTTTTTTACCGGAAATTATTTCTGCAGTATCGGCAGCTCCGGCGTATGCGCTGTCAGCCCGGATAATATTGCCGGAAGCAGTTGATATCACCTTGAGTTCAACTCTTGCCCGGGAAGTCCGGTAATTACCGAAGGAGTCGGAAGATTCCGCTATCGCTTCACCATATACCAGAAAATCCGCTCCGACAGACTTGGCGGCTTTGAGTAAAGTCGTACGGTTTCCGGCAATATTGTCGAGCAGTCCCGCTTTTCCTACGGCAAGTTGAGGTGGAAGCTGTTTGACATTGAATTTCTGCTGCAGGAATATCTTTATCAATTCATTTTCAGCTGCCGGATCAATGATCCGCTGACTTGCGATATGGATTTCCGGAATACAAATAGCCACAGCCGGTCGTTTTTTTTCCGGACAAAGTAATTGTTCTTTTACCGGAGCCGCGCTTTTATGCGGAGTCTCTTTAAGCAGTTCCACCGCGCATTGAACCGTTTTTCCGGCGGCACTTTCCAAATCGGCGGCGGTATTGATATATTTGATTTTGACCACACCGGTCTTTACAGAAATACATTTAACGAAAATAAGATATTTATCGCCCTTTTCCCGAACCGTTCCGGAAATAAAGTTATCTGCACCGAGCAAAGTACCGATACTGCTCACCTCACCGGCACCGAGCATTCCGTTCGGACTCAAAGATTTTTCCCGGAGCAATTTGCCGAGCTGCTCACGGTCAACCAGTTTGATACCGTCCGCACAGGATAATTCGGCAGAGACGATATCATTGAACAATCCGCCTTCAATATTTTTTCCATCGGTTTGCAGTGGATTGAAAATGATGACTGATCCCGCAGAAACCAATGCAGAGACCATGATAGATAACATTACAGAAAGTGTAAGTTTGCAATTTGACATTTTATTATCTCCCGTTTTTCTGTTGCTGTGTTCCGGCTTTGCGGATCTCTTTCAACAAATTGGCAAAAATCTGCCTCTGATTCTTATACAACCTCCGGTCCGCAGCGGCACGTTTAACTAAAGGTTCGATTTTCATTCCCTGCTTGGAAAGAACATAGATTCGGAGAAGTTCATTGTATGCCGCTTCCAGAAAATTATGCTGTTTACCGTTTTTTATCGCTTTCAGGTAACTTGATTCAGCCATATCGATCTTCCGCAATCCGACATAGCTTCGTGCCTGAACCAGCAGAAAAAACTGCCGGTCTTTGCCGGTAAGTTCCTTTATTGCCAAAGCTTGATTGACATATTTCAAAGCATTCACCGGATCGCGTTTCGCCCAAAGATAAACATTGGCCCGGTCGCCGAGGGCATTGGCTTTAGCGGCGGGATCGGGATCTTTCATGGCAAGGATCTCTTTGACATAAGCTTCACTCTGCCAGGTACCTCCGGCACTCATTGCAGCCAGCAGAATTTTGCTGCGCTCTCTTTCAGAGAGTCCTTTTAAATTCAGCCCGAATTCCAATGCTTTTTGGGATTTTTCTTTCCTGCCTCTCGTGACAATGTATGAAATGAGTGCGAGTTTGCGTTCAAAACTCAACTCAGCTTCATCATACAGGATAGATTCTGCGGTGGAAATTGCATCGTGGCTTCGCATTTTTTGCAAGCATTCCCAACTGCGGAATCTGGCATTGATCCGTTTTTGAGTATCTTCAGTTTCCAGCGAAGCGTCGTCAAATGCGGCGGCAGCGGCCTTGAATTTCTTTGATTTGAAGAGTGTTTCGCCCTGTTTCATCTGCTCATCATAGGTTTTGCCCGTAAGCGCAAATGCGGTCAGAGCCAACGCAATTATAATTATGAATTTATTCATTTCCACTCCTTTTTGTACTCTTCAAAATTTTTGATATCTTCTTTTGAACAATGCCTTTCAAAATTCCGGTTAGCCATGCGGCGCAATGCCCTCCGGATATTTCCCTGTTTGATGATGGGCATACATTCGGAACAGATCTTGAAATCCAATTCGCCGCACCGGGCAAAACTTGAAATTGCCGCCATCATGCAGGGATAATTATTGCAATAAAGACTTTCCCGCATGGTATTGTTCAAAATCTGGCGGGGCGTGGTAACTGCGATCAATTTGACCAGATCAACGGTCGTAGCGGCAAGCGGCATTCTCGAAAAAGATGCCATGCCAAAATCGGGAAAATCGTTGATAAGAACATTTATACTGTCGTCATTTATTGCATCTGAAAGCAGAATATGAAACAACATTCCATCGGTCGGAAACTTTTCGCCGTAGGCATAGCGTACAGCCAGTTCCAGTTTGTTGGCGACAAACGCATGGTGTCCGGCATCATAGGCGCCCTTGACCGGCAAAGGTCGTGCCGGCATAATTTTCACCGTCAACCCGAGTTCATTTTTAAGCATGGCGGCGGCAGCTTCCAACTCTTTTGGCGGCATATTTCCCAATCCCTGAAAATAGACCGGATATTTTGCCCATTGAGCAAATAATTCTTTTGCAGGATAAAATTTGATCTGTTTGCCGCTGGTACGCAACTGCTTGATTTTTTCTGCGGCAATTTTATTCAATCCGATATTAAAGAGGCGATTTTTATAATATTCAGATTCTGTTTTGCCATACTCTTCAAATGCCTCCAACCACTTCAAGGCATCGCCCGGGGTGCCGTATTTTTCAACCAATTCGATCCAAATCAGAAATGCTTCGGCGTAACGGGGGGTGAATATCGGTTTGGCTTCCACGCCGGTTTTATACGCCAGTTGGTGATCGCCGCTCAAATAATAGGCGTACAAAGCGTGTCCGGGACGCTGGGCTTTCAGAAAATAATCGCCGCCTTTGCGGAAATTTTTACGCCGCATTTCCAACATACCCATATCATAATCGGTGATATCCAAGCCGCCGTCCGTCCGGTTGCGCCAGATGGCTTCGGCTTCGTCGCATCTTCCGGCATTGACCAGCAGCCGGAACTTCAGCCGACCGATCGAATCATTATATCCGGCAATGGAACGGTAACGCAGCCGGTCGAGTATCGGCAGCAGGAAGTTTGCGGCCATTTTACTTTGTTCTTCGGTAGTGGTGAGATCTGACCTGCGCGGCAGTGATTTGTCGGCATATAAATGATACCAATGCTCCGGACAATGCCGGTAATAAAGATTCCACACCAGTTCATGAGCCAGCACCAGACAGCGGAAGTGATCTTGAGAATTGAGCAAAAAGTAACTTTCGGCAAGCGAAAGAATCTGTCCGCTTAAAACCGAAGTGCTGCGATATTGGAAACGGGATTTTCGGATAACATCCAACAGCCGTTTTGACTCAACTTCGATGGCAGAAGCATTATATTTTTCACTGCCATTTGGAGGCAGCAAATCGGGAATATTCAAAATCTTTGAAGCCGCTTTGGCGAGAATTTCCTCCCGGCTGTCATTGGTAAAAGTTCCAGTGAAAGCGTTGACCACCACGCCGGAAACACAGTCTACGGCGAGGATATCCAAGCGGCGGCTGCGCTTCGTGGCTCCATTGGTGACCGTACCGTAAACGATCCTATCAGCCGAAAGCAAGCGGCCGATTCCGGCGGCACTTCCAATATCGATGTTGTTGAACAACTTGAGATTATGTTCTGCGAGAATTTTTTCCATATTCTCCCGGGAGACCAGATTTTTCAATTTCCCGCTCTGCTGGAGTTGATAGATGAAAAAGTCGGTTCCGGAAAACTTTTTGGAATTATCAAAATCTTTGATCGTCATAACATCAAAAAACGGCAACACCGCCCAAGTCTCATTTTTCCGGTCAACCTTTCCGGTGGCGACCGCTTTGCGGGGGGAGAGATTCAGTTTTTTGGCGATTTGATCTGAAATAAATCTTGCCTCTTTATAACGCCCCGCTTTTTCCCGGAAAACCTCCCGCTGCAATGCGCCACTGTCGGCATTGACCAGCAGAAGTTCGATATCAGTTTCGCTCCATCCGCCTTTCATCTTGCGTCCTTTCTGATAGGAGCCTCCGACGATCCATTGCGGAGCTGGCATGGCGGCGAGCTGTTTTTCCAATTCAGCAAGCGAACGCTCCTGATGGAGCAGCAATCCGATGTTACGGGCGGAAATGTGACACTTCCAACGGGTGAACAGCTCCGCCGAAAGCCGGGTCTGAAAAGTATAAGCTTTGTGTGACATATACCAACCGATCCGGTCAAGCATCGGCTCTATGGCAATGACCGGGATCTCCCGGCCGGCACCGGCGGTGTTCGCACAAAACAGATCAATGCAGACGATGCCCAGCAGTATAAAAATGATAAATGTTTTTTTCATTGAGTTCCTTCTCCGTTTGCCCCTTGGAATATCAGACCGGAATACTATAATGTAACATTATTGTCACATTTTGTCAAATAAAAAACATATCAATTCTGGGTTTCCCGGGCAAAGGTTTTGACCCGGCGGGTAAATTCACCGAGGTCGAAGTGGCTCAATTCCGGAGTATATCTGGCAAACATTTCTCCGGAATAACCATTCTTTTCAATAACTTCCCGGTAAAATTCCGTGCAGGGTTTGGGCGTGCGGACAAAGGTTTCGCGGTCAACTGACACCATACCGAATTTGGGGTGATAATTGCCCCATTCATAATTGTCCAGAAGCGACCAGTGAAAATAGGCGCGGATGTCAACTTTATACAGTTCCATAGCTTCACGCATCGCTTCAAACTGAAGCATCATATAAATTATGCGGAACGTGTCTGTTTCTGTACAACAGCCGTTTTCCGTTATCCACACCGGCTTGTCGGTCAGGCGCGACATTTCGTGAACGAAAGTTTCCGGACAGAATTCCCGAGGCATGGTGAAATCTTTCAGCATCTGGTAGCTGTTGAAATCGAATTTGTACCCGGTCAGATCCGCCTTGCGGGAATCAACGATCCCCCGATGATAATAGTTTATTGCCCAGTAATCGCAGGAATTTTTCAATTCCGGCAGATACTCCATATCGATCCCCGGCAGGACGATCTCTCCGGTGCGGACGGCGTGAAAGAAAAAGAGGTTGTGGTTCCAATTCTGCATCGCCGCCGCCGCATTGTCCAATTCATCATACTTACGCAGCGGAACGCGCGGCACATAGGCGTGCGCGCTGGAAACAGGAGCTTGGGAAAAACTTTTTATCGCCTGCGCCCCGAAAGCGTGCGCTTTAAGGGAAATCTTTTTGCTGTTGAAACACTCCTGCGTGAAAGGCCCGAGGTTGAACTCATTCATTACACACCAGGAGTCGACCAGATGGGCGATCTTCGGCACCAGAAATTCAATATGCCGTTTGAAGTGATCCAGATTTTCAGCCTTGCTGAAGCCGCCTCCGGCTTCAAACCACTGCGGATGGGTGAAGTGCCACAAGGTAACGCAGGTGAATATCCCCGCCGCCTTGAGCCGTTCAAGAAGGTCGATATAGCGGTCAAGTGCCGCTATATCGTGTCTGCCCTTTTCCGGTTCGATGCGGCTCCACTCGATGCTGAAGCGGTAGGCTTTATGTCCGAGAGCTTTGAGCAGTTCAACATCCTCTTTGTAGAGTTCCCAGCTGTTGCATGCCTTGCCGGAGGGTTCAAACTCCGGGTCGGTATTGGCAAGCTCCTGATGATACCACTGACAGTTGACATTGTCGCCCTCGATCTGGTGTCCGGCGGTGGCACTGCCCCAGATGAAGTTATCCGGAAAGGTGAAGGGGTGGATTTTATGTAAATTGAGCATAGTTTATCCTCTTTTTTTTGTTATTGTCCCAAATTTTGTGAAACTTTTATGTTAATTTGTAATGATAATCGTTATTGTACAAAAAATATACTGCAAAAACAGTAATTTGTCAAACAATAAAACGGTTTGATTGCAGTCGGCGGATGCATCCGGCTTCGCGCGAGGCTCCGCCGTGACAAGGTGTACTTTTTCAGAAGATGCTTGTCGCGGCGTAGTGAAACGAAGACGGAAGTCCGAAGATTTGCCAAGAGATTGCGCGCAATGCGCCGCCGTCTCGTCACGGCGTAGTGTAACGAAGACGGAAGGTTATATTTTTCACAAAAAATGAGACAAAACCTTTTTTTAATTCTGTGCCAATGGCGGCAGCAGATATTTGAGCAGTTTTGCCGTTTTACCGCCGTTTTTGAGCGTTACATCGACCGTTTTGCCGGTAAAATTCTTATCAAGTTTGATTACAGCCGGGGCATCTTTGACCATATCCTTTTTTCCGCAAACTTCGATCTGCGTACCATTGGGGGCATAAACTTCCAGCACCGGCGCGCGGTTTTCCCACTTGCAGTGGACGACCGCCGGAACGGCACTTGCCAGATTGCGCAATTCATTGCTCATGGCGCGGCGGACCTTCTGTACCAGACGCCAGTCTCCGGAACGGACTTCGCGGCTGTGGACGAGTGCGTTGGCATATTCCAGAGAAACAGCGCGTTTGGAGAAGTTTTTCAATGCCGGGATGACCGCTTTCAGCGTTTCAACTTTCTGCTGAATGGCGAAAAGGTATTCATAATCGTTCAATCCGGTACGGGTAGCTTCATAGCGTACCGAGTTTTCCCAGATGTCGGATTTGCCCGGTTCGGGAGGATAGACCCAGTAGTGCCAGTAGCGGCGGTTGGTCAGATCCTGCGGTCCGGTGGTAAAATAGGCAAGACAGTACATACTCATCCAGTAGAGATCCTGCTGATATGCCCAGTGATACAAAGTCCGGGTGTAAGCGGGCGGCACGTTGAGCAAATAAGAGGTGTGCGGATTGTAGACCCCGAGGCGGTCGCCGCGCTTGCGGGCGATCTCAAGCGCGCGGGACTGTTCGGGCATCTGGGCTTCACCGGCTTCCAGCGGCGAACCGAAACCGCCCATCCAGGTATCAATGGCATCGATATACTGTTCCGTTGGGCCGGGGCCGTAGATCCACGGTACGAGTGACGGATCAGCGGATTTGATAAGTTTGGCAAGTTCGATGGTCTGCGCCGCCTGATCGCGTCCGGGTTCATCGGAATAGTAGGCGAAGAAGAATTTTTCCCAGCCGTTTTTGCGGAGATGTTTCAACACCGCCCGCAAAGTTTTGACATAATTCCTTTTGAATTCATCGCTGATATGGGAGTAACCGATGTCGCCGTACAAATTGGTGTACCAGTTACCGTGTCCGGAAGAAACCGTTGCCAGCGGCATTTCCAGCCGGGGATTCATTTTGAGTTCGTCCAGAGTATATTTCATCAGCGCATCGAAACTGGAAAAATCGATTTCCGGTTCCCCTTTGGCGTTGAAAACCATCGGAGTGGCAACATTGACCCGGCGCGGAGCAATGCGGTGGTCGCGCAGATTTTTCAGACACTTGGCAAGATTGAGCGTCATCGCGTTGGTGTTTTTCAAATCGTCAGCAACACCGGGGATGCCGGAACGGTAATTGACCAGACGCGGCAGATCGGCAAACATAACAAAACTCGGACGGTCGGGAAGATTGAAACTGTCCACATTGACTTTAAGAAGCAGTTTTTCTTCGCCGTGGGGGTGGGCGACTTTGAGTTCCAGATCATAGGTCCCCGGTTTGGTGTTTTTGGGCAGATGGACACTGCCGCGGAAAAGTGTAAAAGTTTTGGTCAAACTGCTTTTATAACCGCCGGTCTTGCCTCCTGCGCGGTAAGGCACACAACGGTCAAGAACCTCTTTGCGGTAAAATGGACCTTTGCCGAAACCGCCCAGAGCATATTTGAACTTGGGATTGACCGGTTCAAAAAACTGGGTTCCAAGGACGCGCGACATGGTCACTTTTGCGTTTTTCAACACCTTGCCGGAAGCATCGGTAAGTTTGCCCCAATTGAGATAGATCCCGCCCCGGGCACGCTTGCCGATCCAGACCCCGATTTGAAAATCTTCGATCGAATTTCCGGCAGCGTCGATAACGACCTCTTTTTTTCCGGTGGTATCTTCAGCATTTTCGATCCGCTGATCACCGCCGGCGATAAAGATTTCGATTTCCCCGTACTTCTGCGGAACTTTTTCCGGGAAAAAGTCGGAGATGGTATAATTTTTTTCAGAGCTTATTTTTTTTTTGCTCCCGGCAGCTTTTGCCGGAGCTGCGGGATTCTTTTTCACTTGGGGAGCTGCGGTCATCTGCCGCGCACCGATCGCCGGAAGCACCGGAGCATCAACGTTGACAGAAGCCGGAGGTGCTTTCAAACTCACCACGCAATTGCCGCCGTTGGTGCTGACGGTGAATCTGGCGGTGGTCAACTTGCCGTGAATGAGATTTTCGTTATTGATAATGAGGTAATACCACTCACCGGCACGGTGAGCGGCAACTGCACGGCGGTGAAGTTTTCCGATCCCATCGGCAGAATAGCTCGAAAGCTGTCCTTTGGCGATGTCGCAATAGTATTCATTACCGATCTTTTTTCTGCCGGTAGCGGCATCGTCATCCAGAAAAATGTAAAGATTGTTGATTTTGAATTTTTCATCGGTACCGGGTTTCAGCTTGAAGAGCAGTACCGTGGCATCCGGTCTTTCCACGATCGCGCCGCCGAGGATCGACGACTTGTTGCGCTGCGCCGGAAAGAGTGCCAATTGTGGAGCCGCCGCCGCCGTCAATACGGTCAATGCCGCCATAAACAGGATGAATTTTTTCATTTTCTTTTTATCTCCTTTTTACTTGGTTTTATCATTTACTGAATGGATCCCAGGTCTTTTTCAGTTCGATCGCCGCGATAAATTCCTCATTATTATCGCTTATTGAATCGACATTTCCGGCGGTGAAGAGTATATTCACAGCTTTACTGAGCACCCCCGGAGCGCAAACCAGTCTGCTGTTATTGGAAGCTACTTCACTGGTCCTACTGGTCGACTGATTATACGTCCGGTTGCGGTCAAGCATGAAAACTTTGCGCGAAGGATTTGGTACCCGCGTCACTTTCAAAGCAATGGAACTGGTGTTGCCGAATGCCTTATTGGGCACATAACTGTAATGCTGATACCAGAAAAGCTTATATCCATCATTGTATTCCGTTCCGGGATTGGTCGGACAGCGGAAAAGATATGAGAAAATGTTCCGGTAGTCCGTTGTTTCACGCCTGTTCAGATACAGCGCATCCAACATTCCGGGAAAATAACCGATATATTGCGGATAGGCATCATCATAATCACCATGGTACTGCGCGGCCGTAACTCCGATCTGCTTCAAATTACTGACACAAGTTGCCCGGCGTCCGCGTTCCCGTGCCTGCTGTAAAGCCGGCAGCAGCATC
The DNA here is from genome assembly GCA_015061605.1 of Lentisphaerota bacterium. Lineage (GTDB taxonomy): Bacteria > Verrucomicrobiota > Lentisphaeria > Victivallales > Victivallaceae > UBA1784. The sequence goes on along the minus strand of SUWH01000040.1, from coordinate 6,432 downwards.
GCCGCCAATATGGCGATGATGGCAATTACCACGAGGAGTTCGATAAGGGTAAAATCATACTCTTTTGACTTCATAATTGCACCTGTTATAATTTTGCTCCAAATTTTTTCAACTCTTCACGGACAAGTCTGCCGTCAAGTTTTGCCGGAACAGTATCACTCTTTATTGCCATCGCCGCAGCAAGTCCGGCCGCCTGACCGATGGAGCAGACCGTCGGCATGATACGCAAACTGCTGTGCGCGGCGATATCGGCAGAAATAGAACGGCCGCCGATGGCGAGGTTTTCGATCTTCTGCGGCACGATACAGCCGTATGGAACTTCATAGAAATCTCCCGGCGGAATGACTTTGATAACAGTTCCGGTGCCGCGCGGATTGTGGATATCCACCGGATAATTGCAGCGGGCAATGGCATCAGGAAATTTACTGCAATTGGCAAGTTCATCAGCGGTGAGATAATAATTTCCCAGAACCCGGCGGCTTTCCCGGACACCGATATCTCCCATATTGGTAAGTTCAGCATCTTCAAAACCGGGCAGATCATGGCGCATCCACTTCAAATATTCTCTTATTTGTTTGCGTCCGATGATCTCTGCTTCTGACAATTCAAGTCCGTTCGTGGCATCATGACCGCAGACCCGGGTGGTATTGAAGTGAACAGTATCTTTGTACATAGTGGGAAACGTGAGCAGATTTTCCCGGACGCAGGAAAGTTCTCCGCGTTCCTGCGCCTCTTTGTGACGCTGCTGATACAGTTTGGCAAACTCCGGAGTGCGGATCGAATCGTAGGGGAACTTCAGATTTGCCAGTTTGAAACAGGTGGTCATCGGCTGACAGAAGCCTTCGGCATCACCGCGCTCAAAGGGAACTCCGGCACGGGCGGCAAGATCGCCGTCACCGGTACAATCGACAAACATTTTCCCTTTGACCAGACCGAAACCGCTTTTGGAGTGAACGACCACTGCTTCGATTTTTTCTCCATCTTTGATGCAGTCGATCAGCGTATGGTGGTAGAGCATTTTTGCTCCGGCTTCCAGAAAGAGGTCTTCCGCGGCAAGAGAAGCAACTGCCGCAGTAAAGGTGCGCCTCGGATATTCAGTCCCGTGTGAAGCATCGATACGTTTTTTTACACTGTCGCTCTGGTAGGAGTAAATAGCTTTCACCCAGCGGTCGTAAACCGGAGCATCGATCTGTTCATTATCCAGTTCACTGACCATAAAAGGCATGACTTCGGCGATCGCCGCCATACCGCCGGGACGACCGGCACTTTCAACTACCGCCACCGTCACACCGCTTTTACCGGCAAGGTAAGCCGCTCCCATACCGCCGGGACCGGCACCGCAAACGACCACATCTGCCTCGGCAATGACCGGACACTTACTGAAATCAATCATATTTTCACCTCTTTGAAAAAAATTTTTCCCTGTTACGGTGATAATATACCCCGGCAAGTGAAAAATTAATAGAACAGCGGATGCTGAAAAAGTTGCTTTTTATGCTGCACTTGAAAATATTGATATTTGATATATATTATAGGTAAATCAATATAAATTCAGCGTATTACAATAATGATACGCAATGTCAGCCGGGTGGAGATGTTATGTTTGAAGTTGCAAAAAAAGCTGTGCAATGTTTTGAAACATGGAGCAGAACCAGCGTTTCCCTGCACGGATTCAACGCCCAGTGGAGCGCGTTGCTCCCGGTTGAATACAGCATCCACCGCCATGCTGCATGCCGGGAAGTGAAGCGGCATTTCGGAGATGACATCTGCATGAAATGCGATATGGTACAGCTTCGTGAAGCTCTTTCCGGTTATCCGGATGGCGGTATAAAACTCTGCCCCTCCGGCATGGCGGAATGGTTTCTGCCCATCTCCGGTGATAGAGGTATTCAGGCACTGCTCTTTGCCGGAATGCGGCGGAGCGAGCCGGAGCATAATTTTGCCCTTCCGGTATTCAAAAGCAGTGAAGCGGTTCCCGGAAATATTCCGGTAAATGCTTTAAAACTTGAGCAAAATGAGGAATTATTGGTGATGGAGGGACTTCATCAGCTTGCTTCCCGGCTCACCCGGCTTTTTATCCATGATCCCGGCAATGGAAACACCATCCCGCGCGGAGAAAAAATCATGCACATCATCCGCAAACACTACCGCAATCCCGATTTAAGTGCCATTCTCTGTTCGGAATTGAGTTTGAGCGAAAGCCGCATGCGCCACGTCGTGACCATCGAGACCGGAAGCAACTTGCAGGAACTGGTAATAAAGATCCGGCTCTACCGGATCCAGATGGAACTGCTGCACAGTGACCGCACGGTGGCGGAAATTGCCTGGGCGCACGGATTCAGCAATCTGGCACACTTCTACCGGACATTCAAAGCTCACTTCAAAGTCAGCCCCAGAGAGTTCCGGCGGAAACGCGGGATCATTGATTGAACTTTGATGCCGGACAGCTTTCCGCGCCTCTCCAAACGGTGCTGTCTTGCGAATGAAAACATCTGCCCCCTTGAGCAAACCGAGATCCATCATGCGGCGCGGCAATGCTCCAACGCCATTGATACGGCGGATCGTAACTACCTCTCCTATACCGGCATCTTTCAATATTTTCATGCAGTTTTTCCTTTGTTTTTTATTTTTGTTTTTGTTATAAATTAGCACAGCCTGACAATTTTTTTTCAAATAAAAATCTGCAAAAAAACGATAAAAAATCATTATCAGGTTGATATTTCCGGAAAATGTGATATATTCATACAAAATATACACGGGAAACATCATGCAGAAAATACTTACTGAAAGTCTTGAAGATTATCTGGAAGCCATTGCCGAATTAAGTGCAGTGGAAAATCACGCCCACACCAGGGATATCGCCGCCAGACTTCAGGTAAAAATGCCCTCTGTCACCGGAGCTCTGCGGCAGCTTGCAAAAATGGGATATATCGTTTACAAAACCCACTATCCGGTGACATTGACCGAAAAAGGCAAACTTGTCGCAGAAAATATCGCTTCCCGGCATCAGGTGTTGAAAAGGTTTTTTGTGGATATCCTCGGAATGCTTCCGGAAAATGCTTCTGAAGCAGCATGCCATCTGGAACACCTCGTCGATGAAACCGCGATAAACCGGTTCAAGCTGTTTTCAGAAGCGATCACGACCCGCGCCGATGCCAGAAAGCTCCGGGTATTCCTCTCGGATGCCATGGAACTCGGGGCGGACTGCCGTACTTTGAATACGCTTAAAACCGGTGAAAGTGCCGTTGTCCGCCGCATCGGGCGCAACATAACTTCGCCGGAAAAACTCAATTTCAAATGCGGTGACACCGTGACTTTGCACAATACCCCATTGGATAAAAGTCACTTGCATTTATCCGTCAACGGAAATGAATTTGAAATCGACACCGAAACAGCTGAAAATATCTTTATATCTTAAACCATCAGGAGATTTAATTATGGAAAAACGTTTTGTCCTCATCGGAACCGGAGCCCGTTCCAGCATGTATATCCGCGCCCTTTGCGACGGCAGATATAAAGGTCATGCCGACCTCGTTGCCATCTGCGACATCAATCAGGGCAGAATGGATTATTACAACGAAATAATTCAGAAAAAATATAATCATGCCTCCGTTCCGACCTATCTGGCGCAGGATTTCGAAAAGATGATTTCCGAAATGAAACCGGATACTGTCATCGTGACCACCGTTGACCGTACCCACCACAAATATGCCTGCCGTGCCATGGAACTGGGCTGCGATGTCATCAGTGAAAAGCCGATGACCGTCGATCAGGAAAAGTGTCAGGAGATCATCGACACCCAGAAAGCTACCGGACGCAAGTTCACCGTGGCATTCAACTACCGTTACAGTCCGCGCAATACCAAGATCAAAGAGCTGCTCAAATCCGGCATCTGCGGCGAAGTCACCAGCATCAACTTTGAATGGCTCCTCGACACCAGCCACGGCGCCGATTATTTCCGCCGCTGGCATCGCAACAAACGCAATTCCGGCGGCTTGATGGTCCATAAATCCACTCACCACTTCGACCTGGTCAACTGGTGGCTGGATTCCGAACCGGTGACGGTCTACGCACAGGGTGATCTGAAATTTTACGGCAAGGAAAATGCCGAAAAACGCGGTGTAACAGAATTCTATCAGCGGTCACTGGGCAGCGAGATCGCCAAAAAAGATCCTTTCGGTTTCCGGTTGGAAAAAGATTACACCGAATTTCTCCAGCGGCTCTATTTTGACAGCGAAAAATATGACGGCTACCAGAGAGACCAGAGCGTTTTCGGCGACGGCATCGACATCGAAGACAACATGAGCGTCATGGTGCGCTACAAAAACAAGGTGGTGATGAACTACACCCTCTGCGCCCATTGCCCCTATGAAGGCTACCGGATCTGTTTCAACGGTACCAGGGGCCGCCTGGAATTTTATGTCATCGAACGCGGAGTTACTCCGCTGGATGAAGACTTCTCCTCTTTCGGCAACCGCGAAATCGAATCCGATGCCGAAGACCGCAAAAAAATGGCTCCGGAGATCATCTTCCAGCCGATGTGGGGAAAACCGGTCATCTACACCTATGAAGAGGGTGATAAATCCGGTCACGGCGGCGGTGATGCAAAACTGCTGGATCACCTTTTCCTCGGCGTCAAAGATGATCCCATGGGGCATGCCGCCAACTTCGTCGACGGAGCAAAATCCATTCTGACCGGTATCGGAGCAAATATTTCCATGCGTACCGGCTTGCCGGTTCAGGTTCAGGAACTGGTAAAGTTCTGATCGGGGCAAAATGGTAAACAGGGGCGGAAATGTGAGCAACACCGTATTGTTCACTCATAAGTCGGATGATTATGCCCGTTTCCGTCCCGGTTATCCCGCTGCCGCAGTTGATTGGCTCAAGTCAAAAACTGTTGCTGAAACAGTATTGGACATCGGTGCCGGAACCGGGATTTTCACCCGGCTGCTGTTGAAACGTTTTGTCAATGTTTCAGCAGTTGAACCCAATGCGGAAATGCGGGAGAAATTCAATACATTTCTCCCGGACGTGCCGTGTTATGATGCCACTGGAGAAGCGACCGGATTTCCGGAAAATTCCGTTGATCTTATCACCGTAGCGCAGGCATTCCACTGGCTCGATGAGGAGCTGTTCAGACACGAAGCGATGCGTATTTTAAAGCCATCCGGCAAAGTTGCCATCGTCTGGAACACCACAAAAAGAAGCGATTTCACCGATGCACGCAACGCAGTATGTCAAAAATATTGCCCGCGTTTCAAGCACGGTCATGCCGGAAAGCGCACTCCGGCTGAAGGTGATGCTTTTCTGCGATACAGCTATTTTAAAACCGTTGAATTTGTCGCCTTTGACAACCCTTTTGTCATGGATAAACTGACCTTTGAGGGAAATATCCGTTCCCGCTCCTACGCGCTCCTGCCGGGAGACAGCCGCTACGAAGAGTTTATAGCTGAAACACGCGCTGTCTTCGACCGCTTCGCCGTAAACGGCACGGTTACAGAATTACAGGAAACTCAAATTTATCTCGGCAGTTTTTGATTAGTCAACTTGCTAATTGGTTTTCCTGTGCTATATTATCCTGCAGGAGGAAATCATGGATATATCACAAGTTCTCAAGGCAATGAGTCACCCTATACGGTTGCAGATGGTGGAACTTCTGCTGCAAAAACGGATGTGTGTCCGCAGTCTGGCACGCTATTTTGAAGTATCGGAACCCACCATTTCAATACATTTGAAAATGCTTAAAAATTCCGGACTTATCGTCGGTGAAAAGCGAGGTTACTATATGCACTACCGGGTCATCCGGGAAAATGTTGCAAAACTTTCTCAATTCTTTGCCATCCTCGCCGATACCCCTGCCTTGGAACCGCAATGCTGTAAAAAATCCGGTTCCTGTCACTGCAAATGCCACTCAAAGAAGGATTGAGTTTATATGAAACGCCATTTCAAAACCATTGTCAAGGCAGCAATCGTTCTGCTTATTGCCGGAATCGTTTTTTATTTCTGGAAACTTGCTCCGGTAAGTGTTCCAACTTTTGAAGTAAAGTCATCTTCCCTTGTGCAAACGGTTTTCGGAACCGGCACACTTGAGGGCAAAACCCGCCTTGCCGTCAGTCCACGGGAAACCGGAGCGATTCAAAAACTTTATGCCGATCAGGGCGATATGGTCAAAACCGGAACTCTGCTCGCTGAAATGGATGCAGATGATATTCTTCAGCAAAAACGTGTAGCCGAAGCGGAACTTGCAGTGGCACAGGCGGCATTGCAGCGAATCGATGCAGAGATCCGTTCGGCCAAAGCCAATCTGGAATACGCCAACTTAATGTTTCAACGCAGTGAAAAACTTTTATCCAGTAACGCCGAATCCCGTTCTACTTACGATAAAAACCGCCAAAATATGCTCGTTGCCGCCGCCGATTTTGAACAGGCAGG
>SUWH01000039.1 GCA_015061605.1 Lentisphaerota bacterium | reverse complement strand
GTGGAACCCGACATGAGCGTATTGGAAAAATACAAGCAGGAGGAGTTTTTTGCATGAGTGACAGCAGCAGATTGAAACAGCAGATGATCGCCGCCGTGGAATCCCGGCGGCAGGAGATCATTGATTTGGCGGAAAAAATACTTCACAACCCGGAACTCGGTTACCGGGAGGAAAAAACCGCCGCATTGGTTTGTGCCGAATTGGAAAAACTCGGACTTACGGTAAAATCCGGTCTCGCCATCACCGGCTTGCGCGCCGATATCGACAGCGGAAAACCCGGACCTAAAATTGCCATTATGGGCGAGCTGGATGCACTTCCTGTTCCATCACACACCTTTGCCGACCCGGAAACCGGTGCAGCTCATGCCTGCGGGCACCATGCGCAGCTGGCAATGATGCTGGGAGCTGCAAATGCACTGGTTCCGATCGTAAAAGAGTTGTCCGGTTCTCTCGCTTTTATCGCTGTTCCGGCTGAAGAATTTCAAAGTCTGGAATACTGCCGGGAACTCATCCGTTCCGGAAAAATCAGTTACTGCGGCGGCAAGCCGGAGTTTATCAAACTCGGAGTCTTTGACGATATTGATGCGGTACTGCTTATCCACGCCGGACACGATACCTTCACCCCGGAAAGTTTCAACGGCTTCTGTATGAAACAGATCATTTTTGAAGGCAAAGCCGCTCACGGCGGCTTGCGCCCCTGGGACGGTATCAATGCCGCCACCATGGCGCGTCAGGCGTTGAATATGATCGATTCCCAGCGCGACACCTTTGATGATAAGGACAGCGTCCGTATCCACGGTATAATTTCCGACGGCGGCAATGCGGTCAATGTCGTCCCCGCCCGGGCGGAACTTGAACTTCAAGTGCGTGCCAAAACTCCCGAAGCGGTCAAAAATGCCTGTGCGGTCGTCGACCGCTGTATCAAAGGTGCGGCGATGGCTTTCGGCGGCAAAGTCACCATCACCAATCTCGGCGGCTATATGCCCTACAAAAGCACCCCGGAACTCAACGCGGTCCATGCCGAAAATCTCAAAGCTCTCAACGGCGGCATATTGACCAACTTCGGGCATCGCGGTTCATCGACCGACATGGGAGATGTCAGTATGCTTATTCCGGCACTTCACGCCTACTGCGCCGGATTCACCGGTTCGCCGCACGCAAAAGACTTTGTGGTCACCGATCCGGAAAAAGCCTACATCGACGGAGCCAAACTTCTGGCAATGGATGCTGTGACTCTGCTTGCCGACGGCGCTGAACGCGGCAAAGCTATCGCCGCTCTGCCCAAAATAATGGATAAAGAAACCTATTTCAAATATAAAGAAATTTTTACATCAAGTGAGGAATACAGCTATGATAAAGCGTGAAACTGTCGTCGAAGCCATGTATAACGCCATCCGGCTGGGGGCAACAAAAATGCCGCCGGATATCCGTAAAGCTCTTCAGCGGGCTTTGGAAGAAGAAAGCGACCCCATGGCAAAAAAACATCTGGAAATAAGTTTGCAGAATGCTGATCTTTCTGAAAAAGGCAACGGTCTGGTCTGTGCCGATACCGGATTCCCGATGTTCTTCATCCATGCCGGAAACAAAACGGAAATCGAAGGCGGTTTCAATGTTTTGAAAGCCTGCGCCGAAGAGGCGACCGCCCGCGCTACTGCCGAGTGCTTCCTGCGTCCGACCATGGTTCACCCGCTGACCCGGAAAAATCCCGGCGACAATGTCGGCCCCGGTATGCCAAAAGTCGAAATCGTCTTTGACCGCGAAGATGACGGTCTGGAGATCCTCGCTGCGCCCAAAGGCGGAGGTTCGGAAATTTTCGGCACCTTTTACCGGATGATGTTCCCCGCCGATGGCGAAGCCGGTATCAAAAAATTCGTCATCGAATGCATCAAAGATGCCTGTTATGCCGGTAAGGTCTGCCCGCCCGCCATCATCGGTGTCGGTATCGGCGGCACTGCCGATCTGTGTATGAGTCTTGCCAAAAAAGCGGCATTGCTCCGTCCAATCGGTTCCCGCCACAGCGATCCCGAAGTCGCCCGTCTGGAAGCGGAACTTTATGATGCCGCAAGAAAGCTCGGCATCGGTCCCATGGGTTCTCGCGGCATCAATGCGGTTCTGGCGATCAATCTGGATATCGCGGTCACCCATACGGCGGCACTCCCTGTCGCTGTCAACGCCCAATGTCTGGTCGGGCGCCGCTGGATCGCCAAAATCGACGGAAACGGAAATATCGATTACACTGGAGAACTTTGAAAATGAGAGATATCAAACTTCCGATGTCCAAAGAGGACGCCAAATCATTGAAACTCGGAGAAATGATCACCGTCAGCGGCTTGCTTTTTACCGGCCGCAGCCGTCTGCATATCCGTGCCGTCGAAGATAACATCTATCCGCCGATCGATTATGAAAAAATCAACTGCTTCTTTCATGTCGGGCCGGTGATGAAACAGAATGGCGATGAATGGGAGGTCGTCAGCTGTGAACCCACCAGTTCCATCCGCTTCGAGCGTTACGGTGCCGATGTGGTAAAGAAATTCAACCTCCGCACCCTGATCGGTAAAACCACCATGGGACCGCGCACCGCACAGGCGCTCAAAGAAACCGGAGGCGTTTATCTTACCAAAATCGGTTTGAGCGGCAACGCTCTGCGCGGTCAGGTCAAAAAAGTCCACGATGTCCACTTCCTTGAAGAACTCGGCAAAACCGAATGCACCTGGATCTATGAAGTGGAAAACTTCGGCCCATTTTTCGTTGCCATCGATTCCGACGGCAACAACTACTTTGAAGAACTCGCCCGCGAAGCCGATGCCAAAATGCCGGAAATCGAAAAAACTCTCGGCATCCCCGAAGGTTACACCTACACGGAGGTCAATGGATGAAAGAGCCGATCCGTTATCTTTCTTTATGCGGCTTGCTGGGATACGGCTATTCCCCGGTAAGTCTGGAAAATGCACTCAAAGAAAAACTTGATTTTGTCGGTGTCGATGCCGGTTCCACCGACCCCGGGCCGTACTATCTGGGCAGCGGTAAAGGTTTTGTCAAAAAACTTCAGGTCAAACGCGATTTGTCTTTGATTCTGCCGCATATCAAAGAACGCAATATCCCGCTGGTCATCGGCAGTGCCGGAGGTTCCGGCGCCCGCCCCCATGTGGAAAGCGTTCTAGAGATCCTCGGAGAAATCGCCAAAGAGCAGAAAACTGAATTCAATGTCGCGGTCATCTATTCCGATCTGGACAAAGATTTCATGCGCCGCGCTGCCGATGGACACCTTTTCAGTTGCGGCGGCTCTCCTGAATTCAACGCCGATCTGGTGGATAAACTGGAAAATCCGGTCGCCCAATTCGGCACCGATCCCATCATCGAAGCATTAAAATCCGGTGCCGAAGTGATCGTTTCCGGACGCTGCTGCGATACTGCCGTCTTTGCTTCCTATCCGATCTGGAAAGGTTTTGATCCCGGTCTTGCTCTCCACGCTGCTAAAATCGCCGAATGCGGCGCGCTCTGCGCCCGTCCGGTCGGAGCGAACGACTCGCTTCTGGTCGAAATGTACGAAGACCACTTCACCGTCGAACCGCCCAATCCGGCGCGGACTTGTACCCCCGATTCAGTTGCGGCGCACTCGCTCTATGAACAGCCCGATCCCAACTGCTTCTATGAACCGGAAGGAAAAATCGATCTTTCCAACTGCACCTTTGAACAAATCGCTCCGCGTAAAGTCCTGGTGCGCGGCAGTAAACTTATTCCGGCTGAAAAACACACCACCAAACTTGAAGGCACGGTCAAACTCGGTTTCCGTTCCATCACCATCGCCGGTTTGCGTGACCCCTCCGGCGTGGCACATTTGAATGAGATCGAAGCCGGTGTCCGTGCCGCTGTCGCCGAATCCGCAACCTTCGTTAAGCCGGGTGAATACTCTTTGCGTTTCCTGCGTTACGGGTTGGATGCTGTTACGGGAAGCAATGAACCGGAAAATACCACGCTCCCCCGCGAAGTCGGTCTGGTCATCGAAGCTGTCGCACCCACGCAGGAGCAATCCGATGCACTGGTGGCTCTTGCCCGTTCCAAAGCTCTGCATCAGGGTTTCCCTGAACGCAAAGCCACGGCTGGGAACCTCGCATTTCCCTTTTCACCCTCCGATTTTTCCGGCGGCGCGGTCTATGAGTTCGCTCTCTACCACCTGACCGATCTCCCGCTGGAATTTGATGTCAAAACCATGGTGATAAAATGAAACTTTACGATATCGCCTTTGTCTGCCGCAGTAAAAATGCCGGTCCGTTTCAGTTGACCATCGATTTGATGTTCAACAATGACGCCGACTACCGCAAGGTGCTTGCTTCTCCGGCATTCACCCCCTGCCGTATCGCTGAACTCTACAAAGTCGCCCCGGAAACTGTGGCGATCAAGCCATTTGAAGCGATTCTGACCATCAAAGTCGCTTTGCCGCGTGCGGCATCCTCCGGCTCCGCTCTGGACTCCGACGTATACGGCAGTCAACAACACTTTCCTTTGGGGAGTTTAGAAATATAACGGAGCGATCTCGCTTTGCCGGAGCGTGCCTTGCTCCTGCGCCGAAGAGGTCGAGTACAGTCGTACACTCCCTCTTCGTACTCGTCGCAAAACGCGCCCGGCTGTGCGATATCGCTCCTTACCGCTGGCTTTTGCGCCTGTCGTCCGGCTGAACGCCGGACAGGCGTAAGGTAGTGTTTGAATTCCGCCTGACGGCGGTACTTTTTTGCTTTGCCGGAGCGTGCCTTGCTCCTGCGCCGAAGAGGTCGAGAACATGAGTCCACTCCCCGCGCGTATCGCTTGCAAAACTCGCGGATAGCGGCGCGATATCGCTCCTTGAGCTGCTGGAGTTTGCGCATATTGTCGGGCTTTTCAGCCCGACATGCGTGAGGTAGTTTTGGTGTAGCGCCGCTTGCGCGGCTTATGGATTTCGATCAAGCCCGACCAACGGGAGGGCGCGACACCTCGCAGCGGCACGTTTGCCGCCCGCCTGACGGCGGTATGTTTTTTTGCTCCTTGAGCTGCTGGCTGTGCGCCTGTCGTTGGGCTGTCGTCCTGCGGCGTGGTAAGCCAGCCATTGTGTGTCCTGTCACAGCGTAATGCAACGAAGCCGGATCGGCGGCAACCGCTTCGCAATGTCTTTCCAAAACGACAGTTTTGCAACAGATCCGGAGCGCGTGAATTGCTGCTTAATTACTTTTTGCAGTAATGTAAAACGGATTGGATTCCGGGTCGCATACTCTGCGGGTACGGCGGCCGAATCGGATAAACTCCTCTCCTGAAGTGTTGCCGTTTTTTTTCAATTCGGCACAGATCGTATCGAAATCTTCAACTTCGATACTCCAGCTGACAGCGGAAGAGGTGTGTTCGAGATATTTTGCTGTGGTCGCTTCAAGAACAAGGCTGCAATTTTCACCGAGTTTGAAAACGACCGATTCACTTGAATCGATCACCGGCTCTCCCAGTTTGAGCGTTTCCCGGTAAAAGAAGCGGCATAAATCCAGTGAGTTGACCAGAAGAATGATTTCCTGATGCATCGTTTTTACTCCATAAACTACATTACGTCATATCTTGAATATAGACCTGAAGTTGCCCGGTGTCAAGGAGACATTTGCGGAAAATGTGATTTTTATGCAAAAAACAGCTTGCGAAAACAGCTTTGAGGTCGTAAATTATATGAGTAGCATTGTACAATTAACTTTTTTACCGTTTTTTGCGGCAAAAAAACAAATAAGAGGAATGAATATCGTGGACAAGAATTCAGCAAACTGTTCATACCGCAACCCGCTGACCGACCGTTATGCGGGCAAAGAGATGAGTTTCATCTGGTCTCCCCAGCACAAGCACTCCACCTGGCGCAAGCTGTGGCTGACCCTGGCAAAATGTGAGAAAGAACTCGGTATCGCTATTACTGATGCTCAGATCGAAGAACTTGCCGCCCATCTGGAAGATATTGATTTCGACCGGGTCGCCCAGTTTGAAAAAGAACTGCGCCACGATGTTATGAGCCACATCCGTACCTACGCTGAACTCTGCCCCGCCGCGGCTCCGATCATCCACCTCGGTGCCACAAGCTGTTTTGTCACCGACAATACTGAATTGCTCCAGATCCGTGAAGCTCTTGCCGTAGTAAAAGGCAAAATGCTCAAACTTATTTCCAATCTGGCTGATTTCTGCGATAAATATAAAGGTATGTCGATGCTGGGCTTCACCCACTTCCAGCCGGCGCAGCTCACCACTCTGGGCAAACGTTTCGCGCTTTATCTGCAGGACTTTGTGCTGGATTTTGAACGTCTGGAACGTGAAATGAATGAACTGCCTTTCCGCAGTGTCAAAGGCACCACCGGGACCCAGGCGAGTTTCCTCGAACTTTTTAACGGCGACCACGAAAAGTGCCGCGCACTGGAAAAGAATGTTGCCAAAGCTATGGGCTTCGACAATGTTATCGCCCTTTCCGGTCAGACCTACACCCGCAAGGTCGACTATTTTGTGCTGGCGGTGCTTTCCGGTATCGCCCAGAGCGCAGCGAAGATCGCCACCGATATCCGTCTGCTTGCCAGTATGAAGGAGATCGAAGAACCTTTCAACGCCAAGCAGGTCGGTTCCAGTGCCATGGCTTACAAGCGCAATCCGATGCGCAGTGAACGCATCACTTCGCTTGCCCGCTATGTGATGAATCTTCCCGGCAACGCCGCCATGACCGCCGCTACCCAGTGGTTTGAACGTACTCTGGACGACTCCGCCAACCGCCGTATCGTGCTGCCGGAAGCCTTCCTCGCCACCGATGTCATTCTTTCCATCCTGATCAATGTCACCGATGGACTTCAGGTCTGGCCCAAAGTCATCGCCAAGCATATCAATGCTGAACTGCCCTTTATGGCTACCGAAAACCTCCTTATGGAAACCGTCAAACGCGGCGGCGACCGTCAGGAACTCCATGAAGTCATCCGCGAACACTCCATGGCTGCCGGACGCCGGGTCAAAGAGGAAGGTCTGGAAAACGATCTGCTCGACCGTTTGCGCAACGATCCGGCTTTTGCCGCTATCAAAGATGATTTCGACAGCTTTATCGATCCTGCCGCCTTTATCGGCCGTGCGCCGCAGCAGGTCGAAGCATTCCTTTCTGAAACCGTCCGTCCGCTGCTTGCCGCCCACGCAGATGAACTCGGCAGCGGCGATGCTGTAAACGTTTAACAACAGAAATTTAAAATATAACTGGAGTAATTATCATGGCTTTCATGGGTGAAAACTATCTTCTCAGTAATGCCGCCGGTATGCGGCTGTTCAATGCGATCAAAGATCTTCCGGTCGTTGACCCGCACAACCACGCCAACGTTAAAGAAATCGCCGATAACAACTGTTACAGCGATGCCTGGCAGCTTTTTGCCGCCACCGACCACTATGTCTGGGAAATGATGCGTAAACGCGGCGTTCCGGAATCCCTCATTACCGGCAAAACTGCTTCTCCCAAAGAAAAATTCCTCGCTCTGGCAAAGATCTTCCCGGAAATCGCCGGAAACCCGGTCTATGAATGGATCCACCTCGACTTGAAGCGTTACTTCGGCATTGAAGAACTGCTCTGCGAAAAGACCGGCGAAATGATCTATGACACCGTCACCGCCAAGCTCGCCACCGACGCCTACCGTCCGCAGGCTCTGCTCTCCGGAGCGTTGAATGTCGAAGTGATGTGTTCCACCGATGACCTCATCGACACTCTGGAAGACCACGACCGCGCCAACAAGGCTTTCGGCAGAACGGTCATCCGTCCGACCTGGCGTCCGGACAAGGCGATGAAAATTTTCGCTCCCGGTTGGAGAAGCTACATGGATCAGGTTTCCGCCCGCTTCAACATCAAACTCAACAGCATCACCGATCTCTTTGAAGCGGTCAAGATGAGCCACGAATACTTTGAAGAACGCGGCTGCCGTGCCAGTGACCACGGTATCGAGATCCCGCTCCGCGCCGATTATGCTATTGCCGATGCCGATAAAGTCTTCAAAAAAGCGATGGCTGGCGAAAAACTCACCAAAGACGAAGAAAACTGCTTCATGGGCTGCTTCCTCGCCGAAGCCGCTGAACTCAACAGCAAGAGTGACTGGGTCACCCAGCTCCACCTCGGCGCGGTCCGCGATGTCCGTACCACTTTGTTCGACAATCTCGGTCCTGATGTCGGCGGCGATATCAGCGACCACTATCTGGACTATGCTCCGGCGTTGTGCAGCTTCCTCAACCGTTTCGACGGACGGCTCAAAGTCGTGCTGTACTGTCTGGAACAGTCCCATCAGGGTACTCTTGCCACCATCGCCCGCGCTTTCGGTGAAAAAGTTTCTCTGGGTTCTGCCTGGTGGCTGCTGGATACTCCGGTCGGTATGCGCCGTCAGCTGGAATACATCGGTTCAGCGGATACTTTCCGCAACTTTGCCGGTATGGTTTCCGACTCCCGCAAACTGTTGAGCTACGGTTCCCGTTTTGAAATGTTCCGCCGCGTGCTTGCCGATGTTATCGGCGCCCACGTCGAACGCGGTCAGATCCCCGAAGAGATCGCACTGGAACTGGTCGAACGCATGGCATTCAGCGGAACCAAGAAATTCTGGAATCTTTAATTTTTACACAGGAAATTTTTATTATGGCAAAAAGTGAACTCTACAAGGCTGCCGGTGTCGATATCGACCTCGCAACCAATCTTCTCGGTAAAGTCAAAGCCGATCTGGCTGCGACCCGCCGTCCGGAAATGCTCTCTCCCATCGGCGGTTTCGGCGGCCTTTTTCAGATTGACCTCTCTAAATATGAAGAACCGGTGATGGTTTCCAGTATCGACGGCGTCGGTACCAAACTTATGATCGCTGCCGCTATGGAAAAATATGATACTGTCGGCTACGACATCGTCAACCACTGCATCAATGATATTTCTGTTCAGGGTGCTGAACCTGTTTACTTTCTCGACTACATCGGTATCGGTAAGCTCCGCAGCCCGCTGTATGAACAGGTGCTTTCCGGTATCGCCGGAGCCTGTAAAGCCGCCGGTTGCGCCGTTCTCGGCGGCGAAACCGCTGAAATGCCCGGAATGTACGGCAATGACTTCGACCTCGTCGGTGTCATCACCGGTATCGTGGAAAAGAAAAAACTTATCACCGGTGAAAAGATCCGTCCCGGTCATGTTGCTCTGGGAATCGCTTCCAATGGTCTGCATACCAACGGTTACAGCCTGGCGCGCAAGATCCTTTTCGGCGAAGACAAATACACCGTCAACACCTATGTCGATGAACTCGGCGAAACTGTCGGTGAAGCTCTGCTCAAACCCCATATCTGCTACTATTCCGCGATCAAGGCTGCGATGAACAGCAATCTGCCGCTGGACGGTATCGCCCACATCACCGGCGGCGGTCTGTATGACAACGTTCCGCGTATCCTGCCGGAAGATGTTTCTGTTATTTTCCGTCCCGGAACTCTCCCTGTGCCGCCGATCTTCAAATTGCTCACCCGCGAAGGCAATGTCGGTAAAGAAGAAGCTTACCGTGTCTTCAACATGGGCGTCGGTATGGTCTGGTTCGTACCCGCCGAAGCGAAAGATGCCGGACTGGAAATTATCCGCAACGCCGGTTTTACCGCTGATGTCATCGGAGAAGTCGTTGCCGGCAAGAAAGATGTTCAAGTCATCTGAATATAAAAAACAATAACAGCAAGGTCAGATTATGGCGGCGCAGGAGAAATTGAAACAGTTTCTGTTCGGCAGGATAAATGTCGGCAGAACGTTGAGAGAAAGTTTTGAATTTGTTGCCGGATTTGTCGGACATGATATTTCCGGCAGTTCCGATGCCCGCCGTATCCGCTTTGCGGTCAATGCCCTCGTCCGGCATCTGCTGGAAAAAGAGGGGAGGGTTCCTCCCGAACGGCGCGAAATATGCCGCCGGCTCTGGGAGGACCACTTCGATCATGCTTACGCTGAAACCAGATTGCAGGAGTTGATAGGAGATGATTCAGTGACGGTTGATGATGCTGTCATCGTGTTGAATAAATTATCTGATATCAAGCGCAAGCAGATAGTTGAATTTCTGCTGGCTCTGGCGGTCGCGCTCGGAAATCTGCCGGATGAAACCGGTTTTGTCTTTGAAATCGCTGAAAAACTTGGTGTTGAAAAATCCGGATTGGAGAACCGCCATATGCAGTTTGCGGAAGAGACGCGGAAACGGAAACTTCTCGTATCTTCCGGGTGGGGAGTTGTCGTCGCCGTCGGCGTGATACTGCTTTTTGTCATTACGGCAAAATTGCTGCAATCGGTGATTTTCGGTCTTATTATCGGTTGTGTTCTGCTGCCGTTTGAAAAGCTTGTTGAAGGACAGCTCCGCCGCAAACGCGGATTGTTTTATCTGCTTTGCGCTCTCGGCAGCGGGATACTTTTCCCGTTGCGCAAGCTTTCTCAAGTACTCAACCGGAAAGGTGATGATACTCCGGATGATGAGCAGAAAATTTCTGAACGCCGGATCATCCGGAAAGCGGTTTCGGTAACTGCATTGAGCAGTATCGTTCTGCTGTTGGCTCTGGGGATCGGTATTTCCAAGTTTGCCGGACACTATATGAGAAGTTTGCGTGCGACGGTTGTGGAGCATACGGTTTCCGGAGAAGATTTCCCGGTCGTTGCCAGATTGAGCGGACAGCTTGATGTCTGGAAAGTCCGCTTTGAAGCTTTGCCGCTGGTGAAATCCGCTTTGGAATTTGCTGAAAAAGTTATCAATGATCCTGAAACCCGTACTCAACTCGGTGGAGAATTGCTCAAACGCAGCGGCGGTATGCTGGAAATAACTGCCGATATATTCAGTGTGGTTACCGCATTTTTTGCCAATTTATTACTGACGGTATTTTTCGCTTTGCTCTTTTTATTCAAACTTGCCGAATTCTGCCGCGAGGACGGCAGCGACAAGTCCAAAAGTGAATATGTGGTCAGAACTATATTCAACGGTATCTGGCTGCCGGGGGCTGATGAGGCGGTGATCGGCGAAGCACGGCGGATCATCGAAGGAGTCTTTTTCCGTCTGCGGGTGTGGCTCAAAGGTTACATCACATTGGTCATTGTTGACTCCACTGTTTACACCACCATATTTTTCTTTATGAAGCTGCCCTTTTTCTGGCTGTTGGGCATCATTGCCGGATGCGGTATTCTGCTGCCCTATCTCGGTCCTGTGATTTCCTGTGCGATAACGCTGTTGGTCACTCTGTCGCTTGGAGGCGCATCCGGTTCACTTTTTTTCGGTATCATCATTGCTTATTTGATTTACAACGGCATTATTGAACAATTCATCCTTTATCCCTCCGTTATCGGCGATGCGCTGGGGTTGAGTACGCTTGAAACGATCATCGTTGTTTTGCTCGGTGCGATCTTTGCCGGTATTCCGGGGATGATTTTCGCGCTTCCGGCGGCATCGGTCGCCAAATATATCATTCCGCAGCTCTACCGCAACTTTCTCCGTCCGGAAAATTTCAAGCGCAGCAAAGAGGCAGTTTGATGAAGTTTTTACCCATCCGGTTGGCTGTCGAAATTTTTCCGGTATTGATCGCGTTGTTGTTCTGCGGCTGCCGCTCCGGTATCGGGGCAAAAGAGGTCGGGATCGACGAACTCGGGAGTTACTGTTCGACCATCGGGCAGGGCAGCGGATTTTCGGTAGCAACCAACAATATTCTGGGAAATTATTTGTTGCTTGACCGTCTGGATGACGGAAAAGCTGAACTGCTTATCAAAGATATGGAACAGATATTCCGGCGCGACCGCCGGATGGATATGCAGTTCGCCATCGCAGAAACTGCGCTTTTTCTGGCGGACAGGTTTATCACAGAACCTGAACGCCGTGCCGGATTGCTGTTGACCTCTCTTATTCACTGTTCAAATCGTTTGACCGGGATCGAATACAGCAGAAATCCGGTTTTTTCTCCGGAGAGCAGCCGTCTTCTTGCAGTTTACAATCAGGCATTGACCGGATTGTTCTGTTATCTGAATGATAAAAAAATCGCTCTCAACGGCAGTTTTTCTCTTACTGCTGCCGGCGGCCAGGATATTTTCTTCGCAGTTCCGTTTATCCGGCTGCCGGTAAAAGGTGATCATATAAAAGATTTTATCCCCTGTGCGCTTTTCCGGACCAAAGGGCTGACTCATTATGCCCGCCGTTCCGGTATCGGCGTGCCGCTTATCTGTAATATCAAGCCGGAAAATGCCAATGGTGATCCGGCGCTGGATGGTTTGTTCAATATTCCGGCAACTCTGTTGTTCAACATGGACTCTCAAGCCGATATAACGGCGGAAGAGCGTTTGAAAGTGCGCTTGGAGATAGTTGATTCCCGGCGGTATGATTATCTTGCCGGTAAAGTTATGCAGCTTCCTTTGGAACAGGATTTTTCCACGCCGCTGGCGGTCGGTTCCATGCGGAGTCCGGAGCAGAATTTTATTTACCGCACTCTGGTTCCCGAAAGTAACAAAAGAGAGGGATTGTATCTGCTTCAGGTGCGCGACCACCGGATCCCGGTGCTGTTTGTACACGGGCTGATGTCGGATATCCGTACCTGGCTGCAGATGGTGAATACTTTGCAGAGTGATCCGGATATCCGTAAAAACTGCCGGTTTATGGGATTTTCCTACTCCAGCGGCAATCCGATACTCTTTTCGGCGCATCTGCTCCGGGAAGCATTGAATAAAGAGCGGGAGAAACTTATTTCTTCCGGGATCCCGGCGGACAATTTTGACCGGATGATCGTGATCGGTCACTCCATGGGCGGTTTGCTCACCAGACTGCTGGTCAGTTCTTCGACCGGGGCAAATGTTCGAGCTTCCGTCGGGGATAAGGTTTATGATGCCATATCAGCCCGGCTTGATGATTCCCGGAGTAAATTGATCGGCAAAAGAATATATTTTCAACCTTTTTCATCGGTGAAACGGGCGGTTTTTATCGCCTCTCCGCACAAAGGTGCGGAAATGGCGCGGAGCTGGTACGGCCGATTGGGGGCGAAACTCATCCAACTGCCGGGAAAACTTCTGGAACAGAATAAAAAATTGATCACCGTGCTGTTGGGGGCAGGGGAAAAGGAGTATGCAAAAGAGTTGGAAGAATTCAACGGTATTTTCAACCTTGCTCCCGGCGGGATCGCATTAAAGTTGATAAATTCGCTTGCATTGCCGCAAATCCCCTGCCACTCCATCATCGGCAACCGGAAAAATGATGTTCCTGGCGGCAGTGACGGCGTAGTGGCATACTCCAGCAGCCATTTGGATGGCGTTGCCAGTGAGCTGGTCGTGCGTCACGGACACAGCGTACAGCAGAATGCGCTGGCGATCCAGGAAGTGCGGCGGATTTTGCTGCTGCATTTAAAAGAGCTTGGAGTCGGGAATGTTCCGGGAAATGAAAATATTTTTACCCATACCGGGTTTTCCGGCAATGAGGAGGGAAAATGAAAAATTTTCTGCTTACGGTAAAAATTTTCTTTTATATACTTCTCTTGCTTGTTGCGCTGTGGTGTGTTGGCGCTGGTTGCTGGATGTGGCATTTTCCGGTATGGGCATGGACGGCATTTGCTGCAGCGTTGGCGGGATTGCTGATAAGTTCCCGCTGGATAGCGGAAGCAAAATGGATGCTGCTGATTGTGGAAATATCCGTGATGGCAAGTTTTTTTCTGACCACTCCGGAGCGCGCATTCAAGGATGTGAAGTGGAATGACGAATGCGAAGAAATCGCACACGTGCGGATTTTGAATGGAAAATTTTTTATTTTCGGTTTGCGCTCTTTTGAATACCGTACTGCTGAAGATTTTGATAAATGTTATACTTATACCGTACTTGATCCGGCGTTGCTGGAGAGTATGGATATTGCCTTTTCCGACTGGGGGATACCCTTTGGAGCGGCAAAGCATATGATGTTGAAGTTCAACTTCAAGGATGGCAAAGAGTTGGCAGTTTCGTTTGAACCCAGAGTAAAAAAAGGTATGCGCGGCGGAATGTTCCTGCCGGGGATCTACAAGCAGTACGGACAGATGATGCTGCTGGGTACTCCGGAAGATCTTTTTGATCTCCGTTCAATTTACCGCGGCGAAAAACTCTATTGCTATCGGACGACAGCGCAGGGCAGGGTACTTGAGGAGATGTTTGTAAAAACAATGTGTTATGCATGGAATTTGGAAAGAAAGCCGGAATTCTATCATTCGGTATTTACCAATTGTACTACCGGATTGTTAGATATTCTAAAAAGTGATCCGCGTTTGAAAAATCCGGATTGGCGTGCTATTTTAAATGGATACTTCGAACGTTATCTTTTGGAGAATGGATTTTTGGAACGGCGGGACGGAGAGTGCTTTCTCTCTCTGCAAGTACGAAGTTATGTAAACAGCAATAAAAAATAATATATGGAGCAGCAATAATGAAAAAACGATCAAAGATTTTGCAGTCACAGGCTCATTTTCTGAAGTATATCCCCAATACACTGACTTTGTGTAATTCATTATGCGGGTTTGCCGCGATCCTTTACATGATCCAGACCTACAAAGCCGCTCCATCTGCAGCGGTGGATATTTTTTATGTGGCATCGTGGGTGATATTCTTTGCGATGATCTTTGATGTGTTTGACGGTCTGGCGGCGCGGCTGCTCAATGCGGCAAGTCTGCATGGAATACAAATGGATTCACTGTCTGACATGGTCACTTTCGGTGTCACCCCGGCATTCATGACCGCACTTTTTGCCGAGTGCAGCTTTGATTGGGCTCCCGGCACTTACTGGCAGATCGGAATTTATCTCTTGTGCAGTGTTTATCTGGGCGGGGCGGCGTTGCGGCTTGCGACATATAATGTTCATGCCACTTTGAAAACTAAAAGTTCTTCAGACCGATTCTCCGGTTTGCCCTCTCCGGGGGCAGCCGCTGCGCTCTGCGTGGCGGTGCTGTATTTGAAAAGCCGTTTCGGTACAGATGAGGAAACTTTGAAACTGGTGGGCCGTTATCTGCCGTTTCTGGCGGCGTTCCTCGGTTTGATGATGACCAGTAAGGTCCCCTATATCCACGCCGGTAAATGGCTGATGTCCATCCGCCGCAACCGTAAAAAAATGCCGTTGGTATTGGTCGCCATTGCCATTTTGATCTGTTTCCGCATGGATGGACTGGCGTTTCTGACCGGTGCGTACATCATTTCCGGACCGGTGCTGTTGCTTTTTGAAACCCGTTACGGTAAAAAGAGTGCAGAGGGAGAAAAATGAAAATGACAGTTCTCATCACCGGCGGTGCCGGTTTTATCGGCAGCCATCTGACAAAAGAGTTGCTCAAGCGCGGCGATGAAGTCATCATTGCAGATAATTTTTCCACCGGAAGCAGAGATAATATCGTTCCGGTTGACGGTAGACTTCCGGAAGTTTATGAGCTGGATGTCGCTGCGGAAAAAGACGCGTTGCGCGAACTGGTCAAACGTGCCGATGTGGTATTTCACCTTGCCGCCGCTGTCGGTGTTGAGCTGGTGGTCAACGATCCGGTACGTACCATCGAAACCAATATCGACGGCAGTTCCAATGTGGTAAAATTGGCTTCTGAATACGGAAAACGGCTCTTTGTCGCTTCCACCAGTGAAGTTTACGGTAAATCGACCAATGAAGTTTTTTCCGAAGATGACGATCTTTTGATCGGTTCTTCTGTTTATTCCCGCTGGAGTTACGCCTGCAGTAAACTTATGGATGAGTTTTATGTCATGGCGTATGTCCGTGCCGCCGGGTTGAAAGGGACGGTTGTCCGATTTTTCAATACAGTCGGTCCCGGTCAGACCGGTCGTTACGGTATGGTCATCCCGCGTTTTGTCCGCGCCGCACTTGAGGGAAAAAATCTGCAGGTTTACGGCGATGGTGGACAATCCCGTTGTTTCTGTCATGTTTCAGATGTGGTGCGCGCTTTGCTGCTTCTGCTGGAGCATGACGAATCCATCGGCAATATATATAATATCGGAAGCAGTAATCTGATCACTATCCGCGAGCTTGCGGAAAAGGTCATTGAACGCGCCGGAAGCACTTCGGGGATCGATGTCATACCGTACAATGTGGCGTATGCCGCCGGATTTGAAGATATGCGCCGACGCAAGCCGTCGACCGATAAGATCAATGCGCTTACCGGATGGCGTGCTGAAAAGAGTTTGAATGAGATCATTGATGATGTTATCGTTTTTGAAAAAGGACGGGGAGCTGTCGGAAATCGTTAGGAAATCCTGCTTTGTTTTGAACCTGTAAACAAGTTGTAAATAACTTTTGCAGAAAAAGTGAAAAAAGTTGTAACTTCGAAATTTCAGCGGGAGTTGCTGGAGTTAAGCAAAAAAGGGCTGAAAAATCCTCTTCAGCTCTTTTTTTCTGCGGAAATCCGGTTTTGTCAATAACGTTTTGATGAGCCGGAATATGATGCCGGTAATGCGTTTTCTTTATAAGTGCTTGAATATATGCAGAAGTGAAACTTTTTTTGTTAATAAGTCGGCATTTGATATAAAAAAATCCAATAAATTTTTTTGAAAATTTTTTTGTTTTGCAACTCCCTCATTTTGCCCTGAACTTGGAATACTGATAAAAAAATCCTTAAAAGATGGGGTTGCAAAACTCAACTTGAATGTTATATTATGTGGTTGCCGTCCGAAGAGGTACAGCACTTCATTTATATTCAGCTTTTTTGTTGACGATGGTTGTTGTATTTGGATAAATGCAAAATCGGAGCGGCTTGAAGTTTGACCGGATATAATTGACACGGTCATTTTTTAGTTGTATTGAAGTGAATGCGGGAGTTTTTCCGTATTCGTAATTTTTTTTTGAGGAACCGGAAGAAAATGAGTTTGGAAAACGGCACGGCACTTTCCGTATGGGAAAAAGCCTTACCGCGGCTGCAGGCCCGGAGTGAATCGGTTTTCAGGCAGTACTTCGTCTGCATGCAGGCGCTGGATCTGACTGAAAATGTCCTGCACCTCGGTGTCCCGGATGATTTCTTCCGGAGTTTTGTTGAGGACAACTACGGCGATCTGCTTTCTGAAGCGTTGCTGGATGTCGATGGTGTCGATTACCGGTTTGAAATGCACGAGGGGTATCCGATCGTAAAGAGTGTTGAGGTCGTCGATGCTTGCAGTAAAAATGCCGGAGAACCGGTGAAACAGGTTCCCGCCGCAGTCAAAGCTGTTCCGCGCCGCAACGTACACAGTTATTCATTCGGTAATTTTGTCGTCGGTCCCAGCAACCGGGAAGCATTTGCTGTCGCCAAAGCGGTTGCCATGGAGCCGGGCAATGTTTACAATCCATTTTTCATTTACGGGACCAACGGGGTGGGAAAAACCCATTTGCTCCAGTCTATCGCCGCAGAGATCCGTAATTTGCGTCCGGAACTGGTCGTCCGGAGTGTTACCTGCGATGAAATTCTGAATGATTTCTACGAACTTCTGCTCAACAAGCGCAGTTTTGCCGATTTCCGTGCCAATTTGCGGGATGTTGATGTACTGCTTATTGACGATATCCACCGGCTGTCCAAAAAGACCCAGATGCAGGAGGAATTTTTCAATATCTTCAATCTCCTCTACCGGCAGGATAAGCAGATCGTTTTGACCAGTGACCGTCATCCCTGCGAGATCGCGGATCTGGACAAGCGGCTTTCCAGCCGTTTTGAGCAGGGGATGACCTGCGAAGTCGGCATGCTTGAATTTGAAGAACGTCTGGTGACTTTGCGGATGTGGAGAGACAACAGCTTGAACCGGATCACACTTCCGGATGAATTTCTTGAATTTCTCGCCGGCAATATTTCAAGCAATGTCCGCCGTCTCAAAGGTTGTTTTCTGCGTCTGTCGGCAGCATTGGAAATGAGCGGACGGGATGATTTTTCCATCGCTGATGCCGAAGAGCTGCTCCACGCGCAGCTCGCTGAAGAAAACTCCTCCAAAGATATCCGTCCGGAATCTATTCAGCAGATCGTTGCCCGTCACTTCGGCGTTTCTGTGCCGGATATCATCGGTTCACGGCGAACCCGTCAGATCGCCGAACCGCGTATGATCGCCATGTATCTCTGTCGCGAATTGACCCGTCTTTCCAGTAACGAGATCGGTTCTGCTTTCGGCAGAACTCATGCCAACGTGCTTCATGCGGCGAAGATCATTTCCGACCGCTGCGATGTCGATGAGGATATGCGCCGTTCGGTGAATCAGCTTAAGCACCAGTTGCAGCATTGAAAGAAGCGGAGCGATACCGCTCCTTACCGACTGGCTGTTGCGCCTGTCGTTACGCCTGTTGTCTGACGGACAAAAACGGACGGGAACGGACAATAACATCTTTTATTTTGCCGCCATATCAGTCAGACCGCTGTCCCGTTATCTGCCGTTTCCGGCTGCCAAATCTGCCCGTTGCTCTGTTTTTGCCGTATGGCTTCACAAACATCTCATAAAAAACAACGGGCGGCGGCGCCTCGTGACCAATCTCGCGCCTTGCTGCGCTCGCCTCGCGGGTCACATACGTGAGTATGCTCCCCGCTCTTCTTGCTTGCAAAACACGACAT
>SUWH01000009.1 GCA_015061605.1 Lentisphaerota bacterium | reverse complement strand
TGGAGCGCAAAGCCGATGCGTTCAAACTTGATATCCGTTATACAAAGGATCAAATTCCGGTATTGACTCATAACGATAATCTGAAAAGTGCGATGAATTGGAATGTTTCATTGGGAAGCAAGACTCTTGCAGAACTCAAAGAAAGAAATCTCAAACCGGGTTTCGGCTATAATAATGAAAAAATCGTTTCTTTGCCGGAAGTCCTTGAAATAATCAAAGATGCTCCGGAATTCGAGTTGGATCACAAAGGTTACTTCCGGGAGGAAAGATTCAGAAAAACCCTTGAAGAGTTCGGGAAAGCCGGTATCAGTCTTGACCGGGTGACGATAGCCTCCTGGAGCGATAAAGTGCTGCGCTTCATGATGCGTGAATATCCCAATGTACGCCGGGTAAAACACATTCAACTGTGCTACAGTACAAAGAAAAAAGGTGCTGTTTTCAACACTTTCGGCTATCCGGAGACGGGCGGAAATCCGAAAGATATCGTAAAACTGCTGCTCAAAGTGCGGGACGAATATAAACTTTACGGTCTCAATCTGCCGTTGAGAGCATTCAAACAGGGATTGCTGAATGCAGATCATGTTAAAGCGTTGCGCGATGCCGGAGTCTGGGTTTCATTGTGGAACCCCCAAAACGCGGAAGAGGCAAAATTTGCCGCCGAAATCGGTGTGGATGCCGTCGTCACCGGTAACTTGAAGGAAGTCCGCCCATTCTGCCGCATACCGGAATTTAAAGATAATAACAATAATCATCAATAAAAGAAAAAATGAAACATTATGACATCGTCGTTTGCGGCGGAGGCATAGCAGGCGTTGCCGCCGCGCTTGCGGCAGCACGGCGCGGCAGAAAGGTGCTTCTGGTGGAAAAACAATCTGTCCTCGGTGGTCTTGCCACTTCGGGACTGATTTATATTTATCTTCCCATTTCAGATGACCATGATAATATCATTGCTTCATCCATCACAGAAGAACTTCTTATCAACTGTCAGGAGTATGGTCCATTTTCACTGGCAGAAAAATGGGGCGGCACCCAAGACGGAAATCCGGGGAATCAAAGGGATGCCTGTCTTTGCTGTTTTTCACCGGCAGGCTATATGCTGACCCTTGACCGGATGATCCGCGATTCCGGAGCGGAACTCCGGCTTGAAACAACTGTCACCGGGGTCAGGTGCGACGGCAATAATAATCTGAAAGAAATCGAAATATTCTGCGGCTGCGAAAAAGAAAATATCAGTGCAGATTGTTTTATCGATGCCACCGGTGGAGCCTATGTGCTGCGTATGGCGGGAAACAAGGTGTTTCCGGAGGTCAACTATCACACCCCGTGGATCATGGAACTCAACCGGAAAAATGCGGCCAAGTACCATTTTACAGAAAATCTTCATATCCAGCCCATAAAAGCCCCGGATGTTGATGGTTCCATGCCTCAAGTGTTGAGTGCCGCAGAACTTCAGGAGTTTTTGCGCCGCCAGTTCCGGGAGATCCGGGCATATTACGATGCCATGACTCCGGAAGAACGCAAGGTCAATTACCCGGTTCATCTGCCTGCGATGCCCCAGACCCGCAAGATCGCCCGTATCGACGCTCTGGCAGAGATCCGGAGCCAAGAAGCAGGGCTCCGGGTCGAAGATTCCATCGGCGTTGCCGCCGACTGGCGCGAAAAAGCCCCCGCGTGGGAAACTCCATACGGTGCCTTGCTCCCCCGTCAGGTGGGGAATGCCCTTGCCGCCGGTCGCTGTATCAACTCATCCGGGGATGCCTGGGAAATATTCCGGGTGATCCCCGCCGCAGCCATGACCGGGGAAGCTGCCGGCGTTGCCGCAGCCATTAGTTCGGAGCAGAACCTCTCTCCGGCTGCAATTCCTGTTTCTGCACTGCAGCATGAACTGCAGAAAACAGGCGGTATCATGCATATCGACAATGGTTATCCGTTAAAAACAAAGGAACTGAGTGACGATAAAAAAGATTTGAACATAAAATAAAGGAAAAAATCATGAAAAATCAATCAGCTCACGGTTTCAATAATTCAGCGTTCACGCTTATCGAACACCTGACCAAAAGATCACATCTCTGCGGTAATCGTACAGATGGCAAAGGAGAGAAGCATTCATCTGTCCGTGGACAGATGAAGCAGTACTGCTTCATCTTGATTGAACTGCTGGTAAATACTTCTATCTCATCTCTGCATTTTTTCAAACGCGGCGACAAACTGGAGGTGCAAAATACTCCGTTTTTTTTGAAAGAGAAAGGGGGCGCGGGGGAAAGGGAAAACTTTTTTTCCCGTGAAAAAAAGTTTTCCTTGTCCCCCGCACACTCCCATTTCACTTTAATAGAACTGCTGGTCGTTATTGCCATAATCGCGATATTGGCAGCAATATTGCTGCCCGCTCTGCAAAGCGCACGCGCGCGCGGCAAGTCAGCAAGCTGCATCAACAATCTCAAGCAGTTCAATCTTTATATGACCCAATACTCCAATGATTATGACTCTTACTGTATGGTTCCACAGTATGATAAATATTTCGGCAGAAGCGTACGATTAACCTGGCCCGGGATGCTTCAGGAGCTGAAATACATCGCGACAAAATCCAAATCAGCCATTTTCTCCTGTCCCGCCAACCGCTCATATTGTGACGGCCGGTATCCGGATGACGGCGGTGCGATTTATCGTGCGGCAACTTACGGTATCCCTATCGGCACATTCGGCTCAACCCATGACAAGGCTATCAAGCAGACTCAACTTCTGAAAGACAGACGGGCACCCAATACAGTCATTCTCGGCGATACTGCCAATGTCAATACCACTGAACCGGAAAACGCCTCATTCTCATTCAGCAAAAAAATCGAAGGCTACCGCATCCGTAATGACTCCGGCTGGGATGCACGGATGATTTTCAATGCAGCCGGTCTTACCGACGGCAAAGCCCACGGGTTGTATATGCTTCACAGCAGAAAGGGCAATGTTGCCACCTTCGGCGGTGCAGTCAAAACTCTGGATTATACTGAAGGGCCGATAAAAAATATGGATTGCTTCAAACCCCGTTTTTATTGAAAGGTCGCAAATGTTGAAAAAATATTTATCCGCGCTGTTTCTACTGCCGCTTATGGTTTTGGCAGAAGGATTCACCATAAATCCGTCAAACGCGGTCATCCGCGTTACTGACAAGAAGTTGGTTGATGAAGCAAAAGAGCTGCAGCTCAACTTATTCAAACTCACCGGCAAAAAAATACCGATAGCCAAAAAAGGTAGTGCTGCCAAAGGAAAATTTGTCTTTGAAGCAGGCAAAATTCCCGCCGGAGTTCCGGCAAATTTCAAACCGGAAGAGGGCGTTTGGAAAAAAGTTGGTAACGCACTCTATTTCTACGGTCACGAAAGAAACGGCGTCAGCAACGCCATTTCCATCTTCCTCGAAAATGAACTCGGCATCCGCTGGCCCGCCGAAGGGGTTATTCTGGCAACTCCCGCCAAAGAAATCAAGGTAAAAAATGATTCCGGCAGCTGGGCACCGAAAATTGCGATGCGGGTATTGCGCCGCTTTTCCAAAATCAGCAAGGAGTCTGCACTCTGGAAAAAACGTATGCGCATGGGCAGCCATGCCGGTATTCCCGGCACTCATGCCTTTACCAACTACTGGAAACGCTTCGGAAAAACCAATCCGGAATTTTTCGCGCTGAATTCCGACGGAGAACGTGCGCCGCTCAAAACAGCGTATAAGAAAACTGATAATCAAATCGCCTCCTTCGGAGCTAAAGACAAAAAAATCAAAATGTGTGTCAGTTCAACCGGACTGCACGAACAGATCATTAAAGACTGGCAGAAAAAGGGTGGCAAATTTATCTGTATCAGCGAAAATGATTACTCTCCATACGAATATTGCGGCTGCGAAAAGTGCCGCGCTCTGGACACAATCCCAGCCAAACTCGGCAATCAGGGGAACGACATTCTGACTGACCGCTATGTTTACTTTGCCAATGCCGTGAATAAACTCGCCCTTGCCAAAGATCCGAATGTAAAAATCACCTTTTACGCCTACAAACCCTACCTCGTCGCTCCTACACGGGAAAAGATCGCCGAAAACTTTGTCATCGGTATCGTTCCGGTCGACTTTATCACCCCGAAGCAGATAACAGACCTGATCTACTCCTGGAAAAAAGTCGGTATGAAAGAGTTCTACTGGCGCCCTAATCAGCATCATTGCTACAACACCGGGTCGTTTTTCTGCGGCTTTGAAAAGCACTTCTGGGAGTTGCAGAAAATAGCGATAGATGCCGGTAGCATCGGCTTCAAATATGATAATCCGGAAGCCGGTCCCCTCGCACTTGCCTTTGCCGACTATGTTTTAATGCGCGGCATGACAAATCCGGAAGAAAGCTACGAAGATATCCTCAACCACTACTGCGCCGGCTTCGGTCCGGCTGCGGAAGATATCAAACAATTCTATGAGTACTGGCGCAAAAACTGGGAAAATCGCATCATACCGCAGCTTCCCAAAGTCCTCGAAGTCGGACGCTACAAAAACTTTGCCCGCGGTCTGATGTGGGGTGAAGCGGTCAATTGTTTCAAAGATGCCGACTTTGACAATACCGATAAAATGCTCGATACCGCATTGAGCAAAAATCTGCCGCCGGAAACCCGCAAATTTGTCACCAGATTGAAAATCGCCAATACTGAAGCCCGTCTGATTCTGCAGATACTTCGCAATAAAACTCCGGAAAATTCCCGCAAACTGTATGATTTCCGCAAAGCAAACAAACTCCCGATGATTCCTTATGGCGAAAAGAAATGGGGCGACCCGTGCGGAGTAAAAAACATCGGTCTTTTAGGAGAATACGATGCACCCTACCGCAAAATGCCGGTACTGTGGAGTTTCAAACTCGACCCTGCAGATGCCGGATTGAAAGAGAAATGGTACGCCGCAAAATCCTTCCGCAAATGGGATGGTAAAATCAAGATAGGTATGAATTGGGAAAATACAACTCCCGGAAAATACGCCTCAAAAGAGTTGTGCAAAACATTGAGCAGCTACGACGGTATCGCCTGGTATGCCACCTCGTTCCAACTTCCCGCCGACTGGAAAGAGCGCGAGGTCTATCTCCTCTTTGAAGCTGTCGATGAAAGCTGTCAGATCTTTGTCAACGGCAAAAAAGCCGGTGAACACCTCCTTCTCAAAAAAGATGATTGGCAGACCCCCTTTGCCATCCGCATCGATCAGTGCATAAAAGTCTGGAACGGAGGCCATTGGAATAGTGTCCATGTCCGGGTCGAAGATAAAAGCGGCAACGGCGGCATCTGGAAAAATGTCCATCTGGTCTCCCGCAAAAAGAAGTAACGGGGCAAAAGATGAAAAAAATATTACTTCTGTGCATTGCAAGTTTGTTATTCATATCTCTGGAGGGGAAAGCGGTGAAAAAAGAGATGGTAAATGTCAAAGATTTCGGAGCGATCGGGGATGGACTTTTCCTGGATACCCGGTATATTCAAAACGCACTCGACAGCGGAAAAATCGTCTATTTCCCTGCCGGGGTCTACCGCACCGGCACACTCTATCTGAAAAGTGGCGGCGGTATCCATCTCTCCGCCAACGCCGTTATCCTCGGCAGCCGTTATCCGGAAGATTACAATGCCAATGACTTCGACAAACGCAACACCTTTTCGGTCAAAGAGCGTTCCTCCGGAGCCCATTTGATCATCGCCAGAGATTGTGAAAATATCACCATTTCCGGCACTGGAACCATCAATGGAAACCGTAACGGTATCTTCAATACCGATATCATCCACACCCCCAACAGCAAACATCCCCGCTATGTGCTTCCCCGCTGGCGGCCCGGAGCGATGCTCTACTTTGTCGGCTGCCGCAACGTCAAACTCAATGGCATCAGACTTAACGATCCGACCTATTGGACAGCGTTTTTCCACGACTGCGAAGATGTGGATATCGACCGGGTGACGATCCAGACTGACCGCCACACGCTCAATTCAGACGGTTTTGACATCGACTGCTGCCGCCGGGTGACGATCACCAACTGCAATATTTTCAGCGGCGACGATTCGATTGCCATCCGGGGAAATCAAGGCCCGCTGGGAAAAGCAGCGGTCTGTTCAGATATCACCGTATCCGACTGCATTTTAAGTTCAGCCGCCTGCGGCGTGAGAGTCGGAGTCGGTAACGGAACGATAAAAAACTGCAAACTTTCCAATCTGAAAATAGTCAATACCAACATCGGTATCTGTATCGGTCCGAGTTACGCCCCGGGCAAATGTACCGCCATTAACAATGTCCGGTTTGAAAATATTTCGATAGATGCCGACCAGAGTCTGCTGATAGTTCCGAGTTGGGGTAACGACATCGATGATCCGGCGATCCAAAAGGTGAGCAATATAACTTTCCGCAACATCGAAGCAGTATCTGATAAAGCCAATCTGATCGTCTGGCCATTCAAAAAGGATATGTTTGAAAACATCTCCATTGAAAATTCCACCTTCTCGCTCCGCCCCGGAGCAACCTCCCCCGGTGAGAAACAGAGACATTGGAAACACACTGATTTCGGCATTATCAACCAGCTTGGCGGCAAAGAAATTCCCATTTCCAACTGCAAAGGATTTTCAGAAGACGGAAAAACTCTGCTGTTGAAGCGTGACCGCTGAAAAGTTACAAACTTGTCCGTCCGGTCATACGGCCCCGGCTGTCGTAATGGTAAACGGTATTGCCGGAACGGACCGATCTTCCGGCAGACATTCCGCGACTGTCGTAATGATAAGTTGTGTCCCCCTGGGTCGTGGAACGCCCCGCAGACATGCCGCGGCTGTCGTAATGGTAAGTGGTATCCCCGCTGACACTGGATCGCCCGGCAGACATCCCGCGGCTGTCGTAATGATAGGTATTGTTCCCATGAGTTGAGGAACGCCCGGCAGACATTCCGCGGCTGTCGTAATAGTAGGTATTGTTTCCATGCGTCGAAGATCGTCCGGCGGACATGCCGCGGCTGTTGTAATAGTGACGGCTGCCGTTGCCGGGCTGATTGCGGCGGTACTGATTGTTCCATGCAAAAGCGGTCAGCATAAAAATTCCGGAAAACAAAATCAGAAACAATTTATTCATAGCTCACCTCCATACTGTTTAAAATAACGGTTTTGTCTCATTTTTTGTGAAAAATATAACCTGCGGCGGCGCATTGCGCGCAATCTCTTGGCAAATCTTCGGACTCCGGTTCGGTCGAGTACCTGAGTACACTCCCTCACCATCGCCTTGATTTACCATCGACCTTGCATCACACTGCATCCGCCGACTGCAATCAAACCGTTTTATTGTTTGACAAATTACTGTTTTTGCAGTATATTTTTTGTACAATAACGATTATCATTACAAATTAACA
This sequence comes from Lentisphaerota bacterium, assembly GCA_015061605.1. Classification (GTDB taxonomy): domain Bacteria; phylum Verrucomicrobiota; class Lentisphaeria; order Victivallales; family Victivallaceae; genus UBA1784. Next base: position 91,676 of record SUWH01000009.1, on the reverse strand, counting down.
CAAAAGTGTCACAAAATTTGGGACAATAACAAAATAACAGTATTTTTTCAAAATACAAATTTTTTATGGAAATTTGTTTCAGAAAAAAATCCAACGAAACTGCCGGTGCATACGATTATATATCGTAAATAGCGATTTTTTCGCAAAAAAACGCTGAAATATTGCATTTCAGCCATTGACAGAATGCACTTTTGGTGGCATATTATATTCATGTTTGTTTTAATTGACAGAACACATAAAGAAATGAAGGGAAAATAGAAAATGACTAAACGTGACCTCGTTGTCAAAATCGCCAAAGAAACCGGAATCATTCAGAGTGATGTCGCCGATATCGTCCAGATGACTCTGGACAACATCGCTCAGGAACTTATTGAGGGTCGTGATATCGAACTGCGCAACTTCGGCGTTTTTGAAATCAAAATCCGCAAGAGCCGCAAGGGCCGCAACCCCCGCGACACCCGCAATGAAGTCATCATTCCGGAACGCGCCGTGGTCAAATTCCGCGCCGGTAAAGAACTGAAAGAAGCGGTTGAGAAACTCGACCCCGCTGATTTCCGCTGATTCCTTGAATACGAAAAGGAAAAGAAAAAAGCAACGCGCCTGACGAAAAAACTTTCGTCGGGCGTTCTGTTTTGAATTGAGCTGAAGCATCATCAACTTTTACACTGGAGCTTTTTCCCATGGCAGCATTCACCCCGCCGCCCGGCACCGCCGACATCTTTGAAGATGAAGCGCGCTCCTGGCGCTTCCTCGAAAACACCGCATCCAGAGTCTTTTCCGGCTATGGTTACGGCGAATTGCGTACCCCCATCTTTGAATACACCGAAGTTTTTCAGCGCGGTCTCGGCGGCGAAACTGAAGTTGTTCAAAAGGAGATGTATACCTTCAACGACCGCGGCGGCCGCAGTCTGACGCTGCGCCCCGAAGGCACCGCCGGTGTCATGCGTGCATTGAGCAACACCGACGTTGCCAACGGAACCGAACAGCGGGTATTTTACTACGGCCCGATGTTCCGGGGCGAACGTCCCTCCGCCGGCAGACGGCGGCAGTTCCACCAGATCGGTGTGGAAAATGTCGGCCGCTGCGCCCCCCTGATCGACGCGGAATGTATCGCCATGCTCCACAACTATCTGTGTGAGATCGGCATCAAAGATGCCTCTTTTATCATCAACACCCGCGGCGTTGCCGCAGACCGCGTCCCCGCAGAAAAACTGCTCCGGGAATACTTTTCCAAACACCTCGACAAGATGTGCGCCGACTGCCGTACCCGTTTTGAACGCAATATCTGGCGCATTCTGGACTGCAAGCAGGAGGAATGCGGCAAAATCATCGCCGACGCCCCCGACTATGTGGAGAGCTTCACCGATGAGTCCAAAGCCTACTTCGCCGAAGTCAGAGCCGCACTCGACCTCCTCGGTGTCCCCTATAAGGTGAACAGCCGTCTGGTTCGCGGTCTGGACTACTATGTCCACACCGTCTTTGAAGTCGTCCACTCCGGTCTCGGCGAACAGATCGCCATCGCAGGCGGCGGCCGCTATGAACTCTATCTCCCCGGCGAAAAACGTCCCCTTCCCGGCGTCGGTTTCGCAACCGGCATGGAACGCTTGCTTCTGGTTCGTGAAGCACTGCAGCTTCCGCCGCCTGAAGCGCAGAAAACTGCCGTCTACCTCATCGGTCTGGGAGCTCCGGCACGACTTGCCAATATGAAACTTGCTGCCAGTCTGCGCAAAGCGGGCATCCGCGTTGAAATGGAACTTGAAGAACGTTCTTTCAAGGCACAGATGCGCAGCGCCAACCGTTCACAGGCACAATTCGCTGTCCTGCGCGGCGACAATGAGCTTGCTTCCGGTATCGCCACGGTCAAAAATATGTCCGACGGCAGTCAGGTCGAAGTCAAAGAAGATGAATTATTTGATTACATTATCAAATCTTTTTAATAATTTGAAAGGGATCAAAAAATGTTGAAAAAGAAAAATCTTATTTTCCTCGGAGCCCCCGGAGCCGGTAAAGGTACCATCTCCAATGTGCTGATCGCCAAATACGGCGTCGCCCACATCTCCACCGGTGACATCCTCCGCGCCGAAGTCGCCAAAGGCACTCCCGCAGGTAAAGAAGCCGCCGTCATCATGAAAGCCGGTAAACTCGTTCCCGATGAACTGGTTTGTTCCATGGTCAAAAACCGCCTCGCCGAACCCGATTGCGAAAAAGGTTTCATCCTCGACGGCTTCCCCCGTACCATTCCCCAGGCCGACCGTCTCGCTGCCGTGCTCGCCGAACTGGGCAAAGAGATCGACTACGCCATCTACCTCAAGGTCGAAGATGAAGTCCTGCTCCAGCGCCTGACCGCCCGTCTGAACTGCCGCGGCTGCGATGCTATCTACAACAAACTTTTTATGCCGCCCAAAACCGAAGGCATCTGCGACAAATGCGGCAGTGAACTCTTCCAGCGCGCCGACGATTCTCTGGAAACCGCCAAGAACCGTCTGTCCGTTTTCCACCAGCAGACCCAGCCGCTGATCGACTACTATGAACAGCGCGGACTGCTCTATACCTGCAAGAGCACCGGCAAAGATGCAATTGTCGCTGAACTTGCCGGAATATTGGAGTAATAACTTATGCCTCCTGCCCGGATAATCCACACTCCGGAAGAGATTTCCCGGATCCGCCGCGCCGCCATGATAACCGCCAGCGTGCGGGACGATCTGGCGGCAATGGCGCGCCCGGGAATGACCACTTTTGAACTCGATACGCTGGCGGGCGAACTCATCGCCCGTACCGGCGGCAAAAGTGCGTTCAAAAACTATTGCGGCTTCCCCGGAAATATCTGTATTTCGGTCAATGACGTGGTGATCCACGGCATCGGGCGAACCGATGTCGTTCTCAATGAACGTGATATCGTCAGTATCGATATCGGAGTAAAATTCGACGGTGCATTGGGTGATACGGCATTGACTTTCGGTTTCACCGAACAGCCCGCGGATATCAAACGGCTGATGAATGGAACTCAAAATGCGTTGATGGAAGGTATCGCCGCCGCCCGGTGCGGAGCGTTCGTCCATGACATCAGCGCGGCAGTCGAAAAATGCGCCCGCCGTCACAAATTGTCCATCGTCCGCGAATATGTCGGCCACGGCTGCGGTATCGAACTTCACGAACCGCCGCAAGTACCCAACTACACCGGTTCCGGTCGCGGCCCGCGCCTCGAACCCGGCATGGTGCTGTGCATCGAACCGATGCTCAATCTTGGAACCGAAAGCGTAAAGGTCGACCGCGCCGATGGTTGGACCGTGCGTACCCGCGACGGTCAGTGGAGCGCACATTATGAACACATGATTTTAATAACCGAAAATGAACCGGAGATATTAACGTGGCAAAAGACGATGTAATCAGAGTGGAAGGTGTGGTAAAGGAGCTGCTGCCCAATACCATGTTTAAAGTGGAAATCCAAACCGGTCATGTGGTCAATGCCCACATTTCCGGCAAGATGCGGATGAACTTCATCCGTATTCTCCCGGGTGACAATGTCACTTTGGAAATGTCCCCTTACGACCTTACCAAGGGAAGAATTGTTTTCCGTAAAAAGTGACATTATATTCCCGAACTACCGTAAAAAGCAGGCAATGTGAAAATGTTTTCATATTGTCTGCTTTCTTTTTACTTGTATTTAACTGTTTGCGGTGCTATATTTCAACAATTCTTTTACTGCAACCAAAAAAAACAAGGGGTTTTTATGGTAAAAAAATTGCTTTTGATGTGTTCAATTATGGCGGCATTGGCAACAAACGCCGCAGTTGAACTGCCGGTTTCAGCAGGCGGCTACAAGTATGACTCCCGCTATATGCTGAATAATCTCATCCGCAGAAACAGTTGGGAAAACGCTTCCGGCACCATCCCTCCGGAAAAATACAAAGAGTTCAGCGTCGTATATCTGGGCAATCTGCTGAAAAATGAAAAACCGGAAAATCTCTGGCGGACTCCCGAAAAAATCAAGCTGGTAAAAGATTATCTCGCCGATGGCGGGGTCATCATCGTCAACTGCCACATCCCCCGCGAATTGCTGGGAGAAAATTTTGGAAAAACCGGTCCGGAAATTTTCGGTTTCGGCTCTTTTACCAGTTCTTCCAAAGCCAAAGGTGCTGTTCTCAAGGAAAACGGAGAAGTTATGGAATGGCAGCGCGGCATGGGACCCTGCGCCGTAAAACTGGCAAAAAATGCAGAAGTCAAAGCGTGGTATATCATGCAGAACGGTAAGAAAACCGCCGCAGTCACCTGTTTAAATGTCGGTAAAGGTAAAGTCTGGTGGTTCTCTCCGTCCCTGATGCGTTTGGCCGGCTCTTTCATCAAGGCGAAAAAACCGCTTGGACATCCGGACGATGTCGGAAACTTCATCCTCTCCGCCGAAGGCCGCGCGGTCGAAAATCTCAAAGATCTCTACCGTCAGGCATTTTTGAGCGGCAAAGCGATCCTGACCAATAAGGAAGCTAAAGCCTGGGGAACGACTCCGCTCGGTGAAAAGGGTGATCTCAAAGAGGTCACAACCTTTAAGAAACCGTTGAAACTGCGATCCGGCTTGCCGGTATTCGCCCCCGGTCTGGTGTTATGTGACAAAAAAGTTCAGGCGGTGATTTTCCCTGCTTCAGAGAAGGTGAAAAAACTTGCTTCAGAATTGAAATACCATCTGGACAAAATGAGCGGACGCAATTTTGTCATCGTTGACAAATATCCCGGTGCGAAACAGAATGCCGTTATTCTCGGCGATTATGATGCCGCCAAAAAATTCGGCGTTACTCCCGCGCACGCCACCCGTGATACGGTCGTCATCAAGCGCAAAGGCAACCATCTTTTTGTCGGCGGCAGCCGCAACGGTGCTTCTCATGCGCTGACCGTTTTGCTCGAAGCTCTCGGCTGCCGTTACCTCTGGCCCGGGGTCACCGGAAAGGTGATTCCCAAACGGACAGAGATCATCGCTCCTGAAATCGATATGAATAAGACGGTCAAATTCTACATGGCGCGTTCGATACGTGAAAATGATTTCTACTCCGGCCGTTACCGCGTCAACACTGAATATTTCGGCTTTACCGGAGATTCAATGACCGCACTGGTCAAAAAACATGACCGTTATGCCGCTGACAACCGCAGATTCTTTGAATGGCACGGCTTCAATGACGACCCGCTGCTTCTGGGCTGGCAGAGAACACCGGAACAGCTCTATGAATGGGGACACGTTTACGGACACCTTTTCAAAAAATACGGTAAAAAACATCCGGAATTTTTCGCGCTTCAGCCTGACGGTTCCCGCAAACAGCCCGAACGCCCCCGCCTCTGCCACTCCAACAAAGAGCTGCCCAAGGTCATCGCCGCTGAAAAAATTGCCCAGTTCAAAAAGTATCCTCACAAACAGGCAGTTTCCGTCTGCCTCAATGACGGCGGATATTCCAGTATGTGCATGTGTATTGAATGCCGCAAACTTGACCCGGTCAATGCGCCTCCGGCACAGTTCGGTGTTTTCTATCCGGTACGTAAGCGATTGGATTATGTCTCATTTTCCGACCGGGTGCTCCACTTCACCAACCGCGTGGCAGAAGAGGTGTTGAAAGAGGTTCCGGGCAAACAGTTCTGCTTCTACGCCTACTCCTCCTACGTTCAGCCTCCGGTAAAAGTCAAACCCCATCCGGCACTGATCATTTTAAGCGTTGCCGGAACCTACACTACTGAAGAAAGCCGCGTGCACGGAATGCAGTCCAATGCGAAGTGGGCAAGCTTCGGCAATCCGATGCTGTGGCGTCCCAATGCGCTTTTCGGCTTCCCCAATCAGCTTATGCCGCAGAACTTTGCCCGCAAGATGTTCAACGATGTGGAAACATTGAAAGCCAACAACTTCATCGGCGACGATATGGACTGTTTTGAAATGCTCTGGTCGATAAAAGGTCTGGTCTACTATGCCTTGTCCAAAGCGCAGCTCAACTACCATGAAGTGGATTACGATACCATTTTCAACGACTTCTGCGACAGCGGTTTCGGCAAGGCTTCTCCGGAAATCAAGAAGTATTTCCTGCTTCTGGAAAAACTCACCGATGAAGCGGCAAAAAGCAAACAAAACTACTTCAATTACATCACCGATGCCGTCCTCGCCGAACTTCAAGGCCGCCTCGACCGGGCAGCAGTTCTGGAAAAAGACAATGCCGAAATACTCAAACGTATTGAATTTCTCAACTACGGTATGCGTCTGGGCACAATGCACCGCAAACTCCATCTTGCCAAAGATCGTACAACCAAAGAGTACAAAGCGATGCAGGCGGAATTCCGCAAACTGATAAAAGATATCACCACTGAAAATCCGTTTGCGGTCAACCCGTTCAAAATGGGTATCTACCTGCCCTACTTGAAAAAGTAACCGGGTTTCCCGGGATCGTCAGGATGCTTTAGATGTAAATATAACGCTGCTGTAAAAACTCAAAATTTACAGCAGCGTTTTTTATAAATTTATTTGCATTGTTGATTTATTGTGCTATATTTCACAAAGGTGATATATCACTGCGATTAGAATAACAGTAAATAAAAGGAGTTTAAATATGCATTGGAAGAGCTTTTTTTCTGTCCATGTACATGGACAGAAGCGATATCGCTTCTGTCCATGTACATGGACAGAAGCGATATCGCTTCACCCTGATCGAATTGCTTGTAGTGATTGCCATAATCGCAATACTGGCAGCAATCCTGCTGCCCGCTCTGCAGAGCGCCCGCGCCCGCGGACAGTCCGCCGCCTGTCAAAACAACTTGAAGCAGATCGGTTATGCCTTTATGCAATATGCAAATGACAATAAAGAATGGGGCCCTTTGATCGGTTCCAATGATGAAAATGGCAACCATCTTTTCATCTACGGTTACAAGGATAAACTCGGCGGAATGGGGAACTACCTCTTTCCCAATTCCGGCAAACCAACCGCCAGTACAAAAATAATAAAATATCACCCGCTTATAATCTGTCCCAGCTTCAGCAAGCGCGGTTCTTATCCATTCAGCAATCAAACCGGAGGCAGGATAGATCCGACCATTGGTACTTACGGCAGAATCTACACTCAATATACAGCTGCATTCGGTTACAGCCGTAAAGATGATTCCACCTGGTATGGACTGTATTATATGGCCCGCGATGATAATGAAAATAACCAGAACCCCTGTCCGCGTATTACTATGCTGGGTAAAAAAATCACTCATGGCGGGAAAACCTGGAAATACAAACAACCCTCCGAGCAGGTCATGGTCGGTGACCTGGCACGTTCCAACAGCTCCTCGACGATCTATCCGGTCTCCACTATGCAGCATAATGGATACAACAATTGCCGCTTTGACGGTTCAGTTGACTTCAGTTCCGGAAGTGCACTCAATGCCGGAATGGCCGGTTACACCAATGCCAATTTGCGCTGGCATGCAAAATAAAACTATAAAACGAGAGAAAATATATGAAACGTTATGCAACACTTTTTTTACTTGCGGCGATGCTGTATTCAGTATCCGCCGGAGTTCACCAGCGCAGCAAAGGCACTCCTTTTGAGTTGAAAAATCTCGCCATTTCTGCTCCGCAGGAATTTCTTCCGGCGGCACAGATTTTAAGTAAACTTCTGGAAAAAATCGGGAAAACTCAAGTCCCGATCGCGGAAAACGGCAATATCAGATTTGCCAAAAATGCCAAACTTCCGCCGCAGGGATTTACCATTGTCACCGCACAAAACGGCATCAACATTGCTGCAAGCAACCTTGACGGTGCAAAGTTTGCCGTTGCCTTTTTAGCCCGTGAACTCGGCTACCGCCACTATTTCCCCGCGTCAGAGTGGGAAATAATTCCGGAAAAGCTTCCGGAAAAGATTGCACTGAATGTCACCGAAAGCCCCGACTATCTGAATCGTTCCATCTGGCCGGGCTGGGGTATCTGGGGCGACTACCGCAAAGCGACCAACTTCGATGAAATGTGGAAACTTTTCAACTTTCAGGGCGGCATCACCATCAAATGCGGCCACGTTTACGGAAGATTTGTCATGCACCGGAAAAAAGAGTTCGCCGCCCATCCCGAATACTACGCCTTGCGCAAAGGCAAACGGGATTCCACCAAACTCTGCATCTCAAATCCCGCTCTGCGGAAACTTTTTGTCGATTACAAATTGGAACAGCTCGCCAAAAATCCGGAACAGCAGAGCGTTTCCGCCGAACCCTCCGACGGCGGCGGCTGGTGCGAATGTGAAAACTGTGTCAAACTCGGCACTCCCAGTACCCGCGCCGTCATCCTTGCCAATGAAGTTGCCAAAGCGGTAACGGCAAAATATCCCGATAAAAAGGTCGGTATGTATGCCTACAATCAGCATTGCCTCGCCCCGGAAATCGACCTCCATCCGGGAGTGGTGGTCAATATCGCCACCGCATTCATCAAAGGCGGCCACACCATCGATGAACTCATCGCCTCATGGAAAGCACGCAAAGCAAATGTCGGCATCCGCGAATACTATTACACCAAAACCACCCCCGGTTCAGGCAAAGGTGCCGACACCACCCATCTTAAAGAGACTCTCTGCCGCTTCTACAACAGCGGAGCCCGCTACATCACCGCCGAAGCCGGTGACTATTGGGGTGCCGGCGGTCTGGGCTTCCATACGGCGGCTTTGATGATGTGGAACACCAACATCGCCCCTGCCGATATCAAAGAGGATTTCCTCCGCAATGCCTTCCCCGCCAGCTGCGCTCCCATGAAAGATTTCTATGCTCTTCTGGACGGAGCCGATCCCCGCCCGCTCAACGCCGACTTGCTGGGCAGAATGTACCGCCATCTTGATGCGGCGCGCAAGCTTGCTTCCGGCAAAGAAAAACAGCGTATCGACGCCTTGGTCTGCTACACAAGATATTGTGAAATGCTCTTTAACTACAACAACAATGTTAAATGGGACAAATATGTCGAACTGTTGAAGTTCGCCGCCTCGATACGTTCCACCCGCATGGTTCACACCTATGCAATGTACCGCTCCCCCAAACGGCTCTCTCCCCCGGGAATGAAGAATAAAAAAAGCGGCATCGACTGGCTCAATACCCCTGCCCCCACACCGGCAGAAATCGACAGATTTGTAAGCGACGGTATCAAAAACAATCAATTGCTCTCCTTTAAAGTCAAAGATTTCGGAAATGAGTTGATCCCGGTAACCGATCCCAAAGGTACGACCGTCATCGACTCCGGCAACACCCGGCGACGGGTATTTTTCTACATCTGGTGCGACGGTAAGCCATTCACCCTTACCGTAACCGGCGGACTTATCAAGCATTACCGCGACCGCGGCAATGTCATATTGGAACTGATTCAAATCGGCGGCGAATCCGACACCGGCGAACTGGAAACGCTCATTCAGAGTGACCGCAGCGTGCCGCCGGACGGCAAGCCGCGCAAGGTCATTTTCAAGCCGAAGCACGCCGGACTGCACAAGCTCTTCATCAATGACAACGGCGATATGAGCAATATCAAATGGCCCGAAAATATGGCAGTTGCCCGCCCGGTCGAAAGCGAAAGTTCCCCCGAACTCAAAGGAACTTTCTACTTCTACGTCCCGCAGGGAACCAAACTCCTCGGCTTCTATGCCAAAACCAACCGGGGAATCATTTGCGATCCCAACGGTAAAAATGTTTTTAAACTCAATAAACTCAACGGTTTCTACCACATCCCGGTGAAACCTGAACAGTGCGGAAAACTCTGGAAACTCAAAGGCCTTTTCGGTGTGGTCAAGTTCCTCACCGTGCCGTCCAGCTTGTCTTTACGTTCAAAATATTATTTAATACCAAATACAGAAAAAGGAAAGTAAGATGAACAAACAATTATTAGCAGTTATTGCCGGGGCCGTCGCGTTTTCGGCAAGCGGTTTTACCATCGTACAGAATGGTAAACCCGCCGCAACCATCCATGTCAATGCTCCGGTGTCGGATAAGGAGATCCCCATTACGGAAAGAGCTATCCAGAAGCTCTCCAGAGAGGAACTGGACAAACAGATATTGCATACCGCAGTAAAAGACCTGAACTATCACATAAAGAAAATGAGCGGCACAGAACTGCCGGTAAAATACCGCACCGCCGCCAACGCTCCGGGAATTTTTCTGGAACTAAAAGAGGGTGAGCAGGATGCATTCACTATCAACAGCGAAAAAGACCGTATCACCATCTCCGGTAAAAACGGCGCCGCGATCGCCAACGGTATCTATGAGATGCTGTACCGGCTTGGATGCGACTGGGTTTTCCCCGGCCCTGTCGGTGAAGTTATCCCCAAAAAAGCCACAATAGAAGTTCCCGCCGGAACAATCACCGGCAAACCTGACTTTGCTGTCCGCTGTCCCTGGTATCCCGGAAACGTCAAAAAACACTCCGAATACGAACTTCGCGGCTTTGCCATGTGGAAACTCCGCAACAAAATGCAGCTTCACCGCTACAATCATCCGCTGGTGATGCACGGCGGCCACGTTTCCGATGCCCTTATCCGCAAATACAAAAAGCTCTTTGAAAAAAATCCGGATATGTATGCCCTCGTCCGTCAAATTGACGGTACTTACGTCCGCCGCGGCCCCCAGATCGAAACCACCAATCCTAAAGTCATCGCCATGATCGAAGACTACATCCGCGATATGTTCAAAAAGAACAACTGGCCCAAAGATAAAAAGGTCTGTATCGGCGTCGGACCGGCAGACGGCGGCGGTTACTCCGAATCCATCGAAAGCCAGATGGCTTCCAGCGGTCGCCTCGACCCCGCCACCGGAAATAAGGACTTCACCGATTTGCAGGTGCTGCTCTGCAACACGCTGCTGGAAAAACTGGAAAAAGAGTTCCCGAATCTCCACCTGGGCTTCTATCTTTACAGCAACCACGCCGACTATCCGGTGCGTTACAAACCAAATCCGAAAATCGTCATCGTGATCGCCGATATCAGCTATTCCCGCCTGCACAGCACCCTGGAAGAGCACATCAAAACCCGCCGCTACTACAAATCCATTCTGGAAAAATGGAAAAATACTCCCAATGTGAAGTTCTTCCGCGGCTACAACTGGAACCTCGCCGAAAACGTCCTGCCTTACAGCAAGCTCATCATGTGGGGCGATGACCTGCCCTACTACAAATCACTCGGCGTACAGGGTGTCTACAATGAAACCACAAAAGGTACCTCCAACCTCGCCATCGGCAACTACATCGAAGCCAAGATGCTCTGGGACACCAAGCTCAAATGGCGCAAGGTTTTGAAAACTTTCTGCAAAAACGCCTACGGCAAAGCCGCCGCCCCGATGGAAAAATACTATACCGCCATCACATTGCGCCAGTCCAAATCCGGTATGGAAGCAGGTTCATTCCACGCGTTCCGCCTCATCTACGACCTGAAGTTCGTCGAGCAGATGCGCAAACTCTTTGACGAAGCGCGCAAACTTGCTGAAACCGATGTCGAAAAAGAACGTATCCGGATCGCCGAACTTTCGCTCACCACGCTGGAAGACCACCTCAAATTCAAAAATGCTTTCAACAACTTTGAATTTGCCAAAGCTAAAAATATCTATGAGAAGCTCATGAATGATCTCAAAGTCGAAATCGACAAACGTCAGAATATCGTTTCTCCCGGAGGTTACAACTACTTCAAGCGTTTCCACGAAAATTCGGTCATGCAGGCGTACAAGTATTCGCAGCCTCCGTACAGCATCGTCTACAAGATCCCCAACGTGCTTAAAACCATGTTTGACCAGTTCAACTCCGGTAACGTCATGGGATATTACAGCTCCAAACTCAACGACCGCCACTTCATCAAAACCGCAACTTTCGGTTCAACGTGGGATGCTCAAGGTTTGATGGGATACCGTTCCGGTTCGGTGTGGTACCGTATTCCTTTCGGCAAGCTCAATACCAAGAGTGCCGGACTCTTTGTCGGCGGAGCTGATTCCATTGTCCGCGTCTGGTGCAACGACAAATATATCGGCATGGGTCAGGGCTTTGCCCGTCCGTTCACCTTTGACCTCACCGGACTGCTCAATGAAAAGGGCAGAAATATGCTGGTGATCCAGGTTCAGCGTAAAGGAAACAGTGAAGTCGGTACCGGAGGCATAATCTATCCCTGCTTCATCTTTACCGGACCGCAGCTGGAAAAACGCGCTCCGGACGGCAAACTCGAATACCGTCTGCTCCCGGGGGGAGCCATCGAAAAGATCAAAAAGTAACACATAGTTACTTATTTTGCAGCATCACGCCGGCTGGCATTTGCGCCTGCCGGCGTTTTTATTTTGTTTTTCTCTTGACAACAGATAACTTTTGTGCTATTTTAACCGTTGTCGTATCGGGTGTTGTTCCATCTCATCAGCCGTATCAATAATATTACCGACGGTACTGTCAGGAAAATTTTTTATGAAAATGTTCACAATTTCAGTTGCCATAGCCGCATACAACGGTGAGGAATTTATTTCCGCCCAGTTGGATTCTATATTGAATCAGACTGTTGAAGTAACTGAAATCGTGATCTGCGACGATAATTCCACCGACAAAACATGGGATATAGTGCAAAGCTATCGTGAAAAATATCCGGAACTGTTCAAGATTTTCCGGAATGATAAAAATTCCGGCTGTTCCGGCAATTTTGAAAAAGCTCTTTTCTGTTGTTCCGGCGACATAATCTTCCTTGCCGATCAGGATGATGTGTGGCAGGAGAACAAAGTGGAAAAGATGCTTCAACCATTCACCGATCCCGGGATCCTCGGTGTTTATTCCGACAGTCTGATCGTTGACCGTAACCTTGAATCGTTGAATTGTACCCATTTGCAGCTGCGCGGCTATTCTCCTGCCCGCCTTGGAGCAATGCCGCAAGTTGAAACATTTGCCCGCCGGGTGCCGCCTGCCGCGCATGATATGGCCATCCGCCGGAAAACATTGAAATATCTGCTGCCTTTTCCCCGGTTGAAGAATGTTCACGATACCTTTATCGGAGTTGCCATTGCCGCGCAATACGGATGGGCGGTAATACCGGAAACGCTGACTCTTTTCCGCCAGCACGGCAATAATGCTTCCAACTCCGGGCAGAAACAGACACTTGCCGGAATGTTCCGGACAGCGAAAAAATCCATTGCTGATGATACATTCCTGTGGAATGCAAAATTGTACAGTTTTACTCTGGCACGGCTCAAAGCTCAACTTGATGATAAAGTGGAAATGCTGCTTAAAGAGCGTGTGCTTCACTCGGAAAACCGTTCTAAAATGGGTAAAGTAAACTTCTTTTACCGGTTATGGCTGATTATTGAAGAGCTGTTTTCTTTCCGTTATTTCCGTTTTGCAAGAGGTATAAAAAGCGTGATTCAGGATCTCCTGCTGCGCTGATCAATAAGAATCGACAGCCTCACCTGCCCTCCGGACGGTTGACCTTGAAAAAACATAATATTTTACCGCTTTTCCAAAATGTCAAAGATGGATTGGCAGATAACTTTTCCACATCAGCTTTTTGTGAACCTACTATATCCACCGGCAAATACGCGAAATTATATTTCTCTGCATTGAAGGTCACTTTGATCCGGTCAAAATGAGTTACTTTTGCGGCAAAATCCGGAGCATCGCCGCTGCTCAATTCGATATCAAGATGATTCATCCGGTTAAACTGCTCCCGGTCGGACATATTCTGAAACAGCAATTTATCGATTGCAGAATCATAATACATAAAATAACTGTTGAATACCCTTCCGCCGCACAGCGAATAACATACTGCCAGAAAATCATTTCCATCCGCCATAAGCACCCGCCCCTCATAAGGCAGCTTTGCGGCATCTTCCGGATCAATCAAACGGTTTTCCACCGCGTATGGAGCTATACACACCGGATTGAAAACTATTCCGGGCAACACATTTATTACCGCATAAAAAATAATAAACCACCAGAAGTCCTTAAAAAACAGCCACGCGGCAAATCCTGCAGACAATGCGGATGCCACAAGCAGCAGAATCACCAGCCGGGAGGGTAAAAATAGTTTAAATCCGCCAAGCAGTTCCGGCGGCATTATCATAATTGCACCGATCCCCCAAACAGTCATGGCGGCAACGACCGCATAACTCCACCGCGCCGGAAGCTCACGGAACTTATTTGCTCTGCTCCCGTGCCATATCAGTGCCAGCATCAGAATTTGAACGGTATTCAAAACCCATTGGAGCCGCGACGGAGTGCACCGCGACCAGAAAGTTATTTCAGCGACCCACGGAGGAAATCCGATAAACTGGTAAATATATGCCGCTCCGGTAAAAATCCACAGCACGACCCAAATTGCCCGTTTATTCAAATTACGCCATTGAAAAACAGTCCACGCCGCCAGCAGCGGGAAAAGATTAAAGTATCCCTGCAGTTCCGACTGGTTGAGATAAGAACTCTTGTAAATCGTCAAAGGAGCGATGTAACCGGAATTCATCATCCAGAACGCCATATCTCCGCCGTAATCACGGCGACGCCCCGGATATACCGATCCGGCGATCCGTTCGATACTTTCAGCGGCATCACTATACCAGATGCCGATCAATGCCGCCAATAAGATCAAAATCATCATAATTGCCGCAATATTCACCGGAGAAAACAATTTTTTCCACATTTTCCGGTCGGTAATATATCCGGCGATCACGATGCCGGTCAATGAAACCATTGGAATAACCCTCGGCATATACAATGACATAAATGCACAATAAAGCATCAAGACGGCCAAAACTGCATAAATAAATTTCAAATGTTTCTTTTCTGATTCTATCAGTTTTACAACCAGCGCACCGGCAATAAAGATCCCGTAAATATTATTCACCGGCCAAAATGACCAGGCCCCGGCATGAGCAGACAATGTCAATGCCAAACTCAACAGTATATTTATTTTTTCCTGCCCGGGAAATAACGTATCCAGAAAGAATTTACATCCCCAGATGCCGAGAAACAACGGCAGCAGCCAGTACCACGAAAGAGCACGCCGCAGATCAAGAAAGAAAAATCCCCATACTGCCGGGCGGCCGAGCATGGAAATATGCCTTACCGGAGCACCGAGGTCATGCAACGCCAGATAACAGCGGCCTTCAACGCCGCAATTCCGGTTTATCCGGGGGAATGCCGGATGGTGATGATATTGCTGCAAAGCAGTAGCAGTGCCGTGTGCGATAAATTCATCTCCGCGTATCCCCCGATACACTCCGAACAGTTTTCTTTCTCCGGCAAGCGATATCAATTCATCACTCCCCGGGAGCTGTTTGTAGAACCCCAATGAAGAACCGGTAATTCCCAAACCGACGCAAATTATAAATATCAGGCACAGTGCCAATGAAAAAATATGCTCATTGCACCATGCCATATATTTTTTTAAAATAATATTTGAAACAATCACTGTAAAAATTCCAGTAAAGCAGTCTTGGCGCATTTTCGTAAAAATGCGGCATCGGTTTTGCCGATCTTGGGAGCGACATAGGAAATATTTTCCGGGTCGATCCCGTAGAGGAAGCCGCACCATAATGCCGCCTGCAAATATTCGCCGCGCATATTGAGATGATTGGTATCACGATAGATGATCATTTCACCTTCGGCATTTTTGCGCCAGCGGAAGTTGCCGACCACATCGCCAGCCTGACGCGGCAGATCGGGCCATTGCAGTGTATCGAGTATTTCCCAGTCGTAATTTTCAAACTTTTTTTCACTCAACTTGCGGGAAATTTGAACCGCGTATCCGGTAGGTATCATGCGCAAACCGTAATCTTTGGCAAAAGCGTGATATGCTTCATCCAGCTTTTGATACATCATTTCATTATCCATACCGGTCTCCCGGAAAAACGGTGCATCGGCACGGTAGCTCCAGGTCTGCTGGATGACGATCTCCGCCTGCGGCTGATACTTCTTTATCTGCGCGATCAACTTATCCGCATAGGGTTGATATGTCGCATAGTCAACGCTGAAACGGCTCGCCTGCTGAATGGTTACGATGTCATATTTTTCACTTTTCAACAAAGAATTGACATTGCCTTTGTACACCGGTTTTTTCAATGTGGTACTGTCCCAAATGGTGATATGGTAAGGAGAAAAAGCGGGGTCGTTCTTTGCTTCAAGGAAATTGTTCCAATGAGTTTCAAAGGAACAACCGCCGATGTAGCAGCTGGTAAGTTTCAGTTTATTCCCGGGGAAACAACGTACCATCTGCGGCAGAAATTTTCCGACACAGATGGAAAAGCTGTTGCCGATCATCAGCACGTTGAGACTTTTTCCCATGATTTATTTTCCCGGCTGCTTAAAGGTTGAAACCGCTTTCTGCGCGCATTCAAGGAGGAATTTCGCCTGTTCCGGTTTCATCCCGGGCTGGATATATTTGACAGCAGTTGCTTTTTCCCCGAAAAGGAAGCTGAACCACACCGCCGCCTGCATATATTCGCCATGCGGATTGAGGTGACTGGTATCACAACCGAGATAATATTCTTTGGTTTTCCTGTTGCGCATCCATTTGCAATATCCGGCAACTTCACCGTCAAAACCGTGAGCTTCCTTATTCTGCAGTTTTTCCAGAGCTTTCATATCCGGGGCGACGAATTTCACCGGAGTTTTGGCGCGGAAGATCTGTACCGCATAGCCGGTGGGGATCACCCGGAAACCGTTGGCTTTTGCCAGTTCCGCATAAGCGGCAGACAACTTTTCAAACATGGTTGTATTATTGATCTTCCATTTTTTCAACCGGCTGGAATCACTGCGGTAACTCCAGGTCTGCTGGATGACGATTTCCGCTTGCGGCTGATATTTTTTTATCACTGCGATGAGTTTTTCCGCATAGGGTTGATAAGTGGCATATTTCCAGCTGTTGGCACTGTTCTGCTGAATGGTGATGATGTCGTATTTATTATTTTTGAGCAGATCATTGACATTTCCCTTACCGCTCTTTTGTGCGGAAATATTGTCACTGTCGATAACCTTTATGCCATAGGGAGCATGTTTTGCATCTTTTTCGGCCTTGCTCCATTCGTTCCAGTGGCGTTCCAGCGAACAGCCGCCGATCGTGGCACTGGTCAGAATGATCCGGTTGCCGGGGACACTTGCCACCATCTGCGGCAGATTGCGGGTGACACATACGGAAAAACTGTTACCAACCGCAAGGACTCTTAATTCTTTGGCACTAAGCACACAACATAATGCAAGCAACAAAAACGCCAATGCTTTTTTCATTTATACTTTCCTTTTTAAAGTTGTTTCAACCATTGAATCCCGGATTCAGCGGACCGAGAGTGCGTCCGCCATCAACCGGCATATCGCTGCCGGTGACATAAGAAGCGTTGTCACTGGCAAGATAGACTACTGCTCTGGCGACATCCTCACCCAAGCCGCTTCTCCCGAGCCATGTGCCGTTATTATCTTTGATCGTATCGCTGATCATGCCGGGGGAAATACTGTTGACGGTAATACCTTTTTTGGCGAGTTCCATCGCCATGACTTTGGTCATCATCTGCACCCCGGATTTACTGACTGAATAGGCAAAAAATCCCGGCAGACCGACAATTCCGGCGATAGAACCGAGGTTGATGATCCTGCCGTAACCCTGCTCCAGCATTGAAGGAAGGAACGCTTTAGTCACCCGGAAAACGCTGTTCAAGTTGAGTTCAAGCGTAGCATCCCACAAATCATCATCGGTATCCAGGATACCCTTGTGCGGCCAGGAACCGGCATTGTTGACCAGAATATCGACTTTGCCTGCCTGCCGGATAATTTCAGCGGCGGCATTGCGGATGCTTTCCGGAGAAGTAACATTCATCATCACGGCAAAAGCGGTGATATTATCCGCTGCAAGTTCGCGGACGAACTCCTGCAATGCCTCCATATTGATGTCGGTAAGAAAGAGTTTTACGCCCTGTTTTCCAAGAGCTTTTGCAGTAGCTCTGCCGATTTTGCCGGCGGCGCCGGTGATCACCGCGGTACGGTTTTGAAACAACATGATACATCTCCTTAATTGTCATCTTCAAAGTTTGATGTAATATAGCACCTGAAATGATTTTTTCAATAAAGTACGCTGAATTTATTATCCGGTTTTTGTGCAATTTTTTATGAAATTTTTCACTTCGCCAAAGCATAAAAACAAAAAAACGCCGGCAGGCGTAAATGCCGACCGGCGCAGAATCAATTGTTATTTTCCTTTTAGTTCTTTTGGAATTAAAATCTTTGACGAATGCAGAGCGAGATTGGAGGGGACAGTGAGCAATTTAACAGTTCCCTCCAATTTATTGAGCTGCCAGACTTTGCCGCCCTGTTCCGGCTTCAATGGGAAAGAGTAATAGCCGTTGCGTTTGGCGAGTTTGAACACCGCTTTACCGGATGGGTCATTGATCGAACCCCGGGAACTTTTGGCATAGAAGCCGAGAACTTCCGTCCCCTGCGGGACATAGAAATAAAATGTTCCTTTGAGTTCGGGGGCTTTTTCCCGTTCCACCGGGCGGGAAACCGCCAGATGAGCGGGCCAGATGATGCGGGTCATATCGCCGCCGTCACTGACAGTGACTTTATGCAGTCCGGGGTATTTCGGTTTGAGAACCACCTTATACGGCTTGCCGTCCGGCGGAACACTGCGGTCATAGTGGACAACTGTTTCCAATTCTCCGGTATCGGACTCGCCGCCGATTTGAACCAACTGCAGAATGACATTGCCGCGGTCGCGGTAGTGTGGGATCAAACCTCCGGTAACAGTGACAGTAAAAGGCTTGCCGTCGCACCAGATGTAGAACCACACCTTGCGGCGGCTGGTTCCGGAATTCATCGCGGTCGAACCTTTGGGATTATTCAGCACGACCAGATCATCGCTGAAAGATTTGATGGTAAAAGCCAAAAGCGGATTGTTTTTGATTCCTTCATTGACAAAACGCTGCAGATCAATTCCGGTGGGAGGGGGAGTTTTTTTCACATTTATATTCAACGGTTTATTTTTGAATTTCATATTTCTGCTCCGGAACATCGAAGCGGTGTAGACCATCCGGGTATTACGGATCGAAGCTGCGAAGTGCATCAGAGCCCGGTACTCTTCCCATTTGGCGGTACTGTGAGTAAAAGATATTTCGCAAAACCGGGTGTAGCATATCAAGGCATCAATGCGCTTTTTTTCTGCGGCGGAAGCCGATTTTCCGGCTTCCGCCAGATGGCGGTACATTCTGCCGAGGAGGTCGCGGTTGAGTTCTTTGGGATTTGCGCCTTCCAGAAGATCATAGAATTTTTTCATCGGCTCAACGGCATTGGGGAAAGCTTTCTGCAGGAAATCGGCTTTTAGAGCTTCGGGGGTAAGTTTGGTATTCCACATCATATGGGCACCGCAATAATAACCCAGTCCGCCGGTTCCCCAGGAGTCGCTGGCTTCGGCGGAAATGTAACGGGCGCCGCTTTCATAGAAGTGTTTGAGCGATTTGCTGATATATGCGGTATTGCTTCCCCTGCCCTGGGTGGGGAAAACGCTGGCGAAGTAATATTCGCGGATGCCGATAGAGGCTTTACGTTTTTTCCATCCGCTGATAATATCATTCACGGTGAGACCGCCTTTGATAAAACCGGTGGCGATATTGACCACCACATTGGGATGCACATCGATCTCCGGCGGCGGGCAATGTTGATTATAGGCGTACAGACAGACTTTTTTACCGGGATAGTTTGCTGAAATGGCTTCAGCTACCGCATTGGCAAGCAGAATGGCGCGGGTACTGGGGGTCCCGAGTTTGACACAATTTTCACATTCGCACCAGCCGCCGCCGTCGGATGGTTCAGCGGACATGCTTTCTCTGTCAGGGTTGACTTTGAAAGAATCCAGGCAGAAATCAACAAAAAGTTTCCGCAATCCCGGATTGGAGATGCACAGTTTACTGCCGTTCCGTTTGCCTTTGGTCAGGGCGTAGTATTCGGGATGAGCCTTGAAAATTTTGAGGTTGTTTTTAATGAATCGCCCGTAAACATGACCGGTGTTGATACTGACACCGCCCTGAAAATTGAAAAGTTTCCAGTTTTCATCATTGCGGGTTACTTTGCGGATATCTTTTCCGGCGCCATAGCCTGACCAGATCCGGCGGCTCAAATAATCCGGCGATTCGGTGAGGTCAAGTGCGAGCGTTTCCGGGGGATCATCCGGAATCACCTCCCATTCCGGAGCCGGGAAAAAGAAGCGGTATCCGAGTTCGCGCGCCAGTGCCGCCACCGCATAATTGGCTCCTCTGGCGTTTCCGGCGGAAATAATGATACCATCTTTACTGCTTTTGATATTGAATCCCTGATCGGGATATTTGGCATCTTTGACAAAAGTGATATTGCCTTTTTCACTTACGGGGACAGTAACTTTGTAGATTTTGCCCAGAATTTCTGCAGCTTTTTTGGCGGCGTACTCAAACTCTGCCGGAGCACTTACACTCAAATTTTTCATAGGGAAAGCGGCAGCTTTTCCAGTGGTGTGGACGCCGCCGTGCACAGCTGAAGCTATCAGCAGCAAGGCGAGCATAAACAGTGATTTTTTCATTTGCATTTATCCTTTGTGTTTAATCAATTTGAAGACCAGTACAGCCGTGCCAGACCGCTGGTGGAGCTGAAACTGTTATTATATGTACCATATTTGCTGAATTGATAGTGACCGTCAACAAAACAGAGGTTGTTACCCGGGAAATGGGATGTTTCTCCTGTTTTGTAATTATATTTTAATCACTTTCACTTCAATGATATGATTTCATTGTAATCGAGTTTTTCGATGGAAATCTTTACGGTCAAACTTTCTTTACCCTCTGCGGCAAAAGCATCGTAATGTCCGTTCCGGTTTCCGGAAGATTTTTTCAAATCTTTCAGCGTGCCGTTCAACACCTTGTAAGTGCATACGAACCCCTCAAATTCAACGGAAAGAGTATTGCCGCTCTGCCGGATAAAAGTGCGATTTTCGCCATTGAACCGGAATACCGGCAGCAGACAGCGGATAAGATCGTTTCCGGATAATTGTATGGTCAAACCTTCGCTATCCAATGTGTAGCTGCCGGTCACCGATTTCCCGCCGGGGAAAGTGCATTCCACTTCGGCTTTTGCACTGTTTCCGGAAGCACTATGGGATTTCACCTGATGTTTGACCGATGTTTCTGTGGCGTATATCCACTTGCCATCAACATTCACCCCGGGAGCAATGGACAGCGGGAACTGCTCTTCGATACCCACAAAATAACTCGGCTTTCCCGGACAGGATACGCTTATGCAGATTTCCGACGGGGCACCCTTTTTGTGAACCCGGGCGATGCCGCTGCAGTCATAGATTTTTGTCCCATTGTGATACGGCTTTGCATCGTAATCGTATTGAACCGAATACCCTCCGGCACGCATAAAAAGCATATGGAAATCATCTGAAGTCTGCCATGTCATGCCTTTGTCATCATCGAGTTCCACCAGCGGGATCGAATCATCACAAAACCGCGATGCAACATACAGAAACGATGCCGCAGTGATCATATATTTATCAAAGTACCCGTAGCCTTCACAGCCGTATCTGCTGGAAATGGGGAAACGGTTCCGGATATGGGAAATCGGCGTTTTATTCAGCCAGAAAGAGATATTTTTCACCGCTCTCGCCGCGGTGGCACGAAATTTACCGGCAGTATTCATATCGCCTTTTTTCGCATACATTCCGGCATAAAACTCCATCATCAGCGCGACGTGCGCTTCATTATGCAGAAACTGGTTGCTTCTGCCGCCGGCAGGCAATTCACCATTTATGGAAATCATTTCCAGTGTCGGTATCGCAGTGCGCTCCAATGCATCCTGCCAGACAGCTTTATATTTTCCCTGATAGCCTTCGTGCAGCAGCAGGGCAAACAATCCTCTGGTCACAAAATCATAGACAAACGGAGAACCCGGATCGCGGTACATTCCATTTTTGTCCAGATGCCGGATCTGCGAAAAAGCCTGCAATTCAATTATTTTATCGTTTGATTCCGCAGTCGCTCCGGCTTTTTTACGCATGAACTCGCTGAGCATACCGAATGCCGCCCAGTTAAATACGATATCTTCTTCAGTTTTTGCCAGTTTGGTATAGGTGCGGTAGGGGGAAACTTTACGCAGATGATTTTTCCATTCGGCGATTTTGGCTTCCTGCACGGTTTTATTCTTCTCCAGCTCCTCCATGCAGAAAATGATCTCTTTGATGGAAAACTCATTGGCTGCGATAACTTGCGGGATCTGCTGACAGCAGAAATCCATCATTGCCATGAAGCGTTCCATCAAATCTGTTCTGCGATTATTTGCAATAAGTATACCGATGTTGGCAGTCAGCCGGGGAAAGCCGTGTTCTTTCAATCCATCACGTTTGACCTGATCAAAATAGCGGTCGATATGCTCCGGGCTGTACGCAGAAAGCGTTTTCTCCATCAAATCAAAATAAAACGATTTTTTCATACACTTATCCTCTTGCTCATTATGGTTGACGGATAAACACCCACCTAAAAGCAGTGAACACCCGGCGAGTAACAATATTTTTTTCATAAATGTTTACCTTTGCATAAATCAGCATTCTTTGATCTAAATTACCATACATTCAATATTTTGTCAAAAAAAATTTCTGAAATATTTCAAAATTTTTCCTACCGCTGATTCAGGAAATCAAACATTTTTGAAGGAGTCAATATTCTGCCACAGGAATTTTTCGTGACCGTCCAACGGTATGACTTTTACCGTCCCGGCGATATTGTGTCTGATTTGCCAGCGATCCAATGCCAGAGCGATATGCATTCTTATCAAACCGTCAGAACGGCGCTCCGGTGCGCAATCGCCTTTCAACTGCTCGATCATCTGCCAGGAATCGTCTTGAGCTTTTTCACGCAATCTCTCCCCGATCTTCTGCCGGAGTTCCCCGTTGGCATCGGCAATTTTTATCAATGCCATCACCGTATGACCAAAAAACTTTTCGCAATTCCAGTTATCCAGATTTTCAAGCAGCAAATCGACGGCGTCCACGCTCCGCAGCTTTCCCAGCAGATATGTCGCCGCGATCCTGCGCGGTGCGGAAAAACGCAAATTCCCGTTGACACAAGTCACATCATTTTTTTCCACGGTCTTTATAAGTTCGGGTATGGCTCTGTCGTCGCCAGCCAGGGCAAGTGCCAGGGCGGAATTGATCTTTAACGGAGAATTTTCTCCGGCAGTCCGGTAAATATTCCACGCCAGAGCTGTTTTATTCTGCTGCTTGACGTTCCAAATGGCAAGAGCCGGATTTTCCCCTGACAAGCCGGCAATGATCTCTTCATCAGAGGCGGAATGCCAGGCAGCATTGATGTCGCCATCGGGGATCCTGCTTTTGGCAAAGGCATGAACTCCGGGATTTTCCGGAAGCAGCTGTTTTATATCGGCAAACCCGATTTCATGAGGCAGAATCCCGCGCGTTTGAGCTTCCACAGCAAGATTGCCCGCCAATTCTCCGGCGGCAGTCATCAGTGAAATCATCCGCAGCGCACATCCCAGATCGTGATCCGCTCCCAAATGACGCCCCGCAACAATCACTCCACGCACCTTTTCGGGGAAGAGCAAATCCATGGGAACCGGTATGGAAACGCGGATCTCCCAGCAGGAGGCGGCAATAGTCCAATCCTGATAATCTTCGCTTTCAAAAAAGAGATCCTGCGCATGGGTGTCCAAATTGGATATAACATGGAAAAACGCTCTGCTGTGTTCCCCTTTACCGGCAAAAAAATCTTTGATCGTGTAGCCCTTTACCGGTTTGATACGCAAACCTTCCCGGACGCCGGGATTATCGGAAAGCTGTATACAGAGCCTCCCGCTGCGGAAATCATCCTGTAAATGCAAACTTGTACTGAAAAGAAAACTTCTGGAAAAATCTTCCAGATCATATTGCGCCACCCGTCCGGCATCGAAGTTCTGCACATGCAAATATTTGCCGCTGATTTTGCCCATATTATTGGTGTAGCTGTTGAATTCCCGGTCGTTCATACGGCCGCAACTGAAAGAAGCGTTTGCCATGCGGCAAAGCACGGCATCAGCGGTGGAATCAATAAATGTATATGCCGATACGGTAAAAAGTTTACCGCGACCGTTCCGGTAGGTTACGGAACAGACCCGGTCGCCGGATTTTTCCACATTGGCGATAGCAGAACCGTACTCCAATACGACCCCGGCCGCGATTGCGGCCTTTTCCAGTTCCAGTTTCAAACTTTCGCTCAAGGAGTGATAACCGGTATATTTTTCCGAATTATCCTGCAAAACTTTGGCAACTCCGCCCACATCCTGAATGTACGATCTGGCAACAAATCCCCCCGTCCAGACACCGCCCGGATAGAAGTTTTTTTCGATCGCCAATACTTTTGCCCCCCGCCTGGCGGCGGTGATGGCCGCAATGATCCCGGCAGTACCCAAACCTGCGACCACACAATCAAACTCACATTTTTCCGGAGCCGGAGTATCGGGAATTTGAGCATATTCAAAACATCTTTGCACCCCGGCTTCCAGCGCAGCGGCGGCATTATCAAAAGCGGGGGAACTTATACGGGAAGCTGACCAGATTATTTGAGCTTCAGCCAACACCGCCGGACGTTCAGTCCAATATTCATGCAATTTTTTCCGGACGGTAGCGGGATCGTCGCCGGCATTGCATGGCATTTCCAAAGTATAGATTTTTTCTGACGGAGTGCGGAACAATTCAAACGCGCCATATTTTCCCTCCGGAAGAGTTTTTCCGGAAAAGACCGCCGCGGTAAAAATCTTTTTTCCACCATTGCATCTGGCATCGATAACCTTTTCTGCCTCAATATTGATCTCTTTGCCGCACCAGTCGATAAAGGTGTAAACTTTGCCGGATTTACGGATGAATTCCACCCCCAGCAATGGCTGAATCTGCCGTTTCATACACCAGACTGCCAACGCCGGAGCCAATGCCGCCGGTAAAATACGGTCGTTTTCCAGAGCATAACGGGCAAGAAGTTCCTGCCGGAACTCTTCAGATTCAGCACAAGCTGAAGGCTGTGACCAATTTTTCCCCTGCAAAAAAGCAAAGGCGTAATCGCTGCCGACCGAAATCGAACTGTCAACCAACAGCGAATTCTTTACCGCCGAAGCCAAACCGCAACCGTAAAAAGTCGCCCCCAGAATGAGCGTATCTGTTGAGTAATCTGTTTTCATATAAAAATTTCTTCTATTCATTTGGCGTTCCAGCGCAAATTAGCGTGCTGATACCCCGCCATTGTGGCATTGAGGCTGGTACCGCGGCTGAAATCGACCGAACCGTCAAAGCGGCAGTTGTTGTAACCGAAATGCTGCATCTGGTTTGACCGCCATTTGTTATGGGAATCGTTGGATCTGGCAATATCGCCGACCATTACCTGTTCAGAGGGTTGTTTATATTTCCAGCTGGTACTGCCGGCAGTTATTTTCCTGCCCAGCATGGAAATTCTCGGACATGGGTTTTGGTTTTTATCTTTATCCTGATAATTGTTGTGATACAAGCCATACCACTTGGAATCTGATTTTTTACTGTAACCGAATGCCGCAGTATATTGAGTATAAATGCGGCCATACCCTTCCTCGGTCGGCTTGATTTCTCCGCCGGTTTCCCCAGAAAACGGGTAGTCTTTGCGGCGGCTGAACCCGGGACAAACGATCAAAGCGTGATTTTTTGACGAATTGTTTTCACTGTTGAACAAATAGGGACCGACACCACCACTTGTTCTCTGGTATGCGTAAATAAAGTGATAATAGCCTTTTGCACCATACGCACCGACGTATGGACCCCATTCCTGATTGTCATTGGCATACTGCATAAAGGCAAAACCGATCTGTTTCAAATTGCTCTGACAGGCCGCAGTCCTTCCGCGTTCCCGCGCTTTTTGCAGTGCAGGCAGCAGCATTGCCGCAAGTATGGCGATGATGGCAATTACAATGAGCAGTTCTATCAAAGTGAAAGGCTTTATGGGAGAGGGGAAAAACTTCTTTTCACGGGAAAAGAGGTTTTTCCCCTCTCCCAAACCCTCACCCTTTTTCAAGAAAAGCGGGGTGATTTTGCTCCAGTTTGTCGCAAAATTCGGCAAATGCTTATGCTGAAAAAACAACGAAACACATATTTGACAAGTTTTGCTTACCAGCAGTTCTATTAAAGTGAAATGGGCGTGTGCGGGGGACAAGGAAAACTTTTTTTCACGGGAAAAAAAGTTTTCCCTTTCCCCCGCGCCCCCTTTCTCTTTCAAAAAAAGCGAAGTGTTTTGCACCTCCAGTTTGTCGCCGCGCTTGAAAAAATGCAGAGATGAGATAGAAGTATTTACAAGCAATTCTATCAAGGTGAAAAATGCAGTTTTCAACGGTTTTGATTCAATCTGTAAGGAAATGGATCGAGCTGTGTTGATTTTCATAGTTTCCCTTTCTGTGATTATTTAATAAAATCGCTTGAACTGTTCACAAATTCATATTGTTTTTTATCTCATTGAGCATTGCTTCAAACCGTCTGCCGTATTCAATATAACTGGTGTATCTGATCTCCTCCAGATCGGCACCGTCCCCCGACTCAGCATGCAGTACAGGCGCGATATGAGGTTCGATGGAAAAACCTCCGTCATAACCGTTTTTCAGCAAGTCAATCAAAATGGCACGCACGTCGCCGCAGCCATCCCCCGCCCAGCAGAACCGGCACGCCGGACGGGTGACACCGTCCGGATGCGGAATTGCCGTCCCATCCTTAATGTGAACATAAGAAATAAACTCTTTTACCTGTTGATAAAATTCCCATGAAGATTGAAGCGCATAGGGGAAAGAACCGATTTTGCGGTAACTGAATACCGGATTCCCGGTATCATAGATCAAGGTAAACGCCTTACTTTTGACATTTTCCAACAGTTTCAAAGTGTGAAGATAAGAGAGTCCGCCGTAATTCATGCAATTTTCATGACCGTAGATGATCCCGTTGTCTTCACAGATTTTTACCAGTTCATTGATTTTGGCAAAGATGATATTTTCCAGTTCCGGGCTGTCCGGCTCTTCATCCGGAGCCACTTGGAAACTCATTCCCCGAACCATTTTTATTCCCAGCTTATGCATTCGCGGGATCGCCTGCCGGAGCAGCTTTTTGCTCTGCTCAAAATCCTCTGCTTTCCGCGGATGGAAAGATCTCCCGGCGATGGTGCTCCCATAACAATTGAATGATATTCCGGCATCCTGAAGTTTTCCGCAAAGGGTTTCAAATTCATCATCCGTCAGTGTGGAGAGATTTTTACTGTCGATTTTTCTGGTTTCAATAAATTTCCACCCCAATTCACTGGTGGCTTTGATCTGGGTATCCAGAGCTGCGCCGGCTTCATCGGCAAATCCGGTCAGAAACATAGTTTTCAACTCCTTGCTGTACCAAATGATTGTGACATATCGACATCATCAGAATGAACTGAAGTTTTTTTCTGATAACGGCTTTTGGCGATCAATCCGGAAAGCATTTCCGCATATTCCCCGGCATCAATGGGCAAATTTACAACTTTATCTTTCAATCCGGAAAGCAGCATGGCATTCCCCAGTTCCAGCCCCCGGATCCCCTCTGCCATGGGAGCGATCAATTCAGTACCTTTGAGAATGGCATTGGCAACATTTTCAATCACCTTTTTATGCTGTCCTGCGGAATCTGCCAACGCCGGTATTTCGCAAGTCCAGTGATCGGCAATGCCGAATGTTTTAGTGGTACTACGGATATACTCTGAAGTTTCGATCTCATTTTTGAGAAACTGGATCTTACCGCCCTCAAAGGTGAGCCTGCCCCGTTCGGCGATGATAACCAACCGGTTTTCTCCGGGCATTTCCCCGGTGGAAGCGATAAAGTTGCCGACCATACCGTTTTCATATTCCATATAGGCATTGACCTCATCTTCGACTTCGATATCGTGGTATTTGCCGATTTTTGCGGTGGCACGAACCATTTTCGGCATTCCGAAAAGCCACTGCCACAAATCCAGCTGATGCGGACATTGGTTAAGCAGAACACCGCCGCCTTCTCCGCGCCAGCTCGCCCGCCAGTCCCCGGAATCATAATAGGCCTGTGACCGGAACCAATTGGTAATGACCCAGTTGACCCGGCGGATCTTTCCGAGTTCCCCGCTGTCGATCAGCTGCTTTAACTTGATGTGAGTAGCGAGCGTGCGCTGATTGAACATCAAAGATTGCTTGAGTTCCGGATGTTTTGCTCCCTCTGCGATGAGCCGTTCGGCTTCGGCTTTATGAACGGCAATGGGCTTTTCAACGATGATATGCTTTCCGGCTTTCAAGGCTTTGATTGCCAGATCCGGATGGTCATAATGCGGGACAGCGATCAGGACGGCATCGATATCCGCCTCTTTGAAAAAACTTTCTGCATCAGTGAAACATTGGATTTTTTCTCTTATTTCCGGAGCGATACGGTTAAATGCCGCCGGATTTATGTCACAGACGGCAGTCAATCTGGTATTGGATAAACTTTCAATGGATTTGACATGAGCAGATCCCATGTTGCCGATCCCGATAATGCCGAATTTTACAAATTCCATATTTTCACCTTTACACAGCAATTTAAAGCAGATATTTTTTCAATTTCTGACGATAATATAGCATAAGTCATACTTTTTTCTATGCAAATAAACAGGGTTTATATAAAAAAAGATGACTTATTGTATTACATAAAATATCGTTTTTTATTGTTTTTCAAGTAAAAAACAGCTTGAAAAGTTGTATTATTGTATTATTTTATAATAAAGTGAACAAGGAAGATCATCATGCTGTCAAAAACACTTATTGTGGAGGATTTTCTCCGTACCGAAATCACCCGGGGCAAACTGCCTGTCGGTAAAAAAATTCCATCACGCAGTCAATTATGCCGCCGCTTCAACTGTTCCCGTACCACCGTTGAACGGGCGATAGCCATATTGGTCAGAGATGGGCTGCTGTCCGGCATGAAAGGCAGCGGAACCTATGTACAAAATGATCACCTGACACGGGGAGAAATCAGAAAATTGAAGTTGATCCCTTATTTGGGAAACAATCCGGACAACATATCCGACTTATCGGCTTTGAATTTGGATAATTTACAAATATCGATCGAATGGATACCGGCAAAACACGGCATGGAAAATCTGGAACTGCTGTGTCAAAGCGGAACCGCCGTGATCGCTGACCGTCCGAAAGTATTTCAGCTTCCACTGTTGGAAAAATTGCGGAAGCATGATATTCCGGTTCTGCTGCTCAACCGGGATTATGATGGATTTGATCATATCATTACCGATCCCCGCTCCAGCATCCGCGAAGGGATTTCCTGGCTGTTGATCGAAGCCGGACGGGATATTGCTTTTGTCTCCCGCCGTCCGACAGTTTCGCGGCCGTATATTGCGGAACGGCTCCTGTCATTTTACGAGTCAGCCATTGAATTCGGTGCAAGGCTGCGTTCCGATTGGTGCTTGAGTAAAAAGTTTGACGACTTCACCGGAGATGTTGCGGAAATCGGACGGAATCTGTTCGGTTCTCCGCAGATACCGAAAGGGATTTTTATTCTGAATCAGGAGATAGCCCTGCCGGTCGTCAACTGCGGACAGGGGTATGGACTCACCCCCGGCAAAGATTATAAACTTCTGACCTTTGACTACATCCCGAAACTCGCCGGATATCCGGGAATTGCCATGATGCAGCAGCCGGAACTGCTCTATGAAAAAGAAATCCGCCGCTGGCTGAAAAACGTCAATGAAAAACGTGCGTTCCATTCGGCACTGAAAACCGAATTGAAAATTCAATAATTTTTAAATCCGGAAATAGTCAAAGTATCATCTGACTTTTTCCAGAACCAGACGGTTTTTGGGAACATCGATATTGAATTTTTCTGCAAGGCGGCAAACCATTCCGGCAAAGGCATCGACTTCAGTCACTCTGCCGTTTTCCACATCCTGAAGCATCGAAGTCTTTACCGTTGACGGCATTTTGCAAATCACCATCATCGCACTTTCAATGACCTCGTCCCCCAGTGCAACCCCGCAGGCTCTGCCGACGGCGACCGCTTCTTCCATAAGATCCCAGGCAAACCGGAGCATCTCCGGACTGCGCTGCACCTGTCCGTAATCGGCACGGTAAAAAGCCTGGGTCTGATTGATACCGACATTGAGAATAAATTTCTGCCACATGGCAACTTCAAAATTTTCCGGAGCTTCGACATCGACTCCGGCTGATTTCAATATATCGACCGCAAAATCCAATGCGGATTTTTCTCCGCCGCAGTAGATGGTACCGACCCCGTCATGGTTAATACGGTTTCCGATGCGGACACTGGCGTGACCGAGGTGGAAACCTTTCAGTACCGGATTCTGCGGAAAGCGGGATTTTATCACATCGTAAGCGGAAATGCCATTCAAAAGCGGCAGAAAGACGGTCTTTCCCGTCACCGCCGGTGCAACATTTTCCAAAGCTTCTGCAAGAGACGGCATTTTGGTTGCAACCAGAACGAGATCAGCGGCGGTCAACTCTTCCGGAGAAACATAGTCAAAAGGAAGTTTTTCATCATTGAGAAAAATCCCCTCTCTCCGGTAGCGCGCTGCCCGGTCAGCGTCGGAAGCAACACTCAATTTAACGCCCGGCGCTTTGACCAGCAAAGCTGCCGGAAGTACTCCGATCGCCCCGGCCCCGAGCAGTACGACATGATTGCTTGCAGTACTCATTTTATCTCATTCTGCATGGCGACCAGCTTGTCGGCACCGTAAAGTTTGCGGAGTTTAGGTTTCTCGATCTTGCCGGTGGGGTTGCGCGGAACTTCAGCAAAAATGATTTTCCGCGGCCGCTGATAGCGGGGCAGATCGAGACAGAATTCATCGACCCCCTTTTCATCCAGAGTGAAGCCGGGCTTGACTTCGATAACAGCGGCGGCGATCTCTCCGAGCCGGGCATCCGGCAGACCGATCACGGCGACATCCTTGATCGCCTGATGGCGGCGGAGGAAGTCTTCGATCTGCACGGGATAGAGGTTTTCCCCTCCGGAAATAATGACATCTTTTTTGCGGTCAACGAGATAGATAAAGCCGTCATCGGATTCCCTCGCCATATCTCCGGTGTAGAGCCAGCCGTCTTCTGAAAGCACCTCTTTAGTGGCTTTTTCATCTTTGTAGTAACACTTCATCACCCCGGCACCGCGAACAGCAAGTTCACCGACAACACCGCGCGGAAGCGGATTGCGTTTTTCATCGACGATGGCGGTTTCCCAGCCGTATCCGGCGACACCGATAGCTCCGACGTGGTCGATATTTTCCACGCCGAGGTGGACGGCACCGGGTCCGATGGATTCGCTCAAGCCGTAGTTGGTATCGTAGTCGTG
This sequence comes from Lentisphaerota bacterium, assembly GCA_015061605.1. GTDB lineage: Bacteria > Verrucomicrobiota > Lentisphaeria > Victivallales > Victivallaceae > UBA1784. Next base: position 60,360 of record SUWH01000009.1, on the reverse strand, counting down.
GTGCGGGAAAATCTGTTTCCACCGTTTGATGAGACTCGGCGGCACCGGCTGGGCACCGATATGCATGAGACGCCAGTGGGATAAATCATATTCATCAAGTTTGATGTCACCGCGTTCGATGGCATCGAGGACATCCTGCGCCCACGGAACGAGCAGCCAGACGATGGAACACTTTTCATTGGCGACGGCACTGATGATCCATTCGGGCTTTACGCCGCGCAGAAGAACCGCCTTGCCGCCGACGAGAAAGCTGCCGAACCAGTGCATTTTCGCTCCGGTATGGTACAAGGGCGGAATGCAGAGAAAGACATCATCCCGGGTCTGCCCGTGGTGTTTCTGTTCCACGATGCAGGCGTGCATCAAACTTTTGTGCCGGTGGACGATCGCCTTGGGGAAACCGGTAGTGCCACTGGAAAAGTAGATCGCCGCATCATCCTCATCGCTCAAGGGAACACACGGAGCTTTGCTTGAACAGTATGAAACCAGATCGGCGTATGATTCGGCGAAACTCGGACAGTCGCAGCCGACATAGATAAAGGATTTTATCCGGGGCATCCGGTCGCAGATCGCTTCGATACGGCCGATAAAGGTCGGACCGAAAAAGAGATAATCGACATCGGCAAGTTCCAGACAGTATTTGATCTCCTCTGCGGTGTAGCGGAAGTTGAGCGGAACGGCGATCGCACCGCTTTTCAAAATACCGAAGTAAAGCGGCAGCCAGTCCAGACAGTTCATCAGAAGAATACCGACCTTGTCACCTTTTTTGATCCGGCGGGTCAGCAGGAAATTGGCAAGACGGTTGGCTTTGCGGTCGAACTCCGCCCAGCTCAATTCGGAGCGGAAAGCATCGGAACGTCCCGGTTCAATAAGAGAATATTCACGCCAGGAGTTGTGACGTTTTTCCAACTCCTGCGGATTTATCTCCACCAGAGCGGTATCATTTCCGTACAGAGCGGCATTCTTTTCCAGTATTTCAGTGATCGGCATAACAAGTCCCCTTTATTAGCATATTCATAATATAATATAGCTCCGGAACAATGCTTTTTCAAGAAGCGTACTTGAAAAACTCCAAAAGCGGTGATATATTAAATGACAATGATTTTACACATTCAAAAAAAAGCAACTTAATGGAGAAAAACAAATGTTCAGTGCTTCCGACTTGAAGAAGGGTCTGAAAATCGAAATCGACGGTGTGCCATGGGTAATCACCGAATTTGAATTCTGCAAACCCGGCAAAGGTACCGCCCTCTACCGCTGCCGCATGAAAAACATGATCAACGGTACCGGTATGGAAAAAACCTACCGTCCCACCGATAAGATCGATGAACCGAATATCGAAGAACGCGAAATGTACTATTCCTACAACGATGGTCACAACTTCGTTTTCAGCGATCCTGAAACCTACGAAGAGTTGAGCGTTTCTCCGGAAAAACTCGGCGATAAAGCCTACTTCCTCATCGAAGAAAGCCTCTGCAACTTCGTTATTTTCAACGGCGAACCCATCGAAATCAGCCTTCCCACCTTTATCGAAAAAGAGATCATGGAAACTGAACCCGGTGTCCGCGGCGATACTGCCACCAACGTGATGAAACCGGCGAAGATCGACAACGGATTTGAAATCCAGGTCCCGCTTTTCATCAACCAGGGCGATATCGTCAAGATCGACACCCGTACCGGAACTTACGCCGAACGCGTCAGCAAAAAGTAAGCTGCCGATACAGTTGATATGTCAAACGCCGGAGTTGAAAAATCCGGCGTTTGTTTTTTGTTTTTTGCACAAACATCTCATAAAAAACAACGGGCGGCGGCGCCTCGTGACCAATCTCGCGCCTTGCTGCGCTCGCCTCGCGGGTCACATACGTGAGTATGCTCCCCGCTCTTCTTGCTTGCAAAACACGACATTGCCGCACGATCCATCCGCCGATTGCATCATCCGTTTTTTTTAGCACGGCGTAAAATGTCGGTGCGGCCTGACGGCACGCACGTTTTGCCTGGGCAAAACAGAATCTGCCAAAATCACTTTTTCAAAATTCAATTTTTCTTTTGCTGAAAAATTTGAGGGAACGGATGTTTTTCTTATTTTATGGGACAGCTGTGTTTTTTTGGAGGATACCTCCCGCCTGTCCGGCGAAAGCCGGACGACAGGCGGAACATAACATAAGCCGCGCAAGCGGCGGCGGCAAACGTGCCGCAGCGAGGTGTCGCGCCCTTCCCCGTTGGTCGGGCTTGATCGGCGGCAAACGTGCCGCAGCGAGGTGTCGCGCCCTTCCCGTTGGTCGGGCTTGATCGGACTTTAAAAAAAATCCGCCGTCAGGCGGAATCAAACACTACCTCTCGCCTGCCGGGCTTCAGCCCGGCGACAGGCGCAAACTCCCGCAGCGCAGTTCCGCCAACCTCCCCCGCTGCAATCGGCGCGATGATCGTGCGATAAAAAAAACAACCGCCGTCAGGCGGAATCAAACACTACCTCACGCCTGCCGGGCTTCAGCCCGGCGACAGGCGCAAACTCCCGCAGCGCAGTTCCGCCAACCTCCCCCGTTCCAATCGGCGCGATGATCGTGCGATAATGACGCAGAAAAGCCGGGACGACGTGAACTTCCGTTCACGAGCTCCCGGCTTTTCAAGTCAGTGCGCACGAGGGCGCGCCGCCCTCCCTCTTGGAAAAACCGCCTATTTCGTCAAATCAAGAAATTCGGCGGCAGTAACTCCGGCAAGATCTTCCGGGGCGATGGCGATATTCAAACCGACTCTGCCGCCGGAAACACAGATGGTTTCATAGAGGATGGCAGTTTCGTCGATAAAGGTGGGAAACGCTTTTTTCATTCCGACCGGAGAGCATCCGCCGTGGATATATCCGGTCAAACCGAGCAGTTGTTTGGATGGAATAAGGTCGATACTTTTTTTGCCGGCAGCTTTGGCTGCTTTTTTAAGATCCAGTTCGGCACAGGCGGGGATGACAAAGACGAAGTGTTCGTGGTGCGGGTCTTCGGTGACCAGAGTTTTGAAGACCTCTTCTGAAGAGCGGCCGATCTTGCGGGCGATGGAAACGGCATCGATCATGCCGTCGGATATATCGTATTCAAATGCGTCAAATCCGATCCCGGCACTTTCGATTAGCCGCAGAGCGTTGGTTTTTACTGCCATATTTTAACCTTTTCCAAAATTGTATCTGTCCCAAAGATAATTTACACCGCCGACAGCAGAATTTCCAATATTCCGCGCCGACATCTCATAAAAAAAACAACGGACGGCGGCACACCCCATGAATTCACTGTAACAAAATGTTTTCACTTTGGAAAAATCCATAACTTAAAGTTGAAATTTTGCCTTTGCAGTGCTATATTGTGGAGTGTTTATTTTAACCAGCAGGAAAGGCGAAAAAGCAGCAAAACTAAAAACTTTTGATTAAAACAACTATATAGCATAAAAAAGGCTACCTCTGCAAATTCTACCACCTTGTAATAGCCTTAACCCAATAAAGTGCAAATTTTGTGCCGTGTATGTTTACGCATATACGGTGCATTTCTGCTTTGTATTTTATTGGGACACTGTGGTAGGTGTTGCAGAGGTGTACAAACAGGGATGCACCTCTTTTTTTGTGGTGTTTCCCTAAAAACTCAAAGGAAACCGCCACAGTGAAACACATGTTTTTACTCTCTTTACTTTTTCTCTCTCTTTCTCTCTTTTCTGCTGAAATCAAAGGAAAGGTAGTTGCTGTTTATGACGGTGATACTATTACTGTTTTAGATGAAATGGACAAAGGCAATTTCAAAATCCGCCTTGATAAAATCGATGCTCCCGAAAAGAAACAAGCATTCGGCAGCAAAGCCAAACAGTTTTTATCCGCGTTGATTTTCGGCAAACAAGTTACTGTCAGATACAAAGCGGTTGACCGTTACGGCAGAATAGTTGGAGTTGTGTACTGTGACGGAGTTGAAATCAATCTTGTGATGGTTCAAAACGGGTATGCGTGGCACTACTGCCATTACGATAAAACCCCTGAATACATTCAAGCTGAAAAACAGGCAAGGGCAGATAAAAAAGGCTTATGGGCAGACCCTGCCCCCGTAAATCCTTATGAGTTCAGGAAACAGAAACGGCGGCAAACGTGCCGCAGCGAGGTGTCGCGCCCATCCCGTTGGTCGAACAACCGCCGTCAGGCGGCGGCAAACGTGCCGCAGCGAGGTGTCGCGCCCTTCCCGTTGGTCGGGCTTGATCGGACTTTAAAAAAAATCCGCCGTCAGGCGGAACATAACATAAGCCGCGCAAGCGGCGCAACTCAACACTACCTCACGCCTGCCGGGCACAATCGCCCGCCATTCCAGTCTTATCACGGCGCAGCGAAACAAAGACTGATGGCAGGACGACAGGTACAGATCATAAAAAGCTTCACGTTTTACAGGAGCATATGCGGTGCCACTGGTGTAATATTATGCTATACGGTGTTCAAGGTTTCCGGAGTGTGTTTACCGTAAATACAGTACGTTTGTTGGACGCCGACAGCCTTGCCGGAGGGGGACATCCGTTCCGGATTTCCCCCCGCCGGACTCCCCCCTTTTCCGCCTCCCTCTCGCGCACAAGCCGGATTGGCTTTTTCCCGCTGATTACAGCGCCTGCGTTCAGCCGATTACATCGGCTTCACTCGCGGCTTACTGCTCGGCTTCCTCTGCCCGCGCTGAATTTCTTCAGCGCGTCCGCCGGCTGCTAACCGGCGGTTCGCTCCGTTCCGCCTGCGCGCTCGGCGGCAACCGCCTCGCAGACTCTTTCCAAGCCGCGTCTTTTTGCAGTTCAAAAAAAATCCGCCGTCAGGCGGCGGCAAACGTGCCGCAGCGAGGTGTCGCGCCCTTCCCGTTGGTCGGGCTTGATCGGACTTAAAAAAAAATCCGCCGTCAGGCGGAATCAAACACTACCACTCGCCTGCCGGGCTTCAGCCCGGCGACAGGCGCAAACTCCCGTAGCGCAGTTCCGCCAACCTCCCCCGTTCCAATCGGCGCGATGATCGTGCGATGATGACACCGGGAAGTTGCGGGGCGAGGTGAACTTGCGTTCCCGAGCCCTCAACTTCCCAAGTCAGTGCGCACGAGGGCGCGCCGCACCCCCTATTGGAAAGACGACACCATTAAAAAGAAACTTTTACTTCGCCGCTGATCTTGGTCGGAGGAGGAATCAGTTGAATGCCCGCAACTTCATTCCAGTCGCGATCCCATGTGTTCAAAAGCAGCGGATCAGTGGGTTTGCCCCAGCAGTTGAGGTCGATGATGATGAAGCGTTCACTGCTGGTGAAGTATACGTCTATCACCAGAGTTTTTACGGGGATACGCCAGACGACATCCTGAACGAATTGTTCAGCCAGTTTCCAGTAACGTTTGCGGAAACCTTCAAGACGGCGGTAATGGCGGTTGAGGTTGTACTGGCTCATTGCAGAAAGTTTACCCTCGTATACGAACAAACGGAATTCCCGTGCTTTGCTGATGTGCCGGTAAGGACGGATACAGACATATTCGACTTTTCCGGCGGCGGCGGCTTTGGCGACCTTTTTGCTGCGGGCAAGGAAGAACCATGCACTTTCAGGAGAAAATACCGCACCGCCTTTGGAAACGAAGCGTTCCGTATCAGTGGGCGCGCAGCAATCGACAGAAACAAAGCTGTTACCGGAGATTTTTTTCATCACCGGACGCAAATCGGCAATGACCTGTTTGGACATTTCACAATCCATGGATATATCCGCGCCGCTGTTGTAAGAGTCAGCCAGAGCGGCGATAGCATCAGTGCGCAATTTCACAAATTTGGTTTCAAAGGTGAATGGCGAAAGCGGCTGATACCATCCGGGGATGGTGAAAAAATTGCGAAGATCATCCATTTTATTGTTTCTCCTGATTTTCGATAAGTTCGCTGTTTCTCTCCAACCAGCGTTTGATAATGTTGATATAGATTATCCATGCGACCAGAAATATTTTTTCATACCATGATTCAAACGGAAGTTGAAGCATGGGGAAACAGTTTACGACAGCGATCACCGGACAGGCGGCATAAAGGACGATCTTCCACATCTCAGCGGAAGAAATTTTTTTCTCTGCGCCGGGGAAAAGTTCCGCCAGAAAGAAGATCATCATGTAGGCAAAAGCACCGAACACAACCAGAAAGAAGGTCAACCGGAAATACGCTCCACCGTTGACAGCCGCCATGGAACCGCGCAACATTTTGAAAAGCGATTGAGCAGGGATAAATCCGCTTTCCTTAAAGTTTTTGAAATTTTCAGGCAGCGGCAATGCGGCAAGGGATAATATTTCTTTACGCAGTTCATCCAGAGTAAGTCCGTTTTTCAAAGATCCGTCGTTCTGCTGAACCATACGGGAAACCAGTTCCCCCTGTGCGGCGTCAGAAGCGGCGAAACTCCACCGGCCGTTTTCCCGGTTCCGCAAGGCAATTGCCGCATATCCCGGAGTCCAGACCAGAATAAAGTTGCGGACTTCCAGAGTTTCATCGGAATAGTTTTTCTCCGCACCTTTGGGAGAAATGTAGAGCAGAAGACCATTGTAAGGCAACTCCTGACGGCGGCTGATATCAACATCTTTTTCCGGAAGCATCCCGTTTTTTCCGACAGCGATACCGTTACCGAATATCTCGACAAACTGCTGTTCTGCCTGCGCCCAGAAATACTTCAGCGCACAGTAACGGCCGATGCCGATGCAAATCGAACTCAACAGTATGGTCAATATGAGATGTACGATGACCCGCCATCCCGCCTGACGGCGCAAATCGACAAAAGAAGCCGGCCCCCGGCAAGCGGCAAAAAACGCTTTAAAGAAATTCATTTTTATTTATTCCTGCGAAAATTACGGCTCTGACCGATCCGGGTCAGGCGGTCGAGATCACCGCGGATCTGCCGGGCGGTATCCGGTTCGACCCGGTCAGTGAAAAGCTTACCGTCCAGATGATCCAGCTCATGCTGGATACAACGTCCGAGCAGACCGCCGCACTCGATTTCAATAAAATCACCATCCATGATCTGCGTGCGCAGAACCACCCGTTCCGGACGGCATACCGGAGCGTACAAACCGGGAACAGAAAGACAGCCTTCTTCGCGACTGGCACTCTTTTCAGAACTCATTACGATCTCCGGATTGACCAACACCAGCGGCATCTTCGGCAGCAGCAGTGCTTCGCCCGGAGAACCGGTATTGCTCTCCTGCGGCACATCGATAACCACCAGTCTCAACGATTCTCCATACTGGGGAGCCGCGAGTCCGATACCGTTAAAATATCCCATGGCATCGATCATATCGGAAGCCAACTTGCGGATATTGTCATCAACGACAGCAACCGGTGCCGCGATTTTCCGCAACACCGGTGCTCCGACAGTATAGACTATCCTGTTACCGTTCTTTTTGAATATCATAGGTTGTTACCAAATTTTATCTGGCAGCCGGCTTGGCAGTTGCGCTTGCCGGAATAGCCGGGATCGCAGCCCCTTGAGCCGGGGCAGCCGGGACAGCAGCCTTGGTTTCAGCCGGAGTGGCAGCCTTGACATCCGGTTCGGGAAGATTTCCCAGACCGGGGTAGCTCTGCTGACTATTCTTTTCATCGACATTGAGATAGTATTCAGCGGTGTTTCCGCCGACAACAGAATCGAGCTGAGCTTTGGCATTCTGAACATTGATGTAACTGGAAGCAAGACTGGTTTCGGCATCGACCAGGTCGCGCTGGGCTTCATTGAGACGGGTCAATTCAGCGTTACCGGCGCGGTATTCATCATCCACGAGGTCGCGCTGTTTGGCAGAGAGTTCTCTGACGCGGGCGTAAAGTTTGGTTTTCTTCACACTCTGGATGTAATTGGCATAAGCGGCACGAACCTCATCGACGACCTTCAACCAGCGGGCGGCAACTTCAAAGTCAGCGACAGCCATGGAAGCCTGTGCTTCACGCAATTTGTTGTAGCGGATCGCGCCGTTGAAAATCGTCCATTCGGCATTGATGCCGTAGCCAAGACTGAAGTCTTCATTATAAATACCGCTGGTGTAGGGATAATTGGTATCCTGGTCGGTGGATTTGAACCCCATATTGACATAGCCGTTGACCGTCGGAGAATAAGCACTCCAGGCCTGATAGACCTGATACTTGGCGATATTGAGCTGTTCACGATAGGCTTTAAGGTCAGGACGGTTGGCAAGCGCGGCGTCCAGATAGATTTCGACCGCCGGAAGTTCGGCGAAACTGGATTTGAAGTCTCCGGCAAACTTCAGGTCAGCCGGCAGAACGCCGTCAGGATATCCCATAAGAACCGCCAGGGCATAAATCGCGGTATCGTAAGAGTAATCTGCCGCGATCATATTGACTTCGGCATTATTGACCTGAATTTCAAAGTTGAGAACATCACTCAAAGGAGCGGCACCGGCTTCAAATTTATAGCGGGTATTCTGGAGTGAATCGAACTGAAATTTACGGTTTTCCATGGCGATACGGCGCTGTTCAATCGCGAGCAGCACGGTATTATAGGCGTATGCCACAGACAGAGTCATCGTCCGGCAGGCGTCAGCTTCCATAAGTTCCTGGTATTTCAAACTGCTCTTGGAAGCTTTCAGCTTGAAATAACGGGCAAATCCGTCAAACAGCAGCAAATTTGCCTTGACACCGACATTGGTGGAAAAAGCATCCCTGCGGGGCTCTCCCTCTGAATCACGCACCCAGTTGTGGCTGTTGCCCATACTGAAAGAAGCAGAAAGCGTGGGGGAATAAGCACCCCATGCCTGATAATATCTCATGCGTGCGGCTTCCACGGAGTGATAAGCGGCGATATAGGTCGGATTGTTGCGGATGGCAATACGCTGAGCATCGAGCAGGGTCAGTTCCTTTTTATCTTTAAATATATCATCCGCGGCATCGCGTTTACGTTCAGTATAGCTGTCCCCGAGAGCTGCCGCTGCCGGAGCCTTATAATTATAACAGCCGCAGGTCAACAAGACCGACATCGCGGCACCCAGAATTCCGCACTGAATGATTTTCATATTTTTCTCAAACTCCTGTTTTCTATGAAATTCTCAACATTTCCTAATTATTGCATATACTATAGCATTATTTTGCATTTTTTTCAAACTGAATTATTCAAAAAGTTACAAAAAAGTTATAAAAACATCATCGTTCAATCCGGCGCCTGACAAGCTGTCCGGAACATTTTTTCATTTTTTTAAAAAAGCCCGCTTGATAAAATCCGGTTTCAAGTGTATAGTATAGCAGTTTGTTTTATTTTTATCGGCAATCCGGGTATGAGGTGTACTGTACCGCAGAAAACGGATTGATCGGCAATGTCCGGCAAAAAAAATAACAGGGGACTGGGATGAAGTTCCGGACATGAAGTAAAAGCGAATATTAAGGATCAAATATGAACAAAATTCTGGTAACCGGTGTGACTGGTTTGGTCGGCAGCGCATTTGTTGTGGCATTGCTTCAGGAGCGCGATGATTATGAAGTTGTCTGTCTGGTACGTCGCGGCGGCGGCAAAACTGCGGCTGAACGTGTAGACTCGATCATCCGCGATGAGTGCGTTTTTGACGGCTGCCCGGAAGCGGCGGACCGGATCTTGAGCAAAGTCAGCGTCGTAGAAGGTGATGTGACCTCTATCGTCCCGGAAGAACTGGCAAAAGATGAAGCTTTGAAAGGTGTCAATATCGTTTTCCACTGCGCGGCAGATGTGAATCTGGGCAAAGACCCCACCGGCAAGGTTTTCAAGATCAACTACTACGGCACCGAGAGCATGGTCAAACTGGCAAAACTGCTCAACGTCAAAGAGTTCCACTATGTCGGAACCAGCTATATCGCCGGTAAACTCTGCGGCACCGCCATTGAAGACAATCCGATCGACAGCGGTTTCAACAACCCCTACGAAGAGAGCAAATTCAAAGCGGAATTTCTCGTCCGCAACTCCGGAATACCTTTCTCTGTCTACCGCCCGGCGATCATCACCGGACGCCGTTCCGACGGACGTATCCGCAAACCGCTGGCTTTCTACCGCATTCTGGAATTCCTCGGCAAGATCAAGAGCCACCAGTGCAGCAAACGCGGCATTGATCCGGCTTCATGGGTACCGATGGATATCAACTTCGCCGCGGTTCCCTCCGAACACGTCTACTTCGTACCCATCGACTATGTGCAGGAAGCGATCACCGCGCTCTTCCAGAAACCGGTGACCAATACCGCTTATCACATCACCGGCGACAGCCCCGTGACTACTAAACAGATCGAAAATTCCATCTGCAAGATCCTCCGTCTGGATGGTGTTTCAGTCGGTGTCGACAGTACCAGAAAAAGTGCGAACAGTGATCTGATGTCCCGTTTCATCGGCGACCTCTACCCCTACTTCAGCAGCGATATCATCTTTGACCAGAGCAATGTCCGCAAAGTTCTCGGCGACAAAGTGCTGGATTGGGAATATGGTCAGAAGGGTCTGGAAACCCTGATCCGCTCGTTCTACAAAGATTATTTCCCCAACGTGGAATGGCTCCAGAAGCTCGCTTCCGAAGAGCCGGATCGTATGCCGCGTTGATAAAAAACTAAATGTAAAGGATTGTTGTTATGTCAGGTAAGATTTCGATCATGCCGTGCCTGGATATGCAGGCGGGACGTGTGGTCAAGGGGGTTCATTTCGTAGATATTGCCGATGCCGGAGATCCGGTGGAGTGCGCATTGGCATATTGCGCCGCAGGTGCAGATGAACTGGCATTGCTTGACATTACCGCAACCGTGGAAAAACGCGACACGCTGACCGAAGTCGTCCGCAAAGTCGCCGATGTCTGCACCATTCCTTTTACCGTCGGCGGCGGTATCCGCGACGTGGAATCCGCCCGGCAGGTATTGACTGCCGGTGCAAATAAAGTGTCCACCAGCAGTGCGGCGTTCCGCCGTCCGGAGCTCATCAAAGAGCTGATCAGCGAATTCGGTGTCGACGCAGTTACAGTCGCCATCGACCTCGATGTGAATCCTGCCATGCCTTCCGGTTACGAAGTCTACATTGACGGCGGCCGTACCGCCACCGGATTTGATGCAGTTGATTTCGCAAAGAAGGTCGATGACTTCGGAGTAAAAGTGATCCTGCCGACCAGCAAAGCCGGTGACGGAGCCAGGACCGGTTATGATCTGCCGGTCATCCGGGCAATGGCACAGGCGTGTTCCGCAAAGATCGTCGCATCCGGCGGAGCGGGAAAAATGGAACACTTCATCGAAGCCGCAGCCGCCGGTGCGCAGGTACTGCTGGCGGCATCGGTGTTCCACTTCAAAATGATCTCCATTCCGGAATTGAAAGCGGAGTTGAAACGCAACGGATACGATGTATATTAAGTATACGGAATGTCCAGAGAGAAGTAAGATTACGGCGTTCCGGAATTTTCTGGAGCGTCGTTTTTGTTTCTGAAAGATAAGAACATGGCAGAATACAGCAGAAACAGTAAAAAATCCGGCAGCAGCCGGAAAACTGACAGCAATGCGCCGGACAGTTCAAAACGCAAGTTCAAACTGATCGCGATCATCTGTCTCGCTGTGCTGTTTCTGGGGTTGCTGACATGGTGCATAATCAAACTTCCGGGATATTTCTACACCGAAAACCCGCGGCTTGAATTCAAGAATCTGGAAGTGGACAGCACCGGGTACTGGCAGAAAAATCCGGAATTGCTTTTAGAACGGCTCGAATTGAAAAAGGGAGCCAATCTCTTTGCCCTCGATTTACAGGCTCTGCGGGAAAAACTGGAAAAAATCCCCAGCATCGAAACCGCCGAAGTCCGGCTCCATCTGCCGGACACACTGAAAATCAAGATCATTGAACGCATCCCGCGTGCCTCGCTGTTTTCAGTAAATTCTCCGGCAGTGATCGATGCTTCCGGGGTCATTATGAAGCGGCAGGAGTCCAGCGCCGGCAATCAGCGCCTCCCGGTGATCAAAGGTCTGCGCAACGAAAATATCGCCACCCAGGTAAAACCGGCATTACGCTTGATACTCAACGCGTTGAGTAATTATTCCGATATTGCGATACAGGAGATATCGCTGGCTGTTCCCGGGGAATTGCGGGTAAAACTTTACTATCGCGGCCGCAAACAGTGCATGGTACTTTTGCCGTCAAATGAAGATGAGGACTACAACTATTTGCTGTCAGTATTTCAAACCACCGTTTTACGCAGCGGCAGCAATTGGAGCATTTACGATTTGCGTTACAAAGGAAGTGTTTCCGGCAGATAAAATCAAACTTAAAAATACAACCCACAACAGGAAAGAGTTTTGCAAATGAAGAAAGTTCTGGTTATCGGTTCAGGCGGACGTGAGCATGCGCTCGTGTGGCAGCTCAAACGCAGCAGTCAGGTGGAAAAAGTCTATTGCGCGCCCGGTAATGCCGGTATCGCCGCTGATGCCGAATGTGTCAATATCAAGGTCGATGAACTGGAAAAACTGGCAGATTTCGCCCAAAGCAACGGTATCGACTTCACCGTGGTCGGTCCGGAAGCCCCGCTGTGCGCCGGTATCGTCGATGTTTTCCAGAGTCGTAAACTTGCCATTTTCGGCCCGGATAAAGTTGCCGCCCAGCTTGAAGGCAGCAAAGATTTTGCCAAAAAATTCATGGTAAAATACAACATCCCCACCGCCGCCTATGACACCTTCGACAATGCCGATGATGCCTGCAAATATATCGATGCCCAATTCGATGCCGGAGTCAAAGGTATCGTGGTCAAAGCGGACGGACTTGCCGCCGGCAAAGGTGTTCTGGTCGCCGAAAACCGCGACGGTGCCAAAGATTTTGTCAAAGAATGCTTCAACGGAGCTTTCGGCAGTGCCGGAACCCGCGTCGTCATCGAAGAGATGCTTACCGGTGAAGAGGCATCCATCCTCGCACTTACCGACGGTAAAACCATCGTTCCGCTGGTTTCCAGTCAGGATCACAAACGTATCTTTGACCGCGACCTCGGCCCCAACACCGGCGGAATGGGAGCCTACTCCCCTGCCCCGGTAGTCACCAAAGCGGTAAGCGAACGCATCAACAATGAGATCCTTCAACCGTTCCTCAAAGGTATCAATGAAGAAAAACTCAACTTCCGCGGCGTTATTTTCTGCGGACTTATGATCGAAGACGGAGTTCCCAAGGTTCTGGAATTCAACGTCCGGTTCGGCGATCCGGAGATCCAGCCGGTGATGCGCCGTTTTGAGGGCGACTGGTACGATGTGCTGACCAAGACCGCCGAAGGCAGACTTGCTGAAGCTGAATTGAAATGGAGCAAAGATGCCGCTGTTTCCGTGGTTATCGCTTCCGGCGGTTACCCCGGAAAATATGAAAACGGTTATGAGATCACCGGTCTCAAAGAGGCCGCCGAAACCGGCGCGGTCGTCTTCCATTGCGGAACGGCAAAAAAAGATGATATGATCGTCACTGCCGGTGGCCGGGTCCTGGGAGTATCTGCAACCGGCAACAACATCCGCAACGCGATCTTCAATGCCTATTTCGGCGTAAAACCGATCGCGTTCAAAGATATGTTCTACCGCCGCGACATCGGCTTCAAAGCCTTGCGCCGTCCGGCGACGTTGATCAAGAGCAAAGCAAAAGCATTCTTTTTGATGCTCTTCTTTGCCATTGCCGGTATTCTTCTGGTCTATCCGTGGAATGATCTGCTCCCGGCAAAGTATGCCAACTGGGAACAGATAACCATCATCCGCGCGGCGGTACTGCTGTTTACTCTGCTGCGTCTCTCGCTGACGGCGGCACGGAAGAAACTCTCCTACCGTCTTTATTCAATGTCGGTGATAATTTTCCTGTTCATCTGGGTATTCACCAGTTTGATGCTGAAAAAATACTGACATAAATTGAATGCAAACGGCGGGTATCTCTCTTTGAACAGGGGGTATATCCGCTGTTTTGCTGAAAAGCGCCTGTATCATGCTCAACTATATTTTACGCCGCTGTTTTTATTCGATCTGGGTGATCGCCGGAGTGTTGGCTCTGACCTTCATCCTCTTCAACATGTCTGCCGGAGATCCGGCGGCGGCGGTGCTGGGCAAAAACGCGCTGCCGGAAGAGATCGAAAACTTCCGGCGGTCCATCGGCGGTGACCTGCCGCTGTTTTTCGGAAAAAACTGCAAAACCGAAGCCTTTACCAACTGGAATGGTGAAAGCGGTAAAGTGGTGATTGAACGTAATTTCAAACGGGAAAATATCGTTGCCAAAATCACCTTTGACGATAAAAGCAGTTGTGAAAAAAAGATCGCCGATGAGGCAAAAGAGGCGGTATTCACCGCGCCTGACGGCAAAAAAATCGTAAAGATCGAATTTTTTCATCAGCAAAAGTCGCCGTGGAACTCCCAGCTGAAAAAATCGCTTTCGGAAATAATCTCTTTTAAATCCGAATTTCCCTATGTGACCTTTTTCAACTTCGGCACCACGCTTATCACCCGCGAACCGATAACCGGTGTCATTTTGCGCGGGATGGGGCCGTCGCTTTCATTGATGCTGCCGATTTTTGCCGGAGAGATCATTTGCGGAATAATTTTTGCCTTGCTGGCGGTCGCCTGCGTCGGGACAATGACCGACCGGACGATCACACTGCTTGCCATAGCTTCAATGAGTGTGAGCTATCTTACCGCGATCATTTTCGGGCAATGGCTGCTGGGCTACCATCTGGAATGGTTCCCGGTCTGGGGATATGAAAACATCACCAACTATTTTCTGCCGGTTTTTATCGGTATCCTCTGCGGCACCGGGAGCAACATCCGTTTTTTCCGCACCGTATTTCTCGACGAACTGCGCAAAGAATATCTGCGGACAGCGGCGGCGAAAGGATGTTCATCCTTTACGCTCTACGGGAAACACCTGCTGCGCAACTCGCTTATTCAGATCATCACCCGGATCAGTGCCGGACTGCCGTTCCTTTTCACGGGAAGTTTGCTTCTGGAATCATTTTTCGGCATTCCCGGACTGGGCTTTGCCGGGGTTGAAGCACTCAACACCTCTGACCTGCAATTGCTCAAGGCATTGGTTTTTTCCAGTGCATTGCTTTTTGTAATAATGAATCTGCTGGCGGATCTCGCTTATGCGTGGGCCGACCCGCGAATAAAATTGGAGTAAACGAATATGAAACTGCCGGAATTGCTTTCTCCTGCCGGAAATGCAGCCTGTGCGCTTGCCGCATTTGATGCCGGAGCGGATGCGGTCTACGCCGGATTATCAAAATTCAACGCCCGCGAACGTGGCGACAACTTTACTGAAGAGTTGCTGCGTTCCACGGTCGATTACGCCCATAAAAACGGCAAAAAGCTCTATCTTACTCTCAACACTTTGATCAAAGAGTGTGAATTACCGGAACTGTTGGAAATGCTCGCCAATGTGAGCGACATCAATCCGGATGGCGTACTGATCCAGGATCTGGGAGTTTTGCGCGTGGCAAGAGAATACTTCCCGCATCTGGAGCTCCACGGTTCTACTCAAATGGGCATCCACAACTCCGCCGGGATGGAGATGGCAGAGAAATTGGGGCTTTCCCGCGTGGTGCTGGAACGGCAGCTCACTTTGGAAGAACTGTCTGCCATCCGCAAACGCACCAAACTGGAACTGGAAGTGTTTATTCACGGGGCGTTGTGCTGTTCGCTTTCGGGGAGCTGTCTTTTTTCCTCCTATCTTGGCGGGTGGAGCGGCAACCGCGGCAAATGCAAACAACCCTGCCGCCGCCGGTACTACTCCAAAAACGGCAACGGATTTTTCTTTTCTCCGCAGGATCTGTGCGCCGCCGAACTCATCCCGCAGCTCTGCAAGATCGGCGTAAATTCATTGAAAATCGAGGGGCGTCTCCGTCAGCCGGACTATGTTCACAACACCGTTTCAGCCTACCGGATGCTGCTTGATGCCCCGGAAGCGGATTTTCCTGCCGCCTTGTCCGAAGCCAGAAATATGCTCAGCCGCACCTGCGGCCGCCGCTGGTCGACCGGTTTTTACACGGAATCATCTCCGCAGGAACTGATCAAGCCCGATTCACTCGGTGCCGCCGGTATGCGGGTCGGAAATGTGGATTTTGTCGCTGAACGCGGTTTTTCCTTTGTCACCAGCAAACGGCTCTTTCTCGGTGACCGGCTGCGTATCCAGCCCCATTCCGGTGATGACGGCACGGCGGTCACATTGACCAGAATGCTGGTCAACAATCAATCAGTGCGCCGCGCCATGCCCGGAGAAAAACTCTTTGTCTGCTGTGACAAACCGGTGCCGCCGGACGGGATCGTTTTCAAGATCGGCGAAAGTTTTGCCGATTACAGCAAACGCATTGCCGCGCTGCCGGTGCGCAAAGCGGCGATCGATCTTGATATCAGCATCACCCGCAATGAAGCGGTGATAAAGACGATCAACTATGCCGGATTTGAAATGCGTTTTCCCTTGGAACTTGCCGATGCCGCCAAGCATCCGCTCAATGCGGAAACGGTACGCGATGCCTTTGCCGAAAGCAATTCAGAAACCTTTGCCCTCGGTTCACGAACCCGGATCGCCATTGACGGCAACTACTTCCTCCCCGGTTCACAGTTGAAACAGCTCCGCAGAGAGGTGTGGGAAAAACTTCATGCTGACATCACGCCGGAACTGCTTCAGGACTCCGGCAACGGCGCAGAAGCTCTCGACCGCTTTCTCACCGATTACCGCAAAATGAAGTGCGTTGAACTGCCGCCGGATACTCACCTCGTTGAAACCGTGGCGATGAAACCCAACGGTGCCGAACCCGCAGACCGCCGCGCCATCCGTGCCAACGATCTTTTTGACATCAACAAAATGACCCGGGAGGCGATCCTGCCGGAGTTCTGCCCGGAATCCCGGCTGATGTCGGTCATCAAAGCCATTGATGCCGCGTGGAAACAGGGGATCCGCCGTTTCCGGGTGACATCGCTTTATGCGCTGGCGCTGCTGGAGAAATATCCGGAAGCCCAAATCATCGTTTCCGCCCCCCTGCCCGTCTGCAACAGCATCGCAGTAAAAGAGTTGGAACGCTTCAATGTCTCCCGCGTGACCGCCCACATCGAAATGACCGAAGCCGACATCAAAGCTCTTCAGCAAAAGTGCCGTATCGAATTGGAGTGCTACCGGCTCGGCCGTCCGTCGCTGCTGGTCACCCGCGCCAGAATTCCGTTTGACGGAGCATTCAACGATGCCCGCGGCAACAAGTTTGAACTGCGTTTCGACCGCCGGAGCGGATTGTCAAGGATCTTCCCGGTGCGGGTGGTTTCGATCCCCCGCCTCGCCGGAGTTTACGACTTCTACGATCTGCGCAACGCCCACTGGAAAAACGCCGAAACCGATACATTCAACTTCGACAAAGCGTGGAATTAAGTTTTCAACGGTCACAACCAAAACAAATCTGTCCGTAAACATCAAAATTTTGAATTATTCAATACATTTCCTGCAGGAGATATCTTCCTGCGGGGGATTTTTCAAAGTGGAGCGTTACGGACAAATTCTTTTGCGATGGGTGAGTTGAAAACAGAAAATAATATGTCGCAAAGGCATGGGATTTCATCTTTTTACCTTTGGGAGCGACGGTTTTATAATCATCCGGAGTTCCCAGAATGGCGGCGGTTTCTTCCGGAGTCATACCGCAGCGGAGCTGTTTTGATTTTTCTGCAAATGAGCGTAATTCAGTCACACTTTTTTTATTTTCAGCCAGATACTTTTCTTTGGCAGGCAGATTGAGAAAAAACAGTGTGTACGGACGCGGATGCGGCACGGGAAATGAAATCATATTCAAACACGATCCCGATTCCCGGCGGTATTTATAATATTTGCCGACTGCACCGGCACGGATGAGCAATTTGCCGTTTGAATTTGAAAATTCCCACACCGGAAAATATTCGATCCCGGCACCGAAACGCGATTTTCCGGCAGCATCAAGTTTTTCAAAAATTTGTCCGTCATCGGCGATGATACAGGAAAAATTGCGCTTGTGTTTCCAGACATCGTTACCGGAACTTCCATGGATCCACATTTGCGCGGTAAAAGATTTTTTATTTTCAGCAAAGGAGATCAGCATCATGGCGCGCAGTCTTTCATCCCGCTGAAAACTCCACCACGGCTTGCGGATGTCGCTTATCAATACCGAATGAAAAAAAGCGGTTTCGCTTGCGCACGGCAAATCGTACAGACAACCGAACAACTGAATTTTTTTTGCCGTATCCGGGATATCGAACTCAAGAGTTCCGGTTCCGGCAAGTTCAGTTTGAATATCGGTTTGCAAAATATCATTTTTCAAAACCGTACGGACTATCGGCACACAGGCAGACTCAAAGCTGGTTCCGCCGGCTTTACCGTCAGCTATTTTTAAAGAAATAAATTCCGGACAGGCTTCACCGGCAATGGAACTTATCACCGCCAATGCCAACGCAGAAATAAAAAAAGACTTTTTCATCCTCAATCTCCTCGTTTTCAGGATTTTATTCACTTCATTTACCATGAATCATGCGGAGAACTTTTCCGTTGCTTTTTTGTAATGTGATTTCTGCAACGCCGCCTTTGCCCGGGCCGTGAAATGTTCCAGTCAGAGTTATGCTTTTCTCATCGCTGTGGGTGATTTTCCACGGACGCTGTTTCAATACTTGTTTCCCATATACCTTTACTAATTCTTTTTCAGCAATGGTTATCAGTTTTTCCAAAGGAAGTTCCGCTTGTTTCAGCAGACGCACCCAGTACGAGTATTGGGTATCTTTTTCATCGGGCTTTTCGCCTTTATGCGTGTGGCTGAAAATCCGGAAACCGTCTCGTGTTTTCTCATACATCAAAGGTTTGTGATCCAGCTTTGACAGCGGTATCTGTGGGAGAAAAGAGAGATCTTCCGGCAGTTTCCCGTGTTGTTTCCGGTATTCCATAACTTCGGCGGCAAGAAGTGCCATCCGGCGAACATCGCGTGTCCGGTCGAGCCGCACCAGAAGATTGCTTAAATCCGGAATAGCAACCGCTGAAGATATAAAACATTCTATTTCAAGATGATCTTTATTCAAATATGCCAATTTTCTTTTTTCCAGACCGGAAAGATCATCCCGGTAAAGCAGTGAGTTGATTTTCAGGTAATAATTCAATGTAAAAAGATGATCCCGTTTGATATTCATTTTTATAAACAACGGAGCAAATTTTTGATAAAATTTCCAAAACGTTTTTGACACGGAGGAAATTTCTAAACTTTGAATATCCTCTGCTGATGCATTCTCAAGGCGATTTACAAATTCTTCCGTCATAGCGTGTTCACTGGCGAATATTTCGGAATATTGCTTGCTCCAATCGGGAGATTTTCCAATGAGTTTTATTATTTCCGCTTTGCTGTAAACATCGCT
The DNA here is from genome assembly GCA_015061605.1 of Lentisphaerota bacterium. Taxonomy (GTDB): domain Bacteria; phylum Verrucomicrobiota; class Lentisphaeria; order Victivallales; family Victivallaceae; genus UBA1784. The sequence goes on along the minus strand of SUWH01000009.1, from coordinate 41,040 downwards.
TGCCATCGCATAACTCAATGCGTATAAACGGCGATTGTCCACAGCTCCGGCGACCAGTTTACCGATCAGAGTTTCGTTATGCAAACACCATTTGCGGAATTGCAATAAATCCTGATTGCACCGGGCAACCACATTTTTATCTGCGCCATTGGCACGGATTTCCAGAATCCGCAAATGAGCGGCGGTTAGGAAGCATTGCAAATCCGGCAACAACATCGCGGCAACCGGCTCGCCGGGTTTCACCCAATTGTAAGAAATCCGCTGCGGTTTGAATTCAAGCAAGCGGTCTATTGCAACAAATTTATCGGTGTGCGTTTTGCGCAGTTCGGCAAGAAATTTTTGTGCATCGGCAGGAGTTTGATATTTCTCCATATCAATTTTCATATTGATTTTGCAGAAACTTTTCAGCGGTTCTTTATTGATGGAATAGCCGTAACTGTTGCGGATTTTCCAATCTTCGGCGGAAATTCCGGTACCAATTTCCAGTTTTTTTACAAAAATTTGAGCGTTGAAAAGGAACTCAAGCGAACAAAGTTTCACCACAAAAAGCACAAACAGCGATAAGGGATAAACAAAACGCCAGGAGAACTTTTTATCTTTTCCACTGCAAAAAAGTGCAAGCAAAAGAAAAAATCCCTGTCCGACAAACTGACAGTACCATTTCTGCAACGGAATATCAATCATATAACTTGCAATATTACATCCGAGAGAGCCGAGTAAAAACAGCAGAGACAACCAGCGGCGTTTGTGAAGTGTGACCGGCAGCAGAAACATTCCCGCAAGTTCCCATGAAAATGCGCCGACAATGGCAGGAATTTTCCAAAAACGGCTTTTTTTCAGATCATTCCGCAGGATAGTATAGAAATTTTTTGCAAAAGTCAAAAATCCGTAAGCATAGATCAAAAGGCAAACCGTAAAAAATAAAACGGCAGCTGTCAACAGCAGAATAATGTCCGCAGTATTGAAATCATACTTCGCTTGAGGAACCATCTGTAAAAAAAGCCACGGAGCCAACGGCAGCATTGCCCCAAAACAAATCATCCAAGCCAGTCCGAACATCGCACCAGAGCGAGGGGACTTCCGCATAAAGAAGCGGTAAAAGAATTTTTTGCGTTTATAGTGTTTCAAGGTTTTATTTTTCAACAGGAAACTCCTCCCGCGCAATGAACAACAGTCGTATAAAAGTGCCCCAGCGCAATCATCAACAATAATACCAACTGCGACACACTGCGGATGATCAGAGAATCTTTTAATTCTCTTCCTTTAGCAGTGTAAATCTTCTTTTTTCCGCAACAGACAAGTTCTATAACATTCAGAACAAGAGCTGTAATCCACGGAAATACTGGTGCAACAACAACCAGCAATACCCAAACGCCAATTGCATTACCAAAGCCACCTCCATTCAGCGGCAAAACAAGCAAGTTGATAAAAACATGTCCGTACATAACAAGGAAGCAGGTGTTTTTGCTTACCTGCCAGCAGTTTATATGTCTACGGGCTATAAACATACTGCTTACCCACAACATCGGAGCAATGACAAATACAAATATGTCTGCCCCATTGGAAAAGTACATTTCAAAAAATATTTTCCACGCCTCATTCATACATAGATCCCTTTTGTCACGGATTGGGAAAAAACTTTTTCATTTATCGTCCTCCGCTTTTATTGCTTTTGCGGTTTTGAAAATGCCGCCGCCGCATCTTCCATATCCCTGTCAACAATGGCAAGCAAATTGGCAATTTCAATTTTATCTGTTGCATGAGGGCGCAGCCAACCATTATTTTGCCATTGCTGCAAACTCATCTGTTCCTCCCTTCAAAAATATTTTCGTAGTATTCACTATTTCTTTCAGGAAATGATCATTATTTTCCAAGCGTTTTTGAAATTCTGCTTTTGAAATTACATAAGGATTGATTTCCTGCGTAATTTTGTTTGAAATCTGCTGCAAACGCTTTGTAATTTCACGCAATCCGCAATCCCCGATAACAAAAATATCAATATCACTTTGGGCATTTGCTGTACCTTTTGCCTGCGAGCCAAATACAAAAATCAAATCTGCAGAAGAATCAGCAAATGTTTTCCGCAGCAATTCAACCGGACCACAACTTTTATCAACAAATTCACAAAGAACCGGATATAAAACATGAGCCTTGTTTGCCGTAAAATTGATACGATTGCCGTCTTCTGCAATTAAAACAAGCCCCATTGATGCAAGATTACGCAATTCCCGCGACAACAAAGGGGCTGAAATCCCGGTTATTCTGGCAAATTCACGTAAATAAAAACTTTGACCACCCCCGGTAAATAGTTTTTTCAATATTTCTGCCCGTGCTTGCGAGCCTAATAACTTTTGAAGCATATGATGTTTCCTTATTGTTTACTGTCGTCAACAATAATATAACACTTGTTAACAAAAAAGCAACGATATCTTTTGATTTTTTATGATTTTATTCACAGCTGTCTCATAAAAAACAACCGACGGCGGCGCATTGTGCGCAATCTTCTGGCAAATTTTCGGACTTCCGGCTTCGTTTCACTACGCCGCGACAAGCATCTTCTGAAAAAGTACACCTTGCCCTGGCGAAGACTGATCCCTCTCCGTCGCCTTAATTTGCCGTCGACCTTGCATCACACCTTGTCACGGCGGAGCCTCGAGCGAAGCCGGATGCATCCACCGACTGGAAACAGGCAGTTTCGAGCGCAACTGCTTCAGATTGGCAAAAAATTTCATTTATTTTGGCAATTTTAAATAATTTAATATTGATTTTTTTAATTATTGTGTTAAATTATGATAAATTCAAAAAAAGGAGCGGTCTTATGAAATGTGATCTTAACGGTTGGAAAATTTTAAGCGGACAGTTTAAAAGCATTGCTCACTTTGAAAAAACTGCGCTTGAATTATTTGGAAAAGATTTTGAAGCGGCAGAGGTTGTCAACGGAAAATATCTGCTTGACGGTGAAGAAGTTGCCGCATTGTTTGAGCATCTTGCTCTCCCGCTTGATCTGGAGCGTGAAATCCTCTCTGCCATCATTTCCGCCCGGACTCAAACGGAAATTTCAAGCGGGATAAGCAAGTTGCGCCAGCTGCTTTGCGCACTTTATACTGATGCCGGAGAGGAGATTTGCTGCATCGATTTGCCATGTTTACTTAAATTTGATGATAGTGTCGAAAAATTAAGCAGTTTCATCCGCAAAAATTCCTCCGGAACGTTGAATCTGCCCGTCCCGCCATTTGCCGCAGTCTGCAAAATCAACGATGCCCTTTCAGCAAAAAATCTGTCATTACCCTGCGGCAGTATGATCATCATTGATGCAGAAAACTACCCTGCCCCGGATGAATTCTGTCTTTTTTTGAAACGTGACAACAACTTCGCACTCGGCACATTGAATACAGTCTCCCCCGGAGATTTGCTCTGGAGCGCACCGGTACTGCGGCTGCATATCATCCCGAAGCAAATGTAAAATACAACCGCTTTCAACAGAGAGAGAACGGAGTTATACGGACAGATACGGACATTTTTTCTGAATCGGTGTCCCATTGCCGGAAGTTACGGCAGAGAATTGGCAAATAAAAAAACATGGTCTGCCTGAAAAGCAAACCATGTTTTTCTATTTCAGCTGAAACGGAACTTACTTCCGCGGCTCCCGGGGACGGGCTTCATTGACGACCGCCTTGCGGCCGCCGATGTCGTTGCCGTTAAGAGCTTCAATGGCGTTTTTGGCTTCTTCAGCGTTGGGCATATCGACAAAGCCAAATCCTTTGGGACGACCGGTTTCACGGTCATTGACGATGCGCGCAGCAGTGACTTCTCCGAATGCCGCAAAAACGCTGCGCAATTCGTCCTGGGTGGTACTGAACGGCAAGTTGCCTACATAGATATTCATTACCTTCTTCTATCCTTTCTTTTGTGCAAATCCGATTCCTCAACGGTTCGCTTGTTGGAGGCCGAAGCGCCGGGGCGTGACGACAAAAAGGCTGAAAGCAGACACTGCTCAAAACCACCCCATTGCTTTGACTTTTGATAAACTATACAACGTAAATCCGCAAAAGTCAATAAGAAATAAAAATTTTTTCTGTTTTTTTATAAAAATATATTCCGCTTTTGATGAATCATCTTTTTCTCAACATCACCGCCCTTGACTTTATCGGATCAACGATGTATATTACATGCATTGTAACACAGGGGTGCTGTTGTCACGGTGACAACGGCTGAGATCAAACCCTTTGAACCTGAAACGGGTAATTCCGGCGTAGGAAAAAAGAAAATGAAAAATATTTTTGTTACACTTTCATGGTGCATTCCGCACCGGCATTCCCATCACGGGAGCAGCAACTGCTCCGGAAAGGTATCTTATGACCCAAATGGACTATGCCGGAATGAATATCGCCACTCCGCAAATCAAACACGTCGCTGAAGTCGAACAGCTGCCGGAAGAACTTATCCTCAAAGGTGTAGCTGAAGGTAAAATCGTCATCCCATGCAACATCAATCATAAAAATATCGTTCCTTGCGGAATCGGCAGGATCTTACGCACTAAAATCAATGCCAATATCGGAAATTCCACTCTTTCAAGTTGTCCGGGAGCAGAAAAAAGCAAACTCAACATCGCCTTGCACTACGGCGCAGATACGGTCATGGATTTGAGCACCGGCGGTGAAATAACTTCGATACGGCAGGCGATTCTGGCAGAGTGTACGGCTCCGCTGGGAACTGTTCCAATCTATGAGATCGTCGCCCGCTATGGAAGTTGCGACTTTGCAAAGGAAAAGATCCTGACTGTCATAAGAGAACAGGCAGAACAGGGCGTGGATTATATGACCATCCATGCCGGACTGCTCAAAAAATATGTGCCGCTGGCTTTGAAACGGAAACTCGGCATCGTCAGCCGGGGCGGAGCTTTGCTCGCCGCATGGATGCAGGAAACCGGACAGGAAAATCCCTTTTATGAAGCCTTTGACGAAATCCTTGAAATCTGTCATAAATATGATGTCACCCTTTCTCTGGGCGATGGTCTGCGCCCCGGATGCCTCGCTGATGCTTCTGATGAGGCGCAATTCGCTGAACTTGACACTTTAGGCGAACTGGTTTTCCGCTGCCGGCAAGCCAAAGTCCAGTCGATGGTCGAAGGCCCCGGACACGTCCCATTGGATCAGATACAAATGAATATGGAACGCGAACAAACGGTTTGCGGAGATGCACCATTCTACATTCTCGGCCCGGTAGTCGTTGACTGCGCTCCGGGATACGACCACTTCGTTGCCGCCATGGGCGGAATGATGGGCGCATACCACGGAGCGGCGATGCTCTGCTATGTCACCCCTAAAGAACATCTCGGCTTACCAAATGCCGATGATGTGCGCCGGGGAGTGATCGCATTCAAAATTGCCGCTCACGCAGCTGACGTGGCACTGAAAAAACCCGGCTGCCGTGACCGGGATGATGCAATTTCCGATGCCCGGGCAAAGTTTGACTGGGAGAAACAGTTTGAAACGGCTCTCGATCCGGCATGGGCAAAGGAGTTGCGTCAACAGGCGCTGGATGAAAGTTCCGCTCCAAATCAGCACGGTTCAGAATACTGCACCATGTGCGGTCCGGATTTCTGCTCCGTCCGATTGAGTGCCCGATTGAAAAAAGAGGTCAATTCCCGCTGATTTGGTGCTTTTTCAGAAAATCCCGGATTATGGTACAGCCCTTTTCCAATTCCGCTGTGGTGTTTGGAGAAGATATTGCGATCCGCATGAAACTCTGCGGATTGTGATTTACGGTGAAGCGGTAGGAACAATAAACGCTCACATTTTCCTGCAAAAGTAATCTTTCAATATCCATTTCATCCATAGCCATTTTGGGTATCGGCAGCCAGCGGAAAAAGGCTGCAGGCGAACCGGGCTTGACCGCCTCCGGGAAATAACGGTCAAAAATCCGGTTGCGTTCAGCTGCCAGTTCCGCTTTCTGCTCCAGGATTTTTGCCGCTTTTCCGTCGAGGATCAGCTCAGTCATGATCTCGGCATCCAATGAGGAGGTTTTGATACTCAAGTGAAAGAGTGCATTCAAAAGCTGGACTCTGAACGCCTCCGGAAAAGCCGCAAACGCCACCCGCAAGCCATTGCACAGTGCCATAGTGGAATTGCATATGTAAATCGTCTGTTCCGGCAGCCGCGAAAACATTGAATGATACGCCTTGCCGGAAAACAGCGGGATACCGGTGTTGTCGTCTTCGATCAGAATAAGTTTATACCGGGCAATGACTTGAGCAAGTTCATCCTTGCGTTTTTCCGGAATGGTGCAGGTGGTGGGATTGGCGCAGTTCGGCATCAGAAAGATACCGTTGATATCCTCTTTACGGCACAGAATTTCCAATTCACCGGCATCCATACCGTCGGCATCGCCTCTGACCGGGATCAGCCGGATATGCGAAAGGCGCGCCATACCAAGCAAGTTGGAGTAAGTATATTCATCGACTGCGATCTTATCTCCGATCTTAAAGAGTGAAAGCAGTGTGGCACTGATGATATTCTGCGCACCGGAAAAGATTGCCGTGTGTTCACTGTCTGTATGGACATCCATCTGCTTCATCCAGTGAGCTCCGGCTACTCTCTGATGCAGATGTCCGGCAACTTCGGTGTAGGAATAAAGCTCCTCAATGTAACCTTTTTGCAAAACCTTTTTGCTTGCTTCAATAATCGGAGTTTTGATCTGGTCAAAACCTTTCAGCAGTCCGAGTTCAATTATCCCCTCCTGACTTCCGGAGTGATGGATGATATTCTTGCCCGGCAGCGGAGAAACAAATGTGCCTTTGCCGGTCACGCCATAAATCAGCCGCCGTTCCCGGCAGAGATTGTACGCCTGGGTAACGGTGGTGAAATTCAAATCCAGATAGTCCGCAAGTTCCCGCTGCGGAGGAAGTTTGGTTCCTGAAGCAAGCTTCCCGGAAACGATATCCGCTTCCAGTGCGTTGGCGAGAGTCAGATAGCAGGGGCGTTTTATTTTCACTTTTTCCGGCATCCAGCTCAAATAAAAATGTTCAAAAGAATTTGTCGGCATTTTATTGTAATCCATACAATTTTATCATTTGTACTGAATATACACCGGTGTTATATTAAAATCAAGTTCAAGCGCAAAAAAAAAGGAGAAAATCATGAATAACGAACAGTATGAATTGAACTGCAACCTCGCCCAGATGCTCAAAGGTGGAGTCATCATGGATGTGACCACACCTGAACAGGCAAAAATCGCCGAAGATGCCGGCGCCTGTGCCGTCATGGCTCTGGAACGCATCCCCGCCGATATCCGTGCTGCCGGAGGCGTTTCCCGCATGAGTGACCCCGGCATGATCAAAGGAATTCAGGATGCCGTTTCCATCCCGGTCATGGCAAAGTGCCGTATCGGTCACATCGCCGAAGCCCGCATTCTCGAAGCTATCGAAATCGACTATATCGACGAAAGTGAAGTTTTAAGCCCTGCCGATGACATTTATCACGTTGACAAACGGGCATTCAAAGTCCCCTTTGTCTGCGGTGCCCGCGACCTCGGTGAAGCTCTGCGCCGGATCAATGAAGGTGCGGCGATGATCCGCACCAAAGGTGAACCCGGAACCGGTGATGTCGTGCAGGCTGTCCGCCATATGCGCAAGATGAATCAGGAGATGCGCCGCGTGGCGAATATGGCGGAAGATGAACTTTATGAAGCTGCCAAACAGCTCCAGGTTCCCTTCGATCTTCTGATGTATGTCCATAAAAACGGTAAACTTCCGGTGGTGAACTTCGCTGCCGGCGGCGTTGCCACTCCTGCGGATGCGGCGTTGATGATGCTGCTCGGCGCCGAAGGCGTCTTTGTCGGTTCAGGGATCTTCAAATCCGGCGATCCGGCGAAACGTGCCGCAGCGATCGTCAAAGCTGTGACCAACTATCAGGATTACGGAATGCTCGCTGAACTCTCCTGCGGACTCGGTGAAGCAATGGTCGGTATCAACCCGGCTGAAATCAAAATCATCATGGAAGAACGGGGTATTTGATGCAAATTGCTGTTCTTGCATTACAGGGTGATTTCGCGGAGCATGAAGCGATATTCCACCGATTGGGTGTTGCGACGCTTCAACTGCGGCAGAAAAGTGATCTCGCGCTGGATTTTGATGCTTTGGTTCTGCCCGGAGGAGAGAGCACCGTTCAGGGGAAACTGCTCCGGGAACTGGATATGTTTGACACTGTCCGCGAAAAAATCAAATCCGGTCTGCCGGTCATGGCGACCTGTGCCGGAACTATCCTGCTTGCCCAACAGCTTCTTGACGATCCGACAGTCCACCTCGGCACGATGGGTATTTCTGTAAGACGCAACGCTTACGGCAGGCAGTTGAGCAGTTTCCATACAGTTGGAAACTTTGCCGGGATTTCCGGTGTACCGATGAGTTTCATCCGGGCGCCGCAGATCGAATTCTGCGTTCCCGGAGTGGAAGTCCTCGCCGAGCACGATGGCAGAATCACTGCGGTAAGAGAGGGAAATCAGCTGGCAATGACCTTCCACCCCGAACTTGGAAGCGATTGCCGTATCGCAGAATATTTCTTAAACGAAATGCTCTGATAAATCGTAAAAAAGAGCTTTGCTCAAACCGGCAACCGGTGTTTTTTCCTCCAGACAGCAGGAGAAACACCGGTTTCTCTTTTAAAAGTCCGGGAAAAGTGTTCATATTTGCCGAAACCGCACAACGCGGCAATTTCATTGAGCCGCAATTCGGAGTCGGAATAGGCAAGAAACTGCTTGGCATGATAGATGCGTTCCGCGGTGAGAAGTTGGGAAAATGTTCCAAGCGAATTTTCTTTCAATATATGGCAAAGTCTGGATACTGAAAGCGAAACAGCTTTCGCCGCGTCAGCAGTAGATATATCTTCAAAATAGTGGTTTTCAATGAATTCCATAACCTTTTCCTGACAGCTTTCCGTGTTGTTTCTGTTGATCAATGCTTTTTCATGGGCCTTTGCTTCCAATCCGGCGGCAAAGACCGGCAGCAGTTTGGCAATGCTGCGAACATGGGATTTTTCCCGGGGATCAAGCAATCCGGCAAACACAGTCAGCACACGTCTTCCGTTGCGATAAACCGGGGTGACGAGTTCAAAACATCCGCGGCGGCAATGAACCGCAAAAATATCTTTTTCCGGACTGGCAGCCATACGACGTTCCAAGTCAGCTTTGCAATGGCGTATGCAATATGAACGCTGTTCTCTGCCGCAGCGTTCCGGATGAGTTTTCCGGTGCGACGATCGTCTCCGGTCGATCAGAATTTTCCCGCCGCAAAAAAATGAATCACTGTAGATGTGCAGACAGAGCTTGCATCCGAGCAGCTCTTCGAATGCGTGCAATTCCGGTTCTAAAGAGTATGTATTCATGATAAAATATCCTGTTTTCGACAATATACATCAAATTTTTGGCAATACAAGTCATGGTTTGAAAATTTTTTGGCGATATATTAATTTTGTGACACGAAAAATGTGTCGCAAGATCACCAAAATGGAGGATGCCTATGAAAAAAGTTGCTGTGGTACGCGGCTGTACCGGTTGCGATACCTGCCGTTATTTATGCAAAGTCGAAGCGATCACGTTTGATCATTCCGGCGCCCATATCGATCCGCAAAAGTGTGTCGGCTGCGGCATCTGCGAAGATAATTGTGCTTCAAGCGCTATTATTATGAAAAATATTGAAATTTAACCAAAAGAGGATAAAAAAATGGAATTCAAAATTCTTGAAAACGGCAATCTTATCGAAAGTCCGCGCGAATTGAAAAATATCGGCGAATATGATGTTATCGTTTGCGGCGGCGGTATGGCTGGTTTCGGTGCCGCGATCGCAGCATCCCGCGGCGGCGCAAAAGTTTTGCTTATCGAAAGGGAAACGGCGCTCGGCGGTCTGGCTACCGTAGGTCTGGTTCCGATACCTCTGGATATTCCAACCGGCATCAGTTTGGAAATGGTGACCCGTTTGGAAGCTCTGGACGGCTACACCCGGCGTAATTCCAACCCGGAACTGCACAAACTCGTGCTTGACCGCATGGTCAAAGAGGCCCGCATTGAATTGCTGCTGGATACTGCGATCGTGGATGCGGTCGTCGTTGACAATCAAATTCGCGGCGTGGTACTGGAAAGCAAAAGCGGCCGTCAGGTCGTTTGGGGCAAACGTTTCATTGACTGCACCGGCGATGCGGATGTGGCATATTTTGCCGGTTGCGAAATCATGTCCGGCAGAGAGAGTGACGGCAAGCATCAGGCGTGTTCGATCGACTTCCGTCTGGGCGGCGTTGATTACAACAAATATCTGGAATCCGATCTCAAAGCCAATGATCCGAGGTGGGTGAAACTGATCAAAGCGGCTCATGAGGACGGTAGAATGCCGATAATGTATGAAAACCATCTGAACTGGTCAGTTTTTGTTCCCGGCAGACCGAAAAATTGCGGCAAAGATGAAATTTGTCTGTGCATTTCCCACTCCCGCAACTGCGATCCGCTTTCCAATGTCGATCTTACAAGGATGTATCTGGAAGGCAGAGAACAGGCGGCATTTTTCTCGCGCTTCATCAAAGAAAATGTCCCCGGATTTGAAAATTCATATCTGATCGATACCGCGAATCTGCTCGGTGTCCGGGAAAGCCGCCGCGTACTCGGAGAATATGTTTTGAAAACTCTTGACTTCGCCCGTAAAGCGAAATTTGACGATGCCATCACCTGTACCAATCATCACTTCGATCTGCACAATCCCGATGGAGTCGGCAACATCAAATGGGCAAAAGAGATCATCGACGGCAAGGTTTGCTATGTCAGTTCCACCGGCAATCCCGGTTCGCTGGAACCGCCGTGCGGCTATGAAAATATGACCGACGGCTGGGGCAGAACAGGAGCTGACCGGGTGTTTTTGAAAGATTCCGCAGACATCCCCTACCGTTCACTGGTTCCGGTAAAAATCGACAATCTGCTGGTGGCGGGCCGTTGTCTTTCCTCTGAATTCATGGCACAGGCGGCCTCCCGGCTTATCCTCTGCTGCGTGAATATGGGACAAGCTGCCGGTACTGCCGCGGCACAATCCTTGAAAGAAAATACGGTTCCCCGTAAAATCGATGTCAAAAAACTTCAGCATCAACTCAAAGTGGATCGGGGCGAAATCTGATTTTTTCCTGCATTCCGCTTGATAAAGCCTCCGGGGCTGCTGCATAACACAAGTTTTGCAGCAGCCCATTTTTATTGCAGTTGCCGGGGAAAGTTGACATTGTTAAAAAATGGTATTTAATTGACCGTTTCAGATATTGAAAATCCTGTTTTTTTGCAGTATACTATCAGTAAGTCATACAATTCAACAACTTGACATGGAGTTTTCGGAATGAAAAAATTGTTTTCTTTTTTCTGGAGTGCGCTTTTTATATTAAGCACAACGGCAGGCCCGCTGTTTGAAAACGGTAAAACCCAATGGCGCATCGTTCTGCCGGATAATCCCGGCACAATGAAATATGCGGCAAGCGAACTTGCAGCAACATTGAAAAAGATTTCCGGAGCCGATTTCACCGTGCAGAAATCGGCGGCAAAAGAATTCAACATCTATCTCGGCACTCCGGAAACATCTCCGGCAGTGGCAAAAATGGCAAAGCTGCTTAAACTCCCTGCCGCCAAAGAAATCGAAACCGTTGCGGTTTATGCCGTTGATAACGATCTTTATCTGGCGGGAAACACACCGCGCGCGGTACTTTATTCAGTATATTCATTTCTGCAGAATCAGTTGGGTGTCCGCTGGCTGTGGCCCGGAGACGACGGCGAATTCATCGTAAAGCGCAAAACTTATTCCATCCCGGCAAAACTTGCTTACAACTATACTCCGGCATTCAAGATCCGTGCCATGTCTCCCGTCCACTGGCACCGTCATGCACCTACTGAAATCTGGATGGCACGCAACTTTTTGAATGGAGACTCCCGCACTCCGGCGTTCCGGGACAAAGCCGGTCTTTACCGCATCGGCGGCGGCCATCAGGTGCGGGTCCATAATCCTAAAAAAATGTTCGCAACCGCTCCGGAACTCTTTTCACTGATCGGCGGACGCCGGAACATTGCCGGTCTTGCCGGATGCTGGAGCAATCCGGAATTTACCAAACATGTATTGGAACATGTTTCCGCGATCGTCCGGAAAAACAATCTTGAGATACTCAACCTTTTCCCTGCTGATATCACTATCCGCTGTGAATGTGAAAAATGTACCGCACAAGCAAAAAACGGCCGAACCGATTTCTGGTATGATTACTACTGTGACACCCTTATTCCGGCATTGAAAAAAGAGTTTCCGGATTTGAAGATCGCCGGTCTCGGCTATCAGGAGTTCCGCACCCCTCCGAAACGGAAAGTTCCCGGGATCGAGTATCTTGAATACTGCCACTACAACCGCTGCTATGCCCACAAACTTTCTGATCCCAAATGTCCGGTCAATGCCAAGAGCATGGCGGAGATCAGAAAGTGGAAAGAAAAAGCCCCCATCGGTATTTACGGTTATGAATTTGATGTATTCAAACCGACTGCCTTCTTTGCCAACTGGTATTCGACTGCCGATGCCATGCGCACCTACCGCGATCTGAAAGCGGTGCGGGTAAAAACTGAAATGACCGTTTTCTACGGTAACAAAAGTAAAAAATTGAAACGCCACGAGCTTGCTCCGCAGATCCACCGCCTTGCCAACTGGATGTGGGCGCAGCTCTGCTGGAATCCGGATGCCGATGTCGATGCGCTGGTCAAAGAGTGGTGCGGCAAAGTGTACGGAAGCAAGGCTGCCCCCTTTATGTTCAAATATTTCAGTGAACTTGCCCATGCGTGGCAGAATCAGAAAGCGCATCCCAACTACTTCTACCGCAGTCCGGTCGGTTCTGCCCAATATATCCTTAACGCCAAGCGGGTCAAAGATTGCCGCAATTATCTCAATCAGGCGATTAAAGCTGCCGCAGGAAACAAAGAATATCTTGCCGAAATCAAACAGGAAAGCACCCTCTTTCAAGTCTGGGAAGAGTATTTTAAAATCTCCGGTATCTCTCCGACGGTGATCCCGCCCTATCAGCCGGAAGCGAAAGGATTTAAAAATGCGCTTTTGCTTCCGCTTCAAACTAAAAAAGCCGGAGCGCAGGCAAAAAATACTTCAGTCAAAGTTTACTGGGATGATAAAGGTGTCCATATTCAGGCGGTGTGCATGGAACCGGATATGTCCGCTCTGCGCAAATCTTCCACGAAACACGACGGCGATGTGTGGAAAGATGATTCCATTGAGATCATGGTCGATACCGGCGATGGAAACGCAGACCGTCATCTGGTCGTCACTGCCGGAAACAACCGCTATGATGCCATGGCAAACGATGCTTCATGGAACCCGGAATGGCAAAGCGATGTAAAATTGGCAAAAGACCGCTGGACCGCCACCGTTACTCTGCCGTTCTCTGTTTTCGGCGAAGTAACTCCGCAAACTTCGTGGCAGTTTGTGATCATCCGCAACAGCAAACCGGAAGCGGTCGGATTTCCCAAAGTGGCCCATCAGGATCTTGCCAGCGGCGGCATGATGTTTTTCCGCAAAGAGGTAAAAAAGGCTAAAATGCTGGTCTGGATCGCAGGCAATGCCAGTGCCAACTGGTTCAATCAGTACCGAAAGTTTTTCTTTGACAACAATTGGAGTTTTGTAACTGTTATCGGCGAAGATAATTGTGATAAAGTCGATTTTTCCGGAGTTGACCTTATCTATGTCAATCCTTACAAAACCAATTTTCACCGGAATTTCTGGAAAAACCGGATCACCCCGGCAATTGAAAACGGTGCAACGCTGGTCATTCACTGCTATCCGGCTATGCTCGGCAGGGGCCTCGGCGACAAAACTTTTGCAGTCAAAGCGGTCAACAATTTCAGCCGTATTTTAAAACCGGAAAAAATCGATCCAAAATTCAACTCGGCAAAACACAACCTTGAGAAAACCTACAAGCGTTGCGGAACATTGACCTTTGTTCCTGCTGTTCCTCAAAGCTGGCGTATCCTGATGACTCAAATGAATAAAGATACCGAAGCTCCGGCGGTGCTGTTCCGCCCGATGGGTAAAGGCAAACTTTTCCTTATGGCACAGCCCCGCGGCGGTATCCACATACTTGAAAATATGTACGAATACCGCCCCTGACGGTGAAAGCACAGGAATATTTTTCAAAGAACTTTCTGCGTATTCCGGTAATACATATTGCCCAGCTTATCCAAATCGGAAGTCAGGATGAATATGGCTCCGGTACGCAGAGTTCCTGCAGAGTTCCTTCGGCTTTGAAAATTTCCTGCAATATTTTCTGAATGTGAGTTGCAGCCGGAAGTTCTGTCGGCTCGACATCATCTCTGCCGAAAGAAAAGATCATTCCGTCTCTGCCCGAACCGCTGCGCTTTATCGGTATACTGAAGCACTCTTTCCGGAATCTTGCCATATTGCCGTTTGGCGCAAATTTTTCCAATGCCGGATTCAATATCCATGAATTGCAGACCATCATGGGAATTTCGTACTTGAGATAGTTCCGGAAAAATTCCGTTGCCGCTTTCATGGAAGCAAGTGCCTCCTCCCAGCTCATACGCAATCCGCCGGGTATATGGATACTCGGTACGATATCCCAGGGCGAACATACCGGTTTGAATTCCCGGCGGTCAACCGTCAACCGTTCATTGACGCGGGCGGAACCGTCGGCATTGCAAGGTATACCGGTGATAAAATTGCCGTTTTCTTCACTTCAATTTTTTTCATTTTCCGGTCGGAAATATATTTTTGACCATTCCGGATGGGTTGGAAGCTGGTAATTGTTCCAACTCAAAACCCGGACTGAACCATCGACCATTGCGGCATTGGAATCTCCGCCGGTAGGAGCTTTATTGGTCGGATGGATCATCTTGGCTCTGTGCCGCCAGCGAAGATTGTTGTTGACGTGGATCGGATCTTTGAACATATTGTGGTTGAATTGAAACGTAGCAGTACCGTTAGCTTCCATTATCAAAAGGTGGTTGGCATTCCAACTGGCCGATTTTACAAATCTGGCAGTATAACCGTCGTATGTATAAAAGCTATTATCAGCTTTGATTTGGGCGGTAAGCATCATACTTGCAGCATAATCGCTGATAGAATCCCCTTCTGCCGGAACCGGGTTGCCGGGGCAGATAACAAGTGTCTCACCAAATCTTTTACTCTTTAATTGCGCTCGCGTTGTTTTGATTGCAGAGGAATAGCCGAGCTCCCGGAAAATAACCATACAGTTCTTGTTATTCGGCCTGTCGTATGCCATTGGGAACCATGAATCAAAATCTCCGGTGTAAATGGAGAAAAAATTTCCGAGCTGTTTGAGATTGCTTTTGCATGACGAATCTTTGGCACGATCCCGTGCCTTCTGCAGTGCCGGGAGCAGAATCGCTGCCAGAATGGCGATAATTGCTATTACGACCAGCAATTCGATCAAGGTGAATCCGGAACATTTTCTTTTACTGACACGAGCAATCTTCTTCATAATGACCTCATCCCATTTGTTGTTGAGAGTTTTAAGTTTACGATATATTATATCATAAATCACATGATTTTTCCATACCCGGATAAAACAATAAAATACCATTTTGTATCACACCGCAAAAAATACAGAAAACATAAACCGGAATAAACTTGAAAAGTTGATAATATATGCTATTGTAATACACTGTTCCGGGGCGGTTTGTTCCCGATAATTTTTCAGATAACGATGGCAGTACAAATTATGAAAAAAACAGATTTTTATTTTGCACAATTGAGCGATATTCATATCGGAACCAATCCCAAACCGGATGATGCCAGATTGCAGTTTCAATGGGCATTGAGCGAATTACAGTCATTTGAAACAACTCCGGAAATATTGCTCATGACCGGTGATCTGGTCTGCAACGGCAGACGTGATGAACTGGAAGAGTTCAAAGAGGTGATCAAAGATTGTACCATTCCATGGCGCGCTCTTGCCGCCAACCACGACCTCTGGGGAGAAAAAGATGATTCGGCATGGAAAGAGTGCATCGGCGAATTGCGCTGCAGCACCGTTGCCGGAGATTTCAAATTTATTCTTTTCAACGATATCACCGACAGCGGAAACGGATGGAAGGTCGCTCCGGCTGAAGCCGATTACCAATGGCTTGAAGCCGAACTCGAAAGCGCCGGAAACAAACACATCATCGTCGCCATCCACAATCCCCCCTCTTCCGAATCCCACGTTTACAGCCGCTGGCGCGAAGAAGATGCGGAAAAATTGCTCAAACTGCTGGCGAAATACAAGGTGAAAGCGCTGATTTCCGGAGATTATCATGTCAATGACGAGTGGGAACGCGAAGGAGTAAAAATCATCAATACCGGCGCGCTGGTCGGGATGTTCTACAACGGACTCGGAAATTTCCCGCTCAAACCGGGATACCGCATTTTCCATTGGGACGGTGAAACGCTCCGTTCATTCTGGCGGGAGGGCTCCTACTGGACTCTGCCGCCGGCTCCGGAAAAGAAACAGATGTACTGCGCGGAATTTGAACTTTACAGTTTCTGCAAGCGGCAGAATCTGTGGTGGCCCATTCCCCTTTATGAACGTATACAGGTCACTCTGACCGGCTTCGGCAATGCCGGAACCGGCGGCCCGCGTCCCATCGTGCGCCCGATGCACGTTTTCGGAAAAACGGTCATCAAAGCGGATGTGTTTTCACAGCATCTTGATATTGCAAAAGTGGAGTGGAGTCTGGATAATGACCACTGGTTCCCGATGGAGCAAGTCTGGAAAGGTATCTGGGAACAGTACGAAGCTGAATTCGATCCGGCCCCCCTGCGCAACGGCGAATACCTCTGCAAGATCCGCGCCACCGGCAGCGATGGTTCGCAATATTATGATGTTGTTCCGGTGATAATTTCCGGGCCGCGCAATGCGCCGCGGATCAAAGAAGCAGTTTTTGCCGGAGCCACACAGTTATTCAACACCATGCGGACTCCATACGATTGATGCCAGGTAAAAACTCCGGAATCAACGGTTCAGAATGATCGCCAGAATGGAAAATCCGATGGTAAAATACCATGCTCTGGTGATCTTTTCTTTAAACACACCGACCGAAAGCAACGCCGCAGTGAGAATGGATACCGTACTGCTCAAAGCAAAAACGATAACCGCCGGAGCACGATCGACCAGATACAGCTGCAAAATGAACGCACTGCATGCCCCCAGTGCCAGCAATGCCGGAGCGTAACAGGCATAGCGGTTGAATACCCACTCTCTTTTCAATGTAAGATCGATCGCCCCCAGAGTCATGATAAAGAAGTATATCAGCGACAGAATAACATTTCCGCAAGCGGACTTATAAGTGACGGTACTTCCGGCAAAGGTCAGATTTGAACAGAGTTTCAGCGTTACAGAAAGCGTACTGTTGAAAAGCAGCAAAAGCAGCAGCACGATACAGTAAACGATCTTATTCCACCGGGAAGAACTTTTTTTGCTTTCATTGTTTTCCTCTCCGGAAAAAGAGGCACTGACGATCGCCCCCACCGTCGCGGCAATGGAAACATACTGAAAAACACTCAATTTTTCCCCGCAGCAGATCGCAGCGTAGATTATTACCGGAATAAACCCCAGCGACACGGCACACCACGCCGGAGAAAGCGGACCGATCTTCAACGCATAACGCAGCAATACCATCACCAGATATTGCACACATCCGGTCACCGTTAAAATCAGCAGCAAACGCCAATCCAGATGCTGCCATTCCTGAAGTCCCAGCAGCCCGAACCCGACAAAACCGATGACCGACAATCCGACTCCGCACTGGTTCGGCTGAACATTTCCCAACGTTCCCACCCGGTAAGCGATCCCGCTGATCCCGAACATCATTCCGGATAGAAGCGAAAGTAAAATAATTGAAGTCATAATCATTCTCCATATAAAAATCATGCCGCTGCCCTGCAACGGACAACGGCTTATTCCAAAAAAAATGGTGGACCCAGACGGACTTGAACCGCCGACCCGGAGATTATGAGTCACCTGCTCTAACCGACTGAGCTATGGGTCCAAACTTGCAATTTCCTTACTATATCACCACAATGGTGATTTTTCAAGCAGACAAGCAAATTTTTTCACAACACAGAACAGATAAATTCTGCCATATCCTCTTTGGCAATGGAATTTTTGTGTCTGACTTCTGCCGTTTTCAATGCGGCAAGCGGAGCGGGGATCGGAGTGCCGCTCACTCTGGAAAGCTCCTCCATAACCGCGAAGCCATCTTCTGAAGCATTGCCGCCCAGAGCATTCAATACCGCCGGAGCAAATTTATACGGAGATGCAGTCGAAGCGATGATCACCGGAGTCGTATCTCCGCTGTCTTTGGCGTAACGCTGATAGACATTCACCGCAACGGCGGTATGGGTATCACAGAGATAATGGTATTTGTCGAAGCAGTTTTTGATGGTCTGGCGCGCTTCGGCATCGCTGCAATATCCGCCGTAAAATTCCTGTTTGAGTTTGGTGAGGATATCTGCCGGGACGGTGTAGCGGCCGTCACGTTTGAGTTCATCCATAAGTCTGGAAACCAGTTCGCAGTTTTCATTGGAAAGATGATAGAGCAAACGTTCCAGATTGGAGGAAATCAGAATATCCATCGACGGACTTTCGGTGGTAAAGAACGGCCGGTTGCGGTCATAGATACCGGTGGCGATGAAGTCGGAAAGAATATTGTTGCGGTTGGACGCGCAGATGAAACGCTTGACCGGCAAGCCCATCTGCTTGGCATAATAAGCCGCCAGAATATTGCCGAAGTTTCCGGTGGGAACGGCGACATTGACCACATCACCGGCAGAAATTTTACCGTTTTTCAAAAGATCACAGTAACTGGAAATATAATAGACGATCTGCGGAGCCAGACGACCGAAGTTGATCGAGTTGGCAGAAGAAAATTCCATATTGCGCGCTTCAAGAAATTCCGCGATCTTCTTATCTCCAAAAATATTTTTGACTCCGGACTGGGCATCGTCGAAGTTTCCTTCGATAGCACAAACTGCAACATTCTCCCCCTTTTGCGTGGTCATCTGGAGTTTCTGCATATCGCTGACACCATCGCGAGGGAAAAAAACGATGATCTTCGTACCGGGAACATCAGCGAACCCCTCCAGCGCCGCTTTGCCGGTATCTCCGCTGGTGGCAACGAGAATTACCGTGGTGCGGTCCGGGCAGTTTTTACCGGTGGCAACGGTGAGCAGATAAGGCAGTATCTGCAGCGCCATATCCTTGAAAGCGCAGGTTGGACCGTGCCACAATTCGAGGATGTTGACATTGTTGTAAATTTCCTTTAAAGGAGCCGGTTCGTTGTTATCAAATCTGCCTTCATAAGCGCCCTCAACACAGCGGGCGAGTTCCTCTGCGGAATAGTCGTTGAGGAATTTCTGCAAAATCCTGGCGGCACGCTCTTTGTAGGAGAGTTTTGCCAACTGTTCAAGTTCACCTTCGGCAAACCTGGGAAATTCTGACGGCACAAACAATCCGCCGTCTCCGGAAATACCTTTGGCGATCGCCGCCGAAGCAGTTATATTGCAATTTTTTCTGGTGCTGGTAAAAAACATAAAACATTCCTCATTTGTATTTGTTATTTTTCATAATATACCACACAACAGAACAATATTCAACCGTAATCCGGCTTGACAAATCATTCCCGGAGAATTATATTTTGTCACAGGTGTAAATCTTGATAAAAAAAAGGAGAATTTAAAGATGAAAAAACTTCTTGCCATTACAGTTGCCGTATTGTTTATTTCACTGCACGCATCCCCGGCACAGGAAAAAATTCCGGCAAGTGCAACAGTCGGAGTTACAGTAAACCTTGAACAGGTTTTCAGCTGGCCGTTATTTCAACAACTTGCCGAACAGCGTCTGCAAACTGAACTTGCCAAGACAAAATTGACTTTGCAGGATATTCAGGGTGAGGTCTCTCTGGGAATTACTTTTGCTAAAAAAGCGCCTAAAGAAAATCTGCGGATCGATGTGGTAATAAATCTGAAACAGCCCAATGCTGCAAAATTATTCGCCTTTGCAGAAAAGGAATTGACCACCAAAACCGGCATCACCAGAAAAAAAGAAGCCGGAAAACCGTGTCTTGAAGATAAAACCATAAAAGTCATTCTCGCAAGTGACAATGAAATCACACTTCAAATCCTGCTCGGTCAGGAGTTGAAATTTGCCGGTCTGACTCCGCAAAAAAATATTTTCAAAAGAATCCCTGCTAAAAATGCCACTTTGACCGCCGCTTTTGACAATCAGAAAATAATGAAAATCTTTGCCAAAGATATTCCGGCGCAGGCAAAACCGATGCTCGTCGGGAAACTGTTTTCCTGTATAGCGATCAACTGTCTCCCGGACGGTTCATTAAAATTCCAGTCGATTGATACATTCAAAAACAGTGCTGAATGCAAAAAATCACTTGAAGCATTCAACGCCCAGCTGGCAACGGTCAAAGAAAATCCGGCAGTCAGTGCCATCGCGGAAAAGTTGAAAGTCAAAACCTCCAAAAACACATTGACCGTCAGCGGTGAACTCACTGCGATGGATCTCCAAATGGCCGCAGGTTCCATTATGATGATGCTGATGTCACAACAGCAGAATATGAACACTCCTGCAGCACTCTGAATCAGAAAAAAAGCGAGAATCACTGTGGAGATTTTCACTGCTGTCTGCCAGAGCATTTACGAAGCATTGCTCTATCTGACCAATTGGCCGCTGGCGACCATTCTGCTTACCGGAGGTATATATTTTTCTTTACGCACCGGTTTTATTCAGCGGAAACTGCCGGATGCTATACGGGTGACATTGGAAAAACCGGATAAGCAAGGTTCTGTATCTTCTTTCGGCGCGCTGATGGTTTCCACCGCCTCCCGTGTCGGTTCAGGAAATATAATCGGCGTATCAACTGCAATTTGTATCGGCGGCCCCGGTGCTGTATTCTGGATGTGGCTCTGCGCCGTGATCGGCGGGGCATCAGCCTTTGTGGAATCCACCCTCGCCCAGATCTACAAGCGTAAAAATCCGGACGGTTCCAGTTACGGCGGCCCGTCATATTATATTGAATCGGTGTTGAAGAACAAATTTCTTGCAGTAATTTTTGCTCTGGCATTGATATTCACCTATGGAGTCGGTTATAATATGCTGGCTTCATACAATTTGCAAAGTGCATTTTCAGGTTTCTCCTTTTACTCCTGCGGCTGCTGCTGGTATTTCGGGATCGCGACAGCCCTGCTCTTTATCGTCTGCATCATGGGCGGCGGTAAAATGATTATCCGTTCCACAGAATTTCTGGTACCGTTGATGGGGGTGATATATATCGCTTTTGCATTGGCGGCAATGGTAATAAATCATGCCGGAATACCGGGAATGTTGGTCAATATATTTCAAAGTGCATTTGACTTCAAAGCGATCTGCGGAGGTTTTTCCGGTTCAGTGATAATGCTGGGGATGAAACGCGGACTTTATTCCAATGAAGCAGGGATCGGTTCAGCCCCCAATGCGGCGGCAGCTGCGGCGGTATCTCATCCGGTCAAGCAGGGATTTGTTCAAATGCTTTCAGTTTTCATCGACACGCTGCTGATCTGTTCAGCAACGGCGTTCATGTGTTTAAGTTCACCGGCACCGGTCAATGCGGCGGATGCCGGTGCGCCTTACGTTCAAAACGCAATGATTTCGACGTTCGGAACCATCGGCCCGATCTTTATCGCGACAGCGATGGTACTCTTTTCCTTTACCACGTTACTCGGAAACTTTTATTATGTGGAAAACTGTTTTGCTTATCTGTGCGGTCGCAAGCCGGCGAAAAAACTGTTGATACCGGCACGGTTGACCGGAGCATTTCTTATCGCCATCGGAGCAGGAATAAAAATGGATATTGCCTGGGGGATCGCGGATATTTCACAATGCGTACTGGCATTTATCAATATTCCGGTATGTATCATCATCGGTTCGCGGGCATATACAGCTTTGAATGACTATGAGAGACAGCGCAAATCCGGTCGCAATCCGGTTTTCAATGCGGCAGAAGCGAAACTGCCTGAAACGACCGATTTCTGGAATTAAATCATACTGCGAACCTGCGGTATTTTTCACGGTCACTATGCAAAAAGCCCCTGTTTTCAGCTTGTAAAACACCATTTTTCGTGTATATTAAGCAGAATAAATCATTTGATTACAGGAGAGAAAAAATGCTCAGCGATATTGAAATTGCCAGAAACTCCACGATGCGCAATATCACGGAAATTGCCGCAGAACTCGGCTTGAATGAAGATGATTACGAACTCTACGGCAAATACAAAGCCAAAATATCTGACATAAAACTTCCGCGACGCGGTAAACTGATCCTGATCACAGCCATGACTCCGACCAAACAGGGAGATGGTAAAACCACCATCTCCATCGGTCTTGCCGACGGTCTGCGTAAAATCGGCAAAAAATCCATTCTCGCGCTGCGTGAACCTTCACTCGGTCCGGTTTTCGGCATGAAAGGCGGAGCCACCGGCGGCGGTTATTCTCAAATCGTTCCGATGGAAGATATAAATTTGCATTTCACCGGAGATTTTCACGCCATAACCAGTGCCAACAATCTCCTCTGCGCCCTTATCGACAACCACCTGCAGCAGGGGAATGTTCTGGGTATCGATCCCCGGACGGTTACATTCAAACGCTGTCTGGATATGAATGACCGCGCATTGCGCAATGTTATTATCGGCATGGGAGGCAAATCAGATGGTGTCGTCCGGGAAGATCACTTCTGCATCACTGTCGCCACGGAAGTCATGGCAATTTTCTGTCTGGCAACCAGCCTTGCCGATCTGGAAGAACGCCTCGGAAATATCACCGTCGCCATGACTTATGACAAACGCGAAGTCAAAGCGCGCGACCTGAAAGCCCAGGGGGCGATGACCGTACTTTTAAAAGAGGCATTCCGTCCCAATCTGGTTCAGACACTTGAAGGTACTCCGGCGATCGTCCACGGCGGGCCTTTTGCCAATATCGCTCACGGCTGCAACTCCATTGCCGCCACCGATGCGGCGTTGAGACTTGCTGACTACACAGTTACCGAAGCCGGTTTCGGCAGCGACCTCGGAGCAGAAAAATTCCTCGACATCAAATGCCGGGAAGCCGGAATTTCGCCGGATTGCACGGTACTGGTCGCCACGATCAAAGCAATGAAACTCCACGGCAACGGCGATATAAAAACCGGATTTGCCAATGTCAGAAAGCATTATGACAATCTGCATGACAAATTCGGACTCAATGTGGTCGTCGATCTCAATAAATTCGGAACCGATACCGATGAAGAAGTCGAACTGTTCCGGCAGCTCTGTGCTGAAAACAAAATGGTTTGCGCCGTTTCGACCGGTTTTGTTGACGGCGGCAGCGGCTGTATCGAACTTGCTGAAAAAGTCGCTTCAGCTGCGGAAAACAGTTGCCTGCTCAAATATCTCTATGAACTGTCGGAGCCGGTCAAAGAAAAAATAGACCATATCGCCCGCAAATGCTATGGAGCAAACGGAGTTGTTTACTCGGCGGCAGCGGCAAAGAAACTTTCCAAACTTGCCCCGGAATACAACAGTTATCCGGTATGCGTTGCCAAGACCCAGTACTCCTTTTCCGATGATCCGAAACAGCTCAATGTCCCGGAAAATTTCAATATCAATGTCCGCGACATCGAAGTAAAAAGCGGCAGCAGATTCATCGTCGTTTACCTCGGAGAGATCATCACGATGCCCGGATTGCCCATAGTTCCCAATGCCGAAGCGATCAAACTGGTCAACGGTGAAACGACCGGTCTGTTTTAAAAACACAAATTTTTTCACTCATTTGCCGGAACAGTAAAAAAATCTGTTGAAAAAACAGGAAAAGCTCTTATAAATATCGATTAGAAAGGAGCTTTTCATGTTTTCGCATTCAGCGGTCAACCGCACTGTAACGTTATTGTTATCCATGCTGGTCATGGCAGCACTATGGGGGCTTGGCACACTTTCTGATGCCGATCTGCCGCCGGTGGCATATACTTTTCTCACTTCAGTATTTCTGCTTGATATAAACTCTTTCAGCGATCGGGTGCGTCTGACATTGCAAATGACGGGTTACGCGGCGGCGGTGCAATTTATTTTTTCGATTACCGGTGAAGTGGCTTTTTTGCAGATCATTCTGTCAGCGGCAGCGGCATATTATGTATTTCTGACACTGCCGGATCATCGTGCCGGATGCATTGTGCTGCTGACCGGCTACATGGTTTTTTCTGCATCGCCGGGATTTCTTCCGGCGGCAGAGAGGTGCTTCAATATCTTCATCGGCTCGATCGTCATTCTGGTGATCACCTCCATTGCCAATGCCGGACGCGCCTCCCGGGCGGCGACTCAGTTTCAGCTGCTCCGCTGCTCTCCGCGGCAGGCATTGCGCTCTGCAGCAGAACTGGGTATCGGCACAGCGATTTTCAAGCTGCTGCAAATACAGCAGGGAACATGGATCATGTTGACGATACTGTTTATAAACATGAGTTCAAGCGACAACATGTCCCGGGAAAAGCTGGCATGGCAGCGTATTGTTGCGGTTCCGGTTGGAATTATTGCCGGGGGAGTTATTCTCAGTGCGTTTTCCCGTATTGATCCCCGTCTGCTCTGGCTGATCCCGTTCATTGGAGCATCCGGATTTTTTATTCTTTACGACAACGGAGATTTTTTTATGTTCTCCGTCATATTCATGGTAACATTGACCTTTTTTTCAGATTTGATGAAAGGAGCATACCACAGTTTTGATTTCCGGGAAACACTTCTTTCGCGTACCATATCGACTCTGCTGGGAGCGGTGCTGATACTGCTTCTGCCGATGCATAAACAGAATAAAGAGAAAGAGTCTGCATGAATTTCTTAAAAAAACATCTGCCGGTCATTGTGCTGATAAGCATTTTGCTGTTATGCTGCATCTATTGGCTCTGCTGGCATTTGAAGCCGTTTACCGGCAATGCGTTTGTATTTGCCAACACCCGGGCGGTTTCGCCGTGGGTTGCCGGATACATTACAGATATTGCGGTAAAAAACAATCAATTTGTAAGGAAAGATGCTCCGTTATTTTCAATATTTGCTTCGCCGTACCGACTCAAGGCGAGCGAACTTGAACACGAAAAAAACTTTCTTGAAGCCAATTTGAAAAGCTGTGAAGCAAAATTAAAAAGCTCTCTTGAAGAGATCAAAGTGTTCCGGGCCGATATCGAAAAATTCCGTTATCTTTATTCGCGCGGTGAAGCGATGTTCAAATCCGCCGCCATTTCAGAAGATTATATCGTCGACCAGAGGCGGAATATGAAAACCGCCCTCGCCAGATTGGCTGCCGCTGAATACAACGCTGAAAGTTTGAAGCATGAGTGCAACGCCCTGCGTGCCCGGATACAGAAAACTCAAGCCGCACTGGAGCTTGAACAAATATGGTGTCAACAGACCACCGTAAAAGCGTTGAGCGATGGCTATGTCGTCAATATGACACTATCTCCCGGAGGTTATTACAAACCGGGAGATGTATTATTCGGTTTTATCGACAGTTCGAACTGGTATATTCAGGCCAACTTCAAAGAGAGTGAATTGTCGCAGATAAAAAAGGGGACCCCGGCAAAAATATGGATCCGGCAATACCCGGGAAGAATATATCATGGCACAGTTTGCAATATCAACTGGGGCGCAGAACGCAGATTGACTTCAGCTCATACCGGAGTTGCTGATGTAAAAAAAGAAAATACCTGGTTTATGCTGCCGCAAAGATATCCGGTACAGATAAAAATTCTGGATCCTGACCGCGATCTGCATTTGCACTTCGGGGGCAGTGCCTATGTGGAACTGGATATTCCGTCGTATCCGTTCAGACAATTTTTCTGGGAGTTGTTCCTGTGGTAACCGGAGGAAATATCTTTATCAGAAGTTTCCGGAATGCCCTCATCGCGGCGGGATTGTTACTGACCGGCTGCATAAAAAGGCCGGGGAAATATGAAACAGTAGAAGATTTCCGCAAAGAATTCACCGGGAGGAAACTTTTTGCCGGAATAGCCGAAGGGGAAACACTCACCCTGTCCAGGGTGATAGAGATCACCCTGCTCAACAATCCGACCAATCTGGCAGCGGCGCAGGCGGTACTTGCTGCCAAATACAGTTATTTCCGGGCACTGTCGGCGTACGCTCCGGAGGTGAATACCCGTTATTCCCTCGCCCACACTCTTTCAAGCGGCTGGAATTTGAAAAATCCTCCGGTGGGAGTAATGAAAAGAAATGATCATTTTGTAACTGCCGGAACGATTCAGGCAAGTTTACTGCTGTTTGACGGCTTTGCCCGGGAACTGGAAACCATCATCGCCAAACAGGAATACCGTAAAAGTATGGCGATTGAAAAAAACGTAAGACGGTTGCTGACCAGAGCCGCAGCGTATGCTTATTATGATATGTATCTGGCAGGAGAAGAGATTGTCATTCACAAACAAGATCTTGATTTTCAGAACAATGCACTGCAGCAGGAAAAAGAACGTTTCCGCAATGGTCATATTTCCAAAGCTCCGGTGCTTAATTTTCAAATCCTTGCCGCCAGAGCCCGGAGCAACATCAGCAATGCGGAATACCGCCGTCAGGTGGCGCATCATGCACTGGAAGCATTGATGGGGTACAGCTCCGGACAATTACCGGAAAATATCAAACTGGAAAAAATCACCGGAAAAATTCCGCCGCCGATCCGGGATGAAGAGTTCTATCTTGAACTGGCGGTAAAATACCGTCCGGATTTGCAAGCTGAAAAAATCGCGCTGGAAACCGCATGGCGAAGCAAACAGAAAGCGATTGCCGATTTCATGCCGGAAATCAGATTGTTTTCTGAATTCACCCTCGACACCTACGATGCCCGCTACGGGGGATACCGTTTTTCAAAATCGCACAGTGATCAGGGTGGATTCAGTTACGGAGTCGAGGGCAGATGGAATCTGTTCAGAGGTTTTGACAGCATCAACAACTTCCGCAGGCAGGAGGTGATGGAACGGATCGCCCGCTGGGGGGTTAATGCGAAATTTCTGGAGGTTGCCGCAGAGATCCGGGATGCGCACTCGAACTGCCGGAATGCCCGTTATCAAATCGAAGTTTTCCGGGATATGGCGCAGTGGGTAAAGGAACAGAGGGATCTGGTTTTCAGCGAATACCGGAACGGCAGAGAGACGATACCCCGGCTCAATGAAGCTCAAAGCATTCTGGTCGAAGCCCGGAGCCGTTTGCTGGTTTCGGTAATTGAATTTCAAAAAGCCGCAATCCAACTTGCCGCTGCCGCCGGCATCGATCTTGAATCATCTTCCCCCTGAAAAACCATGGAACAGAAAGACAGAAATAAAAGCACCGGCATCAGGTAATGCAGACATTTCCATAAAGCACAACATACTCTACGACATAAAATTTGAGTAAAACAGCATATCGGAAACAGATGATTTCAGTTCAATGTTTTACAGAAATTTTATTATTACTTATTTGCCGCTTAAAAATCAGTTGGAAAAACTCTGGTAAAATCAGTTTATTCGGCGCAGGTTATAGCAAAAACAGCGGACAGTATCTGAAATTTTTTTACGGATTGTTTGAAAAAAGTTGTTCACTGGTATATAGTATATTGCGAACAAAGAATTTTTATCAAAACATTTTATAGATTATGAAACTTTATTATTATTCAAGGGAAAGAAACTTCGGTGACGCTGTAAATCCATATATTCTGGAAAATATTTTCGGAAAAAAATGTGTTTCTGCATCCCCTTCAGATGCTGATTTATTTATGATCGGCTCTATTCTAGGAAAAGCTTTGGTCAAGCGGAAGAAAATTTTCACAAGAATACAAATGGCATTCAAGAATCCATTGACGATATGGTCCAGCGGATTTATAAATGATCATATATTCGGAAAATGTATGGCACGGAACTTGAATGTTTGTGCGCTTCGCGGTGTTTTATCATTAAGACTGCTGGAAAAGGTTTCCGGCAAGAAATTCAATCCGGTCCTGGGTGATGGCGGATTGTTGATATCAAATTTATTCAGGGAATATCCTGCTAAAAAATATGAGGTTGGAATTATTCCTCATTATGTTGATGAAAATCTTCCGGAAATTGCATTTTTACAAAAAAAAATTCCCGGAAGTGTTGTAATTTCTCCGCTGGGAGACCCCTTGGAATGTGCAAAAAAAATTGCCGAGTGTAACACCATCATATCTTCATCGCTTCACGGATTGATAGCTGCTGATTCTTTCGGCATACCGAATTGCCAGATGGTTATCAGCAGTAATATTGCAGGCGGACAATTCAAATATGATGACTACTATTCTGTGTTCAACGGTAAAATACAGCCATTAACTTGTAAAGATATACTCATCAATGGTATAAACGCTGATGAAATCCGTTCACGTTATAAAATCAGTGCTGACAGGATTTCTGAAATCAAGGGACAATTGATCAACAGTTTCCCAATGCACATGGAGTGATGATTTATGATAAAACTTTTTTCTTACATTCTGTTCTGGTGGTGTCCGAAAATTCGTAAAGCCTTTGTTCTGTATAATTCTCCATGGGAAAAAAATTCCCGCAAATGGCGTAAGGCTGGAATAATAGGTGATTATACCGGTCTTATGCCTGGTGTCAGTATCAGAGATAAAAAGACACGTATTGGTAAATTTTGTGCGATTGCTTCTGATGTTATGATTGGTACGGGTATGCATCCCACCAATTATCTGACCATGAAAACATTTACTTATAAGCCGATGGGATATTGGACAATACCGGAAGAAAACCGGGTCAAATTTATTAACCACAAGCCAGTAGTTATTGGTAATGATGTGTGGATTGGGACAAGAGCAATTATTATGGATGGCATAAAAATCGGCAATGGCGCAGTTGTTGGAGCCGGTGCTGTTGTTACCAGAGATGTGCCGCCATTTGCGATTGTGGGCGGAGTACCTGCAAAAATCATCAGATACCGGTTTGATGAAAAGACCATTCAGCGGATTGAAAACTTGCGATGGTGGGATTTTCCGCCGGAAATATTAAAAAAATTGCCTTGGAATGATCTTGAAAAGTCTCTTGCGATTTTAGAAAATGAAAAAAAAACAGATTTGCCGTAATGACATTTTCTGGAGAATTTTTCCAATCGAAAAACACCCAATGCAAAACTGGCAGTTTTCTAAATTTTCTGGTAACAAGTTTTGTAAAATTACAATTTACTTTTTTTCGACTTCTACTATTTTCTGAATATCATTGCATTTGAGACAGCGATCTATGAAATCGTGCCACAAATCCCACTCTTCCGGATAATCATTACTGCCGCAAATGCGGATTCTATGCTTTCTTCCACAACGGATAATCATTTTCCACTGTGTTCCGTCGCAGATCATCGGATCCCAATAGTCCCCAAGCCAAGCACAAATATTGCATTTCTGCAGATTATTCAAAACGATATTCTGCCATTGCTCTTTGGAGAAAGTTAGAGTTGTTTTAATAAATTCCATACTGTGAGGTTCAGTTTCTTCCCTGCAAATCATTTGTCGTTTTCTGAAAGATATGTCAACGTGAAAATCTGTGCTGAAAAATCCTCCTTCGACGAAACAAATACTGCTTACATTTTCTATCGGAAGGAGTAATCTTTCATATACATCAATAACAATTTCCTTTGCAGCTGCTGAATAATCATTTATCCAACCGGTATAAACAGTTCCGTGATCTAGCATCTGAGCCCACAGAGCAGCAAGCTGTCGAGGGATATATCCGATTGCCGAGCCATGATGAAACGGCATATCTACACGAATGGCATTTTTATCATGAGGATTGCCTTTTTCCCTGACAAGTTTTACCCGTTCGCCCTTGGAGATACAAGAAAACACCCTCCAAAGTTCTGGAATGGCAAAAACGCCAGCGAGTCCGACCCGACAAATAAAGCGATACATCCTTTTATCCGGAATCAACCTTCCATAACTTGTAATTTTATTTTTTGCGCTCATTGAATTTCCACTTCTTTCTTATTGACATCAGTTCATTGTAAACTTGCCTAAATATTTAATCAACATTTCAATTTCAAAAAGCTGTATCAGGTATTTTTGAGCAAATTTCACCGCAGCTGGATTTGTGACAGGACTCTTTGCAGAGGGCGACAATCAGGGCGTGATATTCGTTGTAAATAGCGACATCGGCAGGCAAAGCATCCATAAAAATCTTTTGCAGAATATCGTAATGCAAAGTGCCGTCAAGGTGCAAATGCCGCTCCGCCACCCGTCGGGTGTAGGCATCAATGACAAAAATCGGCTTGTTGAAAGCATAAAGCAAGATGCTGTCCGCCGTTTCCCGCCCGACACCTTTTATAGAAAGCAACTCTTTCCGCAAAGCCCAAACATCCGCCGACTGCCCAAAGGCGAGTTCACGCTCAAGCATAAACGCCGCCATCGCTTTCAAATAAGCACACTTCTGCGTAAAAAATCCCGCCGGACGGATCAACTCCTGCAACTCCGTATCCGGTGTCGCCAGAACACGCTCCGGCGACATTACCCCGGCAAAAAGCAAATTCCCGATCGCCTTTTCCACATTGGTCCAGGCGGTGTTCTGGGTCAATATCGCCCCGGCAATGATCTCCCACCGCGCCCCGGTCAGACACGGCCACCAATGCTGCGAACCGTAACAGTCAAGGAGAACGGTAAAAAGGTGTCCGATGGGAGTATTCAAATTCTGCATGTCAACGATTACTCTGCAAGTTTTCTGCCCATTTCAAAGGCTTTGGCAAGATCGGAAACGAATTGAGTCTTACGCATTTCAGCTTTATGACCGGCATCAAACAAGGTACACTCATATTTGCTGTAATCGTCAAACTGATGGGTGTCGCAGGCGTAAATGGTATAAACATTTTCACTGTGGAAAATCATCTGCGGAAACTTATTTGTCGATTCCAGATAGGTTCGATAACCGTACTCATCCATAACATTTTCCGGAACATTCATCGTGTAGATAAATCCGAAATCGATTCTTTTTTCTGCCCGTGAAGAGGGCGGATTGGTATAACGCAGCATCGGGAAAAAGAGCCGTTCCAGAAAGTTGCGGTAAAGTCCGGTTTCTGCGCCGAAATAAATCGGAGACCCCATAATGATCCCGTCAGATTGAAGCAACTCTTTCAAAGTTTCCGCAAGCTCATCTTTAAGCACACACCCAAGAGCATGGTTTTCAAGTTTTTTGCAAGCAAAACAACTGCGGCAACCGCTGAAATCCAAATCTGCCAGCTGAATAAGTTTTACCTCTGCGCCAGCACTCGCCGCCCCCTCAAGAGCCTTTTGCAAAAGCTGAGCCGTATTACCGTTCTTTCGAGGACTGCCATTGACAGCATAAATCTTTTTCACGTTATTCCTCCTCTTAAATTATTCACAAGAACAAGTAATTTTTCTTATGACCGCCAAGTTTGGCAGCCATTTTTTCGGCGGCAACTTGCATGAAAACGGGATCAAGGTCACGGGCGTGGTTGGGACAAATGTCCCGACAACGCATACAACTGATACAGCACTCTTTATCGGTTTTGCGGGGATCGGCTTTGTCGATCGCTCCCACCGGACAACCGGCAGCACAAATTCCGCATTTATCGCAAGCATCATTGGCTTCAGGCTTGAAAGGAATATTGGCAATTTCCTTGTATGTGCCATGACTTCCGGCAAGGTTCAACTCTCCGAAAACGCCACATTCAAGTTTTTCGGTGATTTTCCGGGCAAATTCCGCAAGTTCTTTGGCATCATCTTTATCCGGACGACCGACAGCAAACTGCCGAAAGATGGAGTGTTCAGCCACAGCAGCCACCGCCGCCATGCAAACAAAGCCGCAACTTTCAAGGGTATCCTGCAATTCGGTCAAAGTGTCATCCCACTCCCGATTGCCGTAAACACAATTAAGAACCGCTTTCGCGCCATTGCCGGAAATCTTTTTGATCCGTTCAACAGCAACTTGCGGAACCCGTCCGGCAAACGAAGGAACCGAAACCAGACAAACATCACCGGCTTGCAACATCATCTTTTCAATATCGCAGCAAATATCCACCTCGCAAACCTCTCCCCCGAGATTGCCAGCCAGAATATCCGCCACCTTCTTCGTCCCGCCCGTCGGGCTGAAATAAATATTATAAAGCATCATTTATCATTTTAGAGAAATCTTCAAATGAATTTTACTTTATCTGTTTAATTCCAATAAGACTCATTCTGTTTCAGATTTTTGTTCTGTATCAGATATAGTTGCCATTTTGGGAGAAGGTTGACGATAAGCAGATAAATTTTGCACAATTCCTGCATAAAAATGCAACAGCATTTTCTCAATTTCTTCAACAAATTTTTTCGGAGCGTAAAAATCTCTTCCCAAATCTCTATCGCATACAACTTCAAAGCGATTAATATCTTTATCTTTAAGTTGATCAAACCTATCATCTAAATCCCGCAGAGAAAACCCTATACTTGCCCGGCTATGCTTAACCCCAACAAATATTACAATATCTTTGATTAATGCGGTAAAGAAATTTTCGTCAAATATCATAGGATTGTTGATTTTTGCAATTTTATCAATACAATTTTCTACCTGTTTTTTCACCCATGTAACTTTCCCTCTTGCTCCTTTATCTATTGGAGCATCCAAAATGACAGACATTACTATTTTCTTTTGCATTGCATCAGCAATAATATTTATGTCTGATACCGCATCTTTAATGCACAACTGTGATTTAAGTTGCTTTGTAGAAATAAACTCTTTTGCAGAGTCATCTATCAGTTCTGCAAAAGTTTTTTTACTTTTGGCATTTTTAATTTTTACCAAGACACCTAATTCTCGACTGAGTTTCAGTGCCATATCTTTCTCTTCTTGATGCCAACTGGTAATAGCATCTTTGGTATCTTCAGCAGACAAAGTTATATTTTTGGCAATCGCCTCTCCTGTCCGCTTCCAACTATCTTTCATACTTGTGAAACCACATACGCCAGAACCATCACTTTCCCAATAAGCAACGACTTCATTCATTATTTCGATTTGATCTTCATCATCAATTTTTCCATTAGGTGTAGTTTTGCTTTTAAATAACAAAAGACGTGCAATGGTTAAAATATTAGTCCATGAAAAGTGGTAAAGAGAAAAATCTTTAGGTAATTTTACTTTTAATGGGCTTTGGGATGGATGCAAAACATATTCATTTGATACCGTTACCAATCGTGGGATCCCCCACTCTTTTGCAATTTTTATATAATCTTCCACCTGCTCTTTGCATAAATAATTATTTCCGTTTTTCATTTCCAGTAATGCAGCATCTGAAATTTTATTCCCTTTTACAGTAATAATCATTCCATCTATGCGTTTTTCTGAGGATTGGTTAGGAAATGTTACTTCTGTATAAACATAGGTCTTACCGGATGTGGACATACCTATTTCAGATAAGAAATTTTCACGAAATTCTTTAACCAATTTAACAGCTGCAAGGAAAACAGATGTGAGAGACATTTCTAAACCAAATTTTGATATTGGAATCAAACGGGCTTTGCGCAACATCAAATAGGGATTATCTCCGTCTTTTTTGCAAAATTCTTTAAAATCATCAAAACTTGCACCAATTATTTTCTTTATAGCCATAATAACACCTATTTTTATTGAGATTTATAATTACTTCTACAAATATATATGCGACAATTGTATTTTACAAACAACTTATACCATTATTATCAATCAAATTCAACCCCTGCCCGGAAATGCCGTAGGCTTGGGGGATGTTTTCGTTTTGGAAGACGGCGAGGTATTTGGTCATGTTGGGAGCGAGTGATCCTGCGAGCATTTCGGGAAGAGTCATCCATTTTACGTTACCTTCTCTTGATCCGATAAGTTCTCCGGAAAAGGTGCTGGTTTTGAAAAGGAATACAAAATATTGCGACTGTTTAATGGGATTGTACCACTGAATATATCCGCAATTCTGCAAGTGGGAAACAGAAAGACCCGTTTCCTCCTGAACTTCACGGATAACAGAGGCAACAACCGTTTCCCCCGGCTCAACATGTCCGCCGGGAAAAGTCAAACCAGACCACGGATTCGACGGCTTGGGCAAACGTTCCTGCACCAACACCCGACCCTCCGCATCGGAGATCATACACATATTGCAAAGTTCAGTTTCCATAATTAGTCTTAACAATATTAACTTGCTTTTTATTTGCCAATATGTTTGCAAAAATATGCTATACTATAAAAATTTTTATCAATGCTGTTTCACTGGTTTATTCGAGATTTTTTCTCGAATCTGTTCTAAAATGTTAATGATCTCTTCATTGTTTTCTGAAGTTTGTAAAAAGAGTATATATTGTGCAATATTAGACACCACATTGGCATAACCGTCTGTAGAGGTCCATTCGATATTTGCATCAAGTCGTTTCAACAGTATTTCTAAATGTTTTTTTGCAATAGTTTTATCACCACCACAAAATGTAAGGAAACTTGCCGATAAAATACAAATAAACCTTTGTTCTTCTGCAGTAAACGCATCTGAAACCTGAAATAAAACAGCACTCAACGATCTACAATATTGTTTGTTTTGAGCCTGAAACATACTTTGAAAATTATTATTAGCTTGTTTAGATACATCTGCCAACTCATTAAATTGTTGACTTGTAGTTTTTTTGATAGACTCGAGTCCTTCATTAATTGTACCTTGTAAAGTGCTTTGAATATTTTTTATATCATCCAATCCAGTCTTTATATTCTGCGAAAATGTGGTAAATACATTTTGCACTTCTGTTTTTTCAATTTTATCTTGCAAAGAAACTAATATTTCATCAATTTGTTTTTGCTGCTTATCAAAGGAGCGATGCTGAAACCAATACGCCAAAAGAGGAATGATACCTCCAAAAATAGCAATTAATGTTAACATATTGGCAAATTGAGCATTAAACAACTCTGCGACATTATCACATTTTAATATCCCTTGCATTGCAATTGGTTGTTTCAACATAAACCACCATGAAATAACCGTCGGAATAGAAAAGATTGCAAAACTTGCTAAATAAATCCAACCTGATATCCTGAAGAAATGTCGTTTTTTAATAAATTCAACTTCCATGATTAATTTGGTTAATTCCTGGCATTTATTATTGTTTTGAGTTGTTTGATTTTCCATATTCTCTCCATAAAATTATACTATTGAATATTCCCGATGTTTAGCTAGCAATTCTTGTGATGGCAGAAATTTTATCGGCATTGTAATTTTCTTGCCGTGCAAGCGTTGAAATTGCTCCTTGAACGCTTCATTGGTGTAGTGTTCTTTGAGAGATGAGGCGAAAATCAGTCGATAGTCTTCATCAAAAGAAATCAAATGGCGGTCAAAGGCAGCATCGTAAGTAGCGGATAAACAAAGACCATTTTCCGGATTCATGCGATTTTTTGTATCGGATGCCCATGCACTGATGTGGCTTGCCCGCAAAACTTCTTGCACGGAGAGTCCAGTTAAACAGCATTGCCCTTGATAAATGGAAAGAATCATTTTACGGAAAATGTGCTGATTCTGCCGAACTTGAACTTCTTTGATCTTGCTTTTTCCCTCCGGAGTATTCACAGCAATATCATCCGGAATCAACAGCGGATTAGGTACAATTTTTACTTTTTCCAAATCCTGGGCAAGCTGCTGCGCATCCTTCGCAACTTCAAATTGCGCAATCATAGAATGTTGCCGTTCTGCCAAGGTCAGAAATTGAGAAAAATCTTTAACAGCCGCAGAGCAAAATCCTTTTTTCCAATAACTTTTTGATGGTTCATTGCAAAATACGCCACCATCATCTTTTTTTTGTTCACCTTTCACAAACTCATAAAGAGCAGCCAAACGCTCTACATCCCGGATTTCCCACACTGATTCATCGGGGGCAAGAAAAGCACCATGCTGATGTAGTGCAGTATCAATCTTTTTCAGAGCGGCAACATATGATGGCGCAGTATTACTTCCCTCTGCATGAATTTCAGAAGAAAAAGCAAGGTAATGTTTTTCTGTAGATGCTATTCCCATTGTATCTCTGTCTCAACGATTACGATTTACAAAAAATCTCCATTTGTCCTGCCCACCTAATTCTGATGAATTCACTTGTATGACAATGTTCTTTTAGATGGCGAAACAGGATATTCTCCCTGCAATGATATCTTTTGTCCTTCTGTAATTATTGAATCTATTTCGTTATCGTAATTAATGCCCCAAATATTGTTTATTTTTATGCAAACTAATGTTCCTTTTGCCGTCGTTGAAAATACGGATTTTCTGTCCTTATTGATAACAATGGCAGTCTCATTACTCGCAACAAGTATTGCACCATGTTTTTTTGCTAATTCAGAGACTACATACAACCCGAAACCAGAATTGCCATATTCATTTAATTCTGGTTCAAATGACGCTCTTGATACACCTGGCTCTAGTGATTTCATTATAGCATCGTATTGATTGGTTAAATACGGATATTTTGTTATTAATGTTTGTTGTATACCTACTCCATCGTCTAATATTACAAGCTCCATCTCTCCTGTTTTCCAATACTGTCCAAAAACGAAAAAATTATCTGACAATGAATGCTCGTAAGCATTTCTCAAGATTTCACAAATAACATATTTCAATGACTTATGAGGCATAGAATCTGTAGTAAATAAACGTGATATTTCACTAGCTTCAGTTTCTATTAAATCTGCCGGATGTACTATTTCTCTAAAATCAGGATCTGGTTTAAAGCGTAAATAACTAAACTTCGTAATTGGGATATATCTTCCATTGCGAATTACATTTGTTCGAACATCTTCTCCACAATTTTTAACACCAATAAATTTAAAAAAACCAATAAACTTAAGGTATGAAATAACTCGATTACTATCGTTCAAACCTTGCACTTTTGTTTTCAACGCTTTTTCTGTTCGGTACTTAACTATGCTCCTGATTTCTCTTGCAAAAAGAGCTGTTACGGCAGGTTTGACATAACGAATAGATGTAAAATTAATAATAAGTTCATCACAATCTTTTTTTGCATTTAATTCACAACATAGACTAATTACAATATCCAATTGTGATAATGAAAAAATATCTATCTTTTCAGCAGTTGACATATTTACAAATTTCACATCATTTTAGGACTATTTCCACATACACTCAATGCTCAACACAGATACTGGCATACCAATAAATTGAATGTCAAATTTCAGGCTTGGCTCAACTTTGGTACTGGCACTATGAATTCGGAAACTCAACTGCCAACCATTATTAAGGTACATTTCAACAGTGTTTTTACTTTCTGTCTTAAATTTCAATGCAACCAATTCCGTAGGCAAGTTTACAACCGGAACTGTGATTGCAGAAATTTTGACTTTACTCGGCTTGTTAAGCGTCCCATGCAGGTTAAATGTCTCTACTATAGTCAGACGTTTGCTGTCTCTACTGACAATTTTGTAATAATCCTTTGTGCCGACCAAATATTCCACCATTTTTCGAGGAAGATTTTTATCGGATTTATATGCTCTCTGGACTTCTTCCATAAATGCTTTTAGCAAAGGAATGTATACCGTTTCATCCTTTCCAGCTATGTCAGACCATTTGATGTGTTTTGCTTTTTCTGCTTTTAACTTATCGAAGATCGGTTTGACACTATCCCAGTAACTTGAGCTGCAAGGTATATCGAACCACTCCTGACCGAAATCCAAAGCATGGCTTAATCGGCTATGCTTTACAGCTTCGTGATTATGCTTAACGCTGAAACCGATTTCCCATTTCACGGAGTCACATTTTACAACAACATCTCTGACATCGCCTTTTTCACCAGCTTCATCTCTTTGAAATTCAAGCAGTAATTCATCCGAAGTTTTTTCAACAAGTTTCGGTTCCAAATCGACAACAGTTTTAAGGGCTGCCTCGGCAGAAATCTCAAAAAGCTCTTGCTTTTCTGCATCAATCAAATTCCATGCACGCTGATTTGCTTCCAAACTTGAATTTTCAACAATGCGAACAGTGCGATATTGTTTTAAGGCATTACATAACGCATTTATCCACGCAAATTCATAAGCACGACCTTGATCATTACTGCTGGTACTCATGCGAATGATCTCGTCATCAATGCCAACAACTTCTTCGCCCCTGCCTTCCAAAAACAATTTTATGGCGACAGCTACCTCGTATGCCAAATTAACAGGAACAGCATTCCCAATCATCTTATAAGCATTATTGGTGTCTTTATAGATAAATTGGAAATCATCAGGGAACCCTTGCACTCTGGCGACCTCACGAATTGTCATTCGACGGTACAAATGTTCTGCGCCTTTGACAAAACGGCAATCATTTTTGTCAAACTTTTCCATTTTTGGAGCTTGGGGGTGCAGTTGACATTGACGTCCGGAGGCCTGAACTGTAAAGGCCTGATCATCCCACGATTTCACGCGGTTCCGGCTCATGAATATCGGCGAGAATGCACCGGTAAAATACTCATTGTTATTTATGGCAGCCGGGTTATGATGATTTTTAGGACCTGCTGGCACAGCGGTGCTTTGCAGATCCCCAATAATATCACGCAGAGTCAATTTTTTATCATCTTCCGTGGTAGAACCTTTCGGAAAACGGAAATTTATTCCCAAATCTTTTCTGAAGCCGATATAAAAAACTCTTTTTCTTTCCTCTGCAACACCATAATCTTTGGCATTGACCAGAGTCAGGGAGACATCATAGCCAGATTGCTCAAACAAATTCAAGATATTTTGCACTGCAACGCTGTGACGGTCAGCCAACATCCCGCTGACATTTTCTGCCAGAAAAAATTTTGGGCGGAGTTCTTGCAAAAGTCTGATATAGTCAAAAAACAGCTGTCCTCTCGCATCCTCAATTCCTTTGAGAGATCCCGCTTCTGACCAAGACTGACAAGGCGGTCCACCAATAATACCGTCTATTTCTCCATTTACAAATGGCAGTATATTTTCTTTGGTAATTTGGCGGACATCACCTTCCACTAAATGAGTTTTAGGATGATTTACCTTAAAAGTTTCATATATCGTCGGATCAAATTCATTGGCAACAGGAATGTCAAACCCAGCACGTTCAAAGCCTAAATCCAATCCACCGCATCCGCTAAATAAACTGAGGATATTCATAATTTACTCTCAATCTTTATAAAATGTTATCAATTTTGCTTTTTTTAACTGTGCCGGATTGTCCGGATTTTTTATTTGTATATCTTTTATGGACAATTGCGAACAGCTTTTTTCGATTGTTTTCAATAAATCCGTATTACTAAAAGAATTCCATTTATCTTCGTTTATTATGCACATAAAATTAAATTTCTTATCAGCTTGAGGTTTGTATTCATAGCTAAATACTTTTAATGGATTTTCAATACTCCACATCCCACGTACTCTCAAATCTGTAATTCCCAAAGGATCAACTTTTTTTATTTTGCCAAGTTCTATTGTTTCTGAGAAATCAACACCCTCAATTAGCTCAACTCCTGATTTAATAGTCTCTTTTATGCGTTTGTAGCATTCTTCTGATGCGCAATAATCCATTCCATATACCATACAAAGTTGTGTCAATGACTGATTAGGTATAGTGCCAACAACGTAAATCATATCCTTTTCTGTCCAGCCATCATCTTCTGCATTCCGACACGCTGTTGAAAGCATCTGACAGTCACTTGACAACTTATGCTTAGGATAGCTGCTATTCAATGCTAATGCAGCATCTGCTCTTTCTATTTTTTTAATCTCAATAGCATCACCATGCTTAAGCATTGCATCTGGCGGATTGGATTTATTTCCCAAATAAGAAAACGTTTCTTGTCTTTTTCTATTTTGTTCTACTTCATCGTCTTCAATGGCATCCGCAAAAAGATTTTTAACATATTCCTCTAAAGCATCGCCAGCATTGGTCGCCCTATTATTTCCACTATGTTCAGGAGATATATTCAGAATCGGATTGGAAATTAAAGATACAATAGCATCAATTATATTCATAATAACCCCTATACTTTTCTTATATATTCGCTTTTTTAGCAGACTTGCCGGAGTGCACCCAGGCATCGACTTCGGCTATTTTGAATTTCCAGAATTTG
Source organism: Lentisphaerota bacterium (assembly GCA_015061605.1). Classification (GTDB taxonomy): domain Bacteria; phylum Verrucomicrobiota; class Lentisphaeria; order Victivallales; family Victivallaceae; genus UBA1784. The sequence continues at coordinate 907 of SUWH01000009.1, read as the reverse complement.
CCGATACGGTGTCCGGGAGATTTTTCTTTTCAAGGTACACATATATGGTCTCACGGCGCACGCCGAGATATTCTGCGATTTCTTTGATGGAGAGCCATCTGTCTTCTATCAAATCAAGCTTTTTCATTGCAATATTCCTGAAACGCCCAAACTTTCATTCTTTTGGAAATAGTGTCACCACATACCGTTTGGGATAATATATCAATATTATCGTGAAATTTCAAACAGGAATGCAAGAAAAAGTGTTAGTTTTATGCAGTTTTTGTTGACTTTACTGATTTTTTGCAGAATGTGTTATGAGAATGGAATTTTTCTTATTGTACCGTAACGTTCAAATGCATGTTGCAGGTGTTCCTGATCGGAATCGCTGTCGGTTGCATCGGGATAATGCGAAACAGGAAGTTCCCGGCAAGATAGAGTTCCGGCAGAATAAATATATTCGCCATACTCCAGACTGCCGCCTTCTTCGTAATGGAGCAGCAAAGATTTTATTGGCGTAATTTCATTGAGAAACTTTATCAGAGCAATGACCTCTTCATCACTGTATCCCCATTTCACACAATATGCCATGCTGACCTCTTTTTCATAAACATAAAACGCAGCATCAAAAATATATCGGTCTGAACCGGCATAGAATCCCTTACGCTGTTGGTCGGCAGCTTCTTTTAATTGCGTTAAAACCGCATTAACTTTAAGAGCCGCTCTTTTGCTGCGGCATTCAATTTTTAAGGAAACAAAGCATATATTTGCCATAATTCACTCCATAAATAAAAAATAGCAGCAGATGATGGCTCCATGACCGTGATGAATGATACCGCAGACTTTTATCGTTTCATCAACTTCACAAGTATTGTTGAAAAATTCTTTGATGTGGTTGAAGAAACACTGAATACAGAATTGGTTCCGG